>JBKJKE010000234.1:0-10989 GCA_046597605.1 Limisphaerales bacterium | reverse complement strand
TCCGCCCCAGGGGCGAAGACCGTAAAAATATATTTACGATGTTTTCCCCGCGGGCGAAGACGACAAAAACGTTTTTACGACCTTCGCCCCGCGGGAAATGAGCGTAAAAATATATTTACCCTGCTCTCCCCGATTAAAAAAAGGGCATAAATCTAGTGCCTTTTCACCTGCCGGAAATGCCCCGAAGCAAACCAAACTATCCAACTTTTAAGTGGGGGGCGGTTGGTTACGGGATTCTTGCGTTGGGGGGCAAAGAACCTTGGAACAGCCAGAATGGACTCGAATCGCTCGAATCCTCCCTTTTGAGGAGAAACTATCCGTGCGGCTCCACTAAAATGGAGAGGAAACCCACTATTTCACCTTGGGAAGCCGGTTTTTTAGTTTACCCCGCTATTGTGTCAAACCGCAATCGACTCACCATAGGTTGTGGTGATTGTGAATAACTTTCCACTACATATTGTGGTTTAGACTTTACGGACCTACCCTGAGTTGGTTTCATTTTGGTGTCATGTATCTGAAAAACCTCACGATGTTGGGCTTCAAGTCGTTCGCGGATAAGACTTCGCTGAACTTCCAGCCTGGTGTGACCGCGATTGTCGGGCCAAACGGCTGCGGAAAGTCCAATGTGTCAGATGCAATCCGCTGGGTTTTGGGTGAACAATCCGCCAAAGCCCTCCGCGGTGGCGAAATGGCCGATGTCATCTTCAATGGCACCGATGGACGTAAACCGCTCGGAATGGCCGAAGTTTCGCTCACTATCGGAGATATTGACGGCGAACATCTCAAAGCAGCCGGTGTTGAGGTGGAATACAATGAGGTAACAGTCACCCGCCGGGTATTTCGCGACGGTGGATCGGAATATTTCATCAATAAGGCGAGCTGCCGCCTGAAAGACATTCAGCAGCTGTTCATGGGAACGGGCATGGGCAAAACGAGCTATTCCATCATGGCTCAGGGCAACATTACCCAAATCCTCTCCAGTAAACCGGACGATCGCCGGGCGGTGTTTGAAGAAGCAGCGGGAATTACCAAATTCAAAGCACAGAAGAAGGAATCGCTTCGCAAACTGGAAGCGACCGACCAGAACCTCCTTCGCGTAGAAGATACGATCAAGGAAGTGAAGCGACAGATCGGATCGCTCCAGCGTCAGGCCGGCAAAGCACGCCGTTACAAAGAAATCGCGATGCAACTGCAGCATCTCGAAACGCAACTGGCCCGCCACCAATTTGATGTGCTCCAGGGCGAGATTCGCGATCGCGAAACCAGCACGGAGAAACTGAAGCTCGAAATCGAAATTTGCAACGAGAGCGTCCTGCGCGGGGAAAGCGAAATTCAGACTCTTCGCCAATTACTTTCTGAACTGGAACAGGAAATCAGCCTCTCCCAGGGACGTGGTCATGAACTCAAAGGCCAAATCGATCGCCATGAAAACCGGATCCACTTCAATGACGAGCGTTTGCGAGAGTTGGAATCCCAAAATGCCAAGGCTTTCCAGGAGATCACCCAGGCGGAGGAACGTTGCCTCGTCGCCGAGCAGGAACTGATCAATGTCACGGATAGATTGACCGATACGGTGGCGCGAGTCGACGAACAGCGCCGATTGCTCGAAGAAAAGCGTGTCGCACTGCAAGCGGTGGAAGGCGACTTGATGGGACGACAAGAAGCCCTGCGCAAGACGCAGTCGGAATTATTCTCTGTCGCACAGCAACTCACCCGGGTTCGCAACGAGATCAATACGCTCGATTTGCAGAAGCAAGGAAACGTGGTTCGCCTGGAAAAGCTCGGGGCGGAACAAGTTCAGCTGGCCGAAGAAAAGTCCCGCCTGGAAGCGCGCCTCGCGGAATTCGCTGCGAATGTTGAATCGGAAAAGCTCAGCATCCAAACCCAACGTGGTACCGTCGAACAACGACAGGCCCGCTTGCGAGAGATCCAGCAGGAGCTCAACAAGGTTGGCCAGGAACTGGACGGCGTCCTGCGTCAACAAGCCGAGAAACGTTCTCGCCTCAATGTCCTCGAGCAGTTGCAGGAGTCCCACGAAGGATTCAGCGCCGGCGCCCTCGCCGCCCTCAAGACTGCGCAAAATGTTCTTGGTTCACTGGCAGACAAGATCAAGGTTCCCGATCAATACATTGCGGCGATCGAAGCAGCCCTCGGTCAGCAATTGCAGTTGGTTCTCACCGAACAACCTGAATCCGCTCAGCAGATTCTGGCTGATCTCGCCACGAACAAAAAAGGCAAAGCCAGCATTGCTGCGCTCGCGTTACTGAACCCGGAGGGTTCCCAGTCCCTGCCCGCGATCTCCAATGGCATTCTCGCATTGACCGTTGTCGAAGCCGACGCAAGCGTCCTGCCACTACTGCAACGTCTGCTCGGGCAAACCGTCATTGTCTCTGACCTGGCTCTGGCAACCGCAGGTTTTCGTGAAACCAACGGGACCTATGATTTCGTTACTGAAACCGGTGAGTTGCTGACCCGTTACGGCATCTTCACGGGTGGCCAACTCAACGCGAATGGCAACGGCAAAGCGCCTTCATCAATCCTCGGCCGCAAAAACCAGATCGATGAATTGAAGGTGACGATTGCGCAATTGCAGGAACAAATCACGGAAGCAAGTCGCAGCAAAGGCACCCTGCAGAGTGAGCAAACGGAACTGCAGGCCAGCTTGCAGGAAGCTCAAACAGAACTGCGTTCGCAGGAAGTCGCCATTGCTACGCGCCAGGGCGAATTCAATGCTCTGCAAAATTCCCAACGTGTTTTAAATCAGAAGATTCAAACCGTCGATTTCGAACTCGGCAGCTTGTCAGCGCAGGAACAGGAAGGGATTCACAAACGCGATGGTTTGGCCGCACAGATCGGTGAACTGGAAAATCGCGAGCAAGGGTTGCAGGCGCAAGTTGCAGAACTCACCAGTGGACTCGAAGGTTTACGTTCCGAACGCGATGTCGCCAATGCCACATTGACCGAAACCAAAGTCGCCCTCGCGACCGAAGAACAGCTTTGCAATTCGTTCCGCAGTCAAAAAAATCCATTGGAACAACGGATTCGCGAACTGACTCATGTTGCCGAGCAACGCAAAAACGAAGTGGCGAGCTTCCTCAGCCGCAGAGCGCAAGCTGAATCCGAAATCGCGGAGTCACGACAGAAGATCGAAGCACTTCAACACGAACGCGAACAAGTCAGCAACCAGACCGCTGATCTCTTGAATCAAAAGAACGAACAGGAGACTGAGATTCAGGAACGCGAAGAAGCATTGCGCGATCGCCGCCGCCGTTTGACCGAGATTCAACAGATCCGTGGAACGTTGGATGTGGAACTGGCCCAGAAGAACATGTCGGTGCAGAACCTCCGGGAACGCATCGAACAGAAGTATCAAATCAAGCTGGACGACATCCGGAGCGAATGCATCACGATCACCGTGGCCGACGAAGGTCCGGCCAAGGTTGAAACACTGACACCCGAGCAGATGGAGCAGGCCGGAGTGGCCACGGATTGGAATGCAGTGATCGAACAGGTTGCTGGGTTGCAGAAACGTATCGATGAAATCGGACCGGTGAACCTGGTGGCGATCGAAGAATACGAAGAAACCGAGCAGCGTTATCAGTTCCTCACGACCCAACATGGGGATTTGGTGGAAGCCAAAGCGCAGTTGCTGGAAATCATCAATCGGATCAACACCCAGACGAAGGAGATGTTCGTTCTGACCTTTAACCAGATCCGGGACAATTTCCGGGCAATGTTCGTGGATATTTTTGGCGGCGGTAAAGCCGACCTGATCCTGGTGAACGAAGGCGATGTCCTTGAGAGCGGAATTGATATCGTGGCACGTCCTCCCGGCAAACAACTGCAAACCATTTCATTACTCTCCGGTGGAGAACAAACGATGACTGCTGTCGCCCTGCTCTTCTCCATCTACCAGGTGAAGCCGAGTCCGTTCTGCGTGCTGGACGAACTGGATGCACCGCTCGACGAATCGAACGTGAATCGTTTTGTGCGTGTTTTGCAACGTTTCCTCGATCATTCCCAGTTCGTGATCATCACCCACAATAAGCGCACGATCGGAATGGCCGATGTTCTTTACGGTGTGACGATGCAGGAGCATGGCATCAGCAAGATGGTGAGCGTGAAATTCCACAAGTCGGATGAACAAGGGGATCGCAGCAATGCCAAGTTACTTGTTCTGTCGGCCTCTACTGCCGCCGAACCGAAATCGGAAGACCACGACATTGTCATGGCCAAGTAGTGGAAACTGCGCGGATTGTTTGCGGGTTGCGCTCAGGTCCGCTTTTTATAGAATAGTAAGCGAATGAAATTGAAGAACCTTTTGAAAGTGTCCGTTCTGGCAGTGGGCCTTGCGCTTACCGCCGCCAATGCCTCGGCCAAAGAAGTAACCGCCCTCGAATTAATCAAAGAGGGTAATAAGCACGTCGGCGAAGATGCCAAAGATCGTGTTGTTGAAATTCGCTCAGAGAAGTCGGTCGGCTCCCTCGTCCCGAATATCTGGTATGTCGTTTATTACGACCCCGATGCAACGGCGAAGGCGACGGAAGTAAAATTTGGCGCTGGTAAGAAGTTGAGTGTGAAGCGTCCGTCACGTGTCTTGGAGTTTGCCACGGGCAACACCGAATTGGATAAGACAAAGTTTAAAACGGATTCTGATGAAGCATTAGAAACCGCTCGCACGGAACCGATGCTCGAGAACCTAAAGCTGGAAGCTTCGCAGATGTCGCTGCAACGCCATCGCGATTTCGGCGTGGTTTGGAAAATCCGTTTTTGGGCTCAGAAACTTCGTCGCCCGGATCAAACCGCGGATATCGGTGAAATTTATATTTCTGCTCAAACGGGCAAAGTCGTACGCAACGATTTGAAGATTGATCGCGTAGACTAAGTAAATACGCCTTCTCTTGTTTTCTCCAACGCGGCGACTTACCATCGCCGCGTTTCTTTTTGTGAACGATTCCAAGGACAATCAGTTCGACGTTGCGATCATCGGCGGAGCACTTTCCGGCGCTGCCACTGCGATTCTTCTCCTGAACGCGCAACCGGGTCTCCGCGTGTTGATCGTGGAGAAATCCAGTGCATTCACTCGCCGCGTAGGTGAAGCCACCGTCGAGATCAGTGGTTACTTTTTGATGCGTGTCCTCGGCCTGACCCAGCACCTCAATCAACATCATCTCAGCAAAAACGGTCTGCGCTTCTGGTTCTTCAACGAACGCACTCAAGCCCTGGATCACTGTAGCGAGATCGGCGGAAAATATCTCTCCCGTGTTCCCTCCTACCTCGTCGATCGATCCACATTAGACGAAGAGGTATTGCGACGTGCGGTCGCCCTGGGCGCGAAACTCTGGCGTCCCGCCACCGTTCAAAAATGCGAACTCAACGCGGGTGCGCTGCAATTCCTTACGATCAAACACGAAGATCAGCTTCATAAGATCTCCGCTCGTTGGGTGGTCGATGCTTCCGGAGTGGCCGCGATGCTCTCCCGGCAGAACGGATGGTATCGTCCCAATCCCGCACATCCCACGACCTCAGCGTGGTCGCGCTGGAAGAACGTAAAGGATTTCGATGATCTCGCCGTGGCCAAAAAATTCCCGATGTGGGCGAAGCAATGCTTCGGTGTTCGCGGGACCGCCACGAATCATTTGATGGGCGATGGCTGGTGGGCCTGGTGGATCCAACTGAAAGGAGGCGACATCAGCATTGGAGTCACTTTCGATCAGCGACTCGTGAAATTCCCGGAGGAAGGTTCCGTGGCAGAGCGTTTGAAAACATTTCTCATGCAGCATCCGGTTGCGCGTGAGTTGATGGTCGACGCGACATGCAATGAGGGCGATGTCCACTGGCGAAAGAATCTCCCCTACTCTTCCACCACGTATGCGGGCGATGGCTTTGTTCTGGTGGGGGATGCTGCTGCATTCATCGATCCGTTCTACAGTCCCGGCATGGACTGGATCACCTATTCGGCCAATCGTGCGCGTGATTTGATTGTTGGACAGCAAACCGGGAAAGAGGTGGGGGAACTGGTAACGATGCACAACCAGGATTTCAGCGACAGCTACTATCGCTGGTTCAATGCCCTTTACCGCGACAAGTATCATTACTTCGGCGATTTCGATTTGATGAAAATCGCCTTCGTCCTGGACCTCGGCTTGTATTACTTCGGTGTCGTTCGCGCACCATTCAACGAGGGTCCCGAGGCATTGTCTCGTGTTAGCTTTTCAGGCAAGCGCGCCGTGCCGGCCTTCCACCTGATGAGTTTTTACAACAAGCGTTTCGCGCAGATGGCTAAAGTCAGGCGGCGCCGGGGAATTCTTGGTAAATCCAACGACCGCGCACGTTATCTCTTCGGTGGGTATGTTTTCGCAGCCAACAGTCTGCGTCACCTTGTCAAAGGCTTCGCGTGGTGGGCGTGTCTCGAAGTAACTGAAGGTTGGCGCAGTTGGTTTCTAAAAGAGGAACAAATCGCAATGATGCCGACGCCAGAGTCGAAGCCGATGGAGAAGACCGCAGTTTAAGACGACCCAACCGACTACGCCTTTGCGGCGTTTTCCTGACCTTCCAACTTCTTGAGATCCTCGGCCAGGAACTGGGCCACATCTTTAAACTTACGGACGTTTTCCGGGTTGAGTTCCATGAGGACTTTATGCGCTTCCAGGCAAGTGCGGGTCACTTCTGTACGGGAAGGTTGTTCGCCGTCCCCTGTAACGGGATGAAAGTTCTCGATCGGCAAACCCTTGCTGTCGGTCATGTGGAATAAATGGGCTACGCCAAGATTCTCGAGAAGGTCCTTAATACGGGCGTTCGGATTGAACACTTCTACGGTTCGAGTTCGGTCATCGAGAAATTGAAGTCCGATCCCTGCCAGGACCCCGAGGAAGGTACTATCCATCAAAATACAATCCGACAGATCGAGAATGAATTTGGTGAAACCACGACCGAGAAGTTCACTCACCAGCTTCTTGAGATCCAAACTGTTGGTAAAGTTGGCACGGCCCGAGATTTTAACGCAAACAACCCGGTCGGCCACTGCCACCATTAATGTGCTGGCTGGCTGATTCATACATCAATTTAACTGCATGCAAACTATCTGTGCGGTCCCACTTAGAGTCAAGACGTCTGCCATAGGTAAACCCCCGATTACTTTAAACCGGCGAGCCCCTTCTGTCCCACGATTTTGACCAGGGTTTGCTGCAACACCACTGTGTCATCCGCTCCGGACGAGAAGAATGCCATATTGCATTCAAGCAATAGTTCCATCGCTTGAATCAACTCTTCCCGTGAATAATTTTTTACCTGGGAGAAGGCCTTGAAGAGCACAAAGGGGTTCATCGCGAGAGGATTAAATTTTTTGTCCTGCGGAAGAATGTCCGCCGGCACCCTTTCCAGTTGCGCTTTGAATGTACTGTAACTGGCCCCTGCGCTTGATTTCAAAAGCCCGGTCTCGACCATCTCTTTAAGAAAAATCAACACGCGGATCTTCGAAATAAGACCGTAAAGCATCCCAATCTCCGACTTCGACTTGTCTCGCTTGGTTTCCCAAAGTTCTTCATCCAAACAACGCAACAACCGGCGCAAATCGCGATCACCCAATGCGTCGCCCAAAGCAAAAGCGCGCGCTTGTTTGTTCTTGGTAGAAATGGTGGCTACATCGTCGGAGGTGATCCGGGATCGATCACCCATGAACAAAGAGAGCTTTTCTACTTCGTTACTAAGAAGACGGACATTCGGTCCCACATTGGCGACCAATTCCGACAAAGCGTCCTCCGCAATTTCCTTCTGTCGCTCCCGCAAGTGACGTCGAGCAAACATTTCAGCCTGCTCCGCCCAATCCTTGTCATCCATCGACCAACCGGCAAACGATTCCACCGAACCCGTTTTCTCGATTGTTTTGTAAAAGGTTTTCCGCTTATCGACCTTCCCCGCACTGATGAGGAGACGAACCGTCTGCCATTGGAAAGTTTTTAGATCCTGCGCCAAATCCGTCAAATTCTCGGTGACCGCCTGGGAACTCGCCGTGCGATCATCTCCGAGGAAACTGCAGTTCTGGAACCACACCGCTTTGCCGCCACCGAAAAACGGAAGGGTGTTAATCGCTTCGCGAAGTTTGGCGAGAGCTTTGAGTGCTTCACCGCCGTTGCCGACGGCAGCATCGATGATCTCATGATCCATCCCGCCCAGTTCAGTACACCAGGTGTGATAGAGCTCTTTCGCCCGTTGTTTCACGGCGAATTCGTCATCGCCACAAACAAGGACCAAAGGAGAAGAAGGCTTGGCTGCCGCAGCCATGGATTATTCCGGTTCCCCGCCGTTTTCGTTAATCCGTTCCAAAACCTCAGTCATATCCTCGACCTGGTCGAAGAGAGAGGCGCGGACAAAAATCGGTTTTTTCTGGGCGGTAGCGAGGGCGAGGCAGTCACTCGGACGAGCATCAATTTCGACCAGCTTCTGGCCGAGCTCGTTCGACTGCTTCAGCATGAGGCGGGCAAAGTAAGTAGAATTTTTTAAATCGGTGATCGTAACCTTCTCCACCCCAATTTCGAATCCTTTGAAGATGCTATTAATCAGATCGTGCGTCAGAGGGCGTTCTTTTGGCGTGTCACGAAGGAACATACCAATAATCGCTCCCATGTTGTGTTCCACTTGAATGACGAACACCTTTTCATCATTCCCCACGAAAATAGCGCAACCGCTATTAGCGGGAAGAATCCCCCGGATCTCCACAGGCACTACGTCATTCTTCATATAACTACGTTTACTGTATGAACTGCCTTCGAAAACACAAGTCCGAGCCTGAATCGTATCTGTTTTAATTGCTGCCCGGATTTGCTCGTTGCCAAATCTCTCCGACTACCTTCAATTTCCCGCAGATGAACTTCCGCGACAAGCTGCTTTCCGTTGAGAATTTGGATCAATGGCGAAAACAGCTGCGCACCGCAGGAAAAAAGCTGGTCGTAACCAATGGAGTCTTCGACATCCTCCACGTGGGTCACGCCTCCTACCTGCAGGCCGCCAGAAACCTCGGCGACAGCCTTTTAGTTGGAATCACCTGCGATCGCGGTGTTCGCGAACTAAAAGGTCCGACCCGCCCGATCAACCCGGAAGGAGACCGCGCGGAAATGCTCGCTGCCCTCGAATCGGTTTCCGGTGTCTACATTTTCGAGGAAACGACCGCTTTCAATTTCCTTAACCAGATTCAACCCGATATTTACGTCAAAGGCGGGGATTATACCATCGATACCATCAATCAGGACGAACGGCGTCTGATCGAGAAAATGGGGGGCCGCATCGAGATTCTTCCAGGAGTGGAGGGAAAATCGACAACGGGGTTGGTGGAGAAGATTTCCAAGTTGTAATTCTTCCAATTCTTCCAATTCTTCCAATTCTTCCAATTCTTTCAATTCTTTCAAGTTATCAACTGCCGAGCCATCGTCTCCACTGTAACATTGCTTAAGATGCCCCGCCCTGATAGCTAATGAGGCATGTCCCTAGTCTCAGCCCATTGGTTTGATCTTCTCGTTGTTGTCACCCTTATTGTCGGTTTTAAGATAGGACAAAGAAAAGAAACGCTGCAGCAACTCATCAGCATCTGCCATTGGGCGCTGACGCTGGTCATCTGCCTTTTTCTTTATAAGCTGCCGGCTATCTGGCTCGCCAAGACGCTGTCCATGCAGCCCGATTTCCTCGCATTGATTATTTTCCCGATCGAATTCGCGATCGTTTATTTCCTGCTTAACTCCAAACGGCGGCGCATTGCAAAATCGGTCGTCGAGAAGGAACCGTTTGGCCATTGGGAACATCACACTACAAAGGTAGCTGGAGCGCTTCGATTCTTCACGTTCCTGTTTGTTCTGATGGCGTGGATTAGCGGTAAATCCGTTACAGAAAAGGATATCAGTGACTATAAAGCGTTCTGCGAAAACAATTTCGCCGGAATCATGTTCCCGGTTCCTGCCACTATCCACCACGATATTTTTAATGGTTCATTTACTGGCAAGGTCGCAAAAGAGTATCTCAATGGATTGTTAATGACTGCTATTCCGCGCGTTCAGTACGCCGAAAAACCTGTGGCACCGGCCGTCACCCGTACGGTTAAGCTGAAAGAACTGGACAATAACTTCGAAAAAGAGAGCGATCCAATCGATGCTAAAGAAAAAAGCAAAGAACCCACCGCGAAAACAGCCGAAACTTCGCAAACCTCATCAGGTAGTGCTTCCCGCAAGCAGGTCTATCATGGACTTACTTTGCGCGGGATCTCCGGAAGTGGAGATAAACTCTTCGCCTTGATCAACGATGAGACCTTCAAGGCGGGCGACGTGAATTCGATCAGGATTGAAGATGGCAAAGTCACGCTTCATTGCGACCAGATTCTTAAAAGCTCCGCGCGGGTCCGGGTGGGCGACAAACCAGAAACGATCGTGCTGGAACTGGGTGTTGTGACAGACCTGGAGGGCAAGCCAATAGTCAAAAAGTAGTGAAACAATTTGAGCAATCAGAATTAGTCTCTGAAGGAAGCCAAAAATTTTACTCGAGATCGTAAAACGCCGAGCTGTGTACCTCTCAATTACCTCAAAGTCTTGCGGATCCCTTTGATAGCACTTCCAAAAACCCCGCCAGACCACTCTCCAGCATCTCACCGCTATGTTTGATGCCGGATGCCTGTTTAAGAGCAAGTTTCCGAATGATGAACGGCAACTTGTAGAGTGGTTCTCAAAAATAATTTCCGAAAAGGTGAGAATGCCGAACAACGCGTAAGGTGGATGGAGCGGAAGCTCCCAGTCAAAAGATGGGGGGCACAACCAGCCGCTACCAATGGCGGCTTCGCCGCACAGAAGAAAAACAGAGGCGCCCACTTGTAGATCCCGGGCAAACTTTCCTGGCTCCTTCCGGAAGGAATTCTGAGGTGCCGAGATAATTTTCTGGCGTCAAAACAGGATCTTGGAGGTGCCGAGAGAATTTTCTCACTACTCCGACAGATCTTGCGACTACTGAATA
>JBKJKE010000025.1:0-9341 GCA_046597605.1 Limisphaerales bacterium | reverse complement strand
TTTGCCATACCATTCTCGGGAATGTGGGGTCGAACCAATCGTGTTCGCCATACCATTCCCGGGAATGTGGGGTCGAACCAATCGCGTTCGCTATACCATTCTCGGGAATGTGGGGTCGAACCAATCGCGTTTGCCATACCATTCCCGGGAATGTGGGGTCGAACCAATCGCGTTTGCCATACCATTCTCGGGAATGTGGGGTCGAACCAATCGCGTTTGCCATACCATTCTCGGGAATGTGGGGTCGAACCAATCGAGGGGGATGGCATTACAACCGGAGGGCTTACGACATTCCGTTGGACATCTCACCCGTTTAAAACCAAACCCGTGTGTTTGCAATCAGTCTGATCCCAAGCACTCCGCGATCTCGCGGAGTGCTTGGAACAAAAGATCTTAAACGATCAACGTTTTCGCTTTTTCGATGGCTTCGTCCAACTTGGCAGCATCTTTACCACCACCACGGGCGTTGTCCGGCTTACCGCCACCTTTGCCGCCCACAATCGGAGCGATGGTTTGAATGATCTTGCCGGCTTGAATTTTCGCAGTGAAATCGGGCGTGACCGCCGCGATCAAGGAAACAGCACCATTTGCCGCTCCACCAAGAACGATCACTCCCTTGAACTGTGATTTGAGCGCATCGGCAATGGTCTGCAACGTGTCGCCATCTGCTTCGCCGAGGTTCTCGATAATCGTCGGGATGGAATTGATCGTTTTTGCCGAGGCAATCAATTCTTTCGCACGACCAGCAGCCTGTTTTTGTTGAACGGCTTTAAGTTGTTTCTCCAGATCTTTCTGCTGAACGAGCAAAGATTCGATTTTCTTTTCCAGTTCACCGATCGGTGAATTGACCTTGCCGGCAACATTGATGATCAGTTCGCGTTCCTGCATCATCTTTTCATACGCCTGCAAACCAGAAATGGCTTCGATCCGTCGGACCCCAGCAGCCACTGCGCTTTCCGAAACGATTCTGAACAAACCGATTTCACCGGTGGCCCGAGCATGCGTTCCGCCGCAAAGTTCCATGGAGTAACCATTCAAGCCCCCTGCTTCGCCGCCAATCTGCACCACGCGAACGGTGTCACCGTACTTTTCACCGAACGCCTGCATCACTTCTTTGCGGCCTTTGATTTCCGTATAAGGAACTTCAGTCCAGCTCACGACGGCGTTTTCGAGAATGCGTTGGTTGACCAATTTTTCTATATCCGCAACTTGTTCGCCACTGAGCGGTGCGCTGTTGAAATCGAAGGTCAACTTGTCCGGTCCCACGAAAGAACCTTTTTGGGTCGCCTCTTTGCTCACGACTTCGTGCAAGGCCCAGTGGAGCAGATGCGTCACGGTGTGATGACGCTGGATGGCGTTCCGGCGACTCGGTTCCACGGTCAGCGTTACTTTCGTTCCGACGATCGGGCCATCTTTCTCAGCGAGAAAATGGACAAACGTATTCCCAACCTTCTGCGTGTTGACCACATACCAGAGTTGGCCACCGGCAACGAGTTCACCTGTATCGCCAACCTGTCCGCCCATTTCTGCATAGAAAGGAGAGATGTCGAAAGTGACAGCGAGCTTGTCTTTGATGTTTACCACTTCCTGAACGGTCGCTTCTACCGTGAGCTTTTCAAAACCAACGAAGTTAGTTGGCTTGGAGGTGTCGATGCTGGAGACGGAAACGATTTCCTTCTTTTGCGCAGCGCGAGCACGAGCGCGCTGTTCCTCCATCAATTTTTCGAACCCAGCAGTATCAACGCTCAAACCACGTTCGCGGGCCATCAACTCGGTCAGGTCCAATGGGAAACCAAAGGTATCGTACAGCTTAAAGGCAAAGTCCCCGGAAAAAGCTTTGCCTGAAATTTTCCCGGCCTCCTCGTTAAAGAGATCAATCCCACGATCCAACGTCTTGTTGAAAGCCTCTTCCTCGATCTTGATCACATCTTCAACGTGATTCCGCCGAGTGCGGATTTCAGGAAACACGGTCCCCATGTGTTCTGCGAGCACATCCACCAGCTTATAAAAGAACGGTTCGTGGAAGCCCAGGGTGCGCCCATACTTCACGGCCCGGCGCAGGATTCGGCGCAAAACATAATTCCGATCGGTATTGCCCGGCTGGATACCGTCAGCGATGGAGAAACTCAACGTACGGATGTGATCGGCGATTACGCGAAAAGCGATATCGATCTTCTCCTGCTCGTTGTCTCCAATGCTGCCCGCTTTCGGCAGCGTCGATTTGTAGGTCTTGCCCGAGAGCTTCTCCAGTTTGTCGAAAAGCGGACGGAAGACATCTGTGTCGTAGTTCGAGATACTCCGATTGAAATCAGTGAAGTTCTTTGTGTTCTGGATAATTCCGCAGACACGTTCAAAGCCCATCCCGGTATCAACGTGTTTCGCTGGAAGCGAAGAAAACGTGCCGTCTGGATTGGCTGTGAACTGGATGAATACCAGGTTCCAGATTTCGATACATTGCGGGCTCCCTTTGTTAACAAGGGCGCCTTTCGTGTCCCCATTCGGAGTGAGATCAATGTGCAGCTCAGAGCAAGGACCGCAGGGACCAGTCTCACCCATCATCCAGAAATTATCTTTCTTGTTCCCGTTAACAATGTGCACTGCTGGATCCAAACCCGCCGCCCGAAACTTCTCCGCCCAAAGATCCCAGGCTTCCTGGTCGAACTCGCTCGGGTCATTGAGCGATTTGTCTGGATTGTAAACCGTGGCGTAGACGCGTTGAGGTGGAAACTTCCAGATGCCGACAATCAATTCCCAGGCCCAATCGATTGCATCCTTCTTGAAATAATCCCCAAAGCTCCAGTTACCCAGCATTTCGAAAAATGTGTGGTGATACGTATCGAGACCAACATCTTCGAGATCGTTATGTTTACCACCGGCGCGAATGCACTTCTGCGTGTCTGCCGCACGAGTATCGCTGCCGGGGATCCCACCCGGCCATTTGCTGACATCTGGTTTGCGTTCGTTCAGGAAGATTGGAACGAACTGGTTCATGCCCGCGTTGGTGAAGAGCAAACCCGGAGACTCCGGCATGAGCGATGAAGATGGAACAATGGTGTGCTGCTTCGACTTAAAGAAGTCCAGGTAGGATTGGCGGATTTGGGCGCTGGTCATGGTTAAAATGGATCGTTGAATTGTTGCAACGTGGCACGGGCGGGAAGTTCTCAACCATCTCGGATCACTATGCTCTTTGAAGCTACAGTGGAAACGTTCCCTCACGAGCGTTGTGGAATTTAAGGAAAATCAGCGAAATGGCTAGAGGAAGTTTTCGCCATACCCCCCTTAAACAAAAAAAGGCGATCTCGCTTTGAGATCGCCTTCTGAGATAGGGAAAAGTTTACTGTTTCAACAAGCGATAGAAGCGATTTCCATTCACTGCATCAACATCCACATAACCGGTGACTCCAAGTGCATCGGTAGTAACGGTGTTGAGCGTTTGCCAGGAACCGTCGACGGATGCACTGGTTTCGATCGTATAAGCCTGCGTTGCATCACCGGAAATGGAGAGCACGGGCGAAGCATTCGAGAGAACGATACTCACCGTCGGATAGGCAGTGAAAACATTGAAAACTCCGCTTGTTACACTGAGAAATCCAGTGGCAGTTACTGCGATTTGCTTCAGGCCAACAGTGTTGATCTGCAAATCGGAATGAGAGAGGGTGCCATTCCCGGCCAGGGATCCGAAGTCGTTTGTTACTGTTCCCAGTAAGACACCTGTTCCGGATACGAGCTCGGTTACCACTTCAAGCGTCTCAGGAAGACCGGCAGAAGTGATATTACCGTATTGATCTTTTGCTTGAATGGTCGGCTGTTGTCCGAAAGGCAAACCCACGACAGCGTTGCCTGGTTCCTGAGTAAAACCAATCTGCGTTACCAAACCAGCGGCAATTGATAGGTCACCAAAACTGGTTCCAGTGGTTCCGTCCGCGCTAGGCACGATCCCAGGGATCACGGCCGTTCCGCCATCGAGAGGTCTATAAATATGCACCGGGCCAGAAAGAACAGTGCCGGAGAGCGGACGCACCTGGAGGTTTGTGACTACGAAATTGTCGACTCTAATGGTTCCAGATACAACCAGACCGATCGTCAACGTTCGCGCATCAGTCAATTGAAGAGTGGCAGAGATCAAATCTTTGTTGTTGCTGCCCGGGATCACCAGACTGGGAAGGAGCTCCGCGTTGATCTCGAAACCAGCCGGGACCTGAAGAATCAAGGTGCCACTGGAAATATCCGCTCTGGCGTTTCCCATCTCCAAAACCAGAATTGGTCCTAACGACGTCCACGACGCAGTCGAGGAGTTCGCTGCGGAGTCAGCAGAAATGTTTGTGCCACCAGTCGCAGGGGTGATTAAAACGTTGGCGTGGGTGAGCGAAGCGAAGGTTAAGCACAAGGCACTAGCGAGATAAACGAGGGAGATTTTCATTTGCAGAGTTGAGAATTATATCCAAGAAACTGTCGCAACAATAAGAAACCCCCGATGAAAGTATAGGAAAAAGTACCAGAATTTTTATTTACGTCTCCCCTATGCCCTGGGAGGGCCCATGGCGGGGGCGGGATCTAACAGGAGGTATTTACTTGGAAAACTACCCACCCAGGTATGCACTCTTCACCTTCGGATCCTGCCGCAATTTGGGCGAAAGATCGTGCAAAATGATCCGACCGGTCTCTAAAACATACCCGTAATTGGAAATTTCGAGTGCCAAATTAGCGTTTTGCTCCACCAGCAGGATCGTAATCCCTTGCTGTTTATTGATTTCGACGATCTTCTCAAAAATGGTTTTAACCAGGAGAGGCGCGATGCCGAGGGAGGGCTCGTCGAGCATCAGGAATTTCGGTTTGCTCATCAAAGCCCGTCCGATCGCCAGCATTTGCTGTTCGCCTCCCGACATTGTCCCCGCGACTTGCTTGATTCGCTCTTTCAGCCGGGGAAAGATGCTAAAGACGTAGTTCATCTCCCGTTCAATTCCTGCTTTGTCGGAACGGAGATAAGCCCCCATTTTGAGGTTCTCAAGCACCGTCAGGTTCGCAAAAACCATCCGACCTTCCGGAACGTGGGATAATCCCTTCTCCACAATTTTGTGGGCCGGCAGATTGGCGATGTTCTGCCCCTCATAGATCACTTCGCCCTGCACCTTGATCAATCCCGAGATCGCCTTGAGGGTGGTCGTCTTCCCTGCCCCATTCGCTCCAATGAGGGTGACGATGTCGCCTTGCTTCACCACGAAGGAAATTCCGTGAACGGCGCTAATCGCACCGTAGTTCACCCTGAGATCTTTGATTTCCAACATCGGCTAATCTTTCGGGATATGATCTTCGCCAAGATAGGCTTCGATGACTTTTGGATTTTTCTGAATTTCAGCGGGGGTGCCTTCGGCGATTTTGATGCCGTAATCCAGCACTACGATTCTCTGACAAATGCCCATCACGACCTTCATGTCATGCTCCACTAATAAGATACTGATCTTGAATTTCTCCTGAACGAAACGCACCAGCTTCATCAATTCAGCCTTCTCCGTCGGATTCATTCCTGCGGCCGGCTCATCCAGGCAAAGGAGCTTGGGTTTCGTCGCAAGAGCCCGGACGATCTCAAGGCGGCGCTGATCCCCATACGGAAGACTCGTGGCGTGTTCGTCCCGTAATCGTGCCAGGTTAAAGATTCCGAGTAGCTCAAGAACTTCGGCTTCGATGGCTTTCTCGGCATCTCGAAACTTCTTTCCACGCCAAAGCGCGGTCGCAATTCCTTCATGGCGATGCAGCTGGAGAGCGGTGCGAACGTTGTCGAAAACGGTCATGCTCGGGAAGAGACGAATGTTTTGAAAGGTCCGAGCAATGCCCAGCTTTGTCACTCGGTACGGCTTGAGTCCAGCTGTCCGTTGGCCGCAAAATGCAATCGTCCCTTCAGTGGGCTGGTAAACACTGGTAATCAGATTGAAAACGGTTGTCTTCCCGGCACCATTCGGACCGATCAATCCCACCAACTCATTTTCGCCCACCTGAAAGTCGAACTTGGAAACAGCGGTCAAGCCGCCGAACCGGATTGTTACATTTTCCAGGTTGAGCAACGTCTGGCTCATGATGCTTTTACCGTGCGCTTTCCAATAGTGAACAAGCCTTGAGGGCGCAGAATCATCAGCCCAATGATCAACAAGGAATAGATGATCATCCGGTATTCCTGAAATCCACGGAGCGTTTCGGGCAAGACCGTCAGGATAATGGCAGCAAGGATCACCCCCGGGGTCCGGCCCATGCCGCCAAGAATGACCATTACCACGATATCGATGCTCTTCATGAAATCGAAGCTCGTGGGCGAGAGAAAGCGTTTATGGTGAGCGAATAGACCACCGGCAATTCCAGCGAAGAACGCACCGATCACGAAAGCGGTCACCTTGTAGCGCACCGGATTGATCCCCATGGAACTCGCGGCGATTTCATCATCGTGCACGGCGATAAAGCCACGCCCGAAAGTGGAATTTACGACGCACGCGACAACGAAGACGGTCAACGCTGCCAGAGACCATGCCCAACCAAAGTTCGTCCAGTTGGCTATGCCGGGAAGGCCCGTCGCCGCTCCAAAGAATTCTGTATTTTGAAAAACAACGCGAATGACCTCACCGAACCCGAGAGTCATGATGGCCAGGTAATCGCCACGGAGACGCAACGAAGGAAGACCTACACCCAAACCAACCACCGCTGACATGATACCTGCCAGCAGTAGTCCCGCACCGAAAAGCAGCGGATGCGCCCATGCCGGTGTGCTCGCACTTAACAGCAACGTGAATTTCGCTGCGGTATACCCGCCGACTGCCATAAATCCAGCATGACCCAGGCTGAATTGCCCGGTGTGGCCATTGATCAGATTCAAGCTAACGGCCAGGATGATGTTGATTGCAACATCGATTGCTATACCGAGATAATACTGATTGAAGAAACTACCGGAGTGCGCCCGCACCAACCAACTCAGTAACGGTGTCAGAAGGATGGCCGCCAAAATGGCGACGGTCAGCGATCGTTTGGCGCCGGAATGCATCATACTTTTTCAGTCGTAGCTTTGCCCAGCAAACCAGATGGCTTAAAAGTGAGAATCAAGATAAGCATCGCAAAGGCTATCCCGTCCCGATAATTGGATAATCCTTCGACGCCCCCGGCGAAGGTCTCAACGACTCCCAGAACGATTCCACCGAGTGCCGCTCCCGGAAGGTTCCCAATTCCACCAAGGACTGCCGCGATAAACGCACGCAATCCCGGCTGAATCCCCATGAGCGGATCAATACTCGGAGCTTTCATGGCGTAGAGAATGCCAGCGACCGCTGCGAGAGCTGAACCTAATCCAAACGTAAATGAAACGATCCGGTTCACGTTGATCCCCATCAACGACGCAGCCTGCATATTGAAAGAGACTGCCCGCATCGCGGTTCCAACTTTGGTGTGCTGCACAATCACCCAGAGGATCGTGAGCAAAACGATCGTGGTCACGAGAACCACGACGTCATTGCTGTTGATCATCAAGTTGCCAAGCTGAAAGTTTTTCACTGGCAGAAGATCGGGAAAGGAACGAGGCGAACTGCTAAACACTGCTTTGTGCTGACCCGTAAACTCGATGAACAATGAAACGCCAATTGCTGTAATTAACACTGTCAACTTGGGTCGATTTCTCAACGGCCTGTAAGCAAGCAACTCGATCAGCATCCCAATCAGCGCACACACCAATGCGGCGATGGCGATAATCACGAGCGCACCCGTAAACGATTGAGGTGGAAAGAACTTCCAGACCAGCGGCGTGACAAAAAGCGCAGCAAATGCACCCAGCATCAATACATCGCTGTGCGCGAAATTGATGAAACGAAGAACCCCATACACCATCGTATAACCGATGGCGATGAGGGCGTAAATGGAACCGAGCGCGACCCCGTTAATCAGTTGCTGAAAGAACTGCTCCACGAAGGCGAATTATGGTTTTACGCTTTCAAGGAATTGGTAGCCGCCGTTCTTGACTTGAAGAATCACAGCGGCCTTATCTGCATCACGGTTTTCGTTAATTGTGATTATGCCAGTGACTGCCTCAAAGTCCTTCGTAGCAGCCAAAGCATCCCGAACCTTTTGCCCGTCCACACTTCCCGCGCGAGTGATAGCATCAGCGAGAACAATCGCGGAGTCGTAGCCGCATGCGGCCAAGGCATCCGGTATTTTGCCGTTAAAACGCTTCTTGTAGTTTGAAACGAAGCTTTTGCTCTTTTCGGTTCCCACGCTCGGATGATAGTGGGTTGAGAAATACGTGCCTTCGACCGCATCTTTGCCAATCTCGGTAAGCTTTTCCGACTCCCAGCCATCTCCACCAAACATCGGCACTGACAATCCGAGTTGTTTTGCCTGAATACAGATCAACGCCACGTCCGTGTAATAGCCTGGGATACAAACAGCGTCTGGATTGGCAGCCTTGATCGCAGTTAGTTGTGCCTTGAAGTCTTTGTCACCACCATTGTAGTCCAGTTCCGCCGCAACGATTCCACCATTCGCGACGAACTTGTCTTTGAAATATTTTCCCAACCCTTTGCTGTAATCACTTTTGACGTCTGTAAAGATCGCAACCTTTTTCGCGTTCAGCGATTTTGTGGCAAAATTAGCTATAACTTCTCCCTGGAATTTGTCGGTATAACAAACGCGGAAAATAAAATCCCCGCTTTGAGTTACCTTCGGATTCGTCGATGAAGGAGAGATCATCGGGATCTTGCTTTGCTGGCAATTTGGCGCTGCTTCCAGGGAACGACTGGAGGCGACTTCACCGAGGATCGCCACAACTCCGTCCCGTGAAATTAATTTGTTCACCACGGTGGCAGGCTCGCCAGCTTTGGATTGAGTGTCTTCGGTGACCAATTCCAACTTGCGACCCAGCACGCCACCCGCAGCATTGATCTCTTCGATAGCCATCATTGTCCCCTCGTGGGACGACTGGCCGAACGTTGCTTCTTTTCCAGTGAGCGAGGCAAATTCACCTATCTTTATGGCGCCGCCGCTTACATTAGTCCCACCACTTGTTCCGTCACCACCTTGTTGCGCCGGTTTGCAACCGGAGATAGCGAGTGCGGCAATCGATACGCCGAGACCAAGATAAAAGTTAATTTTTTTCATAAATACGCGGACGGGGGTGGAACCTAAAGAAATCCTTATTGGCTTTCAACCCCTTTATCAAATGGGGAGCTGGGAAAGTGTTCAGTATTCAGTTTTCAGTCTTCAGGTCCCGTCCTGAAATAGGTTGGTACTTTGAGAGAAGGAAAATCAAGGTAGCAAATGAGAGTGATACGATATAGTCAGAGCTTTAAGTTGCAGTTAGTCCGGGAGGTTGAGGA
>JBKJKE010000218.1:0-18317 GCA_046597605.1 Limisphaerales bacterium | reverse complement strand
TCTTCTGGCTCATAGTTTTGTCCATTCAGCCACGGTAACAATCACTTCTGACACAACGTATCCCTTTCCCCTTTCTTACTTCCCGCCACGGGTAACAAAACTTTTGGCGCAATTCGGCTTAAATCCCCGAGGTAAACGCGGCTTGAGTATCCTGTTAGGCAATTTAGAATGGCCGCTCTCTTTTTCTAAGGGGAAGAAATGGAAAACAGTCTTACCGGTGCCAAAAAGCACCTCATCACCGTTGCGATCTGCACGCGAAACCGCGTTCAGTTCCTCGAAAAAGCTGTACGCAGTGTGGCACCTCAGATGACCGGTGAGACCGAGCTTCTGATCGTCGACAACGCCTCCAACGACGGGACCCTGGAATTTTCGAAAGGATTAGCCGCGGGAAACCCCAAGATCCGTTTTATCCGGGAAGAAGAATTGGGATTGAGCGCCGCTCGCAACGCCGCATTGGCTTGCTCCCAAAGTAGCTACATTTTGTTCCTGGATGATGATGCCATCGCGCAGCCGGGCTGGCTTGCCACTTACGTTGAGTTCCTTTCAAGGGCTGGCGCGAGCGGTGTTGTGGCGGTGGGTGGGCCGGTTGTTCCCGATTTCGAAGTTCCGCCGCCGGCCTGGCTATCGCCGAAATGCGGCATGCTGGATTACGGAAAGCCGGAGCGCGAGTTGCAGTACGAAGCAGGTCCCTGGGGAGGAAATATCGCCTACGACCGGGAAGCAGTGCTGGCTGCGGGAAACTTCAACACCGCCCTGGGTCGGAAAGGAAACGCGCAAGGGGCTCATGAAGAGTACGAGATGAATCTGCGCTTGCGGGAACGCGGCGGAAAGATCTGGTGGTTGCCCAATGCCTCCATTCTCCACTTTATGCCGGCGGATCGGGTGCAACTTACTGTTCTCATGCGAAAGGAAATGGCAGAGGGAGTATCGAGTGCCCTGATTCGATTGCAGAAACGAAATGGGGCGAAGCGGGTGGTCTATCTCCTCAGCCGGATCGTTATCGGGCCGTTTCATTGTTTTGCCAACCTCCTCGTTTCGCTGTTTGCCTTGCCGTTCCGCAACGGTCAGATCGCCGCCCGCTCATTGATGAGAGCCGCTCGCATCGCCGGCTTTTCCTGGCAGATGCTGCTTTTCGCCACGAAGACCAACGCATTCAGTAATAAGTCGTGATGACCGCCCCCGCTCCTTTCTTGATTTCGGTGGTCACTCCGTCGTTTAACCAGGGAGCGTATATTGAGCAGACGATCAAAAGTGTTCTCGGGCAAAATTACTCCTTTTTCGAACACCTCGTGATGGACGGTGGATCTTCAGATAACACGGTGGAAGTCTTGCGACGTTACCCGCACCTGCAATGGAAGTCAGAAAGGGACAACGGTCAGTCGGCAGCTTTGAACAAGGCTTTGGCCATCGCAAAGGGAGAAATCGTGGCATGGATCAATGCCGATGATTTTTATGAACCGAACGTTTTTGGAACGATAGGCGAATTCTTTCGCGCCAACCCGGGGAAGAACGTGGTAATGGGGGACTGCAATCTGTTGGATGAAACCGGCAGGATTTTTGACAAGATCATCAACCGGGAACGGGGCTTCGATCAGTTGAAGAAATATTGGGTGGGGAAGTCGATTCCCACACAGCCGGCTATTTTCTTCCGGCGTAAATTACTCCAGCAACATGGGTTGCTGGATGAGACGCTGCATTATGCGATGGATTATGATCTCTGGATGAGGTTTGCCCGAGATAACTATTTTCATCACCTCGATATCGTGGCCGCCAATTACCGTTTCCATAGCAAAGCAAAAGGGGGCAGTGGTGATTGGAGTAAATTTGAACCGGAATGGAAACTGGTTCACGACCGCTACGTCGTAAGATCCTTTTTTCAAACAATGGTAAAAAAAGCGGTGGCTGCTCTTAAATAGCCATGAATCCCGGCCCGCTCGTCTCCGTCATTATTCCCGCATTCAATGCTGAAAAGCATTTGGCTGAGACCCTCGAATCTTTACGTGCCCAAACGTTTTCAGATTTCGAAGCTATTATCGTTGATGATGGATCGACCGATAGGACAGCGGCGGTTGCGCAGGCGTATGTGGAGGGAGATCCGCGATTCCGTTTGTTTCGGCAGAAGAATGCCGGGGTGGCGGGAGCACGAAATGCGGCCTTGGCGCAGGCAAAAGGTCAATGGATAGCGTTTCTCGATGCGGATGACGTTTGGATGCCGGAGAAATTGGAAGTGCAATCGAAGATCGCCAGGGAGCAGCCAGAGGTGGATTTTATTTTCTCCAACTATTTTATTTGGAACGGGTCGAAGGATATCGAGCAACGTTATCTTTCCGCGAAAAAATTACCGACTGGAGATCCTTTGGTGCGGCTCATCTCCTATAATTTGTTCGGCATCTCTTCCGTGCTCGTGAAGAGGAGTCTTTTGGACAAAGTCGGTGTTTTTGATCAGTCACTCGCTCCCGCGGAAGACTGGGACCTGTGGTTGCGCATGGCCGAGAAGGGATTCAACCCCTTCGGAGTATTTATACCGCTGTTGCGCTATCGGGTTTGGTCCGGCAACGCCAGTGGCAATAGCCTGCGAATGGCAGCGACCAATATTCGAGTCTTGGAAAAGGGGCTCGCCCGAAACCAAAACAACACGCGAGTCAGCAGCGCCTATCAAAAGGCTCTGCGTGCGGCGCAAAGCAAATTCGAGCTGGCAGCGGTGCGACCGTGGCTGGAAACGGAACCGGAACGGGTGCCGTCGGCCATTCAGAGAGCGTGGCGACGATCGCCCTCCAACCTGAAATGGCTTCTTTGGTATTTAGGTGTAAGATGTCCGCTCTGGCTGGGCGGCACCCGATGGCGATCTGCGGTGCATAAAAAAATCGCCCGGAAATGGTGAAGAATAATGTTTTCCGCTTGTCACCGCTGACCGTTTTGTCGATGGAAGAGCCCAAGAAAATTTTAGCGATTTTGTTCAAGTATCTCGGCGATGTTGCCATCGCGGTGCCGTCCTTGCGTGCCATCAAGGAGCGCTTTCCCAATTGCGAGTTGCATATGACGGTCGCGGAGGAGGCGGCCCCCCTGCTGCACGGCCTTCCGTATCTTACCAAGGTTTGGGCATTTCCGAGGGCTCGCGACAACGCGCAGATTCGCAAATCGTGGCCGATCGTCCGGGCATTACGTCGCCAGAAGTTTGATTGGTCGGTCGACTTCGTTGGTAATGACCGCGGAGCGTTAGTGAGTCTCATGGCGGGAGCGAAACTGCGATTAGCGCCTATCGTTGAAGGTGGATTTGTCGGACGCCACCTTTGTTACAACCAGGGTATCCAGGAAACACATGCCCTGCAGCATGAAGTATTTCGCGATCTTCACGTCGTATCGCATTGGGGAGTTCCGCAACCGAGCCGAACGAATCTTGAATTACACGCGGATCCGAAATGGAAAGAGTTTGCGGAGCAAGCACTTCCGGGGGGGGCCGTCGTGGCTCACATCACCACCAGCCAGCAAAAGAAGGAGTGGCCGGTCCGTCACTGGATTCAACTTTTTCGGCACTGCCTGCTTGCGAACTATCCTATCTACTTTTCGGCCGGGCCGAGTCCTCGCGAGCAGGCCCTCCTCCTTGAGCTCAAGGCGGCAAGCCGGAAGGTCAAAATCCTTCCGCCGATGCCTGATCTTGCGGCATACCTTGCGGTGCTGAACCGGGCCAGGGTTCTGGTGACAGGTGATACCGGGCCGTTACATTTTGCGATCGGGTTGGGAGTTCCGACCATCAGCCTTTTCGGCTCGTCATCGGTAGAGCAATGGGGACCGATCTGGAAGGAGCATAAAGTGATCTACGCGGACGGTTGCGTTTGTCCGAGCACGGCTTCGGTTTGCACCAGCAACGCACATTGCATTGGCAAGATTACCCCTGAACTGGTGTTCCGGTATCTGAAGGCGGAGCTTGAAAGTCAGGCGATCCCGACCCCGGCAAGCCGCTAGTCCTGCCTGCAAAAATTCCCTGGCGAGCTGCCATGGTGGCGAAAGTCTTCCCGGCCTGGAGAAGCTCTTCGTAGGTGCCTTCTTCCGAGATCTCGCCATCAGTTAAAACAATGATTTTGTCCGAGCCTGACAAGGTGGAGAGTCGATGGGCTATACAAATGACTGTGCGGTTTTCGGCGAGACGATCTATGGCCGCCTGCACCTCCGCTTCCGCGTGGGAGTCGAGAGAGGCGGTCGCCTCGTCGAGAATCAGAATCGGAGCATTGCGGATGAAAGCGCGGGCAATCGCGAGACGTTGTCTTTGACCGCCGGACAAGAGTTGCCCTCGTTCTCCGACGCGGGTTTCATAACCCTTCGGCAATTTCAGAATAAATTCATGGGCGAACGCCGCCTTGGCTGCCGCTTCCACTTCCTCCCGTGTGGACCCTTCGCGGCCGCAGGCAATGTTCTCAGCCACCGTTTGATCGAAGATCACGGTTTCCTGGCTGACGAAGGCCATCTGTTGACGCAAATCAAACACCTTCACGTTCTTGAAGTCATTACCATCGATGACCAATCGACCTCTTCTGGGATCGTAGAAACGGAACAGCAGGTTCACCAGTGAACTTTTGCCCGAGCCGGTGGGGCCGGCGACGCCGAGCTTCATTCCGCGTGGAATGCTCAGCTGAAGATTGCGCAAGACGGGATCTTTTTTGTAAGCGAAGGTGACATTCTCGAAGCGTAACTCGCGGGAAAACGGGGGGACCGGAACAGCGTCCGGCTTTTCCTTCACAGTTGGCTTCTCGTTGAAAATTTCAACCAGACGGGTGGCACCCACACCCGCTTGTTGGAAATAGACGTGGAGATTTCCCAATTTTTTAATGGGAGTGTACATCATGATCACTCCCGTCAGAAAGCCGATCAGCTCAGGAGCGGTTACACCCGTCCGGAAGATGAAAACAATGACAACGCCGAGACCAAACATGGAAATGGTTTCGACAGTCGGATTCACCAATTCACGCGCCTGGGTGCTCTTCATCCCTATTCGGAGGATGTTATTGTAAATCTCGCGAAACCGCTCCATCTGCACTTTCTCAAGACAGAACGCTTTCACGACCCGAATGCCGGAATAGACTTCCACCAGGAGACTGTCCTGCATCATTCCCTGGGTGAGTCCCGAGGTGATGGCTTTTCGCACTTTTTTGCCGAGGATTTTGATCGGAATCAGGGTTAATGGCGTAAAAACAATAGCAAGCAGGGTAAGCTGCCAGTTCATCCACAATAACCCCACGAGAATAACTACGATGGTGATCGGTTCCTTCACCAGATCCGAAAAACCGAGATTCAGACAGCGGTAAAGGGCCTGAGTATCCCCATTCACCCGTGCAAGGAGCTCACCGATTGTTGCACGATGAAAGAAATCCATCGAAAGGCTGTTGATTTTGTCCAGGAGGTTGAGGCGGAGGTCTCGTATCACTCGTTCACTCACCCAGCTCATGCAATAGCTGCTGAGGTATCCGATGTAGCCTCTCATCGCCACCAGGATCGGAAGTAGCAACAGTCCGCCCAACATTTGTTTCCAATCCGGTGCCCTGCCAACTTTGGGGAGCCAGGGATCAACCCATTCGTTGAAATGCCTTGCAATAGAATTGAAGAAACCGACCTTTTTGGCCTTTTTTTGATCCAAATACGCTCCAGAAGCGATTACGTG
The DNA here is from genome assembly GCA_046597605.1 of Limisphaerales bacterium. Classification (GTDB taxonomy): domain Bacteria; phylum Verrucomicrobiota; class Verrucomicrobiia; order Limisphaerales; family JACDHS01; genus JACDHS01. The sequence goes on along the minus strand of JBKJKE010000218.1, from coordinate 12,664 downwards.
GCCACTCGCAGCCAGATCTGGTTCTACAAACACCTGTAATTGCGCGGTGCTGGATACGGTAAGGACCGGGTTTTGCGCATCCGTAATTTTGAGAGAGGGTTTATGGTTGGTAGAAACCAGGATGCTGACGGTGGCATTCGTCGAAACCACCAGGCGCATATCACCATCGCCAGCCAGACGTTCGAACAACGTTTTAGTCGCCCAGACAAAACTGGCGTTTGATACTCCGAAGAGAACGCCCAGAAGGATTCCTGCAACCAATCGAAACCAGTACCGCCGAAGGTAGGGCCAGCCGAAGTTGAATATTTTTATGAAGTCGCGCATTGCCTCTCGTGCTGCTCATAGTTGAGGGGTTCCCTGATGGATAGCAACCGCATTTTGAAAACCCGACTGTTCGGTCTCAGCGACGTCGAATCTGCCGATTTTGGAACGCTGAACGCAATTAATCCCCGTCGATCAGGTTCCCCAGCCCGCCCAGGACAGATCCTTCCCCGACCTGCTTACCTCCCCCTTGGGGCGCGGCTGCGAAGATTCGATCTGCGAGTCGACTGAATGGAAGCGACTGTAGCCAGATGCGACCCGGACCTTTTAATGTGGCAAAGAACAAACCTTCACCGCCGAAAAAGGCCGTTTTCAACTTCCCGACGTATTGAATTTCATATTGAACGAATGGCTGGAAGGCAACGATACAACCGGTATCCACCCGCAAAGTTTCCCCCGGTTGCAATACCCGCTCATACAACGTTCCACCAGCATGGACAAACACGAGGCCGTCCCCTTGCAACCGCTGCATGACAAAACCAGCGCCGCCAAAAAGGCCGACTCCGAACTTTTTCTGGAAAGCGATCCCGATCGATACTCCCTTGGCGGCGCAGAGGAACGAGTCTTTTTGCGCGATCAATTCCCCGCCAACTTCATTCAGGTTCACGGGAAGGATTTTGCCAGCATAAGGAGCGGCAAAGGCCACTTTTCGTTTTGCTGAACTGATATTGTGAAATGCCGTCATAAACAACGATTCCCCGGTGAGAAGGCGCTTGCCTGCTCCCATCAATGCGCCCATGAATCCGCCGGTTTTCTGGGAGCCATCCCCAAAGATCGTGTCCATCTCGATGCCATCTTCCATGAACATCATCGATCCCGCTTCCGCGACGGCTGTTTCCTGGGGATCGAGTTCGACCTCTACGAACTGCATTTCGTTTCCGTAAATCTTGTAATCCACCTCGTGCATCTTGCTCATATTGGGATGTGTCTGATGAGGGCTTGTAACTTTGATCGAGTTGTTCTTTGTGGCCTAGCTTAACGAGCGGAACTGGCCTTCTTCATGACATCCGCAATTTTCACCGGGCACCCCCCCTGGCGTTTGCTTTCATCTGCAGCTTCCATGAACGCGAAGATCTCGATGGTTTCTTCAGGGGAAACCGGCGCAACGCCGGTTTGGAAAAACTTGAAGGCCTCACGCAGCATCGGCGTGTAGTCACCAGTGATTGTTTCATTTATGACCGCTTTTGTTCCGAACACAGTTAATTGATATGGGGAAGCGCCATTACGGATTCCGTGGAGAGTCCCCACTTTCCCGTCTTTCCACACACCGGTTACGACATGCGTATCCTTTGTGACAGTGGCAGTCACTGTTTCGCACCCTGTCCCAATGACCGTGAACATGGCTTCGGTGGAGTGAATACCATACCAGAAGAGATCTGGATGTTTGACCTGCAAGTGAGCCGGACCACAGGAGGTTACCCCTCTTATTTCGCCGGACTTCCCCTCCTTAAGGGCCTGAACTCCGGGCCAGTATCTCAGCGACGAACAACTGAATACCGGAACATTGTTTTCCTTCGCTAATTTGAAGATCTGAATGGCATCGGCCAACGAACCGGCCACCGGCTTGTCGATATACAAAGGCTTTTTCGCTTTGATTACAAGAATGGCCTGTTCCAGGTGCGGGCGTCCATCAACGCTCTCGATCATCACCACATCCACCAGGGTGCAAAGCTCCTCGATGCTATCCACAATTTTGACTCCGTATTGGTCGCGCAAAGTTTTCGTGTAGCCCTCTACACGATCGGCGCTCGAGGGAATATCAGGACTGCCACCCTTGAAGGCTGCGACCACTCGCGCACCCGGAATATGGTTCTTATCATTCTTATCGTTAAACGTTTTGGTAAAGGCCGGAACGTGGGAGGTATCGAGCCCGATCATTCCAATGCGAATGTCTTCAGCGTGAGCCGGCGGAGCGCTGGCAATGAGCACAGCCATTGCAAGACAGGAAAGAGCAATCTTCATGCGTCTTTTATGCAGGCCAAAGCGCAAAGACAGCAAGAGATTTCGGGGAGCCGATCCGGTGAACCCCTGAATTCCTTTTCAGAGCCTCCGCCGATGGATCGCCATCAGTTGAAGACGAAGTTGAGCCATATGGAAAACATGGGGTATTGGATTTTGGGAGCGGGCGTGGTGTTGCTTGTGGTGGCTATGTTGATGAAACGCACCAGAGCCAGTTAGGTGGCAGCACTGTGTTGTAACGCTAAACAGGAGCGCAGACGTCCGTCTACTTCGGGGATAGATGTCCGCGCTCTTTTGCTTTGATCCGACTTCCATTCAAAATTTCTTTCCCTGCCACAGTTTTTTCCTGACAATCCGGCGCGATGAGAATTCTTGTGATTGGTTCGGGTGGTCGCGAGCACGCGCTGGTCTGGAAACTGGCTCAATCCCCCCAAATCACCGAGATGTGGTGCGCCCCCGGTAACGCTGGTATCTCCCAGGAACGGCTCACAAACAACGGTGCCTCCGTCGAATGCCTTGAGGTTCGCGCCGAGGATTTCCGTTCTCTCCTTGAGTTCGCGCAAAAGAATAAACCGGATTTGATTGTGGTCGGCCCCGACAATCCACTCGCACTGGGGATTGTGGATTTTTTCCAGGAAAAAGGATTTCGAATTTGGGGACCCAACAAACGTGCGGCTCAGTTTGAATCATCGAAAGCGTTCTCCCAGGAGTTCATGGAGAAGTATGGCATACCCACCGCCCGCGCTGGCACGTTTACGGATGTCGGAAAGGCAAAAGAATTTGCCGCAGCTCTGAATGGCCGTTGCGCCGTCAAAGCAGATGGCCTCGCGCTCGGAAAAGGAGTGGTGGTTTGCGCAAATTTACCAGAAGCAAACGCCGCAATCGACGACATGCTCGTAAACAAATCTTTTGGAGCGGCAAGCGCGACTATCGTTATTCAGGAGTTTTTGGAAGGAATGGAAGTTTCACTCCATGCGCTGTGTGACGGGAAAACCGCCAAACTGTTCCCCACCTCCCAGGATCACAAACGGATATTTGAAGATGACAAGGGTCCGAATACTGGGGGAATGGGGACATACTCACCCACTCCCTTCCTGAATGAAACCGAATTGGCCGATGTAGGGCGCCAGATCTTGTATCCCTGGTTAAAAGGGTGCGCGGCTGAAGGAATTGAATTCCGCGGCATTCTCTATCCCGGAATCATGCTGACCAGGGATGGAGTCAAGGTGATCGAATTTAACGCCCGCTTCGGCGATCCAGAAACCCAAATCTACCTCACTCGCCTGGAAAATGACCTGCTGGATGTTCTAAACGCCAGTGTCGATGGACGATTGGACCAGGTGGAACTTCGTTGGAAACCTGGCGCCGCCGTCTGCGTAGTGATGGCCTCGGGCGGTTACCCCGCCAGTTCGACCAAGGGGAAGCCCATCAAGGGACTTGAGATCGCCGCTCAGTTGCCCAATACCAAAGTGTTCCACGCCGGGACCGCTTGTGAAAACGGGACAACAGTGACGAATGGCGGTCGGGTCCTTGGTGTAACCGCCTGGGGGGCCGATTTGGTCCAGGCGCGCGAGTCTGCCTACGCAGCTGTTGCACAGATTGAGTTCGACGGGGCGCAGTTTAGACGCGATATTGCGGCCAAGGCGCTCCTGTAAAACGAGTTACAGCTATGCCGTTAATTCACGATGGCGCAGGCGATGGCATCCAAAAATTAAATGCAATTGTTGGCGGCAGTTTGTTCCTTTTCTGTTGAGATCATTGAGAAACAGTATGCTATTAAAGTTCAAATCCTCCCTGGTTCTTCTTGCCACCGTTATCACTGTCCAGGGAGTTCTGGCTCAAACCAACCGCGTATCCGTTCCGCCTTTTGAGAACGTTTATAAACTCCTCCAGGAGAATGTCTCGGGCATCACGAGCGAAGATTTAAATGCCGCGGCGGTTCGCGGACTCCTGGCCGAGTTGGAAGGGCGGGCATCGCTGGTGACAAATTCTTCCCCGGAGATACAGACAAACCTCCTGAGTGCCACGACCGTTTTCGACAACTCCTATGGCTATTTCCGTGTTTCCAGTGTGAGCAAGGGACTGGCCGATAAAATTTCTGACGGTTTTAAGCTGCTTTCCAGTACTAATAAACTCAAGGGAGTCATACTTGATCTTCGTTTTGCGAACGGGAGTGATTACGAGGCTGCGGGAAAAACGGCCGACTTGTTTCTCAATACTGCGCTGCCGCTGGTGGACTGGGGCGCGGCCTCCGTCTCTTCCACGGCTAAAACAAACGCCATCGCCGTTCCTTCCGCGATCCTGATTAACAGCCGGACGCGTGGTGCTGCTGAAGCATTGGCTGCTGTGCTGCGAGAAACCAGGGTCGGTTTACTCATCGGCGGAAAAACCTCGGGTCAGGCCAGCGTTTTCAAAGAATTCCCCTTGAGCAATGGACAAACCCTTCTCATTGCTTCTTCAACCGTGAAAGTCGGCTCAAACAAAGTTCTCGATGTAAATGGATTGAAACCTGACATCCAGTTGGATGTCAGCCTGGGAGATGAAAGAGCCTTTCTGGAGGATCCTTACCGCGTCATTTCCCGCCAGATCGAGCAAGTTTCGCTCACCCTCAGCACCAACCAATCATCCCTCGAAACGAATCGTCCGCGCACACGTCTGAACGAAGCCGAATTGGTCCGACGCAAACGCGAAGGCCTGAGCATCGAGGAAGATTTCGTCGATCAACCTGCCAACTTCTCTGAGCTGCGCGTGATTCGGGACCCGGCATTGGCGCGCGCGCTGGATCTGCTGAAAGGTCTCGCCGTCATTCAAGCTCAACGGGCACGTTGATATAGCTCCCACTCGTCGGATTCGGAAAGTGCCTTCGGGAACAGGCAGGGTTCATTCATTTGAGAGTGAACCTTGTAATTCCTTTCAAACCTGTTTGAAATCTGCCCGTGGGAAAAAGTATTACGCTGGACGTGGCGAAACATCGAGGCTCAGGGGCGGAAACATCAAACCGAGGCCTTCAACCTTTCCAAATTCATCGGCAATTTCTTAGCGTGGGCATGGCTATGCTCGCTTTTCTTCTACTGGTTTCCGGATGTTCAAATCAGGAGGGAAGAATCCTCAACGCCGAAGATAATACGCCCATTGCCGGGGCCATTATTGTTCACAACGGCCAGCTGACACAATCAGACGCCTCCGGCAAATTCAAGCTGGCCAAAATGGACGCTTCCAAACCAATGCTGGTGAAAGCCAACGGGTATGGACGCGCATCCGTAAAAGTTAAAAAGTATATCAAACCCGATGCTCGGCTTAAGCGCATCACACCCAAAGCCCTCTTTCTTTCACACGCTGGCGCTGGCGCCGCGTATTTGCGCGATCCGATTATGCAGCAGATTGCCGCCACGGACCTGAATGCAATCGTGGTGGATGTCAAAGGCCAGCGCGGGCTGTTCACCTTCTCCTGGGAAATTCCAACCGGGCATAAGATTGGCGCGTTTTCCAAAATCACCATCGAAGATCCCGACGCCTTCATCCGTGATTTACATGCGAAGGATATCTATGTAATCGGCCGGGTTTGTGTCTTCAAGGACGAAGCGTTGGCCAATAATAAAACTGATATGGCCGTGATTGACACAAAGACGACCAAGGCTTTTAAGGATTCCGACAAAATTCCCTGGGTAGATCCATTTCTTGAAGAGGTATGGGACTACAACCTTGCCATTGCCAAAGCGGCAGCCGAAATAGGTTTCGATGAAATTCAGTTCGACTACCTTCGCTTTCCGAGGGGCAATATTCAGCTCTCGAAGGAGAATACAAAAGACGCACGGCAGCAGGTGATCACTGGCTTTCTCAAACGAGCCCAGCAGGAGCTCCAACCTTTCAACGTTTTCATTTCCATTGCCGTTTCCGGTGAGTCCCTCTGGAGACCAGAAGACGCCGGCATGGGGCAGGATATCGCTACTCTGGCGCCCCTCGTTGATTATGTTTCGCCTTATATTTTTCCTTCGGATCTTCCCGCTAATGTATTTGGCTTCAAAACCAATTCCGCGGCCATCCCCGGCAAGGTCGTGACTGCCGCGCTGGAGCGCGTGCTCCCACTGGTTGGCAATGATCCCAAAAAACTTCGACCATGGTTGCAGGGCTTTAAGGATTACTCCCGACTTCGTCTCGAATTCAAAGAGGCCGAGATCGGAGCAGAAATCGCTGCCTGCGATAAAGCCGGAACCGCCGGTTGGATGTTGTTCAACCCCGAAAACAAATACCCTTTTATATCAGGAGCGATGGACAAGGCAAAAGAGGCTCCGATTGCTCCCGCCGAAACGGCACAGGCACAACCGTGATCGGGCGAAGGTTTTTGTTAGGGAATTATTATGAGAACGAATCGTAAAGCACTGGATGCATTCACACTGATCGAATTGCTCGTTGTCATTGCCATCATTGCCATCCTGGCTGGCCTGCTCCTTCCCGCATTGGGCAAAAGCAAAGCGAGAGCCCAACAAATCTCGTGTCTCAGCAACCTGCGGCAGCTCGCTTTCGCCTGGAAAATGTATGCGGACGAAAATCAAGGGCGTGTCGTTCCTGTCTTTTATTTTCAATCTGGAAAAGTGAATTCGAACGCCTGGGTCCGCGGCAGCATGGACGACGATACGGCCGTCTATCCACGGGTGGAACCCGACGTGCTCGATTCCACCAACATCAACGGGATAAAATTGGGCGGTTTATACCAATATACCAAGGCCCACCAGGTTTATCACTGTCCGGCGGACTTCAGCAAAACCGCTGAAGTTCCTCGCGTCCGGAGCTACTCGATCAACGGTTGGATGGGCGGCACCTACGTCGGCGGCCAGAGTAATTACTGGGTGTTCAAAAAAGAAACGGAGATCATCAACCCGTCGCCCTCCAGTGCCTGGGTTTTCCTGGATGAGCACGAACGCAGCATCAACGACGGCTGGTTTGCCGTGGATATGAAAGGCGCTCGCGGATTACTCGACGCCCCTGCCACCCGTCACAATTCCGGCTACGGCATCACCTTCGTCGATGGCCATTCCGAAATATGGAAGCTGCAGGATGAACGGAGCCGAAAATGGGAAACCCTTCCTATCTCCAACCGTCCTCGCAATCCGGACTGGGAAAGGCTCAGCGCCGCCACCACCAGCTTGAGAACCGACGATAATTAAAATTCTGCCTCCAAAGTGAACTTCCTCCATACCATCCTCTGTTGCGCGACCCTCCTTCTCGTTGAGGCCGGTTCCGCGCAGGAAACGACGAGCGACCGCGCGCCGGCCACCCAAGCGGTCCCTGCCGATGCACCGCAAAATCCCAGCCTCCCCACTGAACCAAAAAAAGGCGACTCCCTCCCGCCGGCCCAACCTCCTGCGGTCACAAACAGTCCTGCCACCCCGGAGCCAAAGCTAAAACCATTGACTTATCTGTTGCTCACCATCTCCGTGGCGATCGGCCCCATCCTGATTATCTGGTTGTTTCGAAAGAACAAAAGGTTGCCCTAAATCATGCTTTGCCGCCTCTCACCAGACGATCCTGGCGCAACCCCCCACCGGGCAAATTCGTAAACCTCCCGTTGCGACGAACATTCCCGATCCCGGGCCATTTCTTGCGAACCGTGACTGAGTCCTTCATTCTGCACAACTAAGGGTTCCCCCGATCGAAAACGGCCTTTTCTGCAGTCTCCCGGGTTTATTTCCAAGGTAGACTTCATTTCCTGTTGGCCTTGGCGAAGCACAAGTCGACCCGATGGCGAAGCCGACTGATCCTTTTTCCACCAAATCGCGTTCCAACATCGGTAAAAATCCATAAACCACTGCTAATCAACCGGTTGTGACGACAGTTCGTCCGGGGATATCCGATTTTCCGGACCGGAAAACGAGTCATCCCGCGGGGATGGCCTAATTTCCAGACCGGAAAACAGGATTTCCCGCGAAAAACGCTCATTTCCGCTCCGGATTTGTCCGATTCCCGCGGGAAATCCAAATTTCCACTCCGGAAAACTCCCCTTCCCCCGTGAAACTCCTCATTTCCAGACCGGAAATGGACGATTTTACGGGGATGACGCGTTTTCCGGTCCGGAAATCCGCCCATCCCCGCGGGATGACTCATTTTCCGGTCTGGAAAACAGGATTTCCCGCGGGGATAGCCGATTTTCCGGTCTGGAAAACGCGTCATCCCGGGGATCAGGTCTACCCTGATCCCGAAATCCCCTGTAGCAGCAGTTCGCGACCGCCGCCGCCCTCGAATTCCTGTTCTTTCAACAAAAACTTCCAAAACCCGGAAAACAGTTATCCCTCAACGACAAATTCGAGATTGGTAATTCAAAAGGATTGCTGCTAGTCAGGTATTTACCTATAAACCACGAATCACCCGCTTGGGACCCCGGTCCAAACTGAGCCTTGAAGAATACGCCCTTATTATACAACGAGCTGGTTGCCGGAATCGCAAACATTCTTGCAGTTGGAAAGCCAAGCCGCGTGGGCGTTGAATTCAATTCTCCAAACTAACTTATTTAACAAACTAAACAATTTATGGATGCAGGCGCAGCAACAGTTCTTGAAATTTTCGAAAAGAAACATCGTCTAGAGGTGCCATTGTTCCAACGACAGTATGTCTGGAACGAGGAGCACCAATGGGCTCCTCTTTGGGAGGATAATGTCCAGAAATTAGAAGCGTATGGCAAACAATCTCCGCAATGGCTGCTGGAATCACGAACGAAATCTGGACCGTGAAAAGCTCGTTGAACTTTGTGGAAAATAAAAAAGAATACATAGAGCGGCTACAGCTAACGATTCATCACTTGCACGGAGTAGATTCTAGACACCTAGAATCTGTTTCCGTGCATGAGGTGTTTCGAGGTCAAACTGTATGGCGTGGCGTCGTGGAGGTATTCGGGCTGGTTGGGCACCCGGAAGGCCAATCGCTGCTATGCCTGGAGCCATTTAACTGGCCAAAATGATGAAGGGGAGCGCATTGTTGCCGTATTGGAATTGCCACCAGTAGAATCTCCGCTTACAGCTGTTCGGGCTGCGATAGTTGCGGATGCAAGGAAGAGGAAAAATGCCTAAACTAAGACCGTTAGATAAAGGGATGCTAAAGTGCATCTCAGAGGATATAGAGAAAACAGTTCACCATGCTCTGAGCGTAGCCTCTGTTCTTGGTGGTCATTACAAGAAAACCGACGAAGTTAGGGTCAAGTGGGATTCCTTAGTTACCGAAATGCAAAAGCTTCGGAAATCAATTCCTGCTGAAATCAGGAAGAATATTTCAAATTAGGCCTACCGTTGGGAAGGAAAACTGGCGACAAACCGGCCACCTCAGTATTCTATAGCGTATGGCAGCTGGCCAAGTAATCGCGATTAATCCTTCGTTGCTCGTCTGGGCACGGGAGGAAAGTGGCTATCCAGTGGACCGGGTAGCCAAGCGGTTGCACGTCAAAGAAGAGAGGGTGGCAGCCTGGGAAAAGGGAGAGTTGCGTCCCACGCTTCGTCAGGTTGAGGAATTGGCCCGCTTTTTTCATCGGCCTCTCAGTGTCTTTTTCATGCCTCGTCCTCCCCAACTGCCGCCTTTGGCCGCAGAGTACCGGAGGTTGAGTGGAGTAGAGCCGGGGCATGAGTCCCCTGAACTTCGGTTGGCGCTCCGTCAGATGGTGACGCGTCGAGAGAACGCGCTCAATCTCATAGGAGAATTAGGTGACCGTATTCCAGAATTCATGATGCGGGCATCTATGCGGGAATCACCTGTAGATGTAGGGAATCGTCTAAGAGCAGCCACACGTGTCACTCTTGAAACACAAACCGGCTGGAAAGATCCCTGGCAAGCCTGGCGCGAATGGAGAGCAGCGGTTGAAAGACTGGGGATTCTAGTTTTTCAGTTTCCGAAAGTGGGGATTGATGAAGTGAGGGGATTGGCATTATTGCGGACCCCTCTGCCAGCGGTTGGGGTGAATGGCAAGGAGCTGCCGGAAGCGCGAATATATACCCTTTTCCATGAGGTTGTTCATTTGATGTTGGCTGCTGCAAATGAAGAAGCGCCAGCGATTCGTGAGCGCAGACCCGGGAACGAATGGATTGAAGTTGAGCGGTTTGCTGAAATAGCGGCGAGTCACGCCATCATTCCAGAAGACGCTCTCCGCTCGGCAATTGCGTATTTCGACTTGCGAACGGATAGCTGGAGTGTCGAAGGAGTTCGCCGCATCGCTAAAAAATTTCGTCTTACTCCTTTGGCGATCGCTACGCGTCTCCGGGAGTCAGCCTTCATGACGTGGGTGCAGTATAACGAGTGGCGTAAACTCTGGGACGGATACATCGCTAGCTTGCCGCCACGCAGTCCCGGGGGCTTTGCAACTCCGGTAGAAAAATCTGTGAACCGTGCCGGGCAACCATTTGCCAAATTAGTTTTGGAAGCACTTTCCGCAAATCGGATAACCCCCGTCGATGCATCACGTTATTTAGATCTCAAATTCGAGCACTTCGATAAACTGAGAGCGCACTTAAGCAACGGTCCCGGGGACACATCCTTCGATGAGTAAAATACCTGCCCCTGCAATTTACTCAGTAGATTCCAGCTCTCTGATGGACTGGCAGGCGCGGTATTATCCTGCGGATGTTTTCGCCGGAATAGTTGCGAATGTTGAAGCGATGATCGCTGCCAACCGATTTCTCGCGCCGGCTTTGGTTAAAGAAGAGGTAGGGGTCGTTGGGACCGCAGGGTTGATTGAGTGGACAGAAACTCACTCTGGAATGTTTATTCCCACGATTGAAGTTCTTCTGGAGGCGCAAAATATTCACGATCAATTTGTAGGCCTACGTGATCCCCGTGCAGAATATGACGAGGCAGATGCCTATGTCATCGCACTGGCACGAATGCGGGGCGGAATCGTGGTTACCCAGGAAACGCCCGCTGCCGAAAAGAGAAATCCTAAACGTACGCATTTCATTCCTGATGTTTGTCGTGAGTTGGGTATTTCTTGTATCAGTCTTCTTGGACTGATGCGGCGTGAGGGTTGGCGTTTTTAATCGCCTCCTTACTGATTTTCTTGCCTCTCCGTAAACAGAAACTATTGTTGGCGGCGCTATGGCATCCACAAAGGGGAGTAAGAAGAAAAAGAAGGTTCCGGCACGGGTCAGCACACGGCGGGAAGAGGCCCAGGTGGATCATATTCATGCCCGTATCCTCAGTGAAGCATTTCCGACCGGACCCGAACTTGCCGAAGAGTTAAGGGTCTCACTGCGAACGATCGAGCGTCTGATCAGGTCGATGAAAGACGACCGGCTTTTGCCAATCGAAGTTTCGCGGAAGGATGGACGGGCCGGCTATTACTACTCCCGCCCGGTCGCGCAGAAAATGGGACGCACGATCAATGAACAGGAGCTGATCACCATGTTCATCTCGGATCGGGCGGTGTCCCAAATTCCGGTGAAACGATTGCAGAAGAAACTCGGGGTGGCCTTCGACAAGATTTCCCAGTTGGTGGATGCGGGGACGCTCCAGATCCTGGATCGTTTACAGGATACGTTGCACTTCCGCCCGTTTGCTCCGGAGGAGATCGATATCGAACTGCTGTTGGCTGTGGCTGAAAGCATCATCGAGACCCGGACCACGCACTTCAGCTACCTGAAGCATCTCGCACAACTGCCTGATCTAAAGAAGATCAATTTTCATTGCATCGTTTGTGCGGGGAATTCCTGGTACGCAATCGGCTGGGATACGGAGAAGAACGAGAATCGCACTTACCTGTTGTCGCGAATAAGAGATGCAGTGGTAACCCAGGACAAGTTCGAGAAGATGAAGTTCGATCTGAAGGAATATCTGGAAGGTTGTTTCATCGTGATGAAGGGATCGGAGAGTCACGATATCGTGGTGGAATTTAATGCCTGGGCCGCCCCCTACATTCGCAATCGGCGCTTCGTGAATAAACAAAAGATCGAAGAACTGCCCAATGGTGGTGTGCGCATCAGTTTCTGGTTGAGCTGCCTGGGTGAAGTGGAGCAATGGATTCGTTCCCACGGCGCGAATGCGTATGTGGTGGGACCGGAGCCGTTGCGTCAGCGTATGTTGAAGGCGGGAGAGTATTACAGGAATTCGTACGGGGACGCCCTGGAGCAGTAAGCGAATTGTCGAAGGCGGCATTTAACCACGGATAGACACGGATGAACCCAGCGCGGCGTAGCCGCAAGGACGGACCGCGGTTGTGTGCGAAGCACCAGCCGCAGCGGATGGAAACGGGGTGGGAGATAGGAGTGATCGAGGCTGACTACCGATGCAACGTGCCGCGGCTGGATCCTTCGGACACAGCCGCGGTCCGTCCCGTCGGGGATTCTTTAGAATCTTGTTATTGTTGCTTGATTCGCGAACAGAGTAGTACGGATTAGGGCAGTGGAGAGTTTAC
>JBKJKE010000186.1:0-20390 GCA_046597605.1 Limisphaerales bacterium | reverse complement strand
CGCGAATGGTTCGACCCCACATTCCCGAGAATGGTATGGCGAACGCGATTGGTTCGACCCCACATTCTGCACGTTGGGAAGGGTTATTGACCCCTGATTTGCAGGGGTTGTCACGTTAACGGCTGATTCCTCGCTGTTTCGGCTCATTTCAGGCCGGAAGCTAACGACGGACCTGGAGTGGTCACCTCAGGGAGGGGGTTTGATCTAACAGGTGAGGTTGGCACCGTAATGGGGTCGCCCAACGACGCCCTCCATCTCACCCGCTTAAAATCACACACGGGATTTCGGTCCGAGTAAATCAGCGCTTGCATCGCTGAATCTTCTTAATTCTATATGGATCCGTCTCGGTTGGAGCCCACTGCATGGTTGCGACCAGGATAGGGTTAAACAAAACCGCAGCACATCAAGGAAGTCACTGAAACATCGCGTTTGAAAATCAGCGCCTCCCCGATTCCTTTCTTTTGCAAAATCGGTAAGGTGGCTGATCTTATAGTAAGCATTTATCCCGCAAATGACCAAAAAAAGAACTGCAGAGACGGCTCCGGATGAAGGTTGTTCGTCACCGCCGCGATGCCCAATCGTGGCGATGGGAGCGTCTGCCGGTGGCCTGGAAGTATTTCAGCAGTTTTTCGACCGAATGCCCGCGGAAAGTGGGATGGCATTCATCCTGATCCAGCATTTGGATCCGCATCATGACACATTGATGCCTGAACTACTGAGCAAGCATACAACAATGCCTGTGCAGATAGCCCAGGACGGACTGAAAGTGCAGGCTAATCATGTGTATGTGATCGCCCCGAACGCCTGTCTTACCATGGAAGGTTGCACCCTGCGGATGACCCCTCTACCGCAAACCGCAGAGCGAAAGTTAATTGACCAATTTTTTCGTTCTCTCGCCGCGGATCAGCATGAGAATGTCGTAGGTATCATTCTTTCGGGCACCGGTTGCGATGGGACCATGGGCTTGAAGGCGATCAAGGAAAGCGGAGGGCTGACCATGGCGCAGGCTCCGGATACGGCACGATTCGACAGTATGCCGAGGAATGTGATTTCAACAGGGTGTGTCGATTACGTGTTGCCGGTCGAAGAAATGCCTGCCCGCATTATTGAATACAACAAACACCTGGATGTGCTGCAGCAGCGAAAGGGGGCAGAAACAATTCAGCAGGAAGCCGCGACGTATTTGCCCGAGATCTTTCCCATTTTAAAAAAGCAAACGGGGCACGATTTCAGCCGTTACAAACAGAGCACCCTGGTGCGTCGCATCCAGAGGCGGATGCAGGTAGGTTACCTGGATTCTGTTCCCGCCTATGTCCATTTTTTGCGGGAAAACCCGAAGGAGGTGGATTTGCTTTTCAAAGATTTGTTAATTGGAGTCACCCAATTTTTTCGTGACGCGGAGAGTTTCGCTGTTTTAGCGAAGAAAGTGATCCCCGCGCTGTTTCGAGAAAAACGGGAGGAGAGTCAGCTCCGGATCTGGATCCCCGGTTGTTCCACCGGCGAGGAAGCGTATTCCTTCGCTATTCTGCTGGCCGAGCACGCGGCTAGTGTTAAGGAGTTGCCAAAGCTGCAGGTGTTTGCATCCGACCTGGATGTGGAAGCGCTCGATTTTGCGCGCAAAGGAATTTATCCCGCTGACATTGCCGAACAGATCTCACCGGAGCGATTGCAACAATTCTTCAGGAAAGTGGGATCGGGTTACGAGGTGGTCAATGAAATCCGGGAGATCTGTATTTTTTCTCCTCATAATCTTATTAAAGATCCCCCCTTCTCGCGGCTTGATTTGATCTCCTGTCGGAATCTTCTGATCTATCTCGAAGCTGATCTGCAGAAAAAGCTCCTGCCACTGTTTCATTATGCGCTGAATCCGTGCGGTTTCTTGTTTTTGGGACCTTCGGAAAATGTTGCCAGCCGAAGTGAATTCTTTCGGGCGGTCGACCAGCCGCATCGGATCTTTCAGCGAAAACCGACGGTGCTTCATGCTCCAGGCTATTTGCCCATGATGGATCGGGGTCGCGTGACAAAACTGCAGATGGCTGTTGCGCCACAATTTTCCGTACCTAAAGAACAGAGCCTCGCGCGTTCTATTGAGCGGGTAATTCTTGAGGAGTATGCCCCGGCCAGCGTCGTCATCAATGACCAGGGGGAGGTTATCTATTTTTCGGGTGACACCGGAAAATATTTGCAGCCGCCCGCCGGAGTTCCGACGAACAAGCTGATCGGAATGGCACGGAAGAGCCTTCGACTGGAGTTGCGCGCCGCTGTGCATCGAGCGGTTACATCGAAAGAAGAAGTTGTCCGAAGGTTTACAGTTAAGAATGGGCGCAAGAATCAACCGGTTAATCTCATTGTCCGGCCACTGACCGAGTTGGCCGACCAAACCGAATTATATGTCGTCCTGTTTCAAGAGTTGGTGATAAGCGGGAGCAGTGCCCCAACCGTCCCACTGGATACCTTTGCTCATATTGAGCATCCCATCATCAAGCAACTGGAAACGGAACTTCGCACGACGAAGGAAGACTTACAGACTACTATTGAAGAGGTTGAAACATCGAATGAAGAGCTGAAATCGGCCAATGAAGAATTGCTCTCGATGAACGAGGAGCTGCAGTCAGGAAATGAGGAGTTACAGACCTCCAAAGAAGAGGTGCAGTCGGCGAATGACGAATTGCAGCGGAAGATCGAGGAATTGAACACCACGCAGGAACAACGCGGGCAACTGGCTGCCATTGTGGAGGGTTCACAGGATGCGATTTATGCGATGACCTTTGAGGGAGTCATCACGAGTTGGAATAGCGCAGCCGAAAAGATGTATGGCTTTCCCGCGCACGAAGCGATTGGGCACAACGTTTCGGTTATCACGCCGGGCGATCGCCTGGCGGAGTTAAAGGCGGTGCATCAAAGAATAAAGGAAGGGAAACACTCAGAGGTTTTTGAAACCATTCGGCTGACGAAAGATCGCCGGGAAATTGTGGCATCCATCACGTGGTCTGCGGTTCGTGACTTCAGTGGTAATATTGTGGGGATATCCTCCATTGCCCGTGATGTCACGGAGAAGAAAAAAAACGAGGCAGCGCTGCAACGGAATGAGAAATTATTAAACGACTTTTTTGACAATGGCGCGCTGGGGCTGCATTGGGTGGGACCGGATGGAACCATTTTGCGCGCCAATCGGACGGAACTGGAACTATTGGGCTACGCACCAGAGGAATACATCGGCCGCCACATTAGGGAGTTCCATGCCGATGCCCCGGTCATTGCCGATATTCTCGAGAAGCTGAGTTGCGGCCAGACTCTGGATAACTATCAAGCTCGCTTGCGATGCAAAGATGGCTCCATCAAGCATGTCCTGATCAATTCCAACGTTCTTTGGGAAAACGGCAAGTTTCTTCACACCCGCTGTTTTACCCGGGATATCACCAAAGAGAAACTCGCGGAGGAAGCCCTGCGGAAATCCAACCAGCGCTTCATCAACATGGTGGAAAGCATCACGGACGGTTTGCTTGTTTTAGATAAAGAGTGGCGGTTTGTTTACCTCAATTCCCAGCAAGAGGAGATAATCGCGCCTCTCGGCAAATCCCGCCAAAGTTTGCTTGGTAAAGTTTTTTGGGAAGAAATCCCCAATGTCCTGGGGACTGCGGTTGAAGAATATTTCCGGCGAGCGGTGGAAGAGCAGGTTACTATCCGGTTTGAAAATTTCTATCCCCCATTGGATGCCTGGTTCGAAGTCCGCATCTATCCGATTGCGGAAGAAGGCGGCGTTTCGGTATTTACCCAAAACATCACTGCGCGAAAAGAGGCCGAGGAAACGATATTCCGAAACGAGGCCCAGTTTCGGGCCCTGGCTGATTCCATTCCGCAACTGGCGTGGATGGCAGAACCTGATGGCAATATCTTCTGGTATAACCGCCGCTGGTTCGAATACACCGGTACCACCCTGGAGCAAATGGCCGGGTGGGGCTGGCAAAGCGTCCATGACCAGAGCGTATTGCCCATGGTCGTCGAGCGCTGGAAAAAATCGATCGCCACGGGTGATTCTTTTGAAATGGAATTCCCATTGCGGGGGGCGGATGGAGTATTCCGCTGGTTTTTAACTCGCGTCAGTCCGATGCTCGACGGATCCGGGAAGATCCGCCGCTGGTTTGGAACCAATACCGATGTGGATGAGGTGCGCCGGACGCGGGAAGCGTTGCGGGAAGAAACCCGGGTGCTGGAATTTCTCAATAAAACCGGCAAGTCCATCGCCTCGCAGTTGGACCTGCAGAAACTGGTGCAGACCGTAACGGATGCTGGGACTGAAATAAGCGGTGCAAAATTTGGGGCATTTTTCTACACAACGACGGACGAAAAGGGGGAAGCCATGTTGCTTTATACTCTTTCGGGAGCTCCAAGGGAGGCCTTCGAAAAATTCGGTCACCCACGCGCCACCGCGTTATTTGGCCCAACGTTCAAAGGTGAAGGTCCTGTCCGGTGCGACGACGTTCAGAAAGATCCGCGTTACGGCAAAATGGCACCGCATCATGGGATGCCTCACGGGCATTTGCCGGTCCGCAGTTACCTGGCAGTCCCTGTCGCTTCACGCACAGGCGAAGTGCTCGGTGGACTGTTTTTTGGCCACCCGGAGCCGAAGGTTTTCACGGAACGCAGTGAACGGTTGATCGTCGGCATCGCCGCCCAGGCCGCCACCGCCATTGATAACGCCCGCCTTTATGAAGCGGCGCAAAAGGAGATTGCCGAACGCAAACGAGCGGAAGCAGCATTGTCACGCCGTGTTCGCCTGGCGGCTTTTCGCGCTGAAATCGGTCACCATCTGGCGATGGCCGATCCCCAGGAAGCTGTGCTCCAAAAATGTGCCCAATCGATGGTGGATCATCTCGACGGGGCCTTTGCGCGCGTTTGGATCTTGAACCACACAGAGAGTATCCTGGAATTACAGGCGAGTGCTGGAATGTACACTCATCTGAATGGAGCACATGCCCGTATCAGGATGGGTGAGTATAAAATTGGCCGGATAGCGCAAGGCTGCAAACCGCACCTGACTAATGATGTGGAGCACGATTCCAACATCAGCGATCCCGCCTGGGCCCGGGCAGAGGGAATGGTTGCGTTCGTTGGCTATCCGCTCTCCCTGGAAGGTCGTGTGCTCGGTGTGGTGGCGATGTTCGCGCGTCAACCCTTAAGCGAGGAAGTGATTATCGAAATGTCGACGATCGCCAATGGTCTTTCCCAATGGATTGAACGTAAGCGAGTGCAGGCGGATTTACAGAGAGCGAAGGATGAACTGGAGGAAAAAGTCGAAGAACGGACAGCCGCGCTCCAGGAAACGACGGCCCAATTGGAGACGTTCTGCTACACGATTGCTCACGATTTGCGGTCACCTCTACGCGCGCAGCAGAGTTTTGCGCAAGTGGTGCTGGATGATAACCAGGATGCCCTCAACGAAGATTCACGCAATTACCTGCAGCGGATTGTAAAGTCGGCCAACCGCCTTGATAAACTAGTGAACGATCTGCTCGTCTATTCGCGACTCAACCGGGATGAATTGGTATTTACGAAAGTTGATATGGGGAAGGTTTTGGCAGATGTCCAAGCCAGCATCGCTGACGAAATTGCCAGCAAAGGGGCGAGTGTGAAGGTTGCTACCCTTCCTGCAGTTCGTGCTTATGAACCCACCTTGAACCTGGTCATCACCAACTTGCTGGGTAACGCTTTGAAGTTCGTGAAGCCGGGAGTTGCGCCGGAAGTGAAGATTTGGAGCGAGTCAAAGGGAGACCTTATCAGGCTGTGGATTGAGGACAATGGGATCGGCATCAGCGCTGATAATACGGAGAAAATTTTTGGCGTATTCCATCGGTTGCATTCCGCGGATAAATATCCCGGGACGGGCATTGGGCTGGCAATCGTTCAGAAATGCGTCGAGCGGATGGCGGGAACCGTTGGGGTGGAGTCAGAGCCGGGTAACGGGAGCCGTTTTTGGATCGAACTCCCCCAAGGATGTTAACTGGTGAGAAACGTGGCTTAACTGCTGAGGCGCAAATATTGAATGACGTCCTGCAAGTGAGGAGATTTGACGAAATAAGTCGTCACTCCCAGCTGATAGGCATGTTTAACATCAATGTTCTCGTCGGAGGAACTGAGAATGATGACCGGCATTTCTTCAAATGTTTTCTGTGCTCTCAGCCATTCCAACACTTCAAAACCCGTTTTATTGGGCATTTTCAGATCCAGAACTAGCATGTTGGGCATCGGAAACTTTTGCCGGTCCGCGTATTCCCCGTGCCCCTTTAGCCAATTGATCGCCTGAAGCCCATCCTCGACCCGATGGAGAGTGTGAGGCAAAGTCGCGCGGCGAAACATCATGCTGAAAATCAGCGCATCGTCCGAATTGTCTTCCGCTAATAAAATTATTCTTGAGCGCATTTTTGACTAGTTGGTAACACCGCTAAAAAAGCTCAAAGAGCTTGTCATAAAAACACGTATGCGGCAATTCAGAAACCCGAGTCGGGCATTTTCGCCAGGGAAGATTCCGGCGAGAGAGTAATCAGCGCATACGCGGTGAGTCGTACGGCTGCAATCGCAGACCAAGCCAGGCACACAGATCAAATGGACCAGGATTCCCCCAGGCACGGGCGCGGATGCTGTTGCCCATGCATGGCTGTCGCTCGCATCCAAGGGTTGGAACAGGATATAATATTGCATGCCGAACTCTTCACTATTCTTGCACTCTTCTCGCGGTGGTAGATTCTCTATCCAAATCAAATGATGACAACCCATCCTCGCAATACCTGGATCCTGTCGCTTTTCGCGACATGGTTATTTTCCGCGGGAGTGTCCATTGCTGCACCTGCCGCGCCTAAGTTGAATTTTGTCGTGATCCTGGCCGACGACCTTGGCTGGAAGGATCTTTCCGGCTATGGAAGTGATTTATACGAAACACCGCACCTCGACCGGCTCGCAAAAGATGGAGGGAAGTTCACCCAGGCCTATTCCGCCTGCACGGTGTGTTCACCGACCCGCGCTGCGCTGTTGACCGGCAAGTATCCGGCCCGCGTGCGTGTCACAGATTGGATCCCCGGCCTGCCGCCGGAAAACCCGAAGCTGACCGTGCCCGATTTTACGAAGTATTTGCCGCACGAGGAAGTCACTTTGGCGGAGGCGCTGAAATCTGACGGGTACGTGACTGCGAACATCGGAAAGTGGCATCTTGGGGGTGATGAGTTTTATCCGGAGAAGCAGGGATTCGACGTTAACATTGGCGGAACACATGCGCCGGGCGTCCGTAGCTATTTTCCGCCGTATAAGATCCCCAACTTGCCGGACGGACCAGAGGGTGAATACATCACAGACCGCCTGGGAGATGAAGCGGTTCGGTGGCTTGATGCGAATAAAGACAAACCCTTTTTCCTCTACCTTCCGCACTTTGCGGTTCACACACCGATTCAGGCGAAGAAAGAGCTGATCGAAAAGTATCGCACCAAAAAACGTCCCGGCCAAATGCATACGAACGAAGTTTACGCGGCAATGTTGGAAAGCCTGGACGACACAGTGGGGAAATTGCGTGGCAAACTTGATAAACTGAAGTTGGCCGATCAGACGGTCATTATTTTCGCCTCCGACAATGGCGGACGGCTAACGCAGGGCACCACCGCAAACCTTCCCTTGAGGGCAGGGAAGGGCGGGTGCTACGAGGGTGGAACGCGGGTTCCGTTTATTTTCTATTGGCCGGGCGTCACAAAGGCGGGCAGCGTTTATGAGACGCCCACCATCACGATGGATATCTATCCAACTGTTCTGGAGATCGCTGGATTAAAAAAGGAAGCCCGCAAGGGAATCGATGGGGCCAGCCTGGTGCCGATGCTCCGTAATAAGGATGAGAAATTAAAACGGAACGAACTTTTTTGGCATTATCCGCACTACCAGCATTATCAACTCGGTGGCA
The DNA here is from genome assembly GCA_046597605.1 of Limisphaerales bacterium. GTDB lineage: Bacteria > Verrucomicrobiota > Verrucomicrobiia > Limisphaerales > JACDHS01 > JACDHS01. The sequence goes on along the minus strand of JBKJKE010000186.1, from coordinate 12,451 downwards.
CGACCCCTTATGGAGCGATTCGAAAAAATGATTTCAAACTGATCGAGTATTACGATGACATGCGGGTCGAGTTGTACAATCTAAAAGATGACCTCAGCGAGAAGACCAATCTCGCCGCTGCAGATCCTAAAAAAGTAAATGAGCTTCGGAAACGTTTGCACGCCTGGCGAAAAGAGGTTGGCGCACAAATGCCGACCTCGAACCCAAAGTATGATCCTTCGCGACCGGAACACGATCTAGCCACACGGAAGAAGCAGATTGCTGGAGAGCGACAATAGGAGCCGAAGATCGGGACGTTCCGCAAAGCGATTTTCGTCGGTGTATAGGGCTGGTACACGGGCAAAAAAGGGATTCCGGTCCGCGTACAAGGTGTGTAAACGCCTCGGTCACCGTTACAAGGAGGCGTACAGGGTGTGTAAACGGCTCGGTAACCGTTACAAGGAGGCGTACAAGGTGTGTAAACGGCTCGGTCAGCGTTACAAGGAGGCGTACAAGGTGTGTAAACGGACGTGTAAGCAATTCTAATTGACCAGGGTGTAAATCATCAACACCCACTTCCAGCCAATCGCGCGGCATTTGTGTAAAAGCGATTCTGCGGGGGGCTAACCTTCCATCTGACATACTCCATTAGGCGAGCATTCCAAGCGACCGACGCAACGATACGTCATTGCAAAACGGAGAAACTGAACGTCGTGAGAAACAATAAAAATGAATCGTCTAATAAAACTTCTGCTCGCGAGTCTTACTAATACAGACCGATGACGCCGTAACCATGTTTGAAACGAAATCAGACGACGCCGGGGCAGGGGCCGCGCCGCCAGGTTCGATTGAGCAGCTCTATGCCGCTCAGGAATCGGCTTTATTGATCTACGCGCAGAAGCTTGTGAATCACGACACAGAAACATCCGAGGATATTGTGCAGGAGGCTTTTATGCGCCTTCACGCCAACTTCGCTTCTGTTCAGCAACCCAAAGCCTGGCTTTATCGCACTGTCCACAATCTTGCGATGGATCATCTTCGTTCCGGACGAAAAATTGTGCCGCTTACCGTGGAGTATGCAGAGGGGGCGGAAGCTCCGGATCTTCAGCCTTTGCCCGATGAACATTTGGAACGGATGGAAACCATTGGGCAGACCCGCCTTTGTCTGGACGAATTGGATGGGCGTTATCGCGAGCTGTTACGGCTGAAATTCGACGAAAACCTCTCTTACAAAGAGATCAGCACGCGCATGAATCTGACCATCAGCAACGTTGGCTACCTGTTGCACCACGCCATGAAAGAAATGGCCGATGCACTGGATCGCGCAGGAGTGAAGCGATGAATAACAAACAACCACGTGAACAACTGGAAGTTCGGGTGATCGCCATGTTGCTTGGGGAGGCGAGCGATTTTGAGACGGCGGAGCTTGAGGCTATTCTCGCGAAAGACGCGGAACTCGCGGGTTTCAAGACTCGCATGCAGGGCACGATGGGCTTGCTCGAAGATGCCTTAAAACCAGAGCCTCTTGAAGTACAACCAGTAGTTGCACAACCGAAGCTTTCCCAGGAACGACGCGAAGCTCTGTTCAAAGCTTTCCGGCAGACGCCAGGGCAAGTTGTTCCATTGCCGGAGCCTGTCGAGGTCAGAACAATAACAACGAAAACTCAAGAGGGGCAGGGAATCTTCACGCTCCAGAGATTGCTCGTTTGGGGATTGGCTGCCTGCATTGTCGCAATCCTGGGTGCCATGATGCTTCCCGCTCTTAGCAAAGCCAAAGCGAGGTCGCCGCGGGTGGCGCAGTTGGCAGCTGCGAAGGCTGCTCAGTTGCGCGCGATGATGGAAGTGGAGTCGGATGGGGTAGCCGCTTCGGCTCCGGTTGGTGTGCGTGTCACTGGTTTTGCTTCGGTCGACCACGCTCCTACCGCTATCGCTTTGCCTACAGAGGCAGCGCCTGGCTACGACTCCACGGCGGTAATCGACCTGCCTGCTGATGTTGCTGATTACGCAGGACCTGCATCGTCAGCCCCTCGCGCTTCGGACGGTGTTTACTTGCCTCGTGCCGGGATGGATGTAGATGGGAAAAACACGGCACGATCAGGTGAAACCTCGAAGGATTCATGGCAATTAAACAGGCAGAACGAGGTGCAGTCGGTGAGAGGGGGAGGGGCGGATATTCCGGTGGCAACGGGAACCGCTGCTATTACCGATTATGGAATCACATCCACCGTGTCCACTCCGGCGGAAGATAAGCGGAAACAGGCCGCCGATAAGCTATTGGCCGGTGGTGTTTCAGTAGGCGATGACATTTCGGGTACAACCTATTCCCGCCGCAGAGAGGGAGCCAAAGAGACGGATCCTGAGTGGTTGGGCACACTGGAAAAGCCACAGTCTCCACATTTCGGCACCAACCGTTTCATCGGACGGTATGCCTATCTTGGTGATCTGCCCGCGGGCTGGGAAGATAAATTGATGGTGACCAATTCCATCCCTGGTCCGGGATTCGCACCAAATTTCGAAGCTGAAGGGAAGGAAGAAGCTGCGGCTAGTCCGGTGCGACTGGCGGAAAGAGAAGCCGTCCGCAGGCAGGACCCTCCGCGTCGATCATTGACGCGGGGTTCAAACTCTAAAGCTACCGTGGAACCTGAACCTGCAGGCCCCTCCGTGACGGTCGAGGCCAAGCTCGCAGAGATCTCGCAGGAGGATAGTAAGGCGTTAGGGTTTGATTTGGGTTCCCTGGATAATGGCGTACAAGAGTCGACTGTGTCTGGTGGCATTTTCCCCGGTCCAAATGACGCATTGGGAGTGTCCAGCTCCGAAGTCCCGCAAAAATCCGAGGTTGGGACGTTGCTTCAAGATGCCAAATTGTTTTTTGAAAGAGGCGAGTTGGATAAAGCAGATAACAAATTAAAGGAAGCCATACGTCGAGATCCATCCCATCCGGCCGCGAAATACTATGCCGATCTCGTGAAGGACCAGCGCTTTATGCGAGAGTCTTCCAAGCAGGATTCAGGCGCTAAAGCTGGCGCAGCCAAGCTCGTTACTAATTCGGGAACTATTCGACCCGGGATTGAACGAAAAGTGGTTGAACAAGATGCCCCCGCCAAAAAGCGATCGACTCCGCCTGCTACGCCACAGCCGGAAATCAGCACCCAGGAGAATGCATTCTCCACGTTCTCTCTCAATATCAGCGATGTTTCATTCAAGCTTGCGGCGGCCAGTTTGCATAACAACGTAATTCCCGAGGCCGCCTCCATTCGCGTCGAGGAATTTATCAACGCGTTCAATTATCGCGATCCCGCTCCAGCGCCGGGAGCGCGGGTGGCTTTTGCCTGGGAACGCGCCAGTTACCCGTTTGCGCACAATCGCGATGTGGTTCGTTTCTCCATCCAGACTGCTACTCAAGGTAGGGATGGGCAGAAGCCGCTCAACCTGGTTATCCTGCTGGACAATTCGGGTTCGATGGAACGGCCCGACCGCGTTGCTATTCTGCGGGAAGCGCTCAAAGTTCTGGCCCAGCAACTTCGTCCGCAAGATCGCATTAGCGTGATCAGTTTCTCCCGCACGGCACGCCTCCAGGTGGATGGCCTCGCGGGAGGGAATGCACAGGCTCTTCTGGACAAAGTGCTCGATCTGAATCCAGAAGGTGGAACCAATCTGGAAGAGGCGATGAACCTCGGTTATGCCACCGCGCGCCGGCACTTCCTGTCGCACGGCGTCAATCGAGTGATCGTTCTGACCGATGGCGCGGCGAATCTTGGCAATGTCGAGCCAGAGGAGTTGCAAAAAATTGTCGTAGCCCAACGGCAAAAAGGGATCGCGCTCGATTGCTTCGGAATCGGTTGGGAAGGGCTCAACGATGATTTGCTCGAAGTTCTTTCCCGCAACGGCGACGGACGTTACGGATTTCTCAACCAGCCTGAGCAGGCTGGACCAGAATTTGCCAATCAACTTGCCGGTGCGTTGAACGTGGCGGCGTCCGATGTCAAAACGCAGGTCGAATTTAATCCGAAACGCGTTACTTCCTGGAGACAGATCGGGTACGCCAAACATCAACTCACGAAGGAACAATTTCGTGACAACACCGTCGATGCCGCCGAGATCGCCGCTGCGGAACAGGGCAACGCGCTCTATGTGATCGAAACCAATCCGCGAGGCAGTGGCCCTATTGGTGTGGCACGAGTCCGTTTCAAAGTGCCGAGCACTGGCGAATATATCGAACAGGAATGGCCTCTGGAATATCAGCCACGCGTCTCAACCCTTGATCAGGCCAGTGCCGCCATGCGTCTCTCGGTGACCGCGTCGGCTTTTGGCGAATGGCTTTCAAAAAGTCCTTTCGCTGCGGAGGTCACACTGCCTGTGTTGCAGTCGCTTCTCGCAGGTGTGCCGGAAACCTTTTCGCCTGATCCTCGGCCACAACAACTCGGGACGATGATTCGTCAGGCCCAGGTCATTTCGGGTAAGTGAAAAAGTTAATTCTCTCATGAAACAGAACCGTCTTGTCTCCTTGTCGGTCGTTGCCAGTTTCCTTGTTACTACTTTAATTGGCGTAGCGTTCGCGGATGAACCCAAGGACAGGAAAGACCTTTCCGCGGACCCGACAGAAGCGAGTTTTGTCCTGCAAGGAAGGATCAAGAATCCTTCCACCAGCGAACAAGAGGCAAAGCTTATCTATTCAGTGCGGACGCAAACCAAAACACAGGTTGAGCCCAAGGCCATCACCCAAACGTGCGAATTCAAAACATCCGTGATCCAGGGCAGGTTAAAAGAATTGCCACTCGCCATGTGGGGCGCGGGTGAGGTCACGAAAGTCACTGGTGAACATCTGCGTGACTGGAGCATTCGTGTGGTCGCTCCCGATCGACGCTTTCTGGTGCTGCGTCCGATTGAATTCCCCACCAACGCTCCGACTCCTACGAACTTCACCTTCATTGTGACGTCTGCTTACGCGATAAAGAAACTTCCACTAACCACCGAGCCGTTGACCCTGGTTCCAGAGGACGCGATGGGTTTCGAAGGTTCTCTCGAGGTGAACGCAAACGATGTGTTGGAAATTGTTGCGACCAACCGTACCGGAGTTGCGCCTTTTCGTCTTGAACCGGTGACGACGAATGGAACTGCGTCATCAAAAGAACCGCTTCGCTTTCGTTTCTCGGCAGAGAACCATTCGCTCCAGCTGTCCATCCGTGAGAAAGACTCCGATCTCCGCCAGGTGACGTTTGAGAAATTTCAACTTACCGGTGAACTCAAAGACCAGTTCGCTACGTTTGTGCTCACAGGTGAAGCCATTGTGAACAATCCTGAAGGGGGCACGATGATGGTTTTGTCCGGAGACGCGGCACTGACAAAAGTTCCCACCAACGCCGAATTAATACTGGACCATGGCCGCTATATACTGCGATTCCCCAAACCGGGAAAATATCCAATCGACTTGCAGTTCCATGCGAAAGTCACCCCAAGGGATGGTTGGAACACGCTGAACTTTGAAGTCGTTTCCGGTTCGCTTCGGCCGGTCACCCTGAACGGCGTGGGGGCAGATACCCAATTTCAATTTCCCGGTGCGATCAAGCCCGAGCGCGTGGGTGACACATTTGTAACGTCACTTCCTTCGCACGGCAAAGTCGACTTGCAATGGAAGCAGGCCGCCAATGAAGAACTCGGAAAACTTTTCTATTCCGTGCAAGGCATTGCCCGGATGTCTGTCGGTTCCGGATTGCTGCGCCAGGCGCATGTCATGGAATTCAAAGTCATGCAAGGCGAGCTCACGCAGATCGTGTTCGATCTCACCGGAGATGGCGAAGTCTCCCGCATTATCGGTGAGGATATTTTGAATTGGAAAACGGATGGCGATAAAACCGGGCCGCGAAAATTAACCATTCAACTCAACCAGGCCCATAAGGATCGTTACACCGTTGTCGTCCAGACCCAGACGCCGCTAGGGCAATTTCCGTTAAAAATTGAACCGGTTCGGATCGTTCCAACCCAAGCTATTCGCTTCGGCGGCCATTTGCTCATCGCTAATGACGGCGCGGTGCGGCTTGAAGTCACCGATTCGCGCGGTTTGTCGCAGATTTCACCCGAGCTATTTCCGCAGAGCAAAGAACTTCCTGATCCCGGGGCGCAATCGCGAAACCAGGCATTTGCGTACAGATTCTCAGGAGGCGACTTTACCCTCAGTTTGCAGGCGGATCACATTTTGCCCGAGGTCTCCGTTTCACAAATGCTCCTCTATCAAATCAGTGAGACGGAGAGCGCGATTGATGCAGAGATCGAGCTCGATATCAGGGAAGCACCGCTTCGGGAGTTTCTTCTGCGCGTTCCGGCGGATTTCACGGTCTCGCGGCTCACGGTTGCGCAACTCAGCGATTACTCTCTGACACCTGATGCAGAAGGCGGTTGGGCAAAACTAAAAATTCTTTTCACGAGTCCGTTATCCGGACGCCAGGTTCTTCAACTTCGCCTTGAGAAAAATCAGAACGTAGTCGTTGGCCCCTGGAGTTTGCCGATGCTAACGCCGCAGAATGTAAAGTCGGTTCGCGGTTACGTGGGGGTGGCGGCGGACACCGGTTTTCGGGTTGCGGCCAGTAAGATTACGGGGCTGACGGAAATTGCGAATGCCTATTTCCCGCGCAAGATTGCCAACCTGCAAGCGGCCTATCGCCTGCGTGAGGAAGGTTGGGAAGCGACGATGACGGTGGAACGTCTCGCTCTTTCTGTGCGCGCTGACGCCACCCATTTGTTCACCGTCAGCGAAGGAATCGTTTATGGCAGCAGCGTGCTTAATTATCTCATTTCCGGATCGCCGATTTCCATGCTGCGGATCAGCGCGCCCGCTGAATACAACAACCTGGAGTTTGCCGGTCGTGATGTGCGCAATTGGAAAAAGACGACTGCCGGGTACGAGGTTTACCTGCACACACCGGTGTTTGGCACCTACACGTTGCTGGCTACCTACGACCGCCAGTTCAGCGCGAAGAACAACACTGTTTCGTTTGTGGGAGTGCATCCGCTCGATGCGCAGAATGAGCAAGGCAGCGTGTTCGTCGTGAGTGACCAACAATTGCAGGTGCAGCCAACCGAGATCACATCAGGATTGCTTCAACTGGATCCGGGCGAAATCCCCCCGGAACACCGGTTGCTTTTCGATGCCCCCATTCTAGCGGCTTATCAATACACCGGGCGCCCATTCGACATTCAGCTGACGTTGAAATCGCTCGCGCTCGGCGAAACAGTTCACCAGGTGGTGGATCGTGCGGTGATCGAGACGCATCTTTCGCGCGAAGGTGAAGTCGTCACGACCGTGCATTATTTCTTAAAGAGCCAGGGGCATTCACATTTTCGGCTGACCGTTCCAAAGGATGGCCAACTCTGGGAAGCGAAGGTCAACGGCGCAAAAGTTGTTCCGGTCGCGGACAAGAACGACACGTTGATTCCGCTGCCGACCAAGGCTGATCCGAGCGCCGTCCTGACGGTCGATTTAAAATTGGCGACTAAGTCGGCGGACAGGGAGTCTGTGCGCCTCGCCGCACCCGCTATTGCTGCGCCCGTCCTGCTCAGTGAATGGAAAGTCACTCCGGATGAAAAATATGAAGTCGCCTTCATCGAGGGCAACATCGAGCCAAAAATGCGCGAGAATCGATCTGGTTTTGCGTGGCTGGTGAATGTGACCCGCGGTCATTATTACAATCAGGCAAGAACGCTGCTTCTGGCGTTTCCGGTCCTGCTGGTCGCGGGTGTGCTTTTGCAGCGCCGGGCTACCGGCAAAGGTATGCTTCGCGGAACTACAAGTCATACCCTCAGCACTTTTGCGGGGGGCTGCGCAACGCTCGCTGGGCTCGGTTGCCTGATCGCTCTTATTGTGATCGCTGCCGGCGATGCCGCTTCCTCCGCCAATGGCCTGAACTTCACCGCGCCCATCCAGGAAACCGGACATGCCCTTGCCATCACCGTCAAAAATATTGAAACAGGACGGTTGGGTATTTCTCTCTGGTCTGCCTGGCCCGCGCTACTGGCTGTCGTGTTGTGGGGCTATTTAATAATGATGGCGAGGCCCGATAGCAACAAACGCAAACTGGGTGGATTGCTCGCATGGACGTTGCTGTGCTGGGCGGCATTGAGGAGCGCGGGCGGCGCGCCGCTGTTCTTCGTCGTTCTGATCGCATTCATAATTATCGAGGTCGTCGTTCCGTTCCTGAAGTATCAATCCCGTCTGCCGCGCAAGTCGGAAGATACTGCCGGCACTCCGCCTGCAGTCGGCCCGGCGGCGGCGTTGATTATGATCGGTCTGTTCAGTTGGACAGCCTTGACGTCAGCCGCTGAACCGAAAAACAAAGGTGAAATCACGTCGACTCTGACCCGGCAAGAAAACGTTGTGCATAGCGTGATTCAGCAAGGGCGCGTCGTGGAAGGGCTTGCCACGGTGAAGGCCACGTTAATCTGGAAAGCCGATTCGGGACAGAAGCTCGATTTTATCACAGCACCCGCGGTGCTGACGAAGATCGAATATCCCAACGCCACGGTGCAGTTGAGCGAATCCCAAAGCGGCGACGTCGCCGTGCAACGTCTTACCGCCAGAGAGGCAGGTCAGTTTGAAGTTCGCTTCGAATATCAAGTCGCAGTCCAGAAGGCGACGGACCACAGTTGGTTTAGTCTGCCCACGCCCAAAGCCGGAGTTAACCGCATGAATCTTGAAATCGAGAAGTCCGACGCGGATGTTTTTTCCAGCAACGCTGTTTCGGTGCAAACCTCTCGTGGCAAACAGGCCAACTTGGACCTGACGAGCGCAGAGATCGTTTTCATGCCGGTGGCAAAACCCGCGGTCGGTTGGCGTCCGCGGACTCGGAATATCCGTTCCGAAAAGGCCGTCTTCTATAGCGAGTGGACACATCTGATGGTTCCGACAGCCGGAATCATCGAAGGAGTGCATGACGTGCAGGTGCGTCCCGCTCAGGGGCAGCTTCGCGAAGTGAGTTTTACCATTCCCGTGAAACTTACGGTTACCGATGTGCAGGCCGAATTTGTTTCCAGCTGGCGGTTTGATCCTGATCAGCGACTTCTGCGTGTGCAATTCAGCAGTGCGCAATCCCGCCCCTTCGCCCTTCGGCTTAGGTCGCAGTTTGCCACCATTCCGTTGCCTTACGAGCAAACCGTGGGTGTTATCGCCATGGTCGGGAGCGCTGGTGAGGTTGGCGTGGTTGGCATTGCGACGGGTTCCGAAGTTCAACTCGATGCCGTGAAGGAGTCCAAATTGTCCGCCATTAATCTGGAAGATTTCCCATCTGGAATCACTGCTGAGATTGGTAAGCAAATTCCGAACCTCACCGTGCGGCGGACGTTTCGCTACTCGGCTGTTGAAACAACAATAATGATATCCGCATCCGCAGTGCAACCGGATGTTCGAGTTGAAACCCAGGAAACGCTTTCCCTGGGCGAAGATCGCACCGTGCTGGCGTCGCAGATGAATCTGCAAATCACCCGCGCCGGAATTTTCAAACTCAGCTTTGTGTTGCCGCAGGATTTCGAAGTGGAATCTCTGACCGGCCCAGCGTTGAGTCATTGGACCGAATTGAAAACGGATGGTGAACGAATCATCACACTCCACCTACGCGGAAAAACCGAAGGCAGCCAGCAATTCAGCATCTCGCTCGCCGGCCCGGGCATAGGTACGCGCAAAGAGTGGAAAGCTCCGCGGTTAACTCTCCGGGAGGCGGCCAAGCAGACGGGACAACTTGTGCTCGTCCCCGAACTGGGGGTGAGGCTTCATATTAAAACGCCCGATGGCGTATCGCAGCTCGATCCCAGAAAAGCCGGTGTGACTCAAAAGGGTGTCCTGGCCTTTCGCCTGTTGAAACCTGATTGGCAACTTCAGTTCGACATCGAAACGGTGGAATCGTGGATTCAAGTTGCATCGCTCCAGGACGTGACGGTGCGGGAAGGGCAGATACTGGTCGCCGCCCAATTGGATTACCAGATCGAGAACGCCGGGATAAAATCATTGATGCTCCAGCTTCCAGCTGCGGCCGAAAATGTCCGGTTTGAGGGCGAATTGGTTTCGGATTTTGTTCGAACTGCGGGAACAAATTCCTTCGAGAATTACGAAGTGAAACTGCAACGACGCGTCATCAACAACTATCCGTTGCGAGTGACCTACCAGCTGAGCCTGACAAATCAGCCTTCGAGCTTCCGTCTTGTTGGCGTTAAGGCAAAGAACGCGAATCTCCAGCGTGGCTATCTTGCAGTTCGAGCGGTTGGGCGCTTACAGGTCCAGTTCCCACAACTACCTGCCGGAATGCAACGAACCGAATGGCAAAGCATTCCTGCACCATTGCGGACCGGGCGCGATCTCGCGGAATCGAAGGACACTTTCATTACGTTGGAAACGGATTTTGAATTGCCGATCACACTTTCACGGCATGAAGTTGCCAAGGTGCTGCCGGCTCGTGTTGAGAAAATTGATCTTACTTCCGTGATCTCCGCGTCCGGCGAAATGATTACTGAGGGCCGGCTCCTGATGCAGGCTGGGGATAAACGTTTGCTGCGGTTGAAGCTGCCGACCGGCGGACAATTCTGGTATGCGTTCGTGAATGGCGAAAGCGCATGGCCCTGGCGGGAAGGGGATCAAATTCTTCTGTTACTGGAGAAGAATTCCGATCCAGCTAAACCGACGACCGTGGAGTTCTTTTACACGTGCCAAACCGAAGCGCGGTCCGGAAGTTTCGATCATCAATTGCTGGGGCCATCCTTTGATCTCCCGTTGGAAAACATTACCTGGCAGGTGTTTGTGCCGGAGAACTGGAAGGTGAAGGATTGGGAAAGCTCACTTCAACTTCGTTCGGAAACCGCTTCGATCATCCCGATTCATCTGAATGTAGATAGTTACATTCAAACCGAAACCGCTCGACTGGATGAGAAATCGAAAGAGGCCGAGGGTTTGCTCAACATGGGCAACGATTTTCTGCAAAAAGGAACGCCACAACAGGCGCGTCGTGCTTATGAAGCCGCGTGGCGGCTTTCCCCACAGGATGCCGCGTTCAACGAAGATGCTCGCGTGCAATTGCATAATCTCAAGACGCAGCAAGCACTCCTTGGTTTGAATCAGCGTCGGATGGCGGCGTTCGATGAAACCAAAAAGGGCGACGGGAAAGATGTGAAATCGCCATTCACACGCTGGTCGGCCGGCGAATCTCCCGATTACACCCAGCAACAAGCTCAGCAGGCGCTTGACCAAAATGCGGCGGAAGACAACGCCACTTTGATGCGTCTGGCCGAACGACTTATCCGGCAGCAGGATGCCGGAATCGCAAAACCGGAGAGCATCCACGCCGCCCTCCCGGCGCAAGGCAAGCAACTCACTTTCACCGGTTCTCTCCAGGTAAAGGAATGGTCCGATCTGCGCGTAAAATTGGATACCAGGACGTTGAGTTCACATCCCTGGGCGCTTCACCTGGGAATGTTGATTTTCCTTTTCGCAGGCTTGTGCGTGGTGGCGGGACTGACATCGAAGGCCCGGCAGACCTAAGAGCCGAGCGGTCTATGATTTCGAAATTCAAGAGCCGTAAGAGCATGGCGCTTTTCCGGCTTTTCGTTTTTCAGGAAATCCCGGCAACCCACGTGTCAGCATTGGCCAACATTCCGTGCATCGCCTTGCGGTAACAATGTTCGTTGGCCGCAACCAACCCCTTTGCTTTCTTTTGGTCCACGAAGTTCCCGGCCGGGCTTTCTGATTCTTCCCAGCCTCGAAGCTCAAGCGACTGGTTCGTCCTGGGTTGGACGTAAAGCACATGATCGAACTCAGCTTTCTTATGCACCTCGCCGTCGTGGATATGAACAGTAGGGAAAAACAGTTTCGAAGCATCGGCGCGGGAAAAACTGAATGCCATCGGATGAACTGTCTTCGCGCCTGCTTTTAGTTTAAACACCGCGAACCCGTAGTTCTTATATTGCGGCAGCTTCTCCCACGTTCCTTCTGGCAATTGAAAACGTTTATCCAATCTGGCGAAATCTTTCACTGTGGGAACAAAAGAAGCCTCGAAGTCGCCGACATCATAAACTTCCAATGCAGCCGCCGGGGCAGTCGTGACGGCGCTCTTTGAACGTGATTTGCTTGCAACGGGAACCGGGAACCCTTTTTGCAGATCTTTGAAAAAATCGGCATACTCTTTCAGGTTCACAAATTGCACGTCGTTCTCCGGGACACCGGCTCTGACCGGAATGGGAAGAACCATCGCGAGTTCCTGCTCCGCGTGAAGGCTCATGCTGTAAACCACGCTTTGCCGATTCTCCAAACCGGCGCGGACAAAAATCTTTGTGGCGGTGACGGAGAGAACGGGTTGTGAAAAGCAGCACATATCGCTCTTTACCTAACCCGCATTTCTCACCAATAGAGATAAAGAATGACTTTTAGGTGTTTGAGACCAGATGAGGTCTGGGAAAGTTGACGGAACAGAGCAAAGTGAGGCGTGATGGTCGAAAAATT
>JBKJKE010000033.1:0-59545 GCA_046597605.1 Limisphaerales bacterium | reverse complement strand
CAATCGAAACCATACCATCCGTCTTCTCACTCAGCCCCTGCCCCGCAAATAAACACTCATGAAAACACAAGCCTATCCCTATTCTCATTGCCTGATCCGAGCTTGATGCAGCCCTGTTCTGGGGCCGTGATGCGGCTTCTCTGCTTCACTTTCAGAACAACCTGTGCTTTGATAGAATCAAATTTGTAACTTAGCAAAGGTTTATGAGATACCCCAGACACTCCCAGATTGCATTCACTCTTATTGAACTGCTGGTTGTAATTGCCATTATTGCCATTCTTGCTGGAATGCTTCTCCCAGCCTTGGCTAAGGCAAAGCAACGTGCCATGAACATCAAATGCACGAACAATCTGAAGCAAATGGGGATCGCTACCCACATGTATGCGACTGATAATAGAGACAGTTTGCCGGGGCCCTGCGGCTTGGTTGTGAGCAAGCGCTTTTATATCACCTCCATTGGCGGAGGATCACCCGGCGCGGTCGGTCCTGTTGAACTACTAGGTTACCTGGCTCCCTACATGGCAATCAAATTACCGGTCGCGAATAGTGGTAATTATTCGACGGGCCAGGTGGCAATTTGCGAATCGTTTAACGCTGCAACCTCAAAGACCAATCCATTCAGTTACATGGTTAATCAGTACGTCACGAACTCCCTAACTCCTGCTAACAATCTACCTACTAATGATGTAACCCATTTCCCTTTTGGACAATGGAATAGTGCGGCGGCGCCTATCGCCCCAAGATTTGCACCTCGGAAGATTTCATCATTCAAGAACGCTTCCCGCTCCTGGATGTTGATGGACATGGACGCAACTGTTCCTGGAGCAGTCAGTTCGACAACGGTGGGTGGTGTTACCTATGCAATCCCCAAACTACCAGTGCATGGAACGAAAAAATGGAATCGCTTGTACATCGATTCTCATGTTTCCTCGATTAAGGACGTAAACGAATTTTAAACCCCGGTCCGCTTTAAGAACATCGCCGTCAGAACCTGGTTCTGACGGCTTTTTCATGTTTACCAACCCACTTCTTATCGAGGCTCGCTGAAACTTAAGTGTCTGAAGGAAAAGCCGCCCAAAGGCGAACCCCGGGCGGCTAAGATTTCACGGATTGGGAAGGTATTACTTACTCCGCAGATCCATCCCGGGCCCGACACGTTTACCTTTAGCTGGAACTATCTGCGGTGTCATTGTGCCGTTCATCAGCCAATAACGCAGGTATCCCTCGGAATGTCTCCAGATAAGGTCGTTCTCCCCATCGCCGTCCAGATCCGAGATTCCCGCCAGGTGCCAGGAAGATGTGGTCTTTCCAGAAAACTGGAAATTCGCGATACGATCCACATCGACGCCATTTAAATACCAGACCGCCAGACGTCCACCACCGTGCTGCCAGAGGATGTCTTTATCACCGTCTTCATCCAGATCAGTCAATCCCGCAACTTTCCAACCACCTTGAGCCCGTTTGCCGTCATTCAGTAAAACTGATTCCAATAGATTCGTGCCATCCATCAACCAGGCACCAACCCGCCCATTGCCATGCTGCCAAAGCAAGTCAGTGCTTCCGTCAGCATTGAAATCGCTCAAACCCACGACGCGCCAGCCACCGGTTGAACGGCGGGGAAGGCTGAATGAGCCTAGTTTATTCGTGCCGTCCATGAACCAGCCAGCCACACGACCATTGGCGTGTTGCCAAAGAAAATCGATTTTGCCGTCATGGTCGAAATCAGCCTGGCCCGCCACCTTCCACCCACTTGGGGCGCGATCCGGAAAGGTTACGCTGCCGATATGTTGAGTACTGTTCATGAGCCATCCGATGATACGTCCATCAGCATGAACCCAAAGCAGGTCAGCATTGCCGTCATTGTTGAAATCCAGAATCGGCGGTCCGCTGGGAGTCTCAGTCACCGTTAACGTGGCAGCCCCACTGATTGCGGTATTTACCTCGTTCATGACACTTACCACGTAATCGCCAGAGTCATTGGTAGTAACGGAAGCAATTGTGAACGAAGAATCAGTCGCACCGCTGATTTCGAAGCCACTGTAAAACCATTGATATGAGAAGGGAGCCGTGCCGGAGGCTTCCACCGTAAAGGTGACAGAAGTGCCCGCAGCGACACTCTGACTCAAAGGATTGGTGGTAACTACGGGTGGTTCACTCTGTGCAAGCACACGAGATGGCCCTGCGGCAACCAAACTTCCGAATGCGATCAGACCGAACATGAGTTTCAACATTTTCATAGCAAGTTTTTGTCTAGTGTGGGTTTGAACCCACGGATGAGAATCTAGCTATTCTCATTCCAACTGGCTGCGTGAGGATCCCTGAACGGTCTTTCCATTGGGACTCTAGACAAAAAGCCAATTCTCGTTCGAGAGAAGGAGGAGCGACCGAAGTTCACTAAAGCTGGCGGATTCGAAAGAAACGGCGATCAAAGCCGGAAAGCGGCACTAAAGCCTCCATCTCACTGCCTTGTAACGTGGTAGAGATGTTAACGTTTTGCCAGATGGCCGGAAATTGCTGGAGAGCCTGAACCTGGTATGTACTCCCGCTGGCGTACAACCATCGCAAACGCAATTGGCCATTGGTAATCCCTACCGAGGTAAAGTCAGGCGGCTGGTTCAGCGTAAATGGAGAGTCGTTGATGTCGAAAAAGATCTTTCCCACAGGTTCCACTTTGAGCCTGGCATTCGAAACGTTCAGCGCGGGCATTTCGACCGTCTGCGTTCCGTCGTTCGGACTGTTGGTTGCCAAAAGTATTGAGAATGTCCCTCCGCCATTTGTGGAGAGCAAAATATTCACCTGAGAGGCGTTCAGTGGCGACGCCGTCGTTCCTGCCACATCCCAGGTGATGGTTTGTGTTCCTCGATAGTTTCCAGCGCTGTTGTGCGATGTGATTCGGAATGGACCAGCCGAAGCCACCACTTGAACCTGGGAATCTGCCCATGCGGATGCTCCCTCGTTTTGCAAATCGCGTACGGTCACACGGAAATTCATGACGCGGTTGGTCGCAGGTAGTTTCTCACCGGGAGACGCGGCGTTCTGGAGCAACGCCGACCATTGGGGAAAAATTCGAGAGCCATTTGTGTCCGGAGGGAACGAACGGAACAACGGACTCACTCCGTTATCAGGAGCGGAGAGCGTCTGAGCAGAGCCGATGTCCATCTGCTCCCAGCAGTAACTTAAACTGTCACCATCCGGATCAGTGCCGGTTGCAGATAACTTGAAGGGAGTTTGTTTTGGGATCAGGACATTGGTTGGCGTGGAAACTGTGGGAAGATGATTGCTGCTCGTGGTAATCTGGCCGCACGAGATGTTCGCCAGAAAAGACCGAATCTCCTGAATACTCCTGGCGTGGTAATAATCACTCATTAAAGGCTGCAACGAATCGTTGGCACAAGGAAGCCCGGCATAGCTCAACAAGGTTGATCCTGTCCCGGGTTCCACCGCAGTCACCGCGTTTCGATTCCCCCCACAAAGCCCCTGGTCGCTATTGAAGGAAT
This sequence comes from Limisphaerales bacterium, assembly GCA_046597605.1. Classification (GTDB taxonomy): domain Bacteria; phylum Verrucomicrobiota; class Verrucomicrobiia; order Limisphaerales; family JACDHS01; genus JACDHS01. The sequence continues at coordinate 56,048 of JBKJKE010000033.1, read as the reverse complement.
GATTAGCGCCAAACTGATGTGACATCTCGTGGGCGACGTAGATAGCAAAGTTCTCTCCCTGCGGGGTTGGCAATCCCATGCAGGCACTGCCTTTCCGCTGGGGATCGCAGACACTACCGAGATAAGCCAGTCCATAGGTGCCAGTGTTGAGGAGAAATCCAACGTCGTAATTCGCCGAACCAATAATTGTATCGAATGTGTTCTGCGCCTGTTGAACTGCCGTAGTGTCAGGATTGTTGGATGTAAACGGATCCACATCTTTGTCAGTGAAGATGGTTTGCCGGGTTCCTTCCACCAGCATCAATCGCACCCCAAGCTCCCGTTCATAAATACCGTTTACGCGATTGAACACAGTGACGATTGCCGCCATGGCGGAGTCCACCGTCCCGCCGTGGAACTGGGTGTATTCTCCAGCCGCCGCGACCGCCAAACGGAAGGTGCGTATCTGGTTCAAGGGGCCTCCGTCAGAAGCGGTGGACGTCGTGACCTTCCTCTCATCTGTTTGCGTCAGGCAATGGAACCCCTCTGCAACAGCGGCTTTTCGCGCAACAGTGCCGCCCGGAGCTTGCGTTGGTTGATTGATATAGACAGTCCCCTCGGGAGTGAATATCTGGGCAAATGTTCCAGCAGGTGATTGATCGCAACGGATGTAAAGTTTCGGGAATTCCGTGCAGTCTCCAGACCAGGTTTTGATTTGCCGATAGTGAGCCGCCAACTCCGGAGCCATCACACTTGTGGGTCAAAGGGAAGTGAAGGCTCTCGCCACTGCCCGAAACAACAGTGAGAACCGGAACCTGGTTGGCTACGGAAATTTCAAGAGCAGCCTGCTGTAAATTCGCTATCAACGACTCAGCGCGTGCCACCCAACCCATGCCTATGAGAACCACGACTACAAAGAATCTCATCGCGAAATAGTAATGATGCATAGTGCGCACGGAATTCAGGGAACGAACTGATTCAGGGTAAAGGGTTGCCAACTTCCCACCCTCAGCAAGTTTACGAATGACGAACCCGCCGAATCAAAGTTACCAGTTACTCAAATCCAGAACGATCCATGATTTCACTTAATGAGCCCCGCGATTTGCCGGGAACAATAGCCATCCAAATCAACTTCCATTCAATGGATTCCCCGTACATCTTTTGCGACACAGAAATATGAGCTCGTATCTTAATTTCGTTTCCGCCCTGGCCCAATCCACCGCAAAAGCCAAATCGCTGCCACTGGGCGGTTTAGCGCCCTGCCCTTCCGTTAAACTTGCGACCGACGCTCCCAAGGTTCTCTTCTTTGCGCCTCATCCGGATGATGAAACGATTCAAGGCGGGTTGATGCTCCGTCTTCTGCGGGAAGCCAAATGGGATGCAATCAATATCGCTGTCACCCAGGGCAGCAACAAAGAACGACAAACGGGTCGACTCGCCGAACTGAAGGAAGCGTGTGGCTATTTAGGTTTTGGATTACTCCAAACCGCCCCCAATGGTCTGGAGAAGGTTACTCCAAAGACGCGAGATTCGGATAAGGCACTCTGGTCGCAGATGGTAGCCGTGATTGCTGAGATACTTTCAAAGAACCAACCGAAGGTCATCCTCTTCCCTCATGATCAGGATTGGAACGGGACCCACATCGGAGTGCATCACCTCGTCATGGATGCTCTCCGCACCTTGCCCCCCACGTTCACTACTTTTTGCGTGGAAACAGAATTCTGGGGCCAAAATGATTCACCGAATCTCATGGTTGAATACAGTGAGCAGGATGTCGCTGATTTGATGGCCGCGACTTCGTTCCACGTGGGCGAGGTTCAGCGCAATCCGTACCATATCCTGATACCGGCCTGGATGATGGATAACGTCCGACGCGGTGCCGAACTCGTCGGGGGCCAGGGCGGCGCAGCACCCAGTTTCACCTTTGGACAACTCTATCGTCTGCGCAAATGGACCGGTGGGAAATTGGAAGAGGTCTACCAGGGCGGGCGTAATCTTTCGAAATCCGAGAATGCTGCGAGCCTCTTCCAATAGCGATTAAACGGATTGGCTGACCGTTCCGACGAGGGTCACAAGACATTCCGGACCACGCAACAAGCTTCAACCGCGGTTGGTTGACGGTTGAGTTAGACTCCTTCGCGTCGAAAAGCATCGAAACCGAACGCCACAAACTATGCGGCCGTCAGACCACCGCTTCCATAGCACGCATCAGCCGTTCATTCGTCATTTGCGTTAGCCCTCCAGGGCCGATACAATCCGATTCAACGAAATCCACTCCACCACTGTCGAAAAGTCACTAATGCCCCAAGCCATCATGGATCCCGAGGAAGTGCGGCGCTTCGCGGAAGAACTGAAACGTTTTAACATGGATGTCCAGAACCGGATGTCGGCCTTGCAGGCTCGCTTTTCTTCCCTTGGGGATAGCTGGCAGGACCAGGAGCACACCAAGTTTTCAGAGGAATTTACCCAGACACTTAAAGCTTTGAAAAAATTTGTGGAAGTCTCCAACCAACACACCCCTTACCTTCTGCGCAAAGCCCAACGCATCGAGGAGTATCTGAACCAACGCTAGGATGTCTACCGGCGCGAAAGTCACCTCGGTTGAAGCGATCGAAGCGTTTCGCAACCATCTCATCATTTATCTCAGCAAAGCTCGTCCGACCCTTGATGAGATATCCTCGGATGTGACCCGCTTGCGGATGTGGGTTGAAAACGAGCAACGAATGAAGTGGGAAGGCGAATTCCGTCGCCGTAAACAAGCCATCGATGATGCCCAGAACGCTCTCTTTAGTGCAAAGATGTCGAACCTCCGGGAACCCACCGCTGCAGAACGAATAGCGGTGACGAAAGCTAAGAATGCCTACGACGCGGCCGAGGAAAAACTCCGGGTTATAAAACGTTGGGACCGCGAACTCAGCAGCCAGGTGGATCCGTTGGCAAAACAATTGGAGCATTTGCACACGGTGCTTACCGGCGAAATGCCGCACGCACTCGCTTACCTTTCCAAAGTAATCGAGACGTTGCGTCAATACAGCTCGGTCCCGATCGAATCAACCAAACCCGAACCCACCGAACCTAATGAGCCTTAATAGCAGTCGCGCGAGCCTTGCCGCCGTTACAAAGGACCTTGCCCGGCACTGGGAGGATACCAAGCATCATTGGAACGACAGCAAGGCTCAGGAATTTGAAAAGAAGTATATCGAAGAGCTCCTCTCCAGCGTCGACACTGCCATGTCCGTAATAGAAAAGTTGGAAAAGATCACAACCAAAATCAGGAAAGACTGTGAGTAAAACTTGGGGCGTCACACAAACGGTGAAACTCGTAGAAACGTTGCGAGACACGGTTCGCGACTTCACCGAACGCGAGGAGAAGCTGAACAAGGAAATCCGCAGCAAGCTGACCATCGAAGGACAGCGGCGGAACAAGGCCCTGGAAGACCTGGCTGCCACTGTCTCTGAAGAAGTCACCCGCGAAACTGAGACCGATGCAGCAACCGCCGCACAACTCGCCGCCAAGGCCGCCCATCGGCAAGGGCGCATCACCAAAGCCCACACCGGGAGCCGCAAACGCTCTCTCAAGTGGGTGGAAGACCGCGAGGGGAGCCGAAAAAACAAACTCCAGATCGATACGCTGCAGGCGCATCGCAACCGGGATTCCGGTTTGGCTCAGGTGCAAAAGACCTGCGAAGACTTTTCAGCAAAGCTGTTTGCAGAAGAGGACAAGCTTCTCGTCCTGGAGAAAACAGCGCAAAGCAGTTTCCGTGGCTACGGCGCATTTCGCAAAATGCTTTCGACTCCGGCGCAAATGACGCAGCAGGAGCTTTCTCAAGATGAGAACACCTCTTTTACCGAACTCGAAAGGCAGATCAAAATTGGCGGACAAGAGCTCTCACGGTTTCGCCTCTCGCCCTTTCCCCACCTGTTCAAGCGGCGGCTCTGGCTCAGTATTCTCGCCCTGTTGGTTATTCCGGTAGTCCCTTTAATCCAAAAGGCGGGATATCCATCGTTTACATATCAGCACGCTGCCATTGGCGCGACTGTACTTTTGACGGTCGGCTTCGGGTTGCACCTGATCACCCAATCCCTCTCCTCACAACGCGCACGGAAAATTGCTGAAGCGCTGACGAAGGCACGCAAACTGGTCGACCTATGCCGCGCGAAAGCGGAGCAGCGTTACAAAGAGGATTACGAGCGGACTACAACAGAATACCAGAATCGTATTCACGCCGTTGAATCGGATTGGGCCAAAGCGGTGGAGGAAGCAGCCCAGCAACGTGAGTTACGGCCCTGCGAGCTGGGTAAGAAGGCAACTCGCATCAATGCAAAACACGCGGCGTGGCGCAAAGCGCAGGAAGCGGATCTCGCTCGAAAGCACGCAACACGAATGGAAGTTCTGCGGAAGGATGAGGAGGACCGCAAGCAACGCATCTCCACAGATTTCGCCGAACGCGAGGCGCGCCTGAACACGGATCGTCAAAAGCGCCTTGATGAACTGGAAACAGAATGGAAATCAATTGTTCCAGGAATCTGCCGCACGATCTCGGAACTCAATGCGAACGCGGAAACGTTATTCCCCAACTGGACCCCAGAGATGATCTCCCATTGGAAATCTCCCGGCACCTTTGCGCATGCCACCCAGATCGGACGTTGGGATGTGGAGGCAGACAAACTGGCCGGAGGCTTGCCCAAAGACCCTCGCTTTGTCCTGCCCGGAGGCTCCCGAATATCGCTGCCGGTCGTGCTGAACTATCCCAGTGAAGGTTCCCTTCTCATCGAAACCGACCACGCCCGCCACGACTCCGCCATTGCCGCTTTGAATAGCGCGGTCCTGCGGTTGTTATCGGTAGCTCCGCCCGGGCGCCTTAGCTTTACCATCGTGGACCCCGTTGGACTGGGCCAGAACTTCTCGGGCATCATGCACCTGGCGGATTTCGCGGACCATCTTATCAACAAGAAGATTTGGACGCAGGCCGGACAGATTGAACAGCGACTCGGTGAATTGAATGAGCACATGGAAAAGGTCATTCAGATGTACCTGCGCAATGAATACGCCACCATCGCGGAGTACAACGAGCATGCCGGAAACATCTCCGAGAAGTATCACTTCCTCGTGGTCGCTGATTTTCCCGTCAACTTCACGGAAGTCGCCGCGAAACGTTTGCTGAGCATTGCCTCCAGCGGAGCGCGTTGCGGTGTCTATACCTTGATTCATTGGAACGCCAGCCAGGCGCTCCCTCCTGATTTTGTTTCGGACGAACTCCGTAAAAGCAGCGTTTGCATCAATGCCAAAGGCGATCGGCTGTTCTTTGCCGGGAAACAAATGCCGGGCACAAACATTGTTCTCGACGCTCCTCCCTCACCCGAAAACGCGATTAACTTCATCAACAAAGTGGGGACGTTGAACCGCGACTCTAATCGTATTGAAGTTCCTTTCTCTCATGTGGCGCCTTCGGAAGAACAGCTTTGGAGTGAAGAGACAACGACCGAGTTGCGCGTTCCAATCGGCCGCACGGGTGCGACCAAACTCCAATATCTGGAGATGGGCCGGGGCACGCGGCAGCACGCGTTGCTGGCGGGGAAGACCGGGTCCGGCAAATCGACTTTGTTTCACGTGCTGATCACCAACCTGGCGTTATGGTGCAGCCCCGAGCAGGTGGAGTTCTACCTCATCGATTTCAAAAAGGGGGTGGAGTTCAAATGTTACGCCTCTGGAAAATTGCCGCACGCCCGTGTAATCGCGATCGAAAGCGATCGCGAATTCGGCTTGAGCGTTTTACAGCGCCTGGATGAAGAGCTACGACGACGCGGCGAATTGTTCCGCAAATTGGGTGTGCAGGATATTGCCGGTTACAAAAAAGCGGGCGGTACTGAGCCGATGCCCCGTTCCCTGCTGATCATTGACGAGTTCCAGGAATACTTTGTGGAGGACGACAAGATTTCCCAGAGCGCATCGATGTTGCTGGATCGAATCGTCCGACAAGGTCGCGCCTTCGGCATTCACGTATTCCTTGGATCCCAGACTTTAGGCGGCGCCTACACCATGGCCCGGACCACCATTGGCCAGATGGTCATCCGCATCGCCCTGCAATGTAACGAAGCGGACGCCTACCTGATCATGGATGACAGCAACCCCGCACCTCGTTTGCTCACTCGTCCCGGAGAAGGAATCTACAATGACGAAGCCGGCGCGCTCCATGGAAATAGTCCGTTCCAAACGGTGTGGCTTCCTGACGAAGTCCGGGACAGTTACCTCCAACGCGTCCAACAACTCGTCACCGACAGCGGTAAGCAATATGCAGCGCCAGTCGTGTTTGAAGGTAATGCACCAGCCAATGTGGCAGAGAATGAGCCGTTGCAATCATTGCTCCAGATGAAGGGGGCGGCCAAAATCTCTGCTCCTCGTATTTGGCTTGGCGCTCCCAACGCGATCAAAGGACCGACCGAAGTAGTGTTCTATCGCCAGGGCGGAAACCATCTTCTGATCGTTGGTCAAAACGACGAAGCGGTGCTCGCAATGTTTGCGGTGGGTCTTATTGCCCTCGCAGCCCAATATTCTCAAGAATCTGCTCGGTTCATTGTTCTTGATGGCCATCCTGGCGATTCAGGTCCTCGCGCCTATTTGGAAGAAGTAATCGGGGTGATGCAGCGCCAGGTGAAGTTGACCAAAGCAACAGAGCTCGCAGGCGTCACCGCTGAACTGGTCAACGAAATGAAACGACGTCAGGAAGACGAGAAATCAAGGGAAGCTCCTGCCATTTTCATTTTCATCCAGGGAGTGCAAAGATTTTCAAAGCTCCGTTACGAAGACGATTTCAGTTTTTCGAGCGATGACTCGGCGGAAGCGAATCCAGCGAAACTGCTCAACCAATTGATCTGCGAAGGTTCGAGCGTCGGAATCCATGTCATCGCCGCCTGTGACAGCTATAACAACGTGAACCGTTTCATGAGCAAGAAAGCCATCAACAACTTCGGGATGCGCATTCTGTTCCAGATGAGCGCCAATGATTCAGCCAGCCTCATTGAAAGTCCGAAAGCGAGCACGTTGGGGATGCATCGCGCCCTCTTCTATAATGAACAAGAGGGACATCTGGAAACGTTCCGGCCTTACGCCTTGCCACCCCGGGAATGGCTCGAAAGCGTGAAGTCCATGCTGGAATAAGCGTTGTGTTCTTCAAAAACAGGCGCTCTCACGGGTAGACGACCGTAATTCTTGAGAAAAACCTCCCAGGTCACACTCTCAGCACCAGATATCACGGAACGTTCTTACGATTACGAAAAAATAGGCCCTGAAGCCTGGAACAGACGACGATTACGGAAGAAAAACGCCGTGAAACCCAGAACAGACAGCGATTACGGAAGAAAAACGCCGTGAAACCTGGAACAGACAGCGATTACGGAAGAAAAACGCCGTGAAACTTGGAACAGACGACGATTACGGAAGAAAAATGCCGTGAAACCTGGAACAGACAACGATTGCGGAAGGAAAACGCCGTGAAACCTGGAACAGACAACGATTACGGAAAGAAAACGCCGTGAAACCTGGAACTGGCGACGATTACGGAAGGAAACCGCCGTGAAACCTGAAACAGACAGCGATTACGGAAGAAAAACGCCGTGAAACCCAGAACAGACAACGATTACGGAAAGAAAACGCCGTGAAACCTGGGACCGACGGCGTTTACCGAGCAGGAACCAGTATCCTTTTGGGCAGGGGAATGCTTGCTGATGGAAAACTCCGATGTTTCTGAAACGCAGGATCGCTGCTTAGTAAAAATGGCGTGATTCACAAATCAACGGAATATTCGGACGCGGGAAATCGAAAGTTCCGAGCCGGAGAGTTGAAGACAGCGCTCTAATGCATGCAATGGTTCCGCCGCTGATTGAATGCAGTGGAATTCTATAAGCCAGACGCTATCAAACGAAACACACAACCCAGTCTCTCCTTGCTTGAAACCGGCTCGCTCCATTTAATGTGCGCACTTAGATGATTACGTTTCTTCGCGGCAAAGTAGTGGAGTCGCTCCCAACTCAAGTCACCATTGATGTGAACGGCGTTGGTTATGATGTTCTCATTCCCCTCTCCTCCTACGACAAACTTCCGGCTCCCGGCAATGACGTAAAGATTTTGACCCACCTCGCGATTCGGGAGGACGCGCATGTGCTCTATGGTTTTATGACCAACGGAGAACGTCACCTGTTTCGTCTCCTGATCAACACGGTCAGCGGAATCGGACCAAAGATCGCCCTGAATATTTTGAGCGGAATTAATGCGACTGCGTTTCGCGGAGCAGTGGCGAATGGCGATGTGAAAGCGTTGTCCCAGGTTTCCGGAGTGGGAAAGAAGACCGCGGAAAGAATCGTGGTTGAATTACGCGATAAAATTGGTCAGGCCGGCGCGCTTGAAGCCAGCAGTGCTGAACGGGCGCTTTCCGCTGCTGACCAATGTACCAATGACGCAGTCCTCGCGTTGATGGCATTGGGGTTCAAACAAAACGAGGCATTCGATTCCATTCGGGCGGCCCAGACCGTGCTCGGGCCTACGGCGGCGGTGGATCAACTGGTTCGCGCGGCGCTGAAGAAGACAGCCTGATATGGAGGCAACGACGCCTAAACCGAAGATTGTTGTTCCGCATTCCGTCAAGTGGCACCAGCGCCTTGTGTCCCTCGCCATCGTTTCGGTGTCCAAGCTCCTGATGCTGACCTGGCGCGTAAAATGGAACGATCGTTCTGGTGCATTCACAGGCACGCAAGGCCCGGTCATTTATTGTCTGTGGCATAATAGACTCGCCATCTCGATGCTCGTCTATCACCGCTGGACCCGGAAGAAACGTCCTGCCAAAGGATTGGTGGCATTGATCAGCGCCAGCAAAGATGGCGGATTACTGGCAGATGTTTTGAAAAATTTTGATGTGCAGGCCGTGCGCGGATCAAGCAGTCGACGCGGCAACCAGGCTTTGCTCGAAGCGACCAGAGCTCTGGAAGATGGATACAATATCGCGATCACTCCTGATGGACCGCGCGGACCGAAGTATAAGGTCCAACCGGGTATTATCGCATTGGCCCAACTCAGCGGCCTTCCGATCATTCCGGTCGCAGCGTATTTGTCGCCCAAGGTTCGCACCAAAAGCTGGGATAACTTTCAAATTCCCCTGCCCTTCGCGAAGTGTGAGATCGAGTTTGGGGAAGCGATCACCGTTCCGGAGTCCGCCAGCGAGGAAGAGCGGGAAGAAGCCAGGCTAAAACTGGAACGGGCGCTGATGGTGATGACTAAAGATTAATTTTATGAACAAACTATTTCTCGGTTTTCTCACCCTGTTGCTCCTGAGCCAAACTGGCTTTGCCGAGGTCAAACGCACGGAGGATGTCATCTACCGCCGCAAATTTGGAACGGCGTTGACCATGGATATTTTCCAACCCGAAAAGACCAATGGTTATGGCATCATCTTTGTCGTCAGTGGCGGATGGTTTTCCGCCAAGGAAGTGATCGTCCCGCAGGTTTATGATTCCTTTCTAAAACGCGGCTACACCGTCTTTGCCGTGGTGCATGGTTCACAGCCCAAGTTCCAGATTCCCGAGATCATCCAGGATATGCATCGTTCGGTCCGGTTCGTGCGGCACAACGCCGCCAAATACGGGATTCATCCTGACAAGATTGGGATCACTGGCGGAAGCGCGGGCGGGCATCTATCTCTTATCATGGGCACCCAGGGAGAGAAAGGCGATCCGAACGCCAAAGATCCGGTGGAACGCGAAAGCAGCGAGGTTCAGGCTGCCGCCTGTTTTTTCCCTCCCACAGATTTTCTAAACTACGGAGGCACAGGCAAAGCGGCGTTAGGCGAAGATGTTCTCGGCCCTTTCAAGCCCGCCTTTGGTGACATCCCCACCGAACCGGCCGCAAGGGAGAAATTCGGTAAAAGCATTTCGCCGATCTATTCCATCACCGCCAAAACAGCGCCTACTTTCCTCATTCACGGTGATGCCGACACACTGGTACCCTTGCAGCAATCGGAAACCTTCCTCAAACAAGCAAAGGCCGCGGGGGTCGCGACAAAATTAGAGATCAAAAAAGGTCAGGCCCATGGATGGGCGGATTGGCTGAAGGATTTTTCCACCTTCAACGATTGGTTTGATGAACATCTGCGCGGGCTAAAGAAGGAAGTCGGCTCTGCCAAGTAAGCAAAGTCGAGTTCAGCGTCCTAACTCCGCCGAAGGATATTTCTTACTGTAGATCTGAAGATGAATGTAATTGATACGATCTTCGTGCGACCGCGTCAGATGCCTGCATTAACCTTTTTCCCTTTGGCGCTCATAGAAGGGCCAGAGCGTAGTTATTGTTTACGGGCTGGCGAGGGGTTTTGTTCCGGAAGATGCTGTTCCGAATTAAGACCACAAACCGGGCAACTGGTCATCAGGCAGCGCCAAACACAAGGAAGTGCAACTGAGCCCGGAGCACCGAACAGCTTCAGAAGATCGGATTATCCTGGAGTCGGCCGAACCGTGAATATCCCCCGAACGCCACCGACGTTTAAAAGCCATTGGGTTTGGACTGGAAGATTAGGAGGAGGTGTCGTCGCCACTCGTTGCTGACGATTCATTGAGCTCGTTCCCTCTAGTCACGTTCTGCTGGGTTGAAAAGAATTATTAGGGCATCCTTAAAACTGTGAGATGATGTGGGCTGTCCCTTTATAGATTCAGCATGCCTTCAAAACTTTTCAACAGCCCCAACGTGGATTTCAGCCAGCATAAACTGCTGGACGAACAGCTGAAAAGCTCGTTCAACGAGATTCGCGACCTGAAAACCGCGCTGGACGAGCATGCCAGCGTCGTGATTGCCGACCCGCAGGGGATGATCACTTACGTCAATGATAGGTTTTGCGCGATTTCACAATATTCTCGCGAAGAGTTGCTCGGTCAGGACTTTCGCATCATCAATTCAGGATTACACTCCGAGGATTTCCTCCGCGATCTCTGGACAACTATTGCCACGGGCAAGGTTTGGAAGGGTGATATCCGGGATAAAGCCAAGGACGGTTCGTTCTATTGGATGGACACCACCATCGTTCCTTTTCTGAATGCCGATGGCAAACCGTACCAATACGTGGCCATCCGGGCCGACATTACGGAACGGAAGGAGCTCTTCGTAAAAGAGAGGCAATCGCACGAAGCCTTGGAAGCGGCCAATAAAGAACTGGCGTTTCAAATTGCGGAGAAGGGCAAGCGCGCAGCCGAGTTGACCGCGATTGTCGAAGAACGAATGGCGGCTAATAAGGAATTCGCATTTCAAGTCGAAGAGAAGAGAAAGCTGGCGGAGGAGCTCGCCCTCATCGTCGAGGAGCGGAGGGGCGCTCATAAAGAGTTGGCTTTTCAAGTCGAGGAGAAGAGAAAGCGGGCGGACGAGTTGACCGAGATAGTCGAGGAACGCATGGCCGCCGACAAGGAGTTGGCGTTTCAAGTCGAGGAGAAGAAAAAGCGCGCGAACGAGCTGGCCGCGATTGTCGAGGAACGCATGGCCGCCAAAAAAGAGTTGGCGTTTCAAGTCGAGGAGAAGAGGAAGCGGGCGGACGAGTTGGCCGTGATTATCGAGGAACGCATGGCTGCCCACAAGGAACTCGCAATTCAGGTCGAAGAAAAGAGAAAGCGTGCGGAGGAACTCGCCGTGATCGTCGAAGAACGCACCACCGCCAAAAAGGAGTTGGCGTTTCAAGTTGAAGTGAAGAGAAAACGGGGGGACGAGCTGGCTGCAATTGTGGAATTTTCGGAAGACGCCATTATTGGCAAAGACCTGAACGGCATTATCACCAGTTGGAATACAGGCGCGGAAAAGATTTTCGGCTATACGGCCGGCGAGATGGCAGGAGCTTCAATCAGGCGGTTGATTCCTGCCGACCGGCAGGAGGAGGAAAACCTCATTCTGGAGAAGATCAAGGGTGGAAAAAGTATGAAGCCCTTCGAGACGTTGCGATACACCAAGGACGGCCGGCTTATCGATGTTTCGGTCACGGTATCACCAATCAAGGATGCCATGGGCAAAGTTGTGGGCGTGTCGAAGGTGGCGCGCGACATCACAGAACGCGTGCGGATAAACCGAGCCTTGGAAGCCGCCAACAAGGAGGTGGCGTTTCAAGTCGGGGAGAAAGGCAAGCGAGCGGACGAGCTGGCTGTGATCGTCGAGGAGCGCACTGCTGCCGACGTGGAGCTGGCGTTTCAAGTCGAGGAAAAGGGCAAGCGCGCAGATGAATTGGCCGTGATCGTCGAGGAACGAACGGTCGCCAACCATGAGTTGGCGTTTCAAGTCGGGGAGAAAGGCAAGCGAGCGGACGAGCTGGCTGTGATCGTCGAGGAGCGCACTGCTGCCGACGTGGAACTGGCGTTTCAAGTCGAGGAAAAGGGCAAGCGCGCAGATGAATTGGCCCTGATTGACGAGGAACGAACGGCCGCCAACAAGGAGCTGGCGTTTCAAGTTAAAGAAAAAGGTAAGCGCGCCGACGAACTGGCCGTGATCGTGGAGGAACGCACTGCTGCCGATGTGGAACTGGCGTTTCAAGTCGAGGAAAAGGGCAAGCGCGCAGATGAACTGGCCCTGATCGTCGAGGAACGAACGGTCGCCAACAAGGAGCTGGCGTTTCAAGTTAAAGAAAAGGGTAAGCGCGCCGACGAACTGGCCGTGATCGTGGAGGAACGCACCGTTGCCAACAAAGAGCTGGCGTTTCAAGTTAAAGAAAAGGGTAAGCGGGCCGACGAACTGGCCGTGATTGTGGAGGAACGCACCGTTGCCAACAAGGAGCTGGCGTTTCAAGTTAAAGAAAAGGGCAAGCGCGCCGACGAACTGGCCGTGATCGTGGAGGAACGCACCGTTGCCAACAAAGAGTTGGCGTTCCAAGTCAAGGAAAAGGGCAAGCGGGCCGACGAGCTTGTTTTGATCAACGCGGAATTGACGCGCTCGAGTGAAGCTTTAGAGCGGAGTAACGTGGATCTGGCGCAGTTCGCTTACATCGCTTCGCATGATCTTCAGACTCCCTTGCGGAACATCAGCGGGTTCGTGCAACTGCTCGAGCATAACTACGCGGAGGCGCTGGATGACAAAGCCCGCGACTGGATTCGCCGCACCGTCCAGGCATCCGAACAGATGCACAGACTCATTCGGGACGTGCTGGAATATTCACGGGTGGATTCACGCGCGCGACCGTTCGAGCCGGTTGCTCTCCGGGAAGTTTTCAATGACGCGGTCGGATTGTTGGAAGCGTCCATTCGCGATGCGGGCGGCGAAGTTACCTGTGACGAACTGCCTACCGTGATGGGCGACCGTTCGCAATTGGTTCAATTGCTGCAAAATCTCATCGGAAACGGCCTCAAATATCACGGCCAAAAACCGCCGCAAGTCCATGTCTCCGCGCAACACGAAGGCAATGAATGGACCATCTCCATCCGCGACAATGGCATTGGCATCGCCCCAAAACATTACGAGCGTATCTTCGAGATATTTAAGCGACTCCACAATCAGCAGGAATATCCCGGGACGGGCATCGGCCTGGCCGTTTGTCGCCGAGTGGTTCACCGTCATGGCGGAAAGATTTGGGTGAATTCAGAATCCGATCAGGGAAGCACATTTAGTTTTACAATCCCGCTGGAGACAGTCGACAAATTATGAACCACCCAATAGCCCGAAGCAGACCGGCAGAAATTTTGCTGGTAGAAGACAACGACGATGACATGGTATTGACACGCGAGGGTTTCGCGCAGTCCAAGCTCCGCGTCAACCTGCATCATGCCAGGGACGGCGAAGAGTGCATGGCGTTCATCCGCAAAGAGGGAAAATTCGCGCAGTCACCCACTCCGGACATCATCCTGCTCGACTTGAACATGCCGCGCATGGATGGGCGGGAAGTGCTGGCGGAGATTTCCAAGGACGAGAGCCTGCGTCACCTGCCGATTGTGATCCTGACCACCTCAGAAAAGGAACAAGAGATTCTCAAAATGTATCAACTCCGTTGCAGTTCTTACATCGTCAAGCCCGTCGATTTAAATCAATTCATCCGGGCCATCCAGTCATTCAGCGATTACTGGTTGACCGTCGTCGTTTTGCCTGCGGTTCCAAAGTGAGTTACGAGTTAACGGATGAAAGCTGAATCACTCGAAAGAAAGTCCACCGGCGGCCGGTTCTGATCCTCGGGAAACAAACAGCCTAAATCAGGTTTGTCCACCAGAAGGCCTTTGTTTACGGGGGAAATGGGTGCCTTGGCTGGAAATTCGGGCAATTCGTGTCTGTCCCCCTGCTCTTACCGGAAAAGGTCACCCCGCGCTGTGACCAGCGCAGCTACGGGAGCTTATGAAACAGGAGTTTTGATTGACCGCCGAAACAGCAAAACCGACCCGATAAAGAAGAGGACGAAGACCGCATTCAAAACAAACACCCACCAACACACCCATGGTAAGCGGGGGTCGATTGACGATCAGCGCAATCACCGGGACCAGGGCTTGAGCGATTGCGGTGGCAAACAGCGCACGGGCCATTCCATAGGGCTGGAAACGAGCGATGATTGCACCGATGACTCCGACGGCGACTACTGAACAGGTTCGAAGGAAGCGTTTTTACCTGTCTCCGGTATCACCCACCACAGTTCCTTCTTCCGGTTAGCGCACCCACAGGAATTATGCTAAATATTCCCGGTGTTTGATGACAAATCAGAGTTCGCGGCCGAGGAAGCAATCACGATTATTGGGGCGCGCGAACATAATCTGAAGAACCTTTCCCTCCAGATCCCCCGCGGGAAGTTTGTTGTCATTACCGGGGTCAGCGGCTCGGGCAAAAGCACTTTAGCCTTCGACCTCATTTTCTCGGAAGGACAACGTCGCTTTCTCGACTCCATGAACGTTTACGCGCGTCAGTTCGTGGAGCAGATGGCACGTCCAGATGTGGATGTCATTTCCGGCATTCCCCCGACTGTAAGCATCGAGCAACGCGTGTCGCGTGGCGGTGGCAAAAGCACCGTCGCCACGGTTACTGAGGTTTATCACTTCCTGCGACTCCTCTATGCGCGCCTCGGCACCCAGTTCTGTCCGAAGTGCGAAATTCCAGTGCAGGCGCAAACGCGCGACGAGATCGGACGCAAACTACAGGAAGAACTCAAAAAGCGGGGAGACCTGACCCTGCTTGCTCCGGTCGTTCGAAATCGCAAAGGTTTTCACAGCGACGTGGCGCGCTGGGCGGCAGAACACGGCTATGAGGAGATTCGCGCGGATGGAAAATGGTATTCGACTTCGGAACCATTTCGCCTGGATCGATTCAAAGAGCATGATGTAGAAATCGTGGTGGGCGTTTTGGATAAAAACCCGAAAGCGGGAATCAAACCACCGCAGCAGTTGATCGATGAAGCGCTCAAGCTCGGCCACGGCACTCTCTTCGCTTTAGGAAAAAACGGCAACGTCGCGGTCCACTCCACCCACCGCGCCTGTCCGAAATGCGGGGAGTCCTTTTCGGTCCTGGACCCAAAGAATTTCAGCTACAACTCGTCCCAGGGCTGGTGCGGTAACTGTCGCGGCTTTGGCGAACTTTTTTATCTGCCCGAAGTGGATCGTGGAGCACGGGCTGATGCGATTGAGGAATCGTGGTTCGATTGGCAGGAAGGCAAACGGGAACTCTGCCCCGATTGCAACGGCACTCGACTCAATCCTTTCGCCCGGGCGGTAAGACTTGTGGCTGGCACGGAAAAGTCGCAACCGGGAAAAGAGAAACAGCTCTTCGTTTCGCCGAGTATCATCGATATAGGGAACGCGGCAGTGGACGACACGCTTTCGTTTTTCACAGAAGTGAAATTTGAAGGCCGCGATGCAGAAATTGCTCGCGACATCCTGCCGGAAATTCGGGAACGCCTGAAATTCCTGCGCGAGGTGGGACTCGGGTATCTTCAACTGGGGCGCAGCGCTACCACCTTGAGCGGCGGTGAAGCACAACGAATCCGCCTGGCGGCCCAGCTCGGTTCCAATCTTACCGGCGTTCTCTACGTGCTCGACGAACCAACCATCGGGTTACATGCCCGCGACAATGAGCATCTGCTTCACGCATTGGAGCTTCTTAAACAACGGGGCAATTCTCTGGTGGTCGTCGAGCACGACGAAGAAACGATGCGGCGGGCGGATTACGTGATCGATCTCGGTCCAGGCGCGGGGGTGAACGGCGGTGAAATCATGGCTGCGGGGACGCTTGCTGAGCTGAAGAAGAACAAGAATTCCATCACGGGGAATTGTTTACGGGAAAAGAAATGCTTTCCCCATCGCGGGCAACGTCGCCCGGTCGTCGATTCGAAAAACAAAAAGGGCGGCACTGCAGCCGGTCCCAAACGTTTAGTCCTGAGCAACGCGTCATTGCACAACCTCAAGGATGTCACTGTCGAGATTCCATTGAATCGTTTCGTTGCCATCTCCGGCGTAAGCGGTTCCGGCAAGAGCACGCTGATTCATGATTGTTTGCTCCCGGTTTTACGCGGGAAGATCAAAGGCAGCAGTTCGGGCGATCGTGCGATGGGCAAAGTGACCAAAGGTGGCGACCTCATTTCTGCAATTCACGAAGTCGATCAATCACCAATCGGCAGAACGCCTCGCTCCATCCCTGCCACCTACGTCGGTTTTTTCGACGAGATCCGAAATCTGTTTGCACAACTTCCGGAAGCACGCTTGCGCGGTTATTCAGCAAGCCGGTTTTCCTTCAACAGCGCCCAGGGCCGTTGCCCGGAGTGTCAGGGTGCCGGGAACATCAAATTAGAAATGAACTTCCTGCCGCCTTCGTTTGTCCGTTGTGAAGTGTGTGAAGGATGCCGATTCAATCGTGAGACTCTCGATATCGAACTCGCCGGTAAAAACATTGCGCAGGTTTTAGATCTGAGTATCGCAGAGGCCCTGGAATTCTTTAATGCCTTCGGGAAGATTCGTCGACCGCTAGAAGCCTTGCGCGATACCGGTCTGGATTACCTGAAGCTTGGCCAGACCAGCCCTACCCTGAGCGGCGGTGAAGCACAGCGAATCAAACTTGTGACGCACTTGCTCTCCGGCCTACGAAATCCCGCATCCGAGAAACGGCTCAGCACCAAAGCGGAAGTTAAAAAGCTGGCACTTGGGGTTCGTCCCAAGCCTGCGAAGTCCGCTTTGTTCGTCCTGGAGGAACCCACGATTGGACTGCACATGGCGGATGTCCGCCGGTTGGTGGAAGTGATCCAACGACTCGTTGATGCCGGCAATTCCGTGATCGTGATCGAACACAATCTCGACCTGATCGCTGAGGCAGATTGGGTGATCGACCTCGGCCCGGAAGCGGGTGATGGAGGCGGAAAGATTATTGCGGAGGGCACACCGGAGGAAATCGTGCGCACGGCTGGATCACACACTGGCCATTTCCTTAAGCCAGTGCTTCATAATAAGTAAGGAGAGTGGACCGCGGTTATGGGCAAAGCCCTAGCCGCAGCGCACTCAAACCGCCGTTCAGCTTGATCATTTTAGAGACCTTTTCGTTTCAACGCGCTGCGGCTAGGGCTTTGCCCATAACCGCGGTCCGTTCTAGCGGTTAACGCGGAACGACCGGATGCTGCAAAAGAGACAATGGCAACTTCTGCCGAATGCGTACCTCTCCGAGAACATCCCGGATCGTCAGGTTGATCACTGAAGTCTTCCAAAACAATTCAACCACACCAAAATGATCGTCGAAGTTCATGGTCGCCACTCGATGCTGATTCACCTCTAAAGGCCGCCACTTTTTCGCCGCCTGATTCAATCCACTGGCGGTCAGGTCATAGAGTGGATAACCAATCCCGGCATCCATCATGGACAATTCGGCGAGGTGACGATCGCCACTCAGAAGGACAACTCCGTTCGCCCTGGTATCGCGAATCAATCGAAACAGGCGAGAGCGTTCGTGCGGAAAATTCATCCACTTCTCAAACTCATGATCTTCTGCGACCACCTGAATGCTTGAAACGAGCAAGCGCACTTCTGCCGGTTTGCGCAACTGCTGCTCCAACCATTTCCACTGCGCGGCTCCAAGGACAGTGCTGTTGACGTCCGTGTTCGAAACGTAGATCAGCTTGCCCTGGCTGTTGGTGGACTTGAGCGGCGCACTACGATGATAGCGGGTATCGAGTAGAATGATCTGAACGCGTTTTCCTTCCGGACCCAAAATCTCTGAATGGTAGATCCCTTCCTGCTGGCGCCGGGGGGAATCATTCGGCACTCCAAAAAAATCCAGGAACGCTTCCTGCGATTGTTTCTTGTGAGGAAACTCCACTCCCACGTCATTCCGGCCGTAATCGTGATCATCCCAGGTTCCGAGCAATCGGGTACTGCTGCGCAATTCCTCAAATCCGCGAAGTTCGGCAAATTTTTTATACTTGGCGCGCATCACCCCGGCGTCATCAGTGTCGGCGTAAATATTGTCGCCGATCAGTAGAAAGAGATCTGGTTTACTCTTATTTACAGCATCCCAAACAGGTTGCGGAATGTTTTGGTTGGCACAGGAACCGAACGCAATGCGGGAAATCTCATTAGTACTTGCTTGAACGTGCAAAGAGATGACGCAGAAGATTACGGCCATCCAGAAACGGATTGGAGTCATTGGAGCAATGTTTTAGGAGAAACGCGTTATGTCAAAAGCGATTTCGAGCGACTCGATGGCTCAACCGCAACATTGCCATCAGCTCTGGTTGGAGTAATTCTTAACTCATTAACCATGCGCTTCTCTAAATTCGCCTCTGCTGCCCTCGCGCTTTTTCTCACCACAGTTGGCCTCCTCGGTGCAAACAAACGCCCTAACATTGTCGTCATCTTTGCGGACGACCTCGGGATCAATGACATCAGCGCGTACGGAAAAGAGATCAAAACTCCCCATATCGATTCTATCGGGCGCAAGGGAGTAAAACTTGAGCAATACTACGCCGCCTCTTCCATTTGCACTCCTTCGCGTTTTGGATTGTTGACGGGCCATTATCCAAACCGCTCGCAAGACAAGCTGCTTGGGGCGTTGATGTTCCTCGAAGAACGCGATGATCATCGCGGTTTGAGAAAGCACGAAACTACCATTGCAAGCGTGCTCAAGACGAACGGCTATCGCACCGCCCTGATCGGCAAATGGCATCTCGGGCATGGCGAGAAAGAGTTTCTACCGAATAACCACGGGTTTGATTACAGCTATGGTTCGCAGGGCGGCTGCGTCGATTACTTCACCCAGAAGTATGGCTACAAGCCCGATTGGTTTCGCAACGGCAAACCATTACAGGAAAAAGGCTACTCCACCGATTTGATCACCGCAGATACGTTGCGCTTCCTGGAGACACAAAATGATGACAAACCGTTCTTTCTTTTCCTTTCCTACACCGCACCTCATTACGGCAAGGGCTGGGATCCGGTGGCGAAGAAGACCAGTAATCCGCTCCAGGCCAAACCGAAGGACCGCGCAAGATTTCCCGAAATCAAAGACACCAATCGCCTGGAATACGCTGCCATGGTCGCAGCGATGGATGATGGCGTCGGCCAGGTATTGGAAGCTTTGAAGAAACGTAAACTCCTGGACAACACTCTCGTCATCTTCACCAGTGACAATGGCGGTGATCCGAAATACGCAGGCAACAACGATCCTTTCCGGGGCCGAAAAGCGCAATTGTTTGAAGGCGGCATCCATGTGCCCTGCCTGATCCAATGGCCGAAGAAACTTAAACCAGGAACCATCATCAAGGAACCCATCACTGCTCTCGATTTTTTCCCGACTTTCTGCGGACTGGCTGGGGTGTCGTCCACAAGCTTTCCGCTGGATGGCAATGACATGATGCCCATGTTGATTGCTGGCAAAAAACAGGAGCGCGACCTGTTTTGGAAACTGGCAAACTTCGACGCCCTGCGCCGTGGGGATTGGAAATTCGTCCGCGATACCAAAGAAGAATACCTATTCAACCTGGCCGCAGACCCATTCGAATCAAAGAACCTTGCCCAGGAAAAGCCGGAACTGTTGAAGGAACTGAAAGCCGCGCACGATTTGGTCGCGGCGACTTTCAGCCCGGCTAAAAGGTAACCGACACCTACGGGCCGACCACCCGGTAGAATCTGCCACTGAATCCTGCGGAATTAGTATCACTCAGAAGCACAAACCCGCTTGAGGAACTATTGGTCATGATCGGGGCCCATTGCACGAAATTTGTCGTTCCTTCGAGAACATAACTGACATTGGCCAAACCGATGAAGTTGATTTCGAACACACCGTTTGTGCTGCGGATGAAAGTATCGCTGCGGATTGGATTATTTAGGGCAAGGGTAGCTAGCTGACTCAAAACACTCGACACGGAATTAGAAACTGTCACTAGATAACTTCCCTCGTTCGCCGCCTGAAAGTTTGTGATCAGGAGCGAAGAGGCCGTGGCTCCCGAAAGAGGATTTCCTTTAAATTGCCATTGATAACCGGGAGCCGGGTTGCCCGTTGCAGTGACAAACAAAGTGATGTTGGCATTCGGGGTCACGGTTTGACTCGCCGGGTGAACGGAAATGACCGGTCCCGACGAGGGCACAGTCACAGTCAACGTAGCGTTGCTGCTCGTGACGGAACTCACGGAGTTCGTGATGCGCACAGAATATTGCCCTGCATGGCCTGTTTGCACGTTAGTAAGCGTCAGGCTCGAAGTGGTTGCAGCTGCAATGTTTGTTCCTCCCCAGCGCCATTGATACGCCAGGGTCGCACTGCCGCTTGCCGTGACGGTGAAGGTGACATTCGATCCAGTAGCGACGGTTTGGCTCGCCGGATGTGCGCTGATCGCCGGAGGATTCAGCACGGTTAAAATAGCATCGCTGCTGGTAATGGAACCGACCGAGTTGGTGATGCGCACCGAGTATAGCCCGGCACTGCCCGGTTGCACGTTCGGAAGGGTCAGGCTCGAAGTGGTTGCGGCTGCTATATTGGTTCCTCCCCAACGCCATTGATACGCCAATGTCGCGCTGCCGCTAGCCGTGACAGTAAAGGTGACATTGCTTCCAGTGGCTACGGTTTGGCTCGCCGGATGTGCGCTGATCGCCGGAGGATTCAGCACGGTTAAAGTAGCATCGCTGCTGGTAACGGAACCTACCGAGTTAGTGATGCGCACCGAGTATAGCCCGGCACTGGCGGGTTGGACGTTCGGAAGAGTCAGGCTGGAGGTGGTTGCCGCTGCAATATTGGTTCCGCCCCAGCGCCATTGATACGCCAAGGTCGCACTGCCGCTTGCCGTGACGGTGAAGGTAACATTCGATCCGGTGGCGACGGTTTGGCTCGCCGGGGGCGCGCTGATCGCCGGAGGATTCAGCACGGTTAAAGTAGCGCTGCTGCTGGTAGCGGAACCGGCCGAATTGGTGATGAACACAAAATATTGCCCTGCCTGGCTTGGCTGCACGTTGGGGAGGGTGAGGATGGAAGTCGTCGCCGAGGCGATATTTGTTCCTCCCCATCGCCATTGATACGCCAAGGTCGCAGTGCCACTGGCCGTGACAGTGAAGGTGACATTACTTCCAGTAGCGACGGTTTGACTTGCCGGATGGCTGGAAATGCTTGGTGGCGTGGCGGGCGGGTTTACCGTCAACGTAGCGTCACTGCTTGTGGCGGAACCAACTGAGTTCGTGATACGAACTGAATATTGTCCTGCACTGCTTGGTTGCACGTTGGGAAGCGTCAGGCTGGAAGTGGTCGCTGATGCAATATTTGTTCCGCCCCAACGCCATTGATAAGCGAGGGTTGCACTGCCGCTTGCCGTCACGGTGAAAGTAACATTCGAGCCGGTGGTCACTGTTTGACTCGCTGGGTAAGTGGTGATGGCGGGAGGGGTCACTACTGTTAAAGTATTCGCGCGGCCAACCTGATTAATTGTATTGGCAACGACTACCGAATAGGTGCCTGCGTGAGCCGAGAGTGTGCCGGTCCGGGTGTAGCTGGAGCCCGTGGCACCTGCCAAAGTTACCCCGTTAAATGACCATTTGTAGGTCACCGCAGGAACCCCGCTGGCCGTGACGGTGAACGTGGCATTGGTGCCAGCGCCAACTGTCAGGTTTTGTGCGACCGAAGTAATCACTGGCGCGGACCCAAGATTGACGTTCAGCGTTACGCTTCCACTCGCCCCACCGACTCCGTCCACGGCAATGAAGTAGGTCGTCCCGGCAGTCGCTTCAAAACGAACCCGATCCTGGCCGTTCACCCCTGAATTATTGTGGGAGCCAACGGTGATCAAACTGGCGTAATCGAAGCCGGCCCCGCGGTATACCGCCAGCACCGTGTCATAATTGCTCCCATCCGTATTCACGTGAACGGTGCCGCTTTCGGGTGCTAGATAGACATACCATTCCGACGCTCCTCCGGCGACGCCAGCATGGTTGGGTTCACCCGGATCTTTTGTCGAACCGACGGTGCTGAAAATCTGGGTGGTCGTATAACCGCGTGAAGGCCCTGCGGAAGAGGTTACTCCTTTAGGATCTTGTCCTCGCTTTCCATCCGTCGCCATCAGAAACTTGTCATGGGCAAACGAATTTGTATCAGGGCGATCATCGGTAAGGTTAATCTGAATGATGGCCGGCACCGTTTGGACGTCGAGAGTGTCCTGTTCAGTAATTTCAACGAAGTAGCGTCCCACAAATTCTTCGTCCACACGGTTGATAATGAATTCGTTCCCGATATTGCCGGTTGGCAGGCCATCTCGGAACCACATTGGTTTACCACCCTCAAATCCGACATTCAATCGGACCGGTTCACCCGGACCAACCACCTGGCTTAGAGGCTCCACCATGATCTCGGGGTATTGAATCCCAGACCCGTTGAATAGCCATTTCAGAATGACAATCCCGGAAACACCTTCGTAGCCGTCCACTGCGATTGCATATTCGACACCCTGCAGGACGTTGAACTTAATTTCACTGGTCGAGAATCCACCTCGATCATCGTCTGCTGCTGTCTTGGAAACCGGTTGCAACTTGGTGAGCCCATCGCCTCGATACGCTGCCAAAAGAGTGTCGAATCCGCTCCCTCGTGAGTTAAACTGAACAGCTCCGGTTGCCGGCGCTATCCAGGAGAACCAGATCGAAGCACCACCTTTCCGTCCAGCATGATCCGGTTCACCCAGTTCTTTGGTCGCGCCTGTACTGTCCGCCCTGAAAAATCCGTTAAGAGGATTAAAATTATTTTTTTCGTCCAGGACAATACGACTCGCATACGCATTCGCTCTTAGGACCTGCCGAATTTCAGGAATGAGCCGAGCAGGCGCACTGTTCGTGGATCCCTTGTCATCTGTAACCGCGACGGTGAAAGTGCCGCAAAGAGGCAGAGTCACCTTGTCGAACACGAGTTGGGGGTCGGTTCTGCCGGGCAAATTAGCGCCATTAAGACGCCATTGAAATTCCAGGGTGCCCTGTCCAACGGCTTCCACTGAGAACACGGCCTGGCCACCCAACGGAACGCCGGTCACGTCGATGGGCTGCTTGGTGATCTGTGGCTGCGCCATTGCTGGCAGCAATCCGAGCAGCAATAAAAAAATCCCAACCCCGCCCAAACGTTTAGAAGCACAATATCCTTTGAAACCGCAAAAATGCATAAAATTTAAGATTGACGCCATCCATAGCAGATTTTGCGCCTAAGAATCTAGTGATTTGTGTATAAATACCGTAAACCTACAGATTCCCACTACTGAGGGATAAGAAAGGCCCCATCATGAGGAAGAAGACTGTTTTCCGGGGCAAACCGTTTGCCGCATGGCCGCACTTCCCCATAAATCCTCTCTCGCGGCGAGAACTTCCTCAAGCGTAGCGATTCCCGCGGGCGATTCTGCCGCCATACTCGCACGGTTCAAAGTGAGAGGGAGGCCAAAACAAAAGTGCGATTCTCATTTGAGAAGGTTTAAATTAAATGAATTCTTGAACAGCGTCGAATTACACCTTTACGGGTGGTTCACTGGATCTTGCAAAAGTCTCTGGAATTTTCGCCGCACAGCCATCCTCTCAACTGCCCGGGTTAGCGATATACCACTCATGACCCACAGCAAAACCGTCGTCCTGTGAGGTTCCGCCAAAGATGGTGAGACCTCCACGCCGATGGCGAATAGGATCACTGCGAGCGAATAGTCGAAGCACAAGCTCCCGATCGACGGGATCATTTCTTCGATTTGTTTCCGGCAGGAAGCATTCACACAATCATCGAAACCGGTCCTTTTTTTAGAGCTGCCAGGTTTATGGTTTTGTGACAGCCGTTTTTGACGCCGGTTCGTACCACTCACCGCGAAGCCAGTCGGCGATTAGACCGATGGCGCGCTCATCGAGAATACCTTCTTTCGCGAATTCCGGCATCCGGTCATTCCGTTCTCCATAAAAACGTGCATGCGCAGGGTTGGAAATGATCGCCATCAACCATTCGCGGGAACCATAACCGGTCAAATCAGGTGCGTCGGGTTCATCAGCGTGCTCACGGAATTTATGGCATTCCACACAACGCATCGTTTCCGTTGCGATCAGCTTTCTCCCATCCTCAATGACAGCGAGGTCCTTTGCGTCCGGGGCACTTTGGGAGCGCAGAGAAGCTTCGGCAGAGAGCGCGATAACAACCTTTCCGAGTTGCTCTTTCTCCTCGGGTGTAAATGCTGCTACGCTCTTTTTCACAAAACGAACCATCTTGCCCTTCTCAAACTTCGTTCCCCCGTAGTAATGGGATGTATCAATCCTGGCGGGATCCAGAAAACCGGTGAGCCACTGGCGACTCGCGAATCCTTTAAGATCGGCAGCGCTTGGTGGATCTTTCGGAACGAGGTCGGTTCCATCATGTCCATCGTAGCGATGGCAACTCGCACAGTTCTTGGCAAATAACTTGGGCCCCTGCGTGAGAGGATCGTTGCGCAACAAGGTTGCTGCGCCGCTATCCGGAATTCCCGAAGGCGACTTCGCTAGAACGATCACCCGCTCTGCATCGCGATTAGCCTCTTTCACCGCCACAGCGAACCCAGGGTTCTTTCCATCTTCCGCATAAGCCAGGTAGGTGAGTAACCCTGCCCCGGCAAGGATGGCAAAAAGGAAACCGACATTGAAACGATGTCCGAGTTTCCAATTGCCAACGAAAGGCATGAGAAAGACCAACCCGAGCAGGATCGAAGGAATCACAATCGCCCCCCAGATTTCGGTACCACCCGGGAAGTATTTCAGGAATTGGAAAAGAAACAAAAAATACCATTCGGGACGAGCGGCTGAGTAAGGCTCGGAAGGATCCGCTGGCGCAGAAAGCCCAGCACCTTCGTAATGACGCACAAAGAACAAAACGACCGCAAGGACGGCGAGGCAGGCGACCGCATCTTTCAATACCTGGTCGGGCCAGAAAGCAGCGTCGGGTTTCTTGAAAGGTTTCTTCGCGGTGATCCCATGTTTGCGGAACAAATAGATATGTCCCACCAGCATCGCGATGATCATCGCGGGCAACACCCCGGCGTGGAGAGCGAAGAAACGAGTCAGGGTGTGATGCCCATAATCATTACCTCCCACAATCAACTTCTGTAGACTCGGCCCTATGATGGGTGTGATCCCAGCGATATTCGTCGCCACTTTGGTCGCCCAATATCCTTTTTGATCCCACGGCAGGAGATACCCGGTCAAGGACAGTCCGAGCACCAACATCAACAGGATCATTCCGAACCAAAAATTAACCTCCCGAGGCGCTTTGTAAGCACCATCGATCACCACCTGCATCAAGTGTAACACCAGCAGGATCGTCATCGCTTGCGCTGTGAAGTGATGGAGTCCGCGCAAGAACCAGCCTCCCGCCATTTCATGCTGGATATAGTAAACACTCGCCCACGCCGTTTGTGAACCGGGGCTGTAGGCCATCCAAAGAAATATCCCGGTAACAAACTGGATGAAGAGAGCGAAGGTGAGCGTACTGCCCCAGATATAACGCCAACGCGCGCCGCCCGGAACGTTCTCGTAGAGCGCCTCGTGCGTGATCTTGCGGGCTCCGGTCCGGTTATCTATCCAATCAACTATCTTCTTCATGCTTCAGGAATGCGATCGTGGGTGCCGGCGCGGAAGTTCTGGAAAACGACAAAGATATCGTTGCCTCGGACTTCAACTTTCAAGGGATCCATCCCGCGGGGACTCGGGCTCTTCGGATCGTTGATACCGCCATCGAGCGCGAACGTGCTGTTATGACAGGGACAAAGGAAACAATTCTTTTCGGCAGCGAAATCCACAAAACAGCCCGCGTGCGGACAAACTGTATTCAGCGCTTCGATCTCTTTTCCTTTTTGACGACGCAGGTAAACAGCGCCTACTGGCACGTTGGGATATTTGTTCCATGCATCGGACTTACTGGCCAAGACTGCAAATTTCCGCGGAATGCCGTCTTCCGGCAATGAGCTAAGCGAAGCGACCCGAATAGGCGCACCCGGCCCGGATCCTTTTCGACGAAGTGGATCTAAATACACCGCGATGCCTGCAGCGAACGGCACGATGCTGACCAGGGTGCCAATGGCAATGCAGAGCCCTTCTTTCAGAAAATTCCGGCGAGTCGGCTGCTCGGTTTTATTATCGGCGCACATAAGAACGGCTTGTGACGGCAGGAGTTAAAAGGAAATTCACTGCAAAAGGCAAATGAATGTGAGGAATACCATTAAACACATTTGTTTGGACCCTTTCCAGCAGACCACTTAAAAGTAGGCATGCATTTCACCCGTCGCGACTTCCTCAAAGTGGGCAGCAGTTCCCTGGCGTTGGCTGCTGTCGGCCAAAATCTTTTTGCACAGGACGAAAAACCCAAAGCAAAGCGTAACATCCGAAAAGCCATCATGCTGGCGACTGTCGGTTTCCCCGGCTCCGTCTCGGAGAAGTTTAAAGCGATCAAAGAAGCGGGAATCGAAGGGGTTGAGGCGATGAGCCACATGGATACGGCTGAAGTGATCAAGGCGCGTGACGAATTCAAACTTGAGATCCCTAGTGTCTGCTGCGGAACTCATTGGAAAGAGAACCTGGGTTCGCCCAATCCCGACGAACGCAAACGTGGTATCGAGGGCCTTAAGCAATCGCTCCAAGACGCCAAAAAATATGGTGCCAAGTCGGTGCTCCTCGTCCCGGCGATTGTCAGCAAAGAAATCTCTTACGCCGACGCTTACAGCCGTTCCCAGGAAGAGATTCGCAAAGCCATTCCTCTGGCCGAAGAGCTCGGAGTGAAGATCGCGATCGAAAACGTTTGGAACAATTTTCTGCTGAGCCCACTCGAAATGGCTCGTTACATCGATGATTTTAAAAGCCCACACGTCGGCGTGCATTTCGATATCGGCAATGTCCTCCGCTACGGCTGGCCAGAACAATGGATTTCAATCCTCGGCAAACGCATCCTGCAAATTCACCTCAAGGAATACAGTCAGGAGAAGATGAACAAAGAAGGACTCTGGAAAGGTTTTCAGGTCCAATACCTTGAAGGAACCAACGATTGGGCTGCAATTATGAAGGCTCTCGAAGCTACGGGCTACAGCGGTTGGGGCATCGCCGAACCAGCTTACGGTAACCCTGCGGGGGACGCTGCTGGTTTGAAGAATGTTTCAGAGCGGATGGATAAGATTATCGCCTCTTGAGCATTGAAGCGTGCGGCAAAAAAATTCGCACGCTGTTGTTCCAATAAACAATTCCGTAGCTGCGGTGGTCACACCGCGGGCTAACATTTGCTTGAGCTAAGATTTCATGGCCCGCGGTGTGACCACCGCAGCTACTACGCCTTCCGAACTACTTCGCATACTTAATCCCGCACCCGTAAGACTTGGTTTGCGCCACTTCCACCTTCTCCCCTGCGAGCGTTTTCGTCACCGCTTCGCGCACATAGTTCCTGGCTTTGCGCGGATCCCCTTCCGTGGCCGGCTTGTCATCGATCGCACCATGATAGGCAACCTTGCCCTCTTTGTTGATCACCACCATGTGCGGCGTGGTTTTGAGTCCGTATGCTTTACCGATCTTCCCATCGCTGTCATCAAGCCATGCGGTGGCGTTCATCTTTACCTCGGCCATTTCTTTTTTGGCCGCTTCCGGTTGGCGATAGCTGTCTGAGTTTTTGCTGACGGAATTCACAACCAGCCACACCACACCCTTGTTGACCATTTCCTTTTGCAAGGCGGGCATTGCACCCGTGGAGTAATGATTCTCCACAAATGGACAATCGTGATTGTAGCTCTCGAGAACAACGATCTTGCCCTGGTAATCGCTCATCTTGTGGGTCTTGCCTGAAATATCTTTGCCCTCGAACGCCGGAGCGTCTTTGCCAGGTTCGACTTGAGCCATCGCGATAACAGTGCCGATGAAGAGTGAGGTAAATAGAGCTGCGATTTTTTTCATAAGATTCCTTTCCTATGTTGAATGGATAACCCAAACCCTTTCTAAACTCACTTTGACGCTTTGTCCAATGCCGCCAGGACGATCTCTTCAGTGAGTCTCGGAGGAAGGATATCTGGAGCGTCTGTCGAATTCTTCGAGTAAACTAAAACCAGCGGCACGGCAGACCGTTTGAAGAATTCCAATTCTTTGGCGATGTCCGGATCCTGATCGGTGAAATCAGCGACCATCATAATAGTCCCTGTCTCTTTCAATTTCTTACGGACAGCATCCACCTCAATCGCATTTCTCTTGTTCGATTTACAATTCGGACACCAATCCGCGGTAAAGTCGACGAGGACGGGATGCCCTTCCGCACGGAATTTAGCAATCGCTTCCCTGCTCCACGGGTGCCACTCAATGCCCTTTTCAGTGATCACGTTCGTTTTCGTTCCGGCAACGCTGGTTTTCAGCGAGCGCCATTCCATCCGATCCTCCAGCCCATACATATAACCAAAACCAAGCAAGAGTACGGCAATCACAACAGCCAGGGCCTTCCGGTTGCGACCGCGCTGAACAAATTCGCCCCAGACCCAGGCGGCAATCGTTGCACTGAGCAAGAAGATACTGAATCCCCAGACACCCTCTTTGCCGAACGAGCGAGTGGTAATGCTGAATAGCCATAACGCTGTCGCAAGAACCGGAAAGCCCATGGCGATCTTGAACTTCTCCATCCACGCGCCCGGCTTTGGCAGGAACTTCGTCCAGTCCGGTCTCCAACTCAGAACCACGTACGGAAAGGCAAGGCCAAGGCCGATCATCAGGAAGAACGTCAGAATGATGATGTTCGACTTGGGAATCGCGTAACCGATAGCCGAGACAAGAATTGGCGCGGTGCAGGAAGCACCGAGCGCCACCGCCAGCATTCCATTGAAGAATGCTCCGACTGATCCAGCCTTCGAAGAAAGATTCACGGCTGTGCCCATGGCATTGCCCCCCAGAGTCACTTCGAACAACCCGAACAGATTCAGCGCCACTAGCAGAATCACCGTGGTCATAATCAAACGAAAATAGGGATTCTGCATCTGCATTCCCCAACTCGCAGTGGCCCCTGCCGATTTCACGCCGATGACCAATACCGCAAAAACCGCAAACGAAAACATAACACCGATCATGTAAACCAATCCCAACTTCCTCACTTGTGCGGGGTCTTCCCTGCTCTGCTGAACAAACCCAAGAATCTTCAATGTAATCACCGGCAAGACACACGGCATGATGTTCAAAATCAATCCACCCAGAAACGCGAACAAAAGCATTTTCCCTAACGGCTCTTCCTCCCCGCCCCCATCGGTCGCGGAAATAAGAGGAGGCGCAACACTCCCTGCTTCACCCTTCTTTTCCGCGAACACCAATTGAACCTCATACGCTTTGGTGCCTTGCCCCTGCGTAGAATCTTCCACCAGCAAACCTGCTATCTGCTTTGGCCAGTCACCGGAATACTTCTTCGCAACCTTGCGCAACCGAACCTTGTTCCCTTCATTTTCGAGCACCTCGGTCTGAGGCAGAAGATCAAATCCATCACTTTCGTGCGGATAGAAATCGGGCTTATTCAATGGCGCCACCGTGTCCCATTCGATAATCAGTGAGCGCGCATCCTGGCCTTCATCCTTGTCCCATCGCACGCGTGCTTTCTGGTCCTTGCCCGGTAATGGCAGTCTGGCTTTCGCTTGTTCTAAAATCTCCGAGGGAGCCGCGACCGCAGCGGCATCAGTCGCTACAGTCAGCGTTCCAGAAAGAGAAGCTTTGCCTGGAACGCAGAGTTCTTCACATTCGATCCAGGAGGCTTTTCCCTTCACCGAATACGCTCCCGGTTTCAAGTCGGCTCCAAGATTAATCGGCACTAACAGGACAATCTTCCCATGGTAAACGTAGTTATACGCATCCATGAAAAGATACTTCTCCGGCACTGGCCATTGCATCGCCCCTGCCGTAATCCCCGACGGAAGTTCCCATTGTATTTCTGTCATTCCGCCAGATTCTCCCGGATTACGCCAATAAGTATGCCACCTGTCTTCCATTCTTAGCTCGACCCCTGCAAGAATGGTGCTGCCTGGACGGACGGGTTCTGTCGGTAAGATTAAACGGGCTTTCGTGCTCGCCGCACCCGCTGTAGACGAGAGCAGAGAAATCAGCAAGATTACCCGAAACAGAAGTCGCATATAGGTATAGATGCCAGAAGTACTAAAAAGTTCTAATGTAAATGTGGAGACCCGGTTCCGCTGGTTGCGAACCGGGGATCAGGCGCTTGGCGAAATGCTGGAGGCGATCGACGCGGCCCAACGCTCGGTCCGACTGGAGATGTACATCTTTCGCCCCAACCCCATTGGCGAAGAATTCCTCCGCTCTCTCGTTGGTGCCTGCACTCGCGGCGTCAAGGTAAAGGTCCTCGTCGATGCTCTTGGCTCAATCAATCTGCCGAAAAGTTTCTGGGCGGCTCTGCAAGAGCATGGGGGTGAAGTGCGCTGGTTCAATCCTCTTAACATGAGTGGGTTCGGCGTTCGGGATCATCGCAAGATCCTCGTTTGCGACGAAAAGACGGCTTTCATCGGCGGATTTAACATCGCCACCGAATACCTCGGCGATGGGGTGACCAACGGATGGCGCGACTTGGGAATGAAAATCTACGGCCCGTTCGCCTCGGAACTCTCCGAAGCGTTCGACCAGATTTTTCTGCACGCGGATTTCAAACAAAAACGTTTCTCGGGCTTCCGACGTTCCAAAGAGCAACGAGTGATCGCCATCGGCGAAGCGGAGTTGTTATTAAGCGCTCCCGGACGCCAGCGGAATCCGATTAAGAATTCAATCGTTGCCGACCTCAAGAAGGCCAAGCGGGTGCAAATCATCTGCGCCTATTTCCTCCCGACGTGGAATTTGCGTCGGGAACTGATGCGTGTCGCTCGACGCGGCGGACAGGTCCAACTTATCCTTCCCGGCAAATCAGACGTCCCGATGTCCCAGGCAGCCAGCCGCAGCTTGTATCGAAGGTTGATGAGAAATGGCGTCGAGATTTACGAATACGAACCGCAGATTCTACACGCGAAACTAATCGTTATTGATGATGTCATCTACGCCGGTTCTGCGAATCTCGACATGCGAAGCCTGCATCTGAATTACGAGTTGCTCGTCCGCATGGAAGACCCGGAGATGGCGGCAGAAGCGCGGGAAATTTTCGAGAAAGACCTGAACCTCAGCAGACGAATCGATCCGGATCAATGGCGCGCCTCCCGCAATTTCTTCGCCCGCATGCATTCCCGTTGGGCTTACTTCCTTCTCGCACGCTTGGATCCCTACATCACCCGCTCGCAGTTGAAGCTACATAGGTAAAAGCCTTGGCAAAAGGCCAGATCCGGATTCCCAATGGAGACATACGCAAAAACTTCCCCCGATGTAACAATGCATCCATTCACGATGCAACCACCCTTACTTTGCCAGCGCCACCAGATACCGCTGCAACCGCGAAACCTGCTCCGCCATTTCCAACGTGGTGTAGATCTGATGCAGGTTGGCGCAGATCCTCAACAAAACCCGGCGCGAACTGACCGGCAGCAAGTGCCCTTCTTCGAGCGTGTGATTCGTTTGCAGAAGATATTTCACGCAATCCACCTTGGTCAGCAGTTTGCCTTTGTTAAAAGCGTCTATGTAGAGTTCCTGTTTTGACGTTTGTAATCGACAGACGAAATGCCCGGGCAAACCGATTCCAGCCACGGGCAACTGCATCCGACGCGCAATCCACATGTAGACTAATGACAGGCTTATGGGGTTTCCCACACGCTTATCGAGGACGCAGTTCAGATAACTATTCTCCGGATTGTAATAATCTTCTTCGTTCCCCCTGAACCCGAGTTCTTCGAACAAAAATTCATTGATTCGCACCACAATCTGCTCGCTGTCCCCTTCCAGGTTCACCCGGCGCCTCAGTTCAGCAGCGTATTCGTCGAGCAACGCACCATAGGCCTGCTCGTTGACGTTGGGATATTGCGTCTTGGCGAGTAACCAGACGCCCCGCTCCAGGTCGAACTCCTCCCCCTGGCGCAAACAAAAAGCCAGGAAGTTTGTGTCAGCGGTCTGCCGGGAAAAATGATCCACCAACCCCTGCGCACGGCGGCGCAATAAGGGATCTCCGCTCAATAGATGCGGTTTCAGCCAATTCGCGATCTCCGGACCATAGGACAATAGCTTCGCCCGGATGGTTTCGTAGACCGCTGGATCCTCGTCCCCCAGCAAAGTAATCAGGGCTGCCCGTTGAGCGTCGGTGAGAGAGGGAGCTGAAGTCATTTCGGGGGTAAATTTCATCGCGGCTTCCAGCGAAAACGTCGCAGATTCCCGATTTAATTCAAACCGATTCATCCGAATCAGAGCCTTTTGTTTTGGGAGACTCTGTTCTGAACTGGCCCGTCTCCAAAGTTTTCTCAATCATGTCCAACTGGGCTGTTCGCGACTCCTTCTTCACCCTGAACAGATCTACCAAAGCCACGCACGCTGCCAATACTGTGAACGCCGCGCAGATTAGCCAGTAAACTGCAAAACCAACCGTTCCAAAACGACCGTGCAGAGAAGTAGGACCGAAAAATGCCATCACCAGGGCGATCGCCAGGAAAATGACGCCCATCACTCGGCGGGGACTGTCTATGAAATCACGCATTCGACCGGGAAGTTCACCGCTTGCTCAGAAGGTGAAGCACCGCGGCAAAAGGCGCAAGGCAGGATCGAGCCTGGAGGCAACCTTGGAACAATGGTGGATTCTGCTGCGCCGGTGAACCTATCCCGTGGAAGTAGCCGGCACCTGGTCTATACCGATTAAAATCAGGGCAAACCGGCAGGTTGTGCCCCACCGGGTTTTGGCTAGGAGCTTCCGCTCCACCTGCCTGAAGCTGGATTGCCCTTTACAAATGGCGTATTCGTGAGCGGGGGAGATTGTTATGGTTCTGAACGCCTGCTAGCAATCAAGGCTGCAGTGCGAGGGTACCATTGACTTATCTCTTCCATTGACGGATGGCTTATGCCTCGTTCTTCAGCAATTATTTCAAAATAAGAGCCGCACGAGCGACATCTATACAGTGCCCCGTGTCTTATCGGACTATCCTCAACCTCTTCATATTGTGATCGTCTTCGCGGCGCAGTTTTACAAATTTCACATGGCATAATTCCTCTCCTCACATTTTTCTGGTGTCCTGCAGAATCAAACCAAAGTCCATTATAAATGCACTAAAACTGTCGAATTTTGGTCCGGCAATGATTTATGGAAATCGGTATAGCTCATGACAGTTCCTCCAATTTTAGCGCCACATCGGATCCCCTCAGGTGTCCTCAAATCCCGGGGGTTCTTGATGCCGCTCGGTGATCCATTTTGAAGGGGAAAAATCGCTGGAACCGGGACACTTTTACTTCGGAATTCCAGGCCGGTTCTGGAACCGAGACGTTTTTTCTTCGGTTTTTCCTTCCGGTTCTAAAACCGGGGCACTTTTTCTTCGGTTTTTCACTCCGGTTCCAGAACCGAAGCACTTTTCCGTCGGATTTTCCCTCCGGTTCTAGAACCGGAGGACTTTTTCTTCGGTTTTTCCTTCCGGTTCCAGGACCGGGGCGCTTTTTCTTCGGATTTTCGCTCCGGTCCCAGAACCGGAGCACTTTTTTTTCGGTTTTCCTCTTCGGTTCCCAGTTTTCCCTCCTGTTTCGAGCGGCTAAGTGGCTCCCCTTTTTTGAGGAAATTTGGACTGCTGCGCGGTGCCTTCGGGACTAAACGGCATTGCCCCTCCCGAACCAACCAACGAAAGCAGTCTTATTCCCCGCTACTCAGGTGGCGGCGAGTTGGCGGACACTTCACTCATGCGGATAATGGAGGACGAGCCAGCACTGCGCAGAGCGCCGGAGGTCGATCGTAAACTCGGGTTTCCTGGAAACAATTGCCAATGGGAGCATCGACATGGGTTTGGAACTACGTGTATCCTGCCAAAGCAGGAAGAATATCAGGTGCTCTCAGAAGATTATTCGACTGTGGCCTTATAGCGAAAATTAGCTTTCACCGCTTCAGGAAGAGCCGAGGAAGCTTTCCAAGATGCCATTACTTGTGCTCCGCGCATTTACGGCAGCTGTTCGGGAGAAAATCGTGATGAACAATCCCTTGCTCCATCGGTTGAACTGGCCCACCCGAGTTTTGTTGCTGGCGGTTGCCTACTTCGTGACGGGGAAACTGGGGTTACTTTTGGCCGTTCCGCCAGGTTATGCCACCGCCGTGTGGCCTCCTTCAGGAATCGCGCTGGGAGGATTGTTAATCCTCGGCTCTCGTACCTGGCTGGGCGTTTGGCTCGGATCGTTTTGCGTCAATGTGGGAATGGGATTCGATGCTTCGAGTTCAGCGTCTATTGCGAAATCCATGGCCATTGCTGGCAGCATTGCCTTTGGCGCAACGCTTCAAGCCTGGTTGGGCGCAGCGTTCATCCGTAAAAAAGTGGGCTGGCCCAATGCGCTTCTCTCGGTTGCGGATGTCTGTTGGTTCATGGCGATTGCTGGACCCATTAGTTGCCTGATCAACGCGACGTGGAGCGTGACGACTTTATGGCTGGCGGGTGCGGTGCCCAGCGCCAGCTTTCTCGTGAACTGGGCCACCTGGTGGATAGGCGACACTATTGGAGCGAGTCTGTTTTCTGTCTTTTGTTTACTGGCCGCAGGAGAATCGCGCGCGGTGTGGCGTCAGCGCTGGTTGACAGTGGCTTTGCCTTTGACGGCAGTATTTATTGCCGTCGTGGCGGTCTTTGTTCACAGCAGCAACGTTGAAAATCACCAGCGACGTCGGGAATTTGAATCTCGAGCGATGCTGCAAGGTGAGTTAATACAGCAAAATGTGCAGCGTCTGGAATTGATTGTCCGAACTGTGGCCGGCCATTTTGAAACGGCGCAGTCCGTCACCCGCAATCAATTCCATCACTTCACGCGTCCGATTTTAGAAAGCCAGACTGGGATAAATGGTTTGGGATGGAACCCGAAGGTGACGCGCGAGGAGCGCGCTGCTTTTGAGCAAAACGCTGGCGATGACGGAACAAACGCCTTTTCCATTACCGAACGTAGCGCTTCGAACGCACTCGTAAAGGCTGGTGACCGACAGGAATACTATCCCATTTATTTCGTCGAGCCGATGTCGAGAAACAAGCCAGCAGTGGGATTTGACGTGGCATCGGATCTCATCCGTCGACAAGCCATCCACCGAGCGCGCGACACGGGTCAACTGGTCGCGACCGCTCCTGTAACTTTGGTGCAGGATATCCGGCAAGAGAAGGGCTTTTTGCTTTACGCTCCGGTTTACGCCAAAGGCGTCATGGAGACTATTTCAACGAACAAAAACGGCGAAAGCAGTTTAATTTCATCCCGACGCGAGCACGTCCGGGGGGTTACGGTGGGTGTTTTTAATATCGGCAGGCTGATCGATGACACGCTTCAAGTGGTGGACCGCAAAGGGATAAATCTATGGGTTTACGACCAAGCGATGCCTTTAGAACGGACATTCGTTTACGGCCCGGGCACAAATCAACCACCGCGCCAAGCCGGGCTGGGATGGAACCGATCAATCAAGGTGGGAGGGAGAACGTGGAGTATGCATTTCGCTCCCTCGTTGGAATATGTCAGCGCGCAACGGTCCTGGGGTCTTTGGCTGGTGCTCGCCGGTGGACTGACCTTGACCGGCTTGCTTTGCACCGGGCTGCTGATTGTTACAGGTCATACGGCTTCCGTGGAGAAAACCGTGTCCGCCCGCACACGTGAACTGGCCGAAAACGAGGAATTATTCCGATCGCTGGCCACTTCGTCTCCCATAGGCATTTTCCGCACCGATGTTGAAGGGCGGTGCGTTTATACGAATCGGCGCTGGCAGGAACTGGGCGGCATCACCTTGGAAGAAAGCCTTGGAGACGGATGGGCACGCGCTATTTTTTCTGAAGACCGGAACCGCGTGTTCGATGAATGGACCCGGTGCGCTCGCGAAAACCGGCCTTTCGCGATGGAAATGCGGTTTCAGACGCCCACCGGGACGATTTTTTTGATTCACTCCCGCGCGGTGCCGTTACACTCACCGGAAGGAAAAGTCGTTGGCCACGTCGGCACAGTGGAAGACATCACCGAACGCAAGCGAGTCGAAGCGGCTTTGCAGGAAAGTGAGAATCGCCTGCGCATTCTCTGCGACATCACCTCAAAATTGGAGATCGGTGTTGCTGAGAAAATTAAAGCGCTACTTCAAACCAGTTGTCTTCAGCTAGGCCTCGAGAATGGGATCTTCGCACGCGTGGAGGGTGATCATTATCAAGTGGAACATGCTGCGTCCGAAACCAACCCTGCGCTCGAAGGGCTGAACTGCCCTCTCCAAGACACGATCTGCCATGAGGTATTGCTGCGAGATAAGCCAGTCGCTTTTGAACACGCCGCCGTATCAGAGTGGCGTCATCATCCTGGCTATATCAAATACAAAGCCGAGGCTTATATCGGAGCACCAGTGCGCGTGAGGGGCAAGGTGTATGGGGCTCTTTGCTTCACAAGTTCACAACCGCGCACGGACAAATTCACTGCGGCGGATATCGAATTCCTCCGGCTCAGCGCGCAATGGATTGGCAGCGAAGTGGAGCACAAGTTGGCGGAAGATACCAAGCGCTCAAGGGAACAAAAGCTGGAGGCTGCCGTTCGCGCCAACCAGCTTATCATGGAAAATTCGATGGATGTCATCTGCACGATTGATGAGCACGGACAATTCATTTTCGTCAGTGCCGCCTGTGAGCATATCTGGGGCTACAAACCGGAAGAATTGGTGGGTCGTAAATACATGGACCTCGTCCATCCCGAAGACCATGAAAAAACCAACCAGGCGGCAGCAAACATCATGGCGGGAAAGGATTTGGGTGATTTTGAAAATCGTTACCGTCGCAAAGATGGTTTGCTCGTTCCCATCCTCTGGTCGGCTTCGTGGTCGGTGGACGACAAAATCATGTTCTGCGTGGCACGCGACATCACCGAGCAGAAACGGGTGCATGAAGAGCTGGAACAGCGAGTGCAGGAACGAACATCTGAGCTTGCGGAAAGCGAACAACGGTATCGCTTTTTGACGAACACGTTGCCTCAGATCATCTGGACGGCCAAACCCGATGGCAACCTGGATTACTATAATCAACGGTGGTTCGACTATACCGGGATGACTTTCGAACAAACCGTCGATTGGGGATGGAAACCTGTTTTGCATCCAGACGATGTTCAGAACTGCGTCGATAAATGGACACATGCGTTCACGACAGGTGAGAACTACGAGGTGGAGTATCGTTTCAAGAGAGCGATCGATGGCGAGTATCGATGGCATTTGGGCCGGGCCTTTCCGATGAAAAAGAACGGTTTAATTGTGTCCTGGGTTGGTAGCTGCACGGATATAGATGACAACAAAAAGACCGAAGAAGCATTGCGAGAGGCACAACTCGATCTGGAAGAAAAGGTATCCAGGCGCACGCTGGAACTCGCGGAAGCCGCTAAAGAACTTAGGCTATCCAATTCGCATCTCGAACGTGAAATTTTCGAGCGGCAACAAAGCGAACGCCGCATGGAACTGATTATCGACACCGCTCACGATGCATTCATCGGCATGGATTCTGATGGCAGGATCACGGATTGGAATCCACAGGCAGTTTCCATTTTTGGCTGGACGCGTGAAGCAGCCCTGGGGCGTAACCTGTCCGCGACGATTATCCCTCCCGAATTTCGCGAAGCGCACGCCCGGGGATTGAAACATTTTCTCGCCACCACTGAAGGTCCGGTTCTTGGCAAACGCGTGGAATTGGTAGGCCTGCGACAAAACGGTAACCAGTTCCCCCTTGAGATTACGATTTCGCCAATCAAGCTGGGAGAAGACTGGTTCTTCGGCGCTTTCGTTCGCGACATCAGTGAGCGCAAGCGGTCCAGCCAAAGACTTAAAGTCCAGTTTACTGTGGCTCGTGTTCTGTCTGAATCTTCAACCTTGGAACAAGCTGGGCCTCGAATCCTCGCGGCTATCTGCAATAGTCTGGAATGGGAGGTTGCTGACCTATGGTTTTTGGATAAGACCGCCAATGTATTGCGACATGCCTCGACCTGGCACGTGCCAGCGCTTGCGATTGAAGAGTTTGAAGCAGCCAATCGGCTATTGACGTTTGCCAAGGGCATTGGGTTGCCCGGTCGTGTTTGGGCGAGTGGACAGCCTGTTTGGATTTCGGATTTGCCAAATGACCCGAACTTTCCGCGCGCACCGCATGCAACACGCGCAGGTTTACACGCCGCGTTGGCGTTTCCTGTTCAAATAGGAGAAGAACTTCTTGGAGTCCTGGAAGTATTTAGTCGGACAGTTCATCCCCCCGATGATCAACTGATGCAAATAATGAGTGTTTTGGGTGGGCAAGTAGGGCAATTCATGGAGCGCAAGCAGGCGCAAAACGCTCTGGCTGCCCAAGCCGAAGAGCTGCGCCGTTCCAATGCAGACCTCGAACAATTTGCTTACGTCGCTTCACATGATTTGCAGGAACCGTTGCGAGCCGTGGCGGGTTGCGCGCAGATCCTCGGAAGTCGCTATAAAGGCCGCCTTGACGCTCGTGCCGATGAGCTGATCATGCACACCGTGGAGGGTGCCAATAGAATGCGTGCGCTGATTATTGGGTTGTTGGATTATTCCCGGCTTGGGATTCGCGGGAAGGTATTCGAAGCGGTGGATTGTGAAACAATCGTAAATTCGGCATTGGAAAACTTGCGAATGGCCATCAAGGAAAGCGGCACCGTCATCACGCGGGACAAAATGCCAGTGGTTCCGGCCGACGTCACGCAGTTGACGCAACTGTTTCAGAATTTAATTGGCAACGCCATCAAGTACAGAGACGAACGTCGTCCGCAAATACATCTCGGCGTGGTCTTGGAGAAAGATGAATGGCATTTTTCTGTAGCCGACAATGGCATCGGGATCGAGCCGGAATATTTCGCCGTGATCTTTGGCATTTTCCAACGTTTGCATACGCGTGTGGAATATTCCGGCACCGGAATCGGCCTGGCCGTGTGTAAGAAAATTGTCGAGCGTCACGGGGGCCGCATCTGGGTCGAATCAACTTTGGGCAAGGGTTCGACATTCCATTTTACTATCGCCAGCACCAAACACACATGAGCAATTTAATTAAACCGATTGAGATCCTTTTGGTAGAAGATAGCCCGAGCGACAGGCTCCTTGCGACCGAAGCTTTGGCACAGGCGAAAATTTTAAATAACATTCATGCGGTGGAAGATGGTGTCGCCGCAATGTTATTCCTGCGTCGTCAGGGAAAATATGCCAGCGCACCGCGCCCTGATTTGATTCTCCTCGATCTGAATTTACCCCGCAAAGATGGACGCGCGGTGCTTGCGGAAATCAAAGCCGACGACAGTTTAAAAATGATTCCGGTCGTCGTCCTGACTACTTCAACGGCGGACGAAGACGTTCTCAGAGCCTACGGGTTGCACGCCAATTGTTACATTGCCAAGCCTGTCGAATTTCCGAAGTTCATTGACGTAATACATGCGATTGAAAGCTTTTGGTTCGAGATCGTCTCCCTTCCTCTTCCCATCGGGAATTTGCCGAAGTCCTCATCTCCCTTGTTGCCGTCGTCAGCACTGGAATTCAAGCCCGCCCGGCCAGCCCCAAAACCATCGGATCAGACGCTGCAAATCTTACTCGTCGAAGATAACGAGACTGACGTTTTGTTGTTGGAAATTGCCCTGGCTCATGCGTCCTCGATCAAATTTGAAATGACGCGTACCGCACGACTTTCTGAGGCGGTGGAGAAGCTTCAAGTTGAACGTTTCGATATTATTTTGACAGACCTCGGGCTGCCGGACAGTCGGGGGTTGGACACGTTTCTCAAATTACAGAATGAAGCCAAAGGGACTCCGATCATTGTCATGACCGGCTTGGATGAGGAAGAGTTTGGACTGCGAGCCTTACAATCGGGAGCTCAAGACTTTCTTGTCAAACACAACGTCAGTGAGAGTTTACTTACCCGCTCCATCCGTTATGCCATCGAAAGGCGGCATCTCGAAGAACAGTTGCGCCAGTCGCAACGTCTCGAAGCAGTTGGTCAACTGGCAGGCGGGATAGCTCACGATTTCAACAACCTCCTCACCATTATTCAAGGTCACGCCATGATGATGGTTGAGGGGAGTGAGCCTCACGCCATCGCGGATTCGGCACAGGCGATACTTAAAGCGGCGAAACGTGCTGAGGCTTTAACCCGCCAATTGCTTGCCTTCAGCCGCAAGCAGGTCATGCGTAAGAAAAATGTGGATGTGAACGAGACCATTGCTCAAATGACCGGACTTTTGAATCACGCTCTGGGTGAAAACGTACGCCTTCAGGTTCAATATGGGAGCGATTTGCCGCCAGTCCGGGCAGATGTCGGCATGATTGAACAAATTATTCTAAATCTCATGGTCAATGCACGTGAGGCAATGCCAGGCGGCGGCAAAGTCACGATCATTACGAGTTTTTCAGAGATCGACGAAGCGTTCGTCCGCAGAAAGGTCGAGGCAACCGCAGGAGAGTTTGTCACGATTACGGTAAGTGACACAGGAACTGGTATTCCGAAAGAGGTGTTGCCCCGTATCTTCGAGCCATTCTTTACAACCAAGGACATCAGCAAAGGCAGCGGCCTCGGCCTGGCAACAGCTTACGGCATCGTAAAACAGCATCAGGGCTGGATTGATGTGCAAAGCAAAGTCGGCGAAGGAACCACCTTCCAAATCCATATTCCTGCGTTGACGGATGTCGTCCTCCCGGCAAGCGAGGCGCCATCCCCGAAAGTGGAATCCCCTCGCGGCAATGAAACCATTCTCCTGGTCGAAGATGAGTCTGGCCTGCGAACTTTGGTCGCGAGTTATCTCGTGCGGAATGGATATAAAGTTTTGGAAGCATGCCAAGGAATGGAAGCGTTGCATTTGTGGAATCGGTATCGCGCGGAAATTCACCTCTTGCTGACAGATATGGTCATGCCTGACGGAATATCCGGACGAGAACTTGCCGAAAAACTATCGACAGATAAACCGGAATTGAAGGTGATTTTCACCAGCGGCTATAATCCTGATATGTTCGGGGAAACAAAGGATTTCATGAAGCCCGGCCAAAAATTCCTGGCCAAACCTTACGTTCCCACAGCCTTGCTCCAGCTGCTTCGTGACACTCTGGATCAGAAATGACGGACTCACTTTTTTTCGGAACGCGGGGATTCAAGCCCCTGTCGTGATTGCTGTTAGCGCCTCGTCGCGAAGGGATTTGTCAGCAGGAAAACCTGCATGGCCGATACGGCGGTACCATCACCGCGCAATTTCTCCGCCGCGTGACAAACGTAACTGGCAACGGCTTCTTTTAACTCAGCTTTTTCCGTGATGAACAGGGTGTTATCAAGCGGTTAGAACTGCGAAATGGTCGCAGCTGCCATGCCTGAGACAATTATAATTGAAAACAGAAAACCTCGAAGAGTCCGAGGGCCATGACTGGATCCGGTCATCGTTCAAGTGATGCTCCTGCTGGAAGGGTGCCCGCCACTTCGCAGATTATACGGAAGCCAGGGCACTTCCCTTGCTCTTGGCTTCATTTATGCGCCTGGCGATACCGCAACATTCACTGATTTGGCGGACTTCCACTTCCATGCCGTGTTCCAGGGCAGGACAATTTTTTGCCATAGCAACGGCTTCATCCAGCGTGGCCACCTCCGCAAGGAAATAACCAGCAACCGCTTCCTTTGACTCCGCGAACGGTCCATCCGAAACCACGCGACCGTTTTTGCCGGAAACCACTTTACCTTCGCGGAAAAGAGGGTTTCCGCCTTTTACTTTACCTTCTGCCTTCAAACCTTCGAACCACGCCATCCACTTGGTCATCGTTTGTTCCACTACATCTGCCGGAAGGCCCTTGTCCCAATCGGTTCCACGGAAGATCAGGAGGTACTGGGGAGTTTCTTCTACATTCATCCTTCCTTTGTGGACCTTTATTCGATTTTCGTCAAACGCTTACCAGCGTGGCTGAACACGTCGCTTAAGGAGTAGAGGAATTCCTTTGAATGCCCGCCTCGCGCAACCCGTCTGCGTTCCAGAATTTCTATTTTGTTAAACAAACGTTCTGCTCCTAAACTTTTCCCGATGTTTCGTCGAATGACCCTGCAACGTTCTCTCTTCCTGGCGACTACTCTGGCGGCCATCAGTATTTTGCCCCCGCATGTTTTTGGGCAACACAGCGACATCGCAACGCTCAGCGCCAAAAAGCTGCAACCAGCCGAGGGGCTTAAGGTAGACCTCTTCGCAGCGGATCCACTGTTCTTCAACCCGGTAGCATTCAGCATCGACGAAAAGGGACGCTTTTTCATTTCGGAGACTCATCGCTATAAAGATTCCATCTTCGATATCTGGAAAGCGGATGATCGCTGGAAAGCCGCCGATGCTTCCTTCCGCTCCGCCAATGAACGGTCCGCGTTCCTTGAAAAAGAATATGCGACAAACATGACGTTCCTGACCCGGGACTCCGAAGCGATCCGGCTGGTGCAGGACAAAGACGGCGACGGGGTGGCGGAGACCTCCTCTCTTTTCGCGGACGGGTTCAATAAGCCCACTTCAGGAACGGCTGCTGGCATTCTGGCGCGCAACGGCGAGGTCTGGTTTACCTGCATCCCAGATCTGTGGAAATTCAGCTACAGCGAAGATGGCAAGAAATCG
Organism: Limisphaerales bacterium; assembly: GCA_046597605.1. Lineage (GTDB taxonomy): Bacteria > Verrucomicrobiota > Verrucomicrobiia > Limisphaerales > JACDHS01 > JACDHS01. The sequence goes on along the minus strand of JBKJKE010000033.1, from coordinate 12,983 downwards.
GCGGGTGAGATCCTGCACACCGGTTTCGGAGTGCATATCGGAGTGAGCGGCCATGACCTGCACGGCCTCGCCTTTGGACCAGACGGAAAAATCTATTTTAGTGTCGGTGATCGAGGCGCGAGCCTGACCAATAAAGAGGGAGCGTTTTTGGACGTGCCCGATCGAGGTGCGGTGTTTCGGAGCAATCCAGACGGGACTGCGTTGGAAATCTTTGCGACCGGTTTGCGCAATCCGCAGGAGCTGGCCTTTGATCAATGGGGAAACTTGTGGGCGCACGACAATGACACTTCCGGGGAAGATAAATCGCGCGTCTTGCATGTCGTTGAAGGTGGAGAATACGGCTGGCGCTATTCCTATCAATTCATGGAAGGCTTCGGTCCATGGGTTCAGGAAAAAGTTTGGCAAGGTGGCATCGATGATGTCCTGCCGCCCGCTGGATATGGGGCGCAGGGACCGGCTGGTTTGGCCTTCTATCCCGGAGTTGGTCTCCCTGAGAAATACCAAGGAGCGATGTTCGCCGCAGATTTCCCGCAAGGGGTCTGGGCCTATTTCCCAAATGCAGACGGTGCTTCCTACAAAGTCGAAAGAGAGAAGTTTCTTTGGGGCTTTGGCGCCACCGACGTGGATATCGGACCGGACTGCAATGTCTACCTCTCAGACTGGGGCACCAGCTACAACATGCCCGATGCGGGTCGCATCTACCGGGTCTCTGATCCAACACAGGTGGATAGTGCAAAGCGTTCGGAAGTAAAGAAGCTGCTGGGAGAAGGATTCAACCCTGAGCATACGCCGCAGGACCTACTCACTTTCCTGGGGCACGATGATCAGAGAGTTCGTTTTGCAGCGCAAAGATTTCTCCAGGGAAAAAGGGAAGACGGGGTAAAAGTGTTTTTTACCGCACTGAAACAGAGCACAAACCAGTTTGCTCGCATCCACGCCGTTTGGGGTTTGGGCAGCATGGGCGCAACGACTCCGGCTCTTCTCGACAAGTTGATTGAGATTACCTCCGACCAGGATTCCGAAGTCCGGGCCCAGGCAGCGAACATTATTGGGCAGGCCCGTGTGGCATGGGGGATGAATGCTCTCTCCAAGCTTCTCAGCGATTCGCATCCTCGGGTTCGTTTCTATGCAGCCACCGGCCTTGCGCGCCTCGGGCAGTCGAGTGCGGTGCCAGCCATTCTGAGCTTCCTCAAAGCAAATGCAGGACAAGATCCTTTTCTCACGCACGCTGGAGTTTATGCCCTGCAAAAGAGTGCCACGCCCGCGCAGTTGGGGGAAGCGGCCAGGGACGAGAATGCTTCTGTTCGCCGCGCTACGTTGTTGGCTATGCGCCGGCTGGAATTGCCTGAGATCGCTCTGTTCCTGTCGGACAAAGATGCTCGTCTCGTAGCTGAAGCCGCCCGAGCGATTAATGACGTTCCGGTCAACAACGCCATGCCGAAGATTGCTGAGCTGTTGAATAACCTTCCGGAACAAATCGCCGAACCGCATCGCCTGCAGATTCTTTCTCGTGCGATCAACGCCAATTTCCGTTTGGGCAATGCCGACAGCTTTGCACGGGTCGTCGCATTCGCGGCGCGCACAAATGCTCCTGAAGTTGCGCGAGCTATGGCACTGAATGCCCTTGCCGACTGGGAGCAACCGGGCGTGCTCGACCGGGTGGTGGGCTTATGGCGTCCGCTGAAAGATCGTCAGTCAAAGGTAGATCGCGCGGCGTTGCTTCCAGTGCTGAAGGATGTATTTGCCAGATCTTCAGACGTAGTCACCACCGCCGCCATCTATTGCGTAGAGAGGTTGGAAATCAAGGAACTCTCCCCTGCCCTGTTCCAGAAATTCGAATCGAAAGCGATGGTGGCAATTCGCGTTTTTTGCCTCCAGGCTCTGGCTACCCTGCAAGCTGCAGAACTTCCCAAAGCCGTGACCCTTGCGCTCAAGGATGCGGAGCCTTTATTGCGAGCAGAAGGCGTGAAGTTATCCGCAAAGCTGAATCCGGCAGAAGCTGCTCCTCTGCTTGAGGGTCTACTTGCCACAGAGAAGAATCTTCGAATCGGCCAGGCCGTTTACAGCACGCTGGGAGATTTGCAGGAAACCGCGGCCGACGAGATTATGGCCCGGCAACTAAACAGACTTATTGGGGGCGAGATTAAACCAGAGCTGCAACTGGATCTGATTGAAGCCGCAGCAAACCGGAAGGCTCCTGCGATCAAACAATTGCTGGAGAGGTATGAAGCCTCTCTCCTGCCCAGTAGCTACTCCCTGGAAACATTCCGCGTGGTTCTGGAGGGCGGCGATTCGGAGCGTGGAAAAAAGATTTTTAGCGAGAACGATGCCGTGGGTTGTCTCCGCTGTCATGCGGTGAAAGGAAGAGGAGGCATTGTTGGACCAGACCTCGCGGGAATCGCGAAGGGCAAGCCGCGCGAGTTCCTTCTCGAATCCATTCTGCGACCGAACCAGGAAATTGCCACCGGCTACGAAAGCGTCGTCTTAACTCTTAAAAACGGAGCCGCCCATGCCGGGACGGTGAAGAGTGAAAACGAAACCGAACTCATGCTCGACTCCCCGGAAGACGGAAAGATCACCCTGAAGAAAGCAGATATCGCGAAACGCGATCGCAGCCTGTCACCCATGCCAGAGGGCCTTGACCAGCTCCTGAACAAACGCGACCTCCGCGATCTGGTGGAGTATCTAGCGACTCTGAAATAAGAGCCGCCCGCTGAGATGACTTAGGGGTTGACCCAGATTACCTGATTCTCCACAACAAAGTTATGCAGAACGATGCTCCAAAGACGGTGCCCCTGACGCCCGATAGAATCATGCAAACCGGCCTGGGTTTCTGGGCTTCGAAAACATTGCTGAGTGCGATTGAACTTCAGGTGTTCACAGTTCTCGCCAAAGGGGCTGCGACAGCGGATGAACTCGGCCAGAAGACCGGGCTCCACTCCCGGAGCCGTCGCGATTTCCTGGATGCCCTGGTTGCACTCGGATTTCTCCAGCGCGAAAACGATCGTTATTCGAACACGCCGGAAAGCGATCTATTCCTCGATCGGAACAAACCTTCTTACGTAGGCGGACTTCTGGAGATGGCCAATGCCCGGCTTTATTCATCATGGGGTCAACTGACCGAGGGCCTTCGCACCGGTAAACCGCAAAACGAAAGCAAAGACAGCAAAGATACTTTCGACGTTCTCTACAGCGATCCCGCCCGGCTGCGCTTATTCCTCTCGGGCATGACCGGCATCAGCATGGGAGCGGCGCTCGCCCTCGCCCAAAAGTTCCCATGGCATAAATACAAGAGCTTCATTGATGTTGGCGCGGCCCAGGGTTGTATGCCGGTGCAACTTGCCCTGGCTCATCCGCATCTCAACGGAGGCAGCTTCGATCTCCCGGTGGTGGGTCCCCTTTTCGATGAGTATGTAAAATCGTTCGGGCTGGACTCCCGCCTCCGTTTTCATGGTGGCGATTTCTTTACTGATAGTTTGCCCAAAGCCGACGTTCTCGTGATGGGCCATATTCTGCATGATTGGAATCTCGAGAAGAAACGGGCCATCCTTAAGAACGCCTACGCAGCTTTGCCCGAAGGTGGCGCATTAATCGTCTATGAAGCATTGATCGACGATGACCGCCGACAAAATGCCTTTGGTCTTCTCATGAGTTTGAACATGCTGATCGAAACTGCTGGTGGATTTGATTTCACAGGAGCTGATTGCAGCGGTTGGATGCGAGAAGTGGGTTTTCGTGAAACGCGTGTGGAACATCTCTGCGGTCCCGACTTTATGGTGATCGGGATAAAGTAGACGAGCGGAACACGGGAGCCAGACTCAAGCAGACAGGATTTGATCCATCTGTTCCGAGACTTTTTTAAGATAATCGGCCGGTTCGATTTTCTGTTTGCATTCGCCACAGGCGGGCTCTGCTATGGCCCAGCTGTTATAGCCAATGTCGTCGAGAGCTTTCATGACACTCGGCCAGTCATTGTCTCCGGCAAGATACTCAACCGAGAATCCTTTCCGCATTCCTTCCTCGTTCATTTTACCACGACTGAACTCCTTCACATGAATCTTCTGGATGCGTTTGCCGAGGATCTGGATCCAATGCTCCGCCCAACCGATGTTCATCACATTGCCAATATCAAAATGCCAACCGACGGCTGTACTCTTGAATTCATCCACATAGCGGGCGGCCTCGATGGGACTAAGTAAGAAATTGTTCCAGACGTTTTCGATCGCCATCACCACCCCCAGTTTTTCGGCGAGAGGAACCGCTTTGCGAATTTGTTCCTGGGTGCGATTCCAATTATCAGCGTATGAGACGTTGGCAGTGACCCCACCTGCCACAACCAGGATGGATTTCGCGCCGTACGCCTTCGCGCTTTCTAATGCGTAAAGCAAACCATCCAACCCCTGCTGTCGGCGCGTTGCTCCGGGATCAGAAAGCAGGCGGGAATGTTCGCCACAGCTGATGCTTGCGATCTCGAGACCGCTTTCATCGCGCGCCTTCAACACTTCATTCCGATCTAAATGGCTACCTGGCTCAACACCATCGAATCCAGCCGCTTTCAAGAGCTTGAATTTCTCCGCGATCGAGAGTTTTGAAGGAGGAAAAGCATTGAGCATGTACGCCTTTCTCAAAAGTGGCTTTTTTTTCGAGTCCTCAGCAAGGATCTCATTCGAAGCAAGTTCCATGGCGACGGCAGCCGATGTCGGTCTAAAAATTTTGCGGCTACCTAAATGAGGCTTCATGGATAGGTAAAACTGTGAATTGGACAAACTTACACAAGGCACAAAAGGTATCAATTGAGAATCCCCTCAATCACCTCTCCGTGAACATCGGTGAGGCGACGATCGATCCCGTTATTGCGGAAGATCAGCTTTTCGTGGTCGATGCCGAGAAGGTGGAGAATGGTGGCGTGAAGATCATAGCAATAGGTCGGCTTCAATGCTTTCCAGGAGAATTCGTCGCTCTCGCCGATTGAGGTGCCGGGTCTGACTCCCGCTCCCGCCATCCAGGTGCAGAAGGTGCCCCCATTGTGATCGCGACCAGTGCTCCCCTGGCTAAAGGGCATGCGACCGAACTCCGTTGTCCAGATCACCAACGTGTCTTCCAACATGCCGCGCGCCTGCAGATCTTTGAGCAATCCCGCGATCGGTTTATCGACGCTGCGCGCAATGAACGAAAGTTCCTTGGTGATGTCCGCATGATTGTCCCAGTTCCCGGTGGCTCCAGCCGTTCCACTCCAGACCTGCACAAAGCGAACGTCCCGTTCCAGGAGGCGGCGGGCGGTGAGACAGCTGCGGCCGAAATCTGCGGTTTCCTTTTCGTCCAGGCCATACAGCTTTCGGGTTAGTTCGGATTCTCCTTTGATCTCTAGGACATCAGGAGCGCTCATCTGCATTTTTGCAGCGAGTTCGTAAGAAGCGATGCGGGCATCGAGTCGGGAATCGCCGGGCCAACGGGCCTGGTGTTCGCGATTCAACTTGTTGAGCACCGCTAATCCTTCGATCTCACTTTCTTTCGTGATGTATTTGGCGGAGGCAGGTGCAAAGAGATCCGAGATGGGATTGGGATCGTTCGGTTTGATGATTGTTCCTGAATGGGCTACCGGCAGGAATCCCGACGAAAAACTTCCTTTCGAGTTATAGGGCAAGCCGCGCGAATCGGGCAGCACCACGAACGTCGGAAGATTTTGATTGAGACTTCCCAGACCGTAAGAAAGCCAGGAACCCATGCACGGAAAACCAGGAAGAACGAAGCCGGTGTTTTGCATGTAAACACCCGGACCATGCACGTTCGTTTTGGTGGCCATGTTCATGATGAAGGCAAGATCATCGACGCATCCAGCCATATGTGGCAAAGCACTGCTCACCCAGCGTCCACTTTTCCCGTGTTGTTTCCAATCATACGGGCTTTTCATGATGTTGCCCGGAGTGCCCGTTGCTGACTCGACCTTCACGCCGGGATCAAACTTTTCTCCACTGCGCTTAATCAGCTCCGGTTTGTAATCAAACAAATCACACTGACTCGCGCCGCCATTCATGAATAACTGCACGATGCGTTTCACTTTGGCCGGATGATGGAGGCCACCCCTCAGATCTTTACCCGCAACGAGAGGTTTGCTTTCTGCGAGCAAGGAGTTCTGCCCAAGCAAATGCGACAATGCGACGCCGCCCAATCCACCACCAAGGTGCCAAAGAAATTCACGGCGTGAGGCCTGTGAGACAGATGAGTTAGAGTTCATTCGTTCTTACCCCTCAATTAACAAATGCGAATTCATTGCTATTCAGAATGATTCGGCAGGCATTCGCCAACCCATGATTTGCGGCGTAATTCCGCAGCGTTTTCAATTCAGTCCGGGTGGGCGCACGATTCCACGCGAGATGACAGGCTCGCTCGATCTGCTTCGCCAACCCTTTCTTCTCTTCCACCTCCATACGAGCAGCCAGATGCTCACTTTGCCGCACGATGAAATGATTATTCATCAGCGCCATTGCCTGCAATGCGGTCATGGAAACGTTTCGCGCGGCGGTGAGCTGGGAAGCATCGGCACAATCAAGCGAATCCATAAAAGGATCCGGCATCGTGCGAAAGATATAACGATAGATGCTGCGGCGGTAACTTCCGGGACTATCTACATCGTATGCGACATAATCCACGGTGGGCGTGCGAGCCGGAGTGGGATCGTCGAACTTGAATTGCATCACCGAAGGACCAGCCATTGTGAGATCCAGCTTGCCGGAGATCTGGAGAACCCCGTCGCGAATCGATTCGGCATCCAATCGATTCTGGTTCATCCGCCAGAGATAGAGATTACCGGAATCAGTTTTGCTGAACGCAGGGTTGTCTTTGGAAGATTGGAGATAAACTGAGCTGGTCAGAATCAACTTATGCAGTTGTTTGAGGGAGCCGCCACTTTCCATAAATGTAACGGCCAACCAATCCAGCAACTCGGGATGCGTCGGCGTGCTGCCCATCCGGCCGAAGTCATTGGGCGAATCAACAATTCCTCGGCCAAAATGATAGTGCCAGACCCGGTTCACGATCGAACGCCAGGTTAAAACGTTCTTAGAATCTGTAATCCATTTTGCCAATGCCGCTCGGCGCAATCCTTCACTGTTCTCATCGCTAACAGCCAGGGTCGCTGACATTCCAGGCAAACAGGAAAGAGCGCCCGGTGCAACGAGGTCCGCAGGTTTCGTGATGTCGCCACGCCTAAGGAGATGGATGGGACGAGGGATTTTAGTCGGAGTGAAGTTTCCCTGCGGCACGAAATCGTTGGCGGCGGCGTAGACCATCTGCGGCACCGGCAACGCTGCGAGTTGCTGATCGATTTCGTAACGTTGGTAAAAGGTAATCAGATCTTTGCGCTGTTGCTCGGTCCTCTGGCCCCTGGGAATGCGCAGAATTTTCACCACGTTTAAAGGAAGGCGATCAGCACGCACCGGGCGTGGCGCCGTAGTAGCAGAAATGCGAACGCGACCAATGACATGCTGCCTTCCAAGAACCTGTTCCAATACAAACGTCAGAGTAGTGCCGCCTTCTTCGCCCACGTTCTCTTTGGTTTCGAATACAGCAAAATGCGATTGCCCTTCCTCGGGATGAATTCCCCACCCCGTGGAAGGATTATTGTCGATGGCCTTCTCGACCGACCAATCCTGTTGACTGAAATCCGCCGTCGGACTCTGTAGCGCGATCACCTTGAGGGCTGCCGGGTTTGTTTTGGGCCCAGATTTGAGGACAAATTCCGAAAGGGTGATATTGCCGTTTTCGGGTTGCCGGCCCGGGCCTTTGTGAGGCAAACGTTCATCGGCCATTACCTCTACCTGGACCGCCGAAATGCCGCGCAGATCAGTGTTCGCGGTAATCGTGTAGATATCTTTGTCCGGTAACTTCCCGCTGGCGAAGAGCGAGAGATCAGATTGCTTCGTCAGCGTCGCTTCTTCCGAAGAGGTGAAGGTAGATGGATCCAACACGGTCCAAATGCGGGCGTCTTCATCGAAGATTTTCTGCAACCGTTCTTCTGTCGCAGTCAGCTCCGCTGCGCTCGGTGGAGATGACCGTTCCACCAGGGCTCGCTTCTGTGCGAGCAGCGTTTGCCGCAGAACATGCGTTTTCAGATCTGGATCGAATGGACGATCGGCACGATCCACGCCCGCGAAGACAGCCTGGAGATTATAATATTCCTTCTGCGAGATGGGGTCGAATTTGTGATTGTGGCAGCGCGCGCAATGCACCGTGCTGCTCGTGAAGGTCGACATCGTCGTCATAACCATGTCGTCGCGATCCAGGTTGCGGGCGATCTTCTTGTCCACCGTATCTTCGACAATGAAGACCTGGGAGCTTTCATCCCATGGGCCAGCGGCAATAAAGCCGGTAGCGACTACCCCCTGCCCTTCCTCTGGAAACAACACATCTCCTGCGATCTGCTCCTGGACGAACCGGCCATACGGTTTGTCTTCGTTAAACGAGCGGACGAGGTAATCACGATACGGCCACGCGTTCGGACGAGGCCGGTCCTGATCGTTTCCATGGGTATCGGCGTAATGCGCAATATCCAGCCAATGACGTGCCCACCGTTCTCCGTAACGAGGACTGGCGAGCAGGCGATCTACAATCATGGTGTAAGCATCGGGAGATTTATCTTTAAGAAATGCGTCCACTTCTTCAGGAGTCGGGGGAAGTCCAACGAGATCGAAATAAACGCGCCGCAGGAGAGTTCGCTTATCTGCCGGTTCGGAGGGCTGAAAACCTTTTTCCTGGAGCTTCGCGAGAACAAAATGATCAATGGGTGTCCGAGCCCAATTCATGTATTTTCTCTCCGAAGTGTTGGGGACCTGCGGCTTCAGTAACGGCTTCAGAGACCACCACGTTTCGGTTTCTTCCTGAACACCTTTGTTCAGCGGACGATCGAAGGGTGCTCCGGAATCAATCCACTTTGAGAGAAGAAAGATATCCGCCTCCGGCAGCTTCTCTTTTTTATACGGCATCCCTGGCTCATCCGAGTGGCTCACCTTCCTGATCAGAAGACTCTCCGCTGCCTTACCGCTGACAATCGCGGGCCCGGCATCGCCCCCTTTCAGAAGATTCTCCCGGGAGGACAGATCAAGACTGTTGCGAGTCGACTTGCCGCCGTGACATTCCACGCAATGGCTTTCGAGGAGGCGCAAGGCTTTTTCCGACCCCGACGATTCCGCAGCAAACAGATTGATTGAAGAAAGGAAAAGGAAAACGCCCAGAAGCCTTGAAATGTGTTGAAACTGTATGCGGTGCCTCATCTGTGATTCGAAAAGAATACCGGAACAGGAACCGGAGAGAGAACACCTATCTATGGTAATCGTTTCGGTCACATCTCCTCCTTCATGAACCTCCAACATTTGCCTACGGCGAAACCATCGTTGTTATTTTGGTTGGGCGTCCGAACGTGCATTGAAAAGGAGGATTTATGTTTCAAGTTTCAAATCTAAAGATGGAAATGCGCAGTTTGGAGAATCCAGAAGAACGGCGCATTTTTGAGAAGGGAAAGGTTGCATTGGCAACCCTGGGCGACATCACGTTCGGTCGCGCCACCTTGCAACCCGGATGGCGCTGGTCGGAATGCGTGAAACCGATAGCGAAAACCAAAAGCTGCGAAGCGGCACATCTGCAGTATCACGTCGCAGGACGCCTGCACGTTCGAATGGACGACGGTTCGGAGGAAGAGTTTGGGCCAGGGGATCTTTCCAACATTCCTCCAGGCCATGACGCCTGGGTGGTCGGAAATGAACCCGTCGTGATCCTCGATATCTCCGGCATGACCCACTTCGCCAAACCACAGGAGGGTTAATCGATCGGCATCTTATTTATCGGCATGCACTTCCGCCAACAACTCAGTAATCGTGACCATTATCTTTGGCGCTGCGTCGACTTCCAGATAGCTGGAGCGCGCACGCCAGGTTTCATAGCCACCGAGCCTGTGATGCTCCGGCGTCGGAAGGTATCCGTTGTAGCCATTCGCCAGCGAAATCGTGAAGGTCGGCTTGAACGAGCTCTGTTTCTTGATGTTTAAGCCGATCTCGGCAAATACCTCACATGGGATGGCTACGATTCCAAGATCACCCAACCGATGAACCTGGATAATGAGATCTTTGGAACCAGAAAACTCACTCATCAGGACTGTCTCGCGACGGTAAATATCATCACGATTGCGGAGTTGTCCGTCGCCCATCTTCACGGCGTTCTCCAACTCACCCTTCGCCCGGGCCACTTCCTCTTTGGAAGGCAAACGAACGCCCAGCGTGATTTCTTTTTGAGCGGACTTCAGAGGCACCCAGTCCTGAAACTCAATTTTCTGGGAAGCAACGAAGGCTGCCTGCGCAACCGCATCGGCCACCCGATTGATCTGCTCATAGTTCGCCTCTCTCTTATGCGGTTCGCGAAAATTGATATTATTGCAGTCGCCGCTCGTACCGTTCGACATGATTGCAACAAATGGAGGGTCCTGACGTTCCGCTTTGAGGAGAGCCTTCATTCGATCGCAAAACGCACCAAAGTAATCAGCGGAAATAGTTCCTGCACCGACATTCCCACAGTAATGCAATGAGTAGTTCGCCAACAATCCAATGGGACGACCCGACAGGCTCTGAACGAGCAGCACGGGGATTTCGGGATCGGTGGGACCAGCGGGTTCCAGCAGATCCGGGTTGGCATTGCCGGGATTCATCCGCACCGCGTCTTCGCCCCCGAACGGGTTCACATTCCTCACTCCCGGTTTCATTTTCCAACGCCGATTGAAAACCTGGTTCGTTTCACTGCCCACCGCCCATCCGATCTTAGCCGGCTCAAGATTATTCAGGGCGCGAATCACCGCGTCGGCGATTCGAGAAGAGAGGAATTCCAGGTATTTCGGATCTGATTTGGATTGGAAAATTCCCACCGCTGCCGCCGCCGAATGCGTATGCGTGGCAGACATCAGAATGTTCTGTGCCGGCAAACCGGTTTTCTCCACCACGCGCTTCTTGGCGGCGTCGAATGTCTCACGCAGGATCAGGCAACTATCCACCACCACAATGGCAAGCTTGTTGGTCCCATCATCCAAAGCGATGCACCTCGCATGCAGTTCATCGTGGATGTTGGTGGCAATCTGCGTGTTCATATTGCCTTCGATCTCCACACCCAGCCACGGGGTGATATTGCTGGTGGCTGCCCCGGCGCGGAAAACTTTATCGGCAGCGGAAGAAACCTGCGTTGAGAAGGCTCCCAGAACTGCCAGAGCGATTGCGAGAAAACGACCGACGAAACTGAAGCTTGGCATGAATCGATTCATGCCAGTTCCCAGACCTTAGCGCAAGCGCTCGAACACTCACTTCTTCAGGTGTAGATCGAGAAATTCTTCTGCTACCTCGCGAGCGCGATCAGAATACTTGTGACCTTCATGGTGATTGAACCACCCTATGTTCTCCCCTTTGCCATAAAGTTGATAAACAGGTCGAGTTGCCTCAATGAATGCCCAGCTTTTGTCGTTATCCGCGGAATCTCCGGCAAGAACCAGAAATGCACGAGGCGCAGCCAGGGCGAGCAATTGGTGATTCTCCAGTTTAAATCCCGGCTCCTTAATTTCTTTGCCCAAATACCAAATCGCCTCCCAATTGCTGAAATTCAATCCCACGCCCCCCTCACTGAAAACAGACACTTTGTAGCGTTCATCGAATGCCGCAGCAAAAATCGCGACCTTCGCGCCAAGAGAATGACCGATGCAGCCGATCCTGGCCTTATCCACATTCGGTAGCGATTCCACAAAATCTGCCGCACGAAAAGCATCGAAAGTCATTCGAGTCATCCCCGTCCACGTTGGGTGTCGCTTGATTACCTTCTCCGCGTTCTCGGTGTAAGACCTGATTCCATTGGTCGACCGGGTTCCGGCGTCGAAGATGTAATTACGAGGACACCAAACAACATAGCCACGCGCCACCAATTGTGGCCCCATCCACTTCTCTGCGCCATACGTCGGCTCCAGCCCGGCGACGCCGCGCGCGCGGAAAGGCGTCGTACCATGGAAAACAACAATCGCGGGAAGTTTGCCTTTGGCGTCCTTTGGAATGAGCAAGTATCCATCTGTAAAGCTTCCTTCTTCGATCCGATAGCGGACGAATTGCCGCGTGAACGTCCCGAGATCTTCTTTTTCGAGGAACTCGGCTTTGAGCGGCACACGCTTCTTCGGGAACTCTCCCATGAACGTAAACCAGTCCGCTTTGATTACCTCCCGCCTTTTTTCCCACTGACGTTGGGAGTCCATCTTGGCGAGCAACGGAGAAAGTTCTGGATTGTCCTTTGGTTCGTTGGTTGGCGGAACTTGTAGCCCAGAACCATTAAGCTCCTTTGCGTGCGCTGGAATCGCCACTGCCAGCAAAAGCATTACTGCGAAGCCGAAAAAACTCTTCGCTCGCGGAAAAGGAAGAAAACATAGGTTCATCGACAAAATACTTACGCGCTGATCGATACCGGTTACCAGCAGTTAATTTCCGGATAAAAACGTGGCTGCGGCGTGTGAAAGCGGGGGATACCTTTCCGAAAAGGTGAGAATGCCGCAAGATTCGTAAGGTGGATGGAGCGGAAGCTCCCGGTCAAAGATGGTGGGGCAAAGAGGCGGCTGCAACTCTCCGTTATGACACGGAAAAGGGGCGTATTCAGCTGTTCCTTGGGGAGAACAAAACAGGTGCCAAACTCCACTAAACAGCGAGGAATTTGCCACTCACTTCCCCCAGAAATTCGGCCTACTCAGACAACAATTTCCAGCTCCGAAAGCTCTCCAGAGGCGCCGAAATAATCTCCACAGGTGCTCGCAGAAACTAAACGTGCCTACGTTTGTACAATGCCTTCTATCAACGAGTTGCAGTGTCCGGAATACATTTTTTCACCCCTCGCAAGGATTTAGCGGGTAGGCAGATAATTATTTGAGTACTTTTTAACTCCTCGCGAGTAGTGAGAGAATTATTTGAGTACTCGCAAGGACT
>JBKJKE010000095.1:0-35969 GCA_046597605.1 Limisphaerales bacterium | reverse complement strand
GCGGCTGGATCCTTCGGACACAGCCGCGGTCCGTCCCGTCGGGGATTCTTTAGAATCTTGTTATTGTTGCTTGATTCGCGAACAGAGTAGTACGGATTAGGGCAGTGGAGAGTTTACTTCAGTGGCACAAACGAGGTGCTAAATTAGGAAGTGCAACATTCGGGCAATTTACTAAGCCTTTTCCCATCCGGGTTTATCTGTGTCCATCCGTGGTTAACGTTCTTTCGTCCCCTTTTTTCCATTTTGGTCGTCTTTTTCCCAAACTTTCTACGGCCCCTATGCCGCACCCTGATAGCCGTTTTTTCGTAAGTCGTTGATTATCAACCAATAACAAAATCAAAAATAATTTGAGGGTCAAAAGCAAACCGCCCACAGCTGTCGGTTTGCTCCTGTCATTGTGGTGGCGTTCGTTGATTAAACAACGAGCCAGTGAAGGCAGGGGCTGCTCGATATAAAAAAGCGATGCCCCGGTCGCGGGTGAACAGACTGTTGTTTGTTTCACATAAACAGCGGCGTCTTCCAGAAACAAAAAAGGAAAACAGATGAGACAGAATAAAGTAACCTCAATACCGATGATGCTCGCCCTTGCGGTGAAAATCGTCGCCGGCCTGCAACAGTTCGCAGCCATCCTCGGGATCGCCCATATCACCAAGCCGGTCGTCGATGCGGTCACGCTCGAGCTCTCGACGGCACGGGACAACTACGACGCGGCAAAAGCGGAGTTAATCACATTGCGGGCGGCGCAGACAGCCTTGTTGCCCTCAGTGCGGGCCTACCTGACCAGTGTTCGGGAGGTGTTGAAGCCGACTCTCGGCAATCAATATTCGCAAGCCTGGGATGTGACGGGCTTTCGTGGATCGCTCGCGGTGCCGAAATCAGCCGATGAGTTGCATGGGATTGTGACTTCGTTGAAGACCTTCTTCACGAACAACCCGGGTCTCGAAGTGCTGCAGCTCAACGTTACGGCTGCCCGGGCCGATGCCTTGCTCGTCCAACTGGATGCCGTCCAAAGTGCGATTGTGCTCCAGGGGAGTAAGGTAAACGACCTCATCACGGTCCGCGATCAGAAGGCGGATAAGTTCACGGCCACGGTTCGTTCGTTGATCCATGAGTTGTCGCTGAAGTTGGCTCCGCTCGATGCGCGCTGGCTGGCCTTCGGGTTCAACAAACCGGGCGCTTCCGCGACTCCCGAGATCCCCGGCAAGGTATCGGCCATCCTGGTCGGACCCAGTGCGGCGTCCGTGAAGTGGAGTTCGACCGCGCGTGCGGAGTACTATCGTGTGTGGATGCGGATCATAGGCCTGCAGGAAACTTACAGTGTAGTCGGCAGTCCCGGTGACCTCGACTTCACTTTGGAAGGTCTGCCTGCGAACTCGACGATCGACATCGTGGTGACCGCAGTAAACAACGGTGGCGAAAGTGCGTTCAGCGAAGTGGTCCGAGTGATTACTGCTTAATCGCCTGAAAGAGAGTTCAGTTGGATAAATCAAAAAAGCCGCCATCCGGGCGGCTTTCTTTTTGTAGCTGCGGTGGTCCCACCGCCGTGATGGGACCGGATTGACCTTGTCACCGCTTTAAGTCTTGGATGAAATGATCCAACCCTTGAAACAGACACCACCCGCCCACACGCCCACACGCCCACACGCCCACACGCCCACTGAACTGAGCGCGAGGATCGTTCAATGGGACAGAAAGAAGGGTTACGGATTTCTTCAGTCTGGCGAGGAACGAGTTTTTCTGCACAGCCGTAATTTTGTTGAGCTGATCAAGAAGCCAGAGCTGGGGGATGAGATTCGCTTCACGCTGGGAGAGGATGACAAGGGGAGGAGTTACGCCCGAAATGCGGTGCATGCGAGGCTGATGGCTGGCATCAGTGTCCGAAGCATTTTTATCTGGATCGGTCTTATGTTTTTGCCGCTCGTTTCGATTCTTACTTTTCATGCACAAGCGGGGCTGACGCTCCTTTATTTGCTCCTCTTGAATTGCCTTACCGTTCTGGTGTATCGCATGGATAAACGTTCGTTCGGAACGGGTGATGGTAGAATCTCAGAAGCCAAATTGCATTCGCTCGAAATGCTCGGGGGATGGCCTGGAGCGTTCCTGGCACAGAGATGTTTTAATCATAAACGTTCGAAGGCGAGCTACCAGGCGGTCTTTTTGGCGATTATCTTTTGTCACCAATACCTGGCATTCGATTTTATATTGGATTGGGACCTTTCCGAAGGCCTGGCCGATCTACAACGCTTCATTCTTCGCTCGGTTTTGAATTTTCTGAAAAGTCTCGGGAAATAGGAGTTTTGAACATGGTAACGGGCGGCATTTTCGTGCATCGTGCGGTGTTGAACATTTTTGAAAACACGTTTGTGCTGCATTCTCCCGGCGTGCTGCAGATTCCCGCAGGACGGTGCTCATGAGTGCGCCCAGTATGCTGGTGCTGGTGGGTCTGTTGTTGCTCCCGGTCGCGGCTATCTGGCAGCTTCGCGACTACGCCGTTTACTTAGGCATCTTTTTGTTAATCGTGAATGCGTTGACGTTTTGGGTTTATGCCCGGGACAAACGGTGCGCACGGGACGGGGCGTGGAGAACGCCAGAGATGCGTCTGCATTTGCTCGAATTACTCGGAGGGTGGCCTGCGGCATTTTTTGCCCAAAGGCAGCTGCGCCACAAGTGTTCCAAGGGCAGTTTCCAGGTAGTGTTCTGGGCGATTGTTCTCCTCTATCAGTTCATCTCGGTTGATTGCGTGATGAAATGGAAGATCTTTCACTCCGTAGTGAACTAACAATGATGACGGGCTCTAGTGAGTTTGGTTGCAGGGATTTGTGTTCTTTATCATGATGAGGGTCTGGATGCAGACCCGAATCCAATCAGGCAGGAAAAACAGGAAAGCTTTCACATTGGTAGAATTACTGGTGGTGATTGCTATTATTGCAATTCTGGCGGCTCTTTTACTGCCGGCTCTGAGCAAATCGAAACTGTCCGCCCAAGGCACGAAGTGCGCGAGCAACAATCGTCAGCTGATGCTGGGTTGGATGATGTATTGCGATGAAAACGGCGGGGAGCCTCCGATCCTCGAACACTGGGTAGCGGGCGACATGACCGATCCGTTCGATCGCACCAACGCCGCGTTGCTCATCGATCCTAAACTCTCGACCCTGGCCCCATATGTAAAGTCGGCCAGTATGTATAAGTGTCCGAGCGATCCGAGTGACATGGTTCGAAATTCATCGATGAATCATCGTATGAACCCGATTATTCCGGGGTGGTGGCTGCACGGGGGCGGTGATAAGTATGAGCTTTTCCGAAATGTGACCCAGATCCGCAATCCTTCGCAGATTTTTGTGCTGGTCGATGAAAGAAGCGACAGCATCAATGACGCTCGTTTTTGCGTCGATATGAGCAATACCGGCAACCGCAGTGGCGAGGGGACGGAGAATTCCCTGTGGATGGTTGACTTTCCCGGGAGCTATCACAATGGCAAAGGGCAGCTGTCCTTCGCAGATGGGCACGTCGAACCCCATCGTTGGCTGGAGAAAACGACTCTTATTCCGCTTGGTAAAGCGAAGAACGTGACGCACGTATCCGCTAACGATCGGGATGTCCTCTGGCTACAGGAGCATACGACCTACTTGAAATGATATCGGCAAGCCCGGTTTAAATTATGCCAGCGAGAAGTTACAAAAACGGAGTGATCCTTCTGGGCGTGTTGTTCCTTGTAGGTGTACTGGTGTTGGTAGCTCCGCGTCTGCTGAATCAGCCCGTCAAGGGGATACCCCGTGGATGGTCTGCCATCGCTGGAAGTGTGGATGATTGGACCTGGCGAGACGGCAAGATTCGCGGGCATGTTGCGGAAGGACAAAGCATGCTGGTTTCGAGCAAAGTTTATACCGACGTGACTCTCTCAGCCAACGCGACCAGTACCAACCGGGAAGCGAGTTTTGTCATCCGGGCGCGGGATGCGGACAATTGTTACCTGGTCATCTTCGTCCCCTCCAACACTCCATGGATGAAAAACACCGGGTGGATAGAGCTGGTAAAACGACAAGGAGGAAAAGACAAAACTCTGGCGAAATACCAAGGGCGGATCATGACAACCCTCGGCCATACGGCAAAAATCGCCACCGTTGCCAAAGGCACATGGATTGAGGTTCTTTTGAATGATGTTTCCATCATACGAGTCCAGGACACCACCTACACTTCTGGGTTTATTGGCATACGGATGTTTGGTCGTGGGCCCCAGTCTTGCGACGCGACCTACTCCTTTCTTCGATTTAATTGATTCGACGGCGGACGAGACGCGCACTTGCGCGCTTCGGGATTTTTGTTCAACGTCGCTCACATGAATTCCCTGTTCTCCACAAAGGATGGAATCGTTTCCAGAAGGCGTTTTGTTCAAGCAACTGCGCTGGCTGGATTGAGCTTGATGCATCCAGGGCCATTGCGCGGGGATGAACCTGCGGGAAGCACTCGGCGTCGCATGAAGCAGGTAAACACCACTGACATTCCTGACGCGGTACGGTTGGCTTGCAAGACGATGGGCAACGTCTTCAATGAAGAGGACAACGACATTCCGTTCTTTGCCTCATGGGTCAACCCGGAAGTGGGACTCGGTTTCAATCCAGATCATTCCGAGGCGCACGTGCCGGGGCGGCACTTGAATGCCTTGCTTCACGCGGAGGCAACCTTCGGCATAAAAATTCCGGACGATGTCATTGCGAAGCATGAACGGGCGGCCTTTTTTTCATATGGAGGCGCACTGCCTTTGCCGTTGAACCGAAAAGCAATGGCTGATGAGAAACCAACACGTTTCCTGCCACATAACTTGCGGGAAGGTTTTCATGCGCTTTATGCGCTGACCCGATTCCGCAAATCAGACCGCGCCCGGGCCCTGGCTGAGCAGAGCATTCAGGCCATTCTGAAATTGTGGACTCCGGACGCTGGCTGGGATAAAGCAAAGATTGAAGCGAGCGGCCTGCAGTTGATTGAGTGGGGTGGTCCGTTCAATACCGGAATCGCTCGTTCGATCGGGCCCTTGGTGAAGTTTTACAAGGCGACAAACTACGGTCCCGCTTTGGACTTGGCATTGATGTTGAAGAGCAAAGCGTTACGTGACTGTTTTCTACCGGATGGTAGCTATGATTTGGAACGGTTTGGGACGCATACTCACTCCACAACTTGCACGATGTCGTCTCTGGCCTACCTCGCTGAAGTGACTTCAGATGCCCGCTTGATGGAACGCGTGCGCGTTTTCTTTGACAACGGTCTTCGAACAATCAGTGATGAGATCGGGTGGTCCATCGAGAATACCGATGCGAACGCTGTGCCGGATCGAGGTGAGGTGAACAACAGTGGTGACATTCTGGAAACGGCTCTAATCCTGGGCAACCATGGATATCCGGAATATTTTCAAATGGCGGAGCGGAGCGTGCGTTGTCATATCTTGCCTAGCCAACTCCGCGATACCTCCTTCTTTAAGGAAAGCTCTCCTCCCAAAGGAAAGATGTCCTTTACAGATCGCCACCTGGGAGCATTCGGTTTTCCTGCTCCTTATGGACACTCACCTGCGGGAGGGCCACGAGAGATCAGCTTCAATATGGACATCGTGGGCGGTGCCACCGATTCGCTTTGTTTCGCGCAAGAAAATATATCCCGCTACGTAGACGGCACACACTGGGTGCAGATGCTGTTTGACCGGGAGACGGATGCCCTGAAGGTGAGTTCCCCATATGCCGGTCGCCCACTGGAGATCACACTCAGGAAAGCGGGTCCGTTGTTTGTTCATGCACCGGCGTGGATGGATCGTAACTCGTTGAAGATTGCGGCTAATGGCAAAGCTCTGCAGCCGCGTTTTAGCAATGGTTATTTGTTTCTTGCGGAACCTCCCACGAAAGCACCAATCACCCTCAGCTTTGAGATGCCTGCGTCCGAGATCGTATTGAAGCATCGCACTCGCGACATTCGTGTTCGTTTGAAAGGGGACAGTGTCTTGGCGATGCAGAACTTCGGCGCAGACCTCACGTTCTTCGACGAGATTTGATCCGGCGCTCTATTTGACAAACTGCGGTTGTTTAGCGCCCGATGGCTTTTTCCAAAGCCTCGGGCGATTTACCGGTGTTGCGCGCGTTGAACGCTTCTTCGTACCCGCGCATCTTGCGATCCAGGAGGAAGGGGCCGAACGGCAGCAACGCTGCGATAAAGACAAGGATAGCACGGCCGATTGGCCACTTCGCGACGAAGGTGGTTTGGGCGAGGCTGATACAGAGCGCAATAAACAGAACGCCATGGATCCATCCCGCTACCTTCACGGCCAGAGGCATGCCCAGCATGTATTTCATGGGCATCGCGACCCCCATTAGAACCAGGAACGAGATAGCTTCGAGGTGGCCGATTTTTCGGAGGAGGGAAACTGGATTCTTCATGCGGTAACAGGATTGGAATCGAGCACACCTTCAGCCCAGCCCGGCGGTGGAGCGCAAAAATGCACCGGCTTTCCGGTCATGGGATGGACGAAAGATATTTGCCACGCGTGCAGACAAAGCGGTTTGTCATCCGTACGGACGGTCTGCGTGTCTCCATATTTGTTGTCCGGCAAGTACATCTGTTCGCCACATACGGGAAATCCGAGATGCCAGAGATGCACTCGAATCTGATTTGTGCGACCCGTGAATGGTCGTGCTTCAAGCAGCGCAGTTCCATCGGGGTTCCTGCGGAGCACGCGGAACTCTGTATGCGAGGGCAAGCCGGCTTCGTGATCGATTTCTCGCGCGCCGAGCGCACCGCCTTCCGCGCTGATCGAAGCGTCACAATCAATCAAGTCCTCCTGCGGATGGCCCTGGACCCTTACAAGATAAACTTTACGAATCTCGCCGCGCGCAAACTGAGGCTGCAGTTTTCCGGCGAAGTGACGTGTTCGGGTGATCAGGACCACACCGGTCGTATTTGCGTCGAGCCGATGGGCCGGACGAGGTTTTTGTGGATGATACACCTCGTTCAAGATGTATTGCAGTGTGTTGTGATTGAAACGTCCCCCCGCATGCATCGGGAGCGGTGCTGGTTTGTTGAGGACCACCAGGGCTTCGTCTTCGTGCAGGATTTCTATCGCAGGGTTTATGTCGGGTTCCACCACATCGGGGAACTTGTGCAGGTACATTTCACGGGCACGCACGACGTGTGTGGCCGGGATCGGACGACGGTCTGCATCCAGTATTAGTCCACGCCCGCATTCCAGCTCCCATTCTTCGCGTGGAACATGGACGACGACGGCACACATTGCGTCGACGATAGTTCCGCCATCGCACGTTTTCGGGACGGTGATGGGCCGATAATTGTCGTAGGGCACACTTCCGGGCAGGGGGCTCACTGCGCGGCGAATTGCTTCCTGCCGTTTTGCAATGTTGAGAGCAATTTCCTGTTCCGGCGTCTTGAAACAATAAAGACATGATCTGCCGGGAACGAAACGTTCATCCTCCTGCTCTTCTTTAGTGAGTGGTGTCTGACAATTGAAGCATTGATCGGAATCCGTTTCGTGGAGGCTCGGATCCACTCCCACTCGCTGATCGAACACGAAACATTCCCCTTTGTAATGAGAGCCACCGACTTCCTCGAAGTATTTCAGAATGCCGCCCTCGAGTTGAAAAATATTTTTGAACCCTTCTCGCTCCATGAAAGGACCCGCTTTCTCGCAGCGAATGCCACCGGTGCAGAACATGACGATCGGCTGCTCTTTGAGAGCCTCGGGTAGTTTCGCAACTGCCGCCGGGAACTCGCGGAAATTATTGATGCCAACCGTCAGTGCATTCTGGAAGGTGCCGAGCTTAACCTCGTAGTCGTTGCGGGTGTCGAGCAAGGTGATCGGCTTTCCTTGATCCAGCCATTGCTTCAAGGTTTTTGCCGACAATTTCGGGGAGGTGCGCTTTCCCGGATCAATTCCATCCACCCCAAACGCGATAATCTCTTTTTTCAAACGCACCAGCATGCGGTTGAATGGCTGATGATCGCTCTCGCTGAGTTTTACTTCCAATTGCTCAAGACCGGGAACGGAACGGAGTTCAAGGAGGAGCAGATCGATTTTCGAAGGAGCACCCGCGACAAAGAGGTTAATCCCTTCAACACTCAGCAGAATCGTTCCTTTCAGGTTCCAACTTTTGCAGAGCGCGAGCAAACGGGCGCGAAGCGACCGTAATTCTGTGAGATGCGCGAATTTATACGCTGCAATGTTACTGAACGTGGGCATCAAAGCGGCGGAAAAATACCTTAAAACTGCGCTCTTGCCAGTCTAAGGTTTTATTCTCCGCCTGCTCAAATGAATTTCCGCTGCCGCAATTCCCGCCGATCAGCTCTTCTTTCCATCCGCTATTGCCCTTGCCACGAGGTGGTAAGGGTAGGAGCGATCCACGTTCAGCTTCCGGGCCATGGCGGCATATTCGGCTTTTTCGGAAGGGAATTTAAGTGCCAGATAAGCCAGTGTGATTGCTTTCAGTTTGGGAAGAGCCGGGAGGTCTGTGACCTCGGTCAGGCCAGGAGCTTGTGTATCCGCAAGCAGATCAGCAAGCACCTGGTAATCTGGACGCATCGTCTTCATCAGGTCGATGGCGCGCTTCTCACAGGCCTGCGCCTTCGCGTCGTCCCCGTACAATTTCCAGCCGAGAGCGAAAGAAAGGAAGTGGAAAGGATCTGCGGCGCCGGGGTCTTCTATTGGACTCACCTGCAATGCCTCCAGCATGCGACCTTTTTCCAGGAGCGCTTCGAAGTAGGCCATCCGTGCATCATCAGTTTCGCTCTTGGAATAAAGTTCAATCATGGTGTCGAAATCACCAATGGAATAGAGCACGCGAGAACGCAAAGAGGACGGGGCAGGCTGGTTGAATTGTTGAGACCAGCTGTTTTCAAAAGTATCGCAGATCTTTTTTGCCACATCGCCCTTCTTCGATGCAGCCAGGGCGTCACATAGAAATACTGTAAGCGTGGTATCGAGTGGAGATTGTTCGACGGCAGGCAGCAGCTCACTTTCGAGCGCTTCGTGTTCCCCCACAGCCATCCGCGCTTCGAATAGCAAATCCTGAAACTGGAGTACGTCTGGTCGCAGGGATCGCGCTACCTTGATGCTGGGCATCGCTTCAGTCCATTCACCCTTTCCTGTTTGAGTCGAGGCGATCGCGAAGTGCGTGTAGGCATTGTTGAAGCTGGTGGCGAGCGACTTGTTGTAGAAATCGAGTGCTTGTCGCTGGCTGACACATAAACGTCCACGCAAATAAAGGAGCGAGGAATCGTTTGGCTCCTTTTTCAGGAGAGCGTCGTATTCCGCAATCAATGCGCCGTGGTCCTTGGGGCTCATCATCAGATCCTGGTAGGCACGGTGCCAATCAATCTCGACAGGGCGGATCTGTGTGCCGGTCAGAAGGAGTTTCTTCATGCGCTCGCCCTTATCCAGAGCTTTCGCGTAAGCCACATATTCGCCCAGCATCCGAGAGTCACCACGGTTGCGTTCCAAATACCACTCGGCGAGTGCGAGTGCTTCATCAGGGATGTTTTCCCGGGCCAGTGTGACGAAAGCTTGTTGGACGGGATCGTTGAATAAATCCACTCGAATCGCAGATGTGGCACCTTTCGTTGGGCCGCCGTCGGTTTTAAATGGGAGATCTACATTCACCCAGCTTACAAATTGGTGCCCATAATGAACTTTGAAATTGCTTCGCTCCCCGGCGCTATCGACTTTTTCCGAGTAAAGAAGTGCGGAACCCTGGACGTTCAGGACGTAGAGGGGCTTCTTTTTAAATCGATCCATGAAGGTAGAGCGAACGGCGAATTTCACCTTGTTGGTTACCGAACCTCCAATAACCGCTTCGTAGTCACCTTCCGGCAATTCGATCGTTCTGATTTTCCCCTTGGAGAGCCCCATTGGTTCCATTCCGGGTAACTGAACAGTCACGGGAAGTTCCAAGCCGCTTACCACGTGGAGCAGCCTGCTTTGTGAAATGGAGTAGTTCCAACCACCGATTCCGACAGCTGCCAGCAAAACCGTGCAACCGATGAGAAGGGGAACGTTGACCTTTTGTGGTGGGGACGAGGTAGTTTTCGGAGAATTCGCCTGGGCCATGGGTGGAAAATAGCGACTGAACTTCCACCATCCAAGCTCAAAGCAGACGGGGAAAGGATGAAAAGCCCCAACCAGGGACGGTTGGAGCTTTTGATTTAGCAGGACGGAATCAGCCTACTTGCTTTCGACTTCGAGCTGGTTATCCACTTCCTGAACACCAGAGATGGCTTTGGCTTTGGTTTCCATTTGTTGCTTTTCTTCCTGGCTCTGCACTTTGCCGCTCAGGGTTACTTTGCCACTGTCCACTTTGATCATGACGTTCTGGCTGCCCGTAGATTGAGCAGTGGCATCAGCACCGAGCAATGAGGTGCGAAGTTGGGTTTCCAATTGCTGGTCGCCGCTGCCGGAAGTTCCAGCGGCTGCCCCGGCCGGTTGCTCGATCTGGTTGGTGCCGGCAGCTGCGCCGGCGGCTTCGTTGACCTGCTGATTCGCATCAGTCTGGGTCTGGGCAGCTTGTTGCTGCTGCTGTTGTTGTTCCTGTTTCGCAGCTTCCTGGGATGCTTGATCTGCCTTTTGCTGCGCCTGGGCACTGTCTTGTTGCGCTTCGACCTGAGCCTTCTGGGCTTCAGCTTCGGCTTTCACCTGCTTGGCCTGGGCATCGATCTGCGCCTGCTTGGCTTCAGCCTGGGCCTCGATGGCCTTCTGCTGCGCTTTGGCATCTTCCTTAAGATCTTTCTTTTGTGCGTCCAATTGGTCTATTTGCGCATCGCGCTGTTGTTCGATTTGTTTTTCTGCTCCGGCACTTTCATTCATGGTGGTGTCGCGACGTTCGCAACCGACCGCCACAAGTCCGACTGCAGCTAATACGACGAGAGTTTTTTTCATAGTTGGCTCCTTTGTTGATTTTCTGGTCACGGAGAAACCTTCGTTCGAGGGCAAGTTTCGGCAATTCAGGGAAGCTTTGGCTTTCTATATGGGGCAATGCCTCCACCCCATGGGAGTTAACACGAGACCTCACGTAACCTGGGGAAAGCGCGGTCTTTCCGGAATTTTAAGATCCTCTGGTGCATAGCGCTCGTTTGACACTTTCGACGCGCTCACCTAGGCTCCCGTAGAATGTCGCTTCGTGGAAAAAAGCTCGGAGTCCTTATATCCTGTCGACCCGAACAGCCCAATTTCACCCATGCTGTGAAAGTGGCCGAGGCAGCCATTGATGAAGGCGCCGATGTTTACCTCTATTGCATCGATGAGGCAGTCAGCGGTGTCGAAACCCCTGCAATTCAAGATTTGAAGTCACGCGGGCTCAAGCTTTACGGCTGTGCCTACGGCGCGCACCGGCATCATTATCCCCTGAATGACAAAGCCGTTTTCGCCGGTTTGACCGTGGTCAACGACATCATTGCCGGGACGGATCGGTTCGTGAGTTTCAACTAAGCGGTTGACACCACAGGGTTAAATCAGGCTTATCCCTCAAGTCAGTTGGTCTGGATCAGGCTAGATTTTCTCGGCTGAATGAATTTACCGAACAAGCTCACCGTCTCGCGTCTCGTTCTTACCGGAGCGTTTCTTGCGGTATTATTCTCCAAATGTCCGTATCACGAAACCATTGGTCTTTTACTCTTTAGTGCCGCCAGCCTGACCGATTATTTCGATGGAGAAATTGCCCGCAAACGCAACCTCATCACCAATTTCGGCAAACTGATGGACCCGTTGGCCGATAAGATTCTGACCTGCTCTGCCTTTATTGCCTTCGTGGAGCGTGGATGGATGCCGGCCTGGATGGTGGTTATTATTGTCGCTCGCGAGTTGGCGATCACCGGTTTGCGCCTTCTCGCTGCTTCGAAGAATGTGGTCCTCGCAGCCGAACGGTATGGGAAGCACAAAACCATCTCCCAGATTGTCGCCATTATCGCCATGCTGGTGGCTGCAAGTTACGCAGAATGGGGTTCGTTAGGCCAAAATGTCTTTGGGCTAAGTCTATTCGGCAAAGGACCTTGGGTGATCTGGTTTACTGCTCTGTGCAAATGGGTCACCGTAGCGCTCACGGCTTATTCAGGTGCCATGTACCTCCTCCGGAACCGCAAAATCTACCTCGAAGATATGTAGAGACGGCTTGAGAGCAGGTAGATTCAACCAACTGGAGGCTTTCCGACCCCCGATGCTGCCAAAACAGGTCGAAATCCCTGAATTCGCCGGGATTCAACCTCCCGAACAGACCCTGGATTCGTCTTCAAGTCCGTCACCCGGACGAAGCCACCTGCGAACAAGTTCCCACCATCACAATGGGGGTCCTGCAAGACCGTCCGACCGGCCATTGTGATCACAATGGGGGTCCTGCAGGCGCGTCCGTTCCGGTGGGATGTTCGATTATACCGCCTCGCCCGCAGCAAAACCGGAGGCCCAGGCCCATTGAAAGTTGTATCCGCCCAGCCAACCGGTGACGTCGACCACCTCGCCGATGAAATAGAGACCGGGCACCTTGCGGGCCTCGAGTGTCTTGGAAGACAACTCCGAGGTGTCGAGCCCTCCCAGGGTCACTTCTGCCTTCGCATATCCTTCGTCACCCGCGGGACAAATCTTCCAGTCATTGAGACTTTCAGCGATGCGTTCGAGCTCCCGCTGGGGTAACTGCTCCAACGGACGCGTTATCGCCAGTCGATCACACCAGACCTGGGCGAATCGTTGGGGCAAGTGCAGACCAAGAATCGATCGTAAGCTGCGCCCGGTTTTTTTGTTCGCTTCCAGCAACTGGATCGCGGAAAGGCCGGGTAACAAGTTCAATCGTAACGGTTCGTTCTTTGTAAGATAATTCGATACTTGCAGGATCGCCGGCCCGCTTAATCCTCGATGCGTAAACAAAATGTTCTCGCGGAATGACACGTCGCCCGCACTGGCAATGACATCGATGGAAAGTCCGCTCAGTGCCGAAAATACCGCGAGGTCTCCACTGCTGAAAGTGAGCGGAACCAGCCCCGGCCTCGGCTTCACCATTTTGAGCGCGAACTTTTCGGCAATCTGATAGCCAATCCCAGTGGCACCCAGGTTCGGAAACGACAATCCGCCCGTAGCCACTACGACCGACTCGCAGGTCATTTCTCCAAAGCCGGTTTTGACGATAAATCCTCCGCCATCGCTGCGCTCCACCGAAAGCACTTTGCAATTTAGCTGAATCTTCACACCGGCGGCAGCGCATTCGCGGTCGAGCAATTCGACAATCTGGCGGGAACTGAGATCGCAGAACAGTTGGCCGAGCTTTTTCTCGTGATAAGGAATCTTGTGTTTCTCAACGAGGGCAATGAAATCCGCCGGGGTAAAGCGAGCGAGAGCTGACTTGCAGAAATGCGGGCTGCCGCTGGTGACATAGTTTGCCGCGGTGGCGCCGGTATTGGTGAAGTTACAACGACCGCCGCCCGAGATCAGAATCTTTTTCCCAAGTCGTTCTGCATGTTCCAGGACCGTGACCGAGCGACCACGTTTGCCGGCCTGGATCGCACACATTAAACCAGCAGCACCGCCGCCAATGACGATTACGTCGAATTTCATCCAGGAAGTTCTTCAGGAGGCGAGAAGCGGTTCATCGTTGTCCGCGAAATTCCTGCATGAGACGCAGGATTTCCTCGCGCATAGCAAACAGTTCAGAGCGGGTGGCATCGGCCATGTTACCTGACAAAATCCTTTTAGCGGCTACCGCTTCCAGCGCGGCCTGGGTGGCGTGTAAATGATTCAAAGCCCTTTTCAAGCGAGCCACCACAAAGGGTCCGTCCTGAAGATCCCGGCCATAGGCCAAACCATTTAAAGCACCTGCCAGTTTGGCCGTGGTGATCTGATACTCACCGAGCAGGGTATCCAAATCCCGATCTTCTCGTTTCAAGAGGGCACCTTCTTCACACCTCTCCAGCAAAGCGAGGCTGCCGTCAAAACAACGGAGATAAAGCGGGTGACAGAAGTCGCCATCTTCCCGTCGAATCCAATCAACCCCTTCCGTCCTGGGATCCGGATTAAGCGGAGGAGCTTCATCGGGTGCGAGTTTCTCGCCAGGAGAGGAAAGCTCGTCCATCTGGTTTATGGAACCCGGATCATCGACTGCTTCCAACTCCCACTCAGTCTCCATGGACTCTTCGTCCCAGCCCATTTCGCGCGCGATGATTTCTTCCGCTTCGGCGGTGTCACCGTACTTCTCCAGCAACTCCATGTATTTGTCGGTGCGAGCATCGCTCTCCCGCATGAAACGTTCGTAATCGAACTCATCCCATTCTTTGTCTTCCGGGGGATGATGCGTGGAATTCTCCAGGGCTTCATCCAGCCGTTTCATGAATTTGGCGAAGCCGGCGGCCGCGGCCTTTCGGCGGATTTCTTCCTCATCGGCGGTCAGTTGCCACAAGGGTGCCGAGACGGAGAGTTTGTAATTGGCGCTCTCAACCACCACGCGGCCATTTCCTTCGCTGAACCATTCCAGGTAAAGACTATTGGCGAGGTGTTCGGGCAAGGTTTTCTCTTCGGTTTCGCTTAATTCTTCCGTTACTTCGACGACGCGCACTTTTCGAGAAGCGGTCAGGTCACCCGCCGTTCCTTTTTGGACGGGTTGAAAACCTTCCGTGTGCAGGGGGAACGTCTCGCCGGGATTCTCAAAGGTCAGGATGCAGCCGGCGAGGTCGGGACAGGCATTTCCGGTCAGCTCAAGCAGGACAGGGGAAGGCAGGCCGTGCATCCAAAGTTTGCCACGAACGATCCCGCGCTCTCGATTATCGAGTTCGCCGCGTTGCACACAATCTTCTATTCGCCACGCCATATCATAAATCTAACACGTGTCTCAGCATTTGCGTCTAGAGACAAAATACCAAATCAGGTCACGGGTAAGAAACACGATAGAAAGATCGGTGTGAAGGATTGTTTGTCAGAGAAAACGAAATCAGGTTGGAAGTGGATGATGCGGTTCCGACCGGCAACCACTCAAGCAGGTTGGTGCTGAGATTGACACTGTAGGTGATATTGCTTTGGCCGGCCCAGCGCAGGAGATTCGTGGAAACCGAGGTGAAATAGGGCGGCGTGACGGTGATGTAATTGGTCACGGTGTGGCTAATGCGGAAGTCTTTGACGACCCCCATGTGTTGCATGTTGAAAGCAGCTGAGTCGGTCGAGATAACTGGGGCTACCTCACTCAAGGGGGTATAAACGCGCGAGTCAAAGACCAGGCCATTGGGAAAGGAGTTGGCTCCGATGACGGTGACCACGTGATTGCTGTTCAAGGAGAAGCTCGGCAGGACGTAGTCGTAGGGCTTGGTTCGTCCGGCATTTGTGTTTTTGTTGGTGCCGGATTGATCGACAGGCTGGTAGGTATCACTCAAGAAAGTCTTGAAGGTAGTCATGCACGATTCGGTTCGGCTGTCCGCGTTGAAGTCTCCAGCAACTACGATAAAGGCGCTGGGTGGGAACTGTGCCTGAATGTTTGTTCGGATGGTGTTTGCCTGTGTATTTCGGTCAGTGGAGGACTGCGTATAAAGATGAACGCTCACCACGTAGAGGTCGTTGGTCCCCGGGATATCCAAGCGTGCCCAAACGAACTCGCGATCTGGCACGATGGTATCGTCCCAGATACCGCTGGAAAGAATGGGGTAGCGGCTGATTATGCCGTTTGGAATCGTTTTTCCACTTTCACGGAAGTAGACGAAATTCGTTCCAAAAGTATTGTCGATCATCTCTCGAAACGCATTCGCAGTATTCTCTCCCTGTGTAGCGCTCGTGTATTTAAACTCCTGGACCGCGACTACATCTGGCTTGAGCGCTTTCAAGATGTTAAGTCCCGGCGACTCATAGCGGGAAAGGTTTCCGCTGGTAAGGTTCGATGCCATAATCCGGATCGTTGTATTGGTCGAGACGACAACCGGCGCGGTTTGGGCGGAGGAGAGAGAAGGAATTGCGGCAAGCAAGAACAGGCAACTCCAGGACACTTTCATCCCAGCATGAAATCAGATTCGACGAGGCAAATCTATTTCATTTCAGACCGATCTCATTCCGATGGCGTAAATGAATCGGGAACGGTACAGTTGAATCAATGAAGTTGTATCAGAATCAAGTCTGGCAGACGGCGCAGGGTTATCTTCGAATTACGCGCTGGGAGCGTCTGGCGGTGGAATACAAACAGATGGCCGACCTGAAATCAAAGGACGGAGTCCATCAGCGCGTCACGAAAAAGGAGTTCTGCCGCATGCTGAAAGGGGCAGTTCTCCTGTCGCCCAAGGACGTCGACGCCGCCATCAATCTTCCGTAGACTAAGTGCGCGAGCCGCCGCGCATCAGGCCGACCAATCCGGCCACTGCCGCTACGGCGCCGCCAATCAACATCCACATTGATTTGTCTGTGGGTGAACCGGTAAGAGCTTCCGATACCTCCGAGCCGAATGACTGGGAAGCATTGTAGCCAAAGGCGAGCAACAATATCCCGCCGACCAGCAGTGCAAGGGAAACAGCTTTGTTCATAGAGTTAATTTCCTTCTGACTTGAGGCTAGTGGTGCGGTTTACCTGCTCCAATCAGGCAATTTGCGGCTCTATTCCTACAAGAACCCCTTTTTGGAAATCAGCACTGGGCTGGTGAATTGAATGTTTCCAATTGACCTTTGAGGCGGATTTTCGTTTGAGTTGCGGTATGGCTTCACTCCTTCCAACCACCTGGGAAGTTCCCGCTGAAATCCGCTCACGTCTCGGAGAACGAGGCGGTCGTCAGCGCATGATGTCGGAGGACGAGCATCTTTTGATCATCCTCCACAAAATTCCCGAAGCCGGGAACCCTGATCGGGTGTCTGTTTTCTTCTGGCGGAATCCTAAAGGTGAATGGCGTGCCACCGAACGTGGATCCGGTGCCTCGGCTTTGAAAGAATGCTTCGAGGATTGGAAAAAAATCGTAGATGACCTTGAGGACATGATGCAGCAGCCCAGTTCATCTGAAACGTATTTCTTCGTGGTGCAACGAACCACACCGCTTCTCCGCTCGATTCGAAACTCCCATCGCACGTTGCAGGAGGCACGCGAGACGGTACCCGATGATCGTGCTCTTCTGCTGGCGCGCGACACTGCGGGTGAACTGGAACGCACGATCGAACTTCTTCACACGGATGCGCAACATGGGTTGGAATTCATGGTTGCCAAGCAGGCCGAAGAGCAGGCGAAGCAAGCCCATGAGTTAGTGATCACCAGCCATCGCTTGAATTTGTTAGTGGCTCTATTCCTTCCTTTAACGGCCATTGCGTCCGTGTTTGGGATGAACCTCGCCCACGGACTTGAGAACTGGAATGCGCCATGGATGTTTTGGGGCACGCTGGCATTGAGCCTGATCGTGGGGTTTGGTCTGCAGATCGCCTTGCAGGCAAAGCCGAAGCCAGCCAAAGAATTGAAGAGGAAAGTGAAACCATCTAATCCTCCCCGGATAACTAAAGCGTAAAGAAAGTAGACGCCAACTGCGGCGTTGATGCATCAATTCTGCTTCAGGCCTGAAATCGTCGCATTGGCGGTCCGCAGTTTGTTGGATAAATCGACAGCGATATTCTTCATCACGACCATGCCGAGATGCGGCTCGCGATGCACGAGATCGTTGAAGGCGGTCCGATGTAAGACGAGGAGGATGCTGGCTTGACCGGCGAACGCAGCAGCATTTCTTGGAGCACCGTCCAGAAAGGCGAGTTCGCCAAAAATCTTTCCACTGCCAATCTGGGCAATGGGATTCGCAAGTTCTTCCAACTTAATGTCGATCTGTCCCCGCATGACGATAAATGCTTCCTCACCGGAATCTCCTTTTTGGAAAATCTGTTCGCCCGGTCGATATAGCTTCTGGGTGAAAAGTCGCGCCATCTTGCGAAGTTCGCCGTCGCCCAGCCCGGCAAAGAATGGCAGCCCCCGGAGCAGGTTAATTATGGCCACCCCCACTTTTTGGTCCTGGAAGTTCCGATCCACCACTTCAACCACCCGGCGGGATTGCGTGGTCAACTCCACGGCATCCAATGCATAAGGCATGTTGATCTTAACGAACTTTACGACGTCCGTAATCGTCTCCCCTTTGGAGTAGAAACCCGGGAGATAGGCGACGGGCACGTAGCCGAGTTGTTCCGCCGCTTTCAAAAGACGAGTGGCGGTGGCGAGAATGTCGACTTCGATATAAACCGCGCTGAAATGTTCCTGTGACAGTTTCGTAGCCTGCTGCATCAAAGCGCCCATCGAATAGTCATCCGTTGAAAAGGCATCGATCAGGCGCACGCAGCGGTCGTGTTCATCAAAATTGGCAGCGAGCCCAGCCACAATCGAATTTTCACGTTGTGCGAGCAAGGTCAGCATCGTTGCGCTGGCGGGCATACGCATGAAGCCGAATCCGAGGTTGAAAGTCCCGGAAATTTCCACAGGGGGGTTGGTGCTTTCGACATGCGTTCTCCAGGAGATGTAATCCTCCAGGCCAGACTGATGAATCTGAACATCCGATTGCAGTGGGTAACCGGTCGCACCGTCGCGCACACTCAAGGGGTTGGTGATACGCAGGGATTCAAAGGCCAGACTTGCCAACTCGGTGATCTGGGAAAGGGATTCCGACATGGGTAGCCGGGTCGTCGTTATCGCCGGTGATGGCCGGACGTAAAAGAGCATGCCCAACCGACTCTGCAGCATGTGTTTAAAAGGCTGGAAACCGACACACACATAGCCATTGCTCTCAAAGAGGGACTGTTGCTGGAGATCCGAAACAGGGATGCGCAGGACGACCGTTTGCGTCCGTTCGTCTGCCAGGGCATTAACCTTCGAGAGCAGGGCTTGAGCCGTTCCCGAGTCGAAGCTAGCTGGAGAAAATAGATTTCTTCCAAGGTTAAGAACAGGATTCGTATTCCACTCAGCAGGTCGGAGGGCGGAAAGGCTGGCTTGGATGGTGCCATTGTGATCACCCACCCACGTTTCCTGGCCGGTTTCTCCGTTCACCTGACTGGTTACCCACGCTGGGTCATAGACCTCTTTTGCGGGGTAATCCTGGCCGAGTACGGCAACTAGAAGATCGATGATGGATTTTGCGTCGTTTGAAGTCGCAAGACGTACGATTGGTTCCGGCATGACAGTCAAAAAAAAGTTGGTGCCCACGACAGGACTTGAACCTGTACGATGTTACTCACTAGAACCTGAATCTAGCGCGTCTGCCAATTCCGCCACGTGGGCACACGTTCCGAAAACCGCCGACATAGCAACGGTTCCCAAAGATTTTGGCAATCCAAAATAACAGAATGCTGTTATCAGGTGCAAATCCAATCTCACCAGCCGATCAAGCGGAGAACATACGACACAGTTTTCCGAGTGCAAAAACTTTCGAGAATTTTACTGCAAAATCTCAGGAAGGCGCGATTTGCCGTTTCCCAAATCCGCATCTGAAGTATGTTTTTGTGTGCAATCGCTTGCCGGACAACTGGAAGACAAATTATCCGCGATGAGCAAGGTTACCGTTCCGGATCTCTGGCAACAACAAGCGGTGGTGGCTTTGCGGGAAGGAAAGGATGTGGTGGTTCATGCGCCAACTGGGGCCGGCAAGACGCTGGTTTTTGAACTCTGGTCCAACCAGGGAAAGAATCGCTCTCAAGCCATCTACACTGTTCCCACTCGCGCTTTGGCGAATGACAAACTCGCGGAGTGGCGTGGGCGCGGATGGGATGTTGGAATCGCCACCGGCGACTTATCAGAGAACCTCGATGCCCCGGTAATTGTCGCCACCCTGGAAACGCAGAAGAACCGGTTGATTCGCGGCGATGGGCCGGCGCTTCTTGTAATCGACGAATATCAGATGCTCGGCGATCCGGATCGTGGGCTGAATTATGAATTGGCCATTGCGCTGGCTCCCCCGCAAACGCAACTACTGCTGTTGAGCGGAAGCGTTGAGAACCCGCACGATATTGTTCGATGGCTTCACCGGCTTGGCCGCAAAGCGACTCTGGTCCGTCATGAGCTCCGTCCCGTCCCGCTCGATGAGGTTGAAGCGAACCAGATCAGCGTTCATGTGCCTTCGGAAATTCGTGGTTATTGGCCGCGGTTGGTGGCCAAGGCACTTGCGGAAGATTTGGGACCTATTCTTATTTTCTCACCGCGGCGGAGCGGAACGGAACAACTTGCTGCTGAAATTGCGCGCTATTTGCCGAACCCAAATCCGCTGCAACTGAACGCGGAACAAAAAGCGCTGGTGGGAGATCATTTGGCCAAGATGCTCAAGAGCCGGGTTGCCTATCACCATAGCGGGCTAAGCTACGGCGCGCGTGCCGGGGTGATCGAGCCACTCGCCAAAGCCGGTCAACTGAGGGTGGTCGTAGCCACCATGGGGCTGGCTGCTGGAATTAATTTTTCACTTCGTAGCGTTTCACTCGCAGGCGATTCCTATCGCCGGGACTATAAGGAACAGCCACTGCGCGCTGATGAGATTCTGCAAATGTTCGGCCGCGCCGGTCGGCGTGGGTTGGACGAAACGGGTTATGTGCTGATTTCAGCGAATCGAATTCGATTGCTGGATGCGCACGCGGCCCACCTTTCACGCACTGGTGCTGTGGATTGGGGAGCTCTGCTTGGGTTAATGGCGGTGGCCGCAGAGAAAGAAAAGGAGCCTTTCATTGAGGCGGTGAATGCTCAAGCGCGCCTCTTCACCATCAAAACTGTTTACCTTGGCGTCGAAGAGTCGTTGAAGCATCCCACTGTTCCTTGCGGGCTCATGACGGACGCGGAGCGGGCACGGCATGTCAGGCATCGTGTTCGGGAAATGTTAAACAGTGCCGGGCATTGGGAGGCATATCCGAAACCAACTGAGGTGCCCGCAGGACAGGTTAAAGTGCCAGTCAAACTTGGGCCGGCTCTTGTTCCGGGTGACACTTCGGGATTTGCGTTGCATCCGGCGCTTTCGGTGACTGAAGCCGTGGAAAAGATAGGGCAGGGGCTTCTTGCAGTAATCTCCGAGGAAGGAGAGACGAAAACTTATGGTCGGACCCTGACTGTGGCCGATAAGCTGAACAACGAGCGCATTGTTCTGGCGAAATGGGTTCGTAAACTGGTGAATTGGGGAAATCGGCAAACTACTGCGGATCAATGGGAGACAAAAATCGTTCCCTTGCTCAGGGATCGGCTCGCGGGTCAGAAAACTCCCGTTGTAAGACTCGTTTCCGAACCGCACAAAATCGTTGCGTTGGTAAGCCTTGATCAAGTGATCATGCGAGTGCCGGTTGACTCGTTGGGAGTCGCGTTATGGAGACCTCTTGAACGCGAAGTATTACCGGCAGATTGTGCGAGTTGTTCGCTGGTGCCCGTTTGCCAAGAGCTCCCGACGGCTACCGGGACAGCATTGCTGTGGCGTCGTTTGGGATTGATCGATGGGGCGGGCGTTCCGACGCAACGTGGACGCATTGTGAGCTTCTTTCAGCAGGGGGACGGACTGGCAGTCGCTGCTGCCCTGGAAGAAATAGCGTATCCGATAGACGAATTGCTCTATGATCTTGCCAATTTGGATGCCGGGTTCCGCTTTTGTGGAGAGGAGAACCGTTGGGGAGGTCGACTCGCCCATACCTGCCAGAAAACATTCGGAGTTCAGAGTATCCCAGGATATCTCGAAATGGGCGTTCCTCCCAAATACGGTTCTGGAGCAGAAACCGTAGTGGCCGGCGTTCACAAAAATCCGTTGAGCAAACACACTTGGATTACGGAGACAACAGGGCCCGGTGATATCGACCGAATCATCATCGAGTGGCGGAGTTTGATGCGACAGATTTCGCATGCAGCGGAGTTGGAATGGCCTCGTTGGATGGAACTAAAGCAACGCGCGAAGATGATTTTAAATGAAACCGAATCGCCGACTCTGACAGAGCTGCCGCCTTTGGAATACCATCAAACCCGTCGGGTGGATCATCATTTGATCCTGCGACGTCACTGAGCTTTGGCGGTTTTCAGTTGATCGCGACGCCCTTCGGCATAAGCCTCGAAAATTCGATAGATATGGTCACGCACCTTGCGAAATACAACCAACTTTTCCGAATCCAATCCACTGGCGTGAGCAGGATCTTCGAAGGGCCAATGGTGACGGTTGAGTTGACCCGGAAAGACGGGACAAGCCTGATCCGCATTTCCGCACACGGTGATCACAGTCTCCACTTTCTTATCCAAAAACTCATTCATGTGTTTGGAAGTGTGCTGTGAGATGTCGATTCCGATTTCTTTCATGGCGAGGATGGCAAGCGGATGCACGTAACCTGCTGGCTTGGATCCTGCGCTTTGAACATTGAGGATATCTCCAGCGACTTCGCGAAGGATCCCTTCTGCAAGATGACTTCGGCAGGAGTTGCCAGTGCAGAGAATCAGGACGATAGGCCTTTCGCTCTTCCTCATGGCTTAGTATGAATCTTTTTACGGCAATGGACAAGGCGCATCAGAGCGCAAACCCAGATCTTTTGGAATCCGTCTGGCCATCACGTTAAGCTCGAAATCCATCTCGGCTTCGCTATCCTAAGGCATCTATCGCTCTTGAAGGACCGGATGGAATGCAGCCCAAACGAAACAAGCGACTCGCACATAATCTTTCGAAGTGATCGATCCCATTCCATATCAGGTTCGAATCAGCGCACGGGCACGTTACGCCTCGTTGCGCATGTCTCTGCAGCGAGGTTTGGAAGTCGTTGTGCCGAAACGCTACGATTTGCGGAGAGTTCCGCAACTCATCGAGTCGAAACGCCATTGGATTCTCTCAACTAAAAAACACTTCGATCAGTTGCCGAAGCCCGAACCGGTCAATCCAAGGCCTGCTGAAATAAATCTCATAGCACTCTCGGAAAAGTGGACGGTCGAATACGTTCTTATCAATGAGCGACGGGTTACTCTCCAGGAGATTGCACCTGGTCAACTGCGCGTATCCGGAAAAATTGATCATGACCCAAGCTGTCGGCGTGTTCTGCAAGCATGGTTGCTGGGTCGGGCAACGAAAACATTGATCCCATGGCTTGAGCGCACCAGCGAGGAGACAGCACTTCCCTTTGCCGGCGCCAGCGTGCGGATGCAGCGTTCCCGCTGGGGCAGTTGCTCACGTCGAAAAACGATCAGCTTGAATGCAGGTTTATTGTTTCTCGCGCCTGAACTTGTTCGTTACCTCTTCATTCACGAGCTCTGTCATACAGTTCACCTGAATCATTCCGATCGTTATTGGAAGCTGGTGGAGTTGAAGGAACCTGCGTTTAAGATTCTGGACAAGCAGATGACCCATGCGATGCGCTTCGTCCCGGGATGGGCAGCGAATAGTTGAATTGTGAATGGTTACATGTGGGAAGCGCGCTCGCCGATCCAACCATCCAACCATCCAACCATCCAACCATCCACGAATAATTTTCTCATCTCTGTTTCCCACAAATCAGGATTGCGAATCAAAACTGCACACCAATGGGACACTTACTGTCCTGCAAAGTTTCTTTCTACAAAAAAAAGCCCCCCAAAACATTGAATAAATAACTTTGTCAGGAAAATCCCTGATATCGGCACGGTCATTGCTAAAACTTTCCCGCAATCCTGAGGAGGTGCGCGAATTCAGATTTTAAGGAGATCCGAACTCGTCCGCTTAGCCGAAATCTATCGGTCCTCCATTGGGAAAATGAACAGGCTGCAAAGCCATTCGGTTGTTCGTTTTTGGAGAGGCTCCCAAATTCGTTGAACCCACATCCAAAAAATAATATGTCAAAAATTCGTTTTTATACACGAGCAAAGGCGCAAACCGCTTTCGCTTTGGTATGCGCAATCTTCGTTCTGTTCGCTGTGTCCGCACAAGCAATCGACCCCATGTTTTACGCCGTCCACGCCAGTGCGACTGTGCAGGAATCACCTGCTCAGATCACACTGAATTGGAAGAGCGATGCCGCTGCTACCGGCTACATAATTTCTCGCAAAGCTCCTGATGCTTCAGGGTGGAGTCAGATTGCCTCGTTGTCCGCCAGCGCGTTGACCTACACTGATCTCAGTGTTTCGGTCGGCACGGTCTATGAATATCGCGTGCAACGTCCCACTTCTTCGCGCTACACCGGCTACGGCTATGTGACCGCTGGAATCAAAGCTCCGCTGGTGGATAACCGCGGCAAAGTTTTGCTTCTCGTAGACAGCACCTATGCGACTGATCTCGCAGCTGAACTGACGCAGATGCAACAGAACCTCGTCGGCGACGGTTGGACCGTTATTCGCCGAGATGTTTCACGCACTGCATCTGCGACGACCGTAAAGAACGTCATCAAAACGGAATACAACGCAGATCCTGCGAATCTGAAATCGGTTTATATTTTCGGTCATGTTGCTGTTCCTTATTCCGGAAGCTTTGGACCAGACGGCCACGACGATCATCAAGGTGCCTGGGCCGCTGATGTTTATTACGCGGACATGGATGGCAACTGGACTGACAACTCTGTGAACAACACAAGCGGCTCCCGCGCAGCAACGAAGAATGTTCCTGGCGACGGCAAGTTCGACCAAAGCGAACTGCCTTCGAATGTTGAATTACAGGTTGGCCGCGTCGATCTCGCGAACATGACTGCCTTCACCAGCAAAGGTTTGACTGAACGTGATTTGCTTCGTCGTTACCTGGTGAAGAACCACAACTTCCGCCACGGGATCACCAGGCTGGAACGCCGCGGTTTAATCTGCGACAACTTCGACGAATCCGGTGGCGATGCTTTCGCCTCCAGCGGTTGGAGAAATTTCTCTGCATTCTTCGGTGCCGATAATGTAACCAAAGTAGGCCAATCACAGTTCTTCCCAACTCTAGCTTCTCAGGGCTATGTCTGGTCTTACGGTTGCGGTGGCGGCAGCTACGATTCCTGCTACGGCGTGGGCACGACTGCTGATTTCGCAAACACCGACATCAAGAGCGCCTTCGTCATGCTGCTCGGCAGTTACTTCGGCGATTTCGATTCCGACAACAATTTCTTACGCGGACCACTTGCTTCCGCTACCTACGGTTTGGCTTCAATGTGGTCAGGCCGCCCGCTTTGGTTCGTTCATCCAATGGGTTTAGGTGAAACAATTGGTCACTCCGCCAAACTGAGCCAGAACAACAGCAATGGTGGTATTTACTCTCAGCAAAACTGGGGAACACGCGGTGTGCACGTTGCTTTGATGGGCGATCCTACTTTGCGCATGCATACAGTGAACCCAGCTTCCAACCTGCGGATGAGTGGTTCCACTTTGGCCTGGAATCCTTCGACGGACTCCAACCTCGTTGGTTATCATGTTTATCGGTCCACGTCTGCCAATGGACCTTTCACCCGCGTGACCAGTTCCCCTGTGACCGGCACTAGCTTTACTGACAGCGCGTCCGGCACCTACACCTACATGGTGCGTGCAATCAAACTGGAAACATCCGGCGGCGGCACTTACTATAATGCGAGCCAGGGTATTTTCTCGGGCGGCACCTCCAGCGTTAGTTCCACCAGCGGAGACACGACCACTCCCACGACTCCGACAGTTGCCATCCCGGCCGCTCCGTCGAGCCTGACTGCATCTGCGGGTTCCACCTCCGCAATCACCATTCGATGGAACGACAATTCTTCCAATGAAAGCAGTTTCAAGCTTGAGCGTCGCACTGGTTCGACGAGCTTCGCCCAGATCGCCACGATCGTAGGGGATGCTACTTCATTCAACGATTCCAACCTGAGCGCAGGGACGCAATATTTCTACCGCATCCGCGCCAACAATACGGCGGGTGATTCTGCTTATTCGAACGAAGCCAATGCGACTACGGCATCCGTTACAATCACGCCGACTACCCAGCAAACCGGCGGCACTACAGCTTCGTTTGTGAAGATCGACGAAACCACGCTCGGTAACTGGAAGGGTGTCTATGGAAAAGAAGGTTACCAGGTCATGGGCGATACAGCGACCTACCCGAGCTACGTGCAGTTGATGCCTAGCAGCAAAGCGGATTGGACCTGGAGCTGGAGCAACACGGAGGCACGGTCCCTGCTCAAGTCGTCCATTGAGGATCGTCTTGCGGCATGCTGGTATTCATCCGGTTCGTTCTCAATGAACCTGTCTCTGACCGATGGCAAAGCACATCGCGTTGCGTTTTACTGCCTGGATTGGGATCGAACCGGCCGCGGCCAAACGGTGGAAGTCCGCGATTCCGCCACCGGTGCTCTGCTTGATCAACGTAGTGTCTCCTCCTTTGGTAATGGCAAATATGTCATTTGGGATATCAGCGGCAGTGTCAAAATCACGGTGACGAGGACAAGCGGTCCGAACAGCGTGCTTTCAGGATTGTTCTTTGACGCAAGCACTACCGTGACAGAAGCACCGGCAACCCCGACTCCGGTCGTCATTGCTGCCCCGGTCATTTCACCCAATGGCGGCACCTTCACAAGCTCTGTGAACGTCAGCCTCAGCTCGGCCACGAGCGGTGCATCTATCCGATACACAATCGATGGCAGCACCCCGACTGTGAGTTCGACACTGTATAGTGCTCCTTTCACCTTGAGCGCCACAGCGACTGTGAAAGCAATCGCGTTCGCGAGCGGAACCAACAGTGTCATCTCCAGCGCGACATTTACAAAAGCGACCGTCGTGACACCGCCGCCGACAACGCCAACTACAAACCCCAACCAGGCACTGTTCGTTCAAACGGACAGTAGCACCAAGGGCACCTGGAATGGTGTTTACGGCAGCGAAGGCTCGATCATCAGCGGGGTCAGTGCGTCTATGCCGTCATCGGTGCAGGTTGCCGCCACTGGCAAAACGGATTGGGTCTGGAATTGGTCCAACACAGACGTTCGTGCTTTGCAAAAATACGGTGCTACCGATCGCGTTGCCAGCACCTGGTTTTCTGCGAGCAGCTTCACCGTGGATATGACTATCACGGACGGCAAATCACATCGCGTTGCCCTCTATTTCCTTGATTGGGATCGTGCTGGTCGCAGTGAGACCGTAGAGATCACAGATGCGACGACGGGCGCAGTGCTCAATACCCAGAGTGTTAGTTCGTTTGGTGAAGGTAAGTATCTCGTGTTCGATATCAAAGGTCGTGTGAAAATTAAGATCACTCGCACCGGCGGGCCGAACGCTGTGTTGAACGGCATCTTTGTTGCCCCGACGCCTTCAGCATAATTGTTCAATAGCTTAAAACGCATAGCAGCCGTCCCAATGGGGCGGCTGCTTTTTTCGTTCTAAAGCCATTCTCATAATGAATTTCCGAAATGGTTAGAGCGCCACACGACGCGTAAAGGGATGGAGCGGAACAGAAGAAAAACACAGGCGCTCACTTGTAGATCCCGGGCAAAATTTCAGGGCTCCTTCCGGAAGGAATTCTGAGGTGCCGAGATAATTTTCTGGCGTCAAAACAGGATCTTGGAGGTGCCGAGAGAATTTTCTTACTACTCCGACAGATCTTTCGACTACTGAATAGGTTTTTTGACTACTCGCGACGTTTTAAAAAGTACTCAAATAATTATTGGAGGTGTCGCAAGGATCTAACCGGTGGCGAGTTTCCCATTGGCCACCTGCAAGGATCTTGCGAGTAGTGAAATAATTTTCTCACTACTCCAAAAGTCCTTGCGACTACTCAAATAATTTTCTCACTACTCGCGAGGAGTTAAAAAGTGCTCCGGAAATTATCTGCCTACCCGCTAAATCCTTGCGAGGGGTGAAAAAATCCATTCAGGACACTGCAACCCGTTGATAGAAGGCATTGTACAAACGTGGTCACGTTTACTTTCTGCGAGCACCTGTGGAGATTATTTCGGCGAATGCGGAGAGTTTTTGGAGCTGGAAATTATTATGTGGGTAGGCCGAATTTCTGGGGAAGTGAGTGGCAAATTCCTCGCTGTTCAGTGGAGTTTGGGAACTGTTTTGTTCTCTCGAAAGAAACGGCTGAATACGTCCAACGGAGGGTTGTAGGCGTTTCAGCCGTCCCTTTCGGGACTTATCTGCATCTACCGTAATACCCACGGCTAAAGCCGACGGGCTCTTATAATGATCTAAGGTTGGGCCGGTGTCTGGGTTCCTTCCGCCCCCTGGTTTTGCTGTCCTGCTTCGGGAGCAACATTACCGGACGGTTGTTGCTGTGCTGGAGCCGGTGCCGGCGCAGTCCCGGATTGTGGTTG
This sequence comes from Limisphaerales bacterium, assembly GCA_046597605.1. Classification (GTDB taxonomy): domain Bacteria; phylum Verrucomicrobiota; class Verrucomicrobiia; order Limisphaerales; family JACDHS01; genus JACDHS01. The sequence continues at coordinate 7,832 of JBKJKE010000095.1, read as the reverse complement.
AGTTTGCTGTGCCGTGCCCTGTCCACCCAAGGTAGTCGGGCTTGGTGCAGGAGTCGGTGTCTGGCCCGGTTGAATGGACGGCTGCGCGGGAAGCCTTGGTGCCGGATCTATCCGTTGGGGAACGTTATTAGTCGGTTGGGCACCAGCTCCTTCATTGATGTTTGTTCCTGGTCGCTGAGGATTGAAACCGTTCGTCGGGCCCACATTGGTGGGAGGTAAATTAGTTGGCGGTTGGTTCGTAGGTGGTTGATTCGGTGGCGGATTGCTGGAAGGCGGATTGGTAACACTGCCCGTTAATACCGGGACACCACTCAGCGCAGTTGCTGCGGGGGCAGACCCGGGAGCTCCCGGTTGCTGTGCCGCGCCATCATTCGACTGTGCTCCGGCCCCTTCGCGGATAATTGCCGGCTGTTGCTGCGGAATAACCGTGGTGGTCCGGTTTTGAATGATAGGCCGTGGCGTTATCTCCGGTATCGAACTCACGATGGGCGGCGTCGTGGGCGGAGCGGGTGGTGTGTCGGCCACTACCGCAGTCGATACGAAACGGTCAGTTCTGCGAGGCTCTGGTATACGAGAGAAAGTAGGAGCAGGCACGCCTTCGGCAATAGGTACCTGGTAATCGTAGGTATATCCATACTGCCCTGCGCTGGGACTCGGCTGATGAACAACGCAACCGGTAATCCCGAGCGCTACGACTGGTAAGATGAGTATTAATTTTTTCATGGAGGACAGGTTTCCTTTGCTACCAATATCCCACGGGACAACACGGTCTCAATCCGGTCCTCAGGCTGTTTAGTCGGTAGGTCAACGGGCTGATATTTAAGCAGGGAAAAGCTCACCGCATTTTTTGCTCACATCCGAGGCCCTCTTCCGCTAACCATTTCCATTACAAATCGCGCTTATGAAGAAGAACTTTTTCTATCTCCTCCTCGCAGTGGTGCTGCTCGGGACTCAAACCGCACAATTAACTGCCCAATCGACGTTTGATTCCGCTGCCGTTCTTGGTGAACTGTTCGACGAATCAAAGTCTGCTGCCGAGCGGGAGAAAGTCATCGCGACTCATGCGGGCAAGGCCGGCGAAATCGTCGCCGCCATGACAAAAGGTCTGCCGGATACCACTTCCGAAGAGGAATATCGAAAGATTCCATGGATCTGGCGCGTTTCAATCGCAGCCGGCAAACGGAACGACGCGAAGGAACTTAAAAACCTTCTTGATGTCTCGTTGCCCAAAGCCAACGAACCGCTGCGCGATTGGCAGGCGGTGGTGATTGGTGGCGGGATTATCAATGGCATCAGCCTGAATGGCGGCTGGCCGGCCGAACGTCTCGCTGAAATCATCGGCAAGGATCGAGACCTCAAAGCCCGCTGGGATCGTCAACTCGGTCAGGCTGCGGAGATGGTCGACAATGAGAAAGTAAGAAGCGGCACTCGCTATGACGCGCTTCGGGTCGTTCCAATGAATTCGTGGGAAAAGAGTCGCGAACAACTTCTTAAATATCTTGCGAAGGACACTCCGCAGGAATTGCAACAGGGCGCAGTAAGCGGCTTGGTGGACGTGAAGCATGACGATGCCACCGCTGCCCTGATTGGTGCCCTCAACTATCTCCCCGCGCACAATCTGGACTTCGCCCTCGACGGGCTTATGCGCACACCCCAGCGTACGATTGCACTGCTGGAAGCGGTTGCGTCGAAACAGGTTAAAGGTGAAACATTGGGAGAAGCCCGCATTGCGAAACTGCTTGCTCACTCTGATAAAAAAATCCGAACAAAGGCCGCTCAAACATTCCCCAGGGTGATTCCAGTCCTCGAAGGTGACGACTATTTCGTTGGTGTGGCCAAGGTGGATATCACCCCGACTTACCCAATTCGCCTGAATGGCTACCTTGCACGGAAAAGCGAGTCGATCGGTGTGGAACAAAAGATTTTTGCCAAGGCGGTCGCAATCGGCACCGATCGCGAAGGGCCTGCTTTATTAATCACAGTTGATAATTGCGGTGTCCCCGAGCATTTCCGAACCGAGCTGGCCCGTCGCCTGAAGAAGCGGAATATCCCATTCCACAACATCTCCATCTCCGCATCCCACACCCATGCTGCCCCTAAGCTCGTAGGCAATGCCGACAACATCTTCGGTGAAGATATTCCCAAAGAACAAGAGGCCCGCATTAATCGCTACAGTAGCGAATTGAATGACAAACTTGAACAAGTCTCCCTCGCCGCTTTAAAAGACCGGAAAGCTTCCAAGATTCATTTTGGCCAAACGAAAACTGATTTCGCAGCCAACCGCCGCACCAAAGGTGGCCCGGTTGATCACGCTCTTCCTTTCCTGAAAGTGATTGGGCTGGACGGCAAAGTCCGCGGTGTCATCGCTAACTACGCTTGCCACTGCACCACTCTTTCCCATGAACCGAACCTGGTCAGTGGTGATTGGGCTGGGTACGCCCAGGAATATCTCGAACGCGACAACCCCGGCGCCGTGGCTCTGACCACCATCGGCTGTGGAGCGGATGCAAATCCATCGCCGCGTCCCGGCACTGAAAACGCCAAGCAGCATGGTGAGAAAATCGCCACTGCAATCCAACAGCTTTCCAGCGCCTCATCGATTCGCCCTCTGAGCGGCCGGCTCACCTGCAAGACCGAACGTGTGCAGCTTCCTTTTGAAAAACTGCCGACACGCGCGCAGTTCGAAGAAATGGCAAAGCAAAATGATCCGACCGGTTACAATGCCCGTAAACAATTGGCACGCCTGGATCGTGGTGAGAAAATAATGACCGAACTCCCTTACCTGGTGCAGTCCTGGACCTTCGGCACCAACCTGGCGATGGTTTTCCTGCCGGGGGAAGTGGTGGTGGACTATGCGTTGCGCATTAAAAACGAATACGACCCTGAGCGCCTCTGGGTGACTGCTTACGCCAATGATTCCCAATGCTACATCCCCTCCAAACGCATTCTTAAAGAGGGCGGTTACGAAGGTGGCGGGGCGATGATCTATTATGATAAGCCAACCCGGTTAGCTGAACCAGTGGAGGAGTTGATCCTCTCTGCCGTTCACAATTTGTTGCCAAAAGAGTTCATGACCCCTGAGCAGTTCGTGGCCAACCCTCCCCCAGTTGCTCCACTCGAAACCTACGACACATTTCAGCGCAAGCCAGGGTTCCTCGTCAGCATTGTGGCAACGGAACCGATGATTGTTGATCCTGTTGCAATCGACTTCTCCACGGATGGGAAATTGTGGGTTTTGGAAATGCACGACTATCCAAGTGGAATGGACGGCAACAACAAGCCGGGTGGACGAGTAAAGTTGCTCGAAGATACAAATCGAAATGGAGAATACGACAAAGTCACCACCTTCCTCGGGGATCTTCCTTTCCCCACTGGTCTCATGCAATGGCGCAAAGGTGTGATCGTTTGCGCAGCGCCGGACATCCTTTATGCGGAAGACACCGATGGAGACGGCAAGGCTGATATCGTGAAGAAGCTCTTCACCGGGTTCGCCACTCACAATTATCAGGCGCGCGTCAACAGCTTGCGCTGGGGGCTTGATAACTGGGTCTACGGTTCAGGCGGCTTGTTCGGTGGAAAAATCAAAAGCGAGATCACCGGCGAGGAGATCGATTGCAGTGGACGGGATTTCCGAATGAACCCCGACACCGGCGCGCTGGAACCAGTCGGCGGCATCAGCCAGCAGGGCCGCGCTCGCGACGATTTCGGAAATTGGTTTGGTTGTGACAACAGTGTTTTCCTGTGGCATTTCCCGCTTCCGGATCGTTATGTGCGCCGGAATCCGCATATCACCGGTCCTGAACCCCGCGTTTTCGCGGTGAAAGATCCACAGGCCAATATTCTTTTCCCCGTCAGTCGGACCATGGAACGCTACAACCATCCGACCAGTGCCAATCGCACCACCTCTGCTGCGGGCCTGGAAATCTATCGCGACAACCTCATCGGCGATGAATTTTACGGAAACAGTTTCGGTGGAGAAACCGTTCACAATCTCGTGCAACGTTTCGTGCTCACGCCCCATGCAGCGACTTACCAGGCTCATCGCGCCGAGGATGAGAAAGAGTCCCAGTTCTTTGCATCTACTGACAATTGGTTTCGCCCCGTGGAAATTCGCACCGGGCCGGATGGTGCCCTCTGGATCGTCGATATGTATCGTCTGGTCATCGAACACCCCCGCTGGATTCCGGAAGACCGTCTCGCCGGTCTCAACGTTCGGGCAGGGGAGGACAAGGGCCGCATTTTTAAGACATATCCCTACGGGAAGAAACTCCGACCGGTTAGTGACTTAACAAAGCTATCGGCTGGCGACCTTGTCGAACTCTTGGACACGCCCAATGGAACGATGCGCGATTTGATTCATCGCGAACTTTACCAGCGCCAGGACCGGAGCATCACGAAAGCGCTGAAGAAACTTATTATCGAGACCGAACTCCCCGCCGTGCGCGTCCAGGCGCTCGGTATCCTGGATGGAATCAATCGTCTCGGACCTGAAGATGTGTTCAATGCCTTGCAGGATGAGCATCCCGGTGTTCGCCGCGAAGCATTGCGGCTCTCTGAGTCTTTTCTGGTCGGTAACTCCGATCGTCTGAACGAACTCTGGTGGAGTCCCGCTCTGCCCATGATCCATAAGAAGCTGGAAGCCATGCTCGATGATCCCGAATATATCGTCCGCTATCAGCTCGCGCTCACCCTCGGGGAATGGAAAAATCCGAAAGCTGGCAAGTTGCTCGCCGAATTAGCCAGCCGTAATGTATCCGACTTCTGGATCCGCAGTGCGATCCTCACCTCCGCGCAACGAGATCCCGCCACCATTCTGGAAGCGGTGTTGGCGACTGAGGAAGGAACCGATGGCCGCGGAGAAATGGTCACGCAATTGATTGCCACTGGTGCCGGAAGTTCCGATCCCAAGATCCAGCAGAGCCTCGTTACCCTGCTGGCTCCTGCGGAAGGTCAAAAGGCGACTGCGTTTCAGCTCAACACCATCGCAACATTGATTGACGCGCTCCAACGCAACAAAAGTTCATTGGAGCTTCTTTCGAAGTTCACCACGCCGGAAGTTCGGGATGCCATCAAGCGGATCAACGCTGCTCTTAAGAGCGCGGGCGATATCGCTCGTGACACCACAGCCTCCCCGAGTGATCGCGAAGCGGCGCTTCGAGCCATTGCCGCCGCTCCGAGCGAAAAGGACCTTGCCGTCCTCGTGCAATACGCCACCAGCGGAGAAACGGCTGCCTTGCAGAAGACCGCTCTTAACGCCCTCAAAAAGCAAAAAGATCCCTCCATTCCCGCGCTCATTATCCCCGGCTGGAAAAACTATCTTCCCGGCGTTCGTGCCCAACTTCTCGATTTTCTTCTCGCGCGCGACGAAGGGATTCAAGCGGTCCTTGAGGCGGTTGAAAAAGGAACCATCAGCACCGCTGAAATTTCCCTGAACGCGCGTCAACAGTTGAACACCCACACAAATGCGAAGATTCAACGACTGGCCGGGAAATTGTTCCCCGCCAATGAAGCACGCCAGGCCGTGCTCAATCGCTTCCTCGATGAAGTCCCGAAATTGACTGGCAACAAAAAACATGGCGCTGAAATCTTTAGCCAAATGTGCGCGACCTGCCACACGCTGCGCGGCCAGGGCGTCGCGGTCGGACCCGATCTCACACCCATTGCCACGAAGACCACGGCAGATTTCCTGGTCGCAATCCTGCATCCGAATGCCGTCATCGAACCGCGTTTCATCCAGTACAGCGTCGAGCTGAAAGATGATCGCTCCCTCTCTGGCGTCATCAGCGCGGAGACGGCGTCGAGCGTCACCCTTAGCCAGGTGGGCGGCACCAAAGAAAAAATATTACGCTCCGATATTACGGAAATGCGCGCTTCGGCTCTTTCCTTAATGCCGGAAGGGTTGGAGCAAGGGCGCACCGCGCAGGATTTTGCCGATCTGATTTCTTTCATCCAGAACGCCCCGGATGGCGGTCCCAACCCAGCGGCATCCAACAAGGAACGCATCGGTAAGAGCAGCCTGTATGCTGGCGCTACCAACGGTTTGACCAAGGTGCTTTCCGCCAGTGAGAAGCTGGATTATCCAAGTTGGATTGGCGTTTTGCCCCTCGCACACTGCCGGCAGACAGATGGTAAATCAAAGGTGGTCTGGCAAACCGACGTCATGCCTGAGGCGATCAAACTCGATCAGATTTACAAGTTTCGCCTCCCCGCAGCGATGGGTTTCGCGTCAGCGCCGAGCGGTAACTTCCAGCTGAAAGCCAATGGCAAGGTGTTGCTCCAATTCGATGTTGTCTTGCAAGACACCTCCTGGAAATCGGCAGATGGGAAAGCATCGATGCGTTACCAACCGATGGACGTCGGGGCGGAAGACGGCAGCGGCGTTTTGACGATCGAATTAAACGGCGAGCTTGTCCCGCCGGGCAAGCCAGTGACGTTTGAAGTCATTGGGTCTGCCACCGGCAGCCAACGGTGGTTTGGGGTTTACCTGATTGACCCAAAGAAAACGGCGAGCCGATAACGAGGCTGGATTTTAAAATGACGAAGCCGAGGTCGAAAGACCTCGGCTTTTTTCGTCGTGAAATAAAACTCAAGGAAGCGGAAACCTGTGACCCGCAGCATATTCCTGGATCACTTTGCCCGCCTGCATCCCATCGCCCTCGTCAGCCGGATGATACTCCTGAAGTTCGGACTCCAACGCTTCCCTCTCTAGGCGAAGGTTCACGCGAGATTCCGCCCAGTTCACGTTTTTGATAAATAGCGGCGAAATCAGAACGCGCTTTCCCGGATGCCATTTATGAGCATCAACGATCAGTTCGTGAATGGACCAATCTTCATCATCGACCAGGAAATCTTCCACTCTGCCAAGATCACCATCACGAGCCTGCATTTCGTATCCCATTAGCTCCGAAATACTCCGCAGGTGTGGATCTCCCTCCTTATACTCGATGCCTTCTGAGGGAGGGACGTTCGCCATGACCGGCATCCCCCACATCAAAGGATCTGACCAGTAGAAAGGCCAACCGAAGTAGCGAAGATAATCTTCTTCCATCTGGCGGGATACTGGCTTGTCGAGGTCGATGGATGGGCTGTTTTCCACCTGGTCGCGAGTCAGGTGAACATCGATCACACGTTCCTTGAGGTGAATGGTCCCGAGCGCATTCGGCGCAATCAGAACCTTGCGGTGGGGCAACCATCGTCCCGTATCGGCGATCAGATAGCGAATATGCCAATTCGTATCGTCGAAGTAGAAATCTTTGACGTGACCGATTTCACCATCCAAAGCTCCCAGGTGAAATCCCTTGAGGTTCGTAGCTTTTAGCAACATAAATTCTCCTTTTGGGGACTCAATAATATACCTCTCTCGGGAGATAGTTTCAAACGGTGATGACGACGGGCCGATTCCAAACTCTAAAGCTTTCCCCTACTGTTTCAGTGCCAAATTCGGTCCTTTCTGCGTCCGCTTTTCGGGATCAAAGCCAGGAGGGACCTGGAATGAGGAAGGGGTGCCCGGAACTGCCTCATCGGTTTGGAGCTTGTTACCTTCAGAAACCGCTTAAAATCCATAAACCACTGCTAATCAGCCGGTTGTGACGACAGTTCGCCCGGGGATATCCGATTTTCCGGACCGGAAAACGAGTCATCCCGCGGGGATGGCCTAATTTCCGGACCGGAAAACAGGATTTCCCGCGAAAAATGCTCATTTCCGCTCCGGATTTGTCCGATTCCCGCGGGAAATCCAAATTTCCACTCCGGAAAACTCCCCTTCCCACGTGAAACTCCTCCTTTCCAGACCGAAAACGGACGATTTTCCGGGGATGCCTCGTTTTCCGGTC
>JBKJKE010000092.1:0-13795 GCA_046597605.1 Limisphaerales bacterium | reverse complement strand
TACTCGCGACGTTTTAAAAAGTACTCAAATAATTATTGGAGGTGTCGCAAGGATCTAACCGGTGGCGAGTTTCCCATTGGCCACCTGCAAGGATCTTGCAAGTAGTGAAATAATTTTCTCGCTACTCCAAAAGTCCTTGCGACTACTCAAATAATTTTCTAACTACTCGCAAGGAGTTAAAAAGTGCTCAAATACTTATCTGCCTACCCGCTAAATCCTTGCGAGGGGTGAAAAAATGTATTCCGGACACTGCAACCCGTTGATAGAAGGCATTGTACAAACGTGGTCACGTTTACTTTCTGCGAGCACCTGTGGAGATTATTTTGGCGAATCCACAGAGTTTTTGGAGCTGGAAATTATTATCCGGGTAGGCCAAATTTCCGGGAGAAGCGAGGTGCAGATTCCTCGCTGTTTTCAGTGGAGTTTGGGAACTATTTCTTGTCCCGGAGGAACGGCAAAAACGCCCCTTTTCCGTGTCATAACGGAGAGTTGCAGCCGCCTCAGCCGTCCCTTTGCCCCACCATCTTTGACTGGGAGCTTCCGCTCCATCCACCTTACGAGTCGTGCGGCATTCTCACCTTTTCGGAAATTCATTATGAGAACCAAGCCCGTAGCTATACCTCCCGGAAAGCGGTTTTAGCGGGTTTGGAGACTACACAAGCGAAGCAAAAGTGCGGGAGATTCGTAGATATTTCCCTCAATCGAAAGTTTCCAGCAGAATCATGGAAAGCAGCTGAAGCGCACTACGTACCCACACAGGTTGAAGCGGCTAGAACGGCCGATTTTTTAGGCACTGAAAACCCTGATTTCGCTCCCATTACGATTAGATTTCTTTTGCAGCTCCGCAGGAATCCACTAGCATCCGCCCGCTTTCAAAAATGAAGACGTACAATATTGCGGTCCTCGCTGGTGATGGAATTGGCCCTGAAGTAATGCTTGAAGCCATCAAAGTGCTTCGTGCAGTCGAGAAGAAGTTCCCGGTGGGCTTTAACCTGACAGAAGCTCCCGTCGGCTGGGCAGGAATTGACGCTGCTGGCAAGGCTTTGCCGGACGACACCCTCGCTCTTTGCAAGAAATCCGACTCGATTCTATTCGGATCGGTTGGTCTGCCGGACCGCGACCCAACCATTCCCAAGGAAGAGCGTCCGGAACGCGCCGCCTTGCTTCGCATCCGAAAAGAATTCGGACTTTTCGCCAATCTCCGGCCGGTCCAACTTCCGAAGGCCCTTGCCTATGCGTGCCCATTGCGTCCTGAACGACAGGGTGATGGTCTCGATATCCTCGTCGTGCGCGAGTTGACTGGCGGCATGTACTTTGGGCAACCGAAGAAGACCGAAGAAATCTCCAAGGGTGTTCACCGTGCAATCGATACGATGGTTTACACCACGCCGGAAATCGAACGAATTGCTCACGTCGCCTTCAAAGCGGCCCAATTGCGACGCAAAAAGCTGACCAGCATTGATAAAGCCAACGTTCTGGAGAACGGCATTCTTTGGCGAGAAGTGGTCACTTCTATCAGCAAGCAATATCCTGACGTCACCCTGGAACATATGTTTGTCGATAATGGTGCCATGCAATTGATGCTCAAGCCGACGCAGTTCGACGTGATGCTCTGCGAGAACATGTTCGGCGACATTTTGAGTGATGAAGCGGCCGCTCTCGCTGGCTCCCTCGGTATGTTGCCAAGCGCAAGCCTCGGAGCCACCACCGGTGAGCAGACCTTTGGTTTTTACGAACCGGCTGGCGGCACCGCCCCGGACATTGCTGGAAAAAATCTGGCGAACCCTATCGCCCAAATCCTCTCCTGCGCATTGATGATGCGTTATAGCTTCGCCGCGAACGATGCTGCCCTGGCAATTGAGAAAGCCGTTGCAAAAGCCATCGCTGATGGAAACCGCACGGGAGATATCTACAGTGTGGCGGATACTTCCGCTAAAAAGGTCGGCACCACCCAGATGGGTGATGCCATCGCCGCTGCGATCTAGGATTATGGACCCGTTTTTAAAAGCTGCAATCGACGAAGCCCGTGTGGGGCTTTCCGAAGGTGGCATCCCTATCGGGTCTGTGCTGGTCTGTGACGGAAGGATCCTTGGGCGGGGCCATAATCAACGGGTCCAGCAGGGAAGTGTTATTCATCACGGCGAAATGAATTGCCTGGAGAACGCCGGTCGGCTGACGGCCGCGACATACAGTCGATGCACCATATACACGACGCTTTCCCCATGTCCGATGTGTAGCGGTGCTATTGTGCTCTATGGAATTCCCCGGGTGGTGGTGGGCGAAAACCAAACGTTCCTTGGAGCCGAAGAATACCTGAGGTCAAAAGGAGTTCAGATTGAAGTGGTGCAGGATCGCGAATGTATTGAGCTTATGCGACAGTTCATTCACGGAAATTCTGAGCTTTGGAATGAGGACATTGGCGTCTAAAGTGCTGAAATTGGCTTACATCAAATGAGAACCTTTCGTTGGATATGGGCAGTCGCAGTGATTCTCACCCTTTTGGGGTGCGGTCAGGCTCCTCCGCCCCCGAAAGCTCCAGTGGTGGAGTTGATCACGAAAGAGGAGGCTGCCATGCGCCGGGAAGCGCGCTCCCTGGGCACTAAACTTTATGCCGCCGGCCGTAAGGCGGAGGCGGCGAATCTAGATGTGGAAAAGGAACAGGTGATGCTCAACCCGGTTTACAACGACATTGAGCAGTTCATCTTCAAGCGGATGGATAAATATTCGCATCGAATTTCGTCCATAACCGTCAGCTACTACCGGCCTTCGATCCAATGTGTGATTTACGTAAAAGGCGGTGATGAAGAGGAACTCAAGCTGCTGAAGCGGGAAGCAGACTCGATCGTCGGTCGGGTTGTAGAAAATCTGCCGATCGTTAAGTATCTCATGGTAAAACACGAAGGCACCGAATAAGGCCTTGGTACCTGAAACGGCCTGCGCTCTAATCTCCCTTGGAACAGTCTGAACTCGACTAAGGTTTCACCCTAGTCTATATTCCAGATGCATGCTCGGGTCTCTCCGCCACGCATTCTGCTCCTCCCTTTCCAAGCGCCGTTGGGTGTCGCTCCTATTGCTATGTCTCATTCCCTTTAGCGTCGCTGCCGCAAAGGACGAATATCTGCATAAGATCTGGCGCGCTGAAGACGGGCTTGCCAGTCCGGTCGTTCGAGCGATTGCCCAGAGCAAGGACGGCTACATTTGGCTGGGGGTGGATGATGGAGTTTTCCGCTTTGACGGAGCCCAATTCAAAGCGGTAGAAGAGCGGAAAATTAGTGAACGTCTGGAACGTTGGATGGTTGGTCTGGCGGCAACTCCAGATGGCAGTGTCTGGTGCTCGAGTGTCAACGGCGGCTTGCTGCGGGTGAAGGATGGGGTTTCCACACGTTACACCACGACCAACGGTCTCCCCCGCGATTACGTCCTGAGCGCCCTTTCGGATAGCCGCAGTAACCTGTGGGTTGGCACTGCGGGCGGCCTCGCGAGATTTGAATCCGGCAGGTTCATCGCCTACACCAATCAACCGGGCTTGATCGTGGAGGCGGTGAGGGCGCTTGCGGAAGATCGGAAGGGCAAGCTTTGGATCGGTACCGCAAAAGGAATCAGCAGCTTCGATGGTCAAAAATTTGAGTCTCTTGCCACTAACTTCCTGGTGAACAACGCGGTGATGTCCTTGTGTGCTGATTCCAAAGGCGTGCTCTGGATTGGAACGGGCGCGGGGCTTACGCGCGTGAGCAATGGTGTGCCCACCCATTACACGGTCAAGAACGGACTCCTTCATGATATCGTTCGTGCCATTTACGAGGATCGAGCCGGGCAGATTTGGATTGGTACGCAGGGAGGATTACAGAAGTTCGTCAATGGAACTTTGGAAACGGTCGAGTTACGCCATCTCACCGATGATTTTGAAGGTGTGACCTTCGTGTATGCGATATACGAAGACCGGGAAGGCAATTTGTGGGTGGGGACTAATTTGGGGCTTAGCCAACTGCAGCCAACCAAGTTTCATAATATCAGTAAAGACCACGGTCTCCCTCACAATCTTGCAACCCTGGTAATGGAGACAGAGCCGGGAACGTTATGGGTTGGAACCTACGGCGGTGGTTTGGCGATGTTCAAAGGGGAGCAGCGACAGGTGTGGACGAATGGTCCCGGCGCGTTGACGAGCGACTACATTCTGGCTTTGCATCACGATCGGGAGAACACCATTTGGATCGGAACAGATGGCTCGGGTTTGAATCGCTTCAAAGATGGAAAATTTACTCAATTCCTCGGCCATGATGTGCCTGCGAATACCATTCGGATCATTTTCGAAGATGCTCAGACGAATATCTGGGTGGGGCATAACCTCGGAGTAAGCCGTTTTGAGAATAACGCACTGCTCCATCAGACCAACTTCCCGCGCACGACGGTCAAAGCTATGGTCCAGGATCGGATTGGGAACATGTGGGTTGCTTCGCGAATGGGGCTGACTCGTTGGGCACCCGGGAAGATGCAGACTTACCGGGAGCAGAACGGCCTTTGCAGTGAACGGGTCAACGCTTTGTTTCTGGATCAGGAAGGCGTTCTTTGGATTGGGACAGAGGCAGGATTGAACCGCATGGGAACCCAGGGAAAGTTTACATCCTTCATTACGCCCAATGGAGTATTTCGAGAACACATTCTCCACATTCTTGAGGATAACCACGGTGATTTATGGCTCTCCACCAGGAATGGAGTCTACCGGGCGAAGAAGAAAGAGCTCAACGCCCATGCACGCGGAGAGCTCGCGGAAGTTTCGTTTCTTTCCTACGGGCGCAAAGACGGAATGCGCCGCGCTCAATGCAATGGCATCGCCCAACCAGCCGGATGGAAATTGAGTGATGGCAGACTGGCCTTTCCAACGATGCAGGGAGTCATGCTCTTCGACCCGAGGGATATCCCCCTCAATACTCTGCCGCCCCCTGTTGTCATTGAAGAGATGATCGTAGACGGAGTCAGTGTTTCTGTAGATAGAAAGATCGAACTCCCTCCCGGCAGCAAACAAGTTGAATTCCGTTACACCGCCTTAAGTTATCAAGCTCCTGAGAAAGTCCGCTTCAAATATCGACTGGAAGGATCCGACACAAAGTGGGAGGACGCCGGGACAAGGCGTTATACACGATTCCTGCACCTTCCTCCTGGGGACTACAAATTCCTGCTGAAAGCGTGCAACAACGATGGGATATGGAGTGATTCAGAGGCGAGCTATGCGTTCACGCTCCCCAGGCCGCTGTACCTAAGCCCTTACTTCTATGCAATTTGCGGAGCCTCGGTGTTCGGCCTCGGCCTCGTGGTTCACTTCATGCGAATTCGCAATCATCGCAAGCGCGAACAGGAATTGGCCGATCTGGTGGACCAGCGAACCGAAAAACTGCAGGAAATGGTCCGTTCGATGGAAAGCTACAATTATAGCATCGCCCATGATCTTCGCGCGCCGATTCGTGCCATTCGGGGCTTTACTCAAGCGCTGGTGGAAGACTACAAGCCGAACCTCGATGAACTCGGGTGCGAGTATGCGCAACGGATCGAAATTGCCGTCGAGCGCATGGATCAATTGATTCAGGATCTGCTGATTTATGGACAGCTTAGTCACAAAGAAATTCCTCTGGAACATGTAAAGCTGGAGCCATTGATCGAGCGCATTCTAGAAAATTTCGCTGCTGAAATTGCCTCGAAGGAGGCGCGGATTGAAATCCGAAATCCTTTAACGCCGGTCTGGGCGAACAACACCATCCTGCACCAGATCCTCTCCAACCTTTTGGGGAATTCTTTGAAGTTTGTCGACCCCAGGACGAAGCCGCATGTCCAGATTTGGACGGAGGAAAACGGCGATACCATTCGCATCCGGGTTAAAGACAACGGCATAGGGATCAAATCGGAATACCAGGTGCGCATCTTTCGCATCTTTGAGCGCCTTCATCCGGTCGAAGTCTTTCCGGGTACAGGAATTGGCCTGGCAATTGTTCAGAAAGGAACGGAACGGATGGGCGGAAAGGTGACAGTAGAATCTGCTTTCGGAGAGGGTAGCTGTTTCACAGTCGAATTGCGTCGTAACGGTCAGGCAACGGGCAAGGGTTAGTTGCGGCACCGGCGGAATCTTCAGGCACAAGGCGGACATCTTTGTGCGCTTTGTCGACAACGCCAAACCCGTCGTTCAAACCCTCTAAATGCCCGCCAATTGCAGGTTAAAAGCTTGTCATTTTGGCGTTCTTCCCCTACTTACATTTCTGCCGCCAAACTGCCTCCGGGCCGGGCGCACACCAGACCAACATGAACGTATCTCTTGCAAGTGGACAAACCGTCGGAGCCGGACGCTATATTCTGAACAAACAATTGGGCGATAATGCCTTGGCCTGGCTGGCGCACGATGAGATTGAAAATAAGCCGGTTGTCCTGAAGTTTATTCCTGCAGAGCTCTACCAGGATGCGCGTGGGCTCGAAGAACTGCGCAACCAGATTGGGATCGCTCGAGATCTATCGCACCCCAACGTAGCCAACGTATACGACCTGTACGAAGCCCAGGGTGAAGAGCCGTTCATCTGCCTGGAATACATCGAAGGAATGAACCTTTCCTCACTGCAAGCGATGCAGCCGAACAAGGTTTTCAACTGGACCTTCCTTGCTCCTTTACTGAAACAGATATTCGCTGCTTTGCAGTTTGTTCACGAGAACCGCCTCGTGCAGGGCGCAGTGAAGCCCTCAAGTTTAATGCTGGACCGAAAAGGGCAGGTGAAGCTGCTGGATGTGGGCATTGCGGGAATCCTGACAAACCCGCTTTACGGCGGTCCTCCAAGTACTGGTGCCGGTGGTCTCTTGCAATACTTGAGTCCCCAACAGGTGGACGGTGCTCCGCCGCAAAAGACAGATGACATCTATTCGTTGGGAATCACGGTTTACGAATTTCTTACCAGCACTCCACCATTTCATTCCGGGGATATTCTCCCGCAGATCCGGGGAACCGAACCAGAAACTCTCGATCAGCGTCTGGCCAAGCTCAGAATTCCTAACCGTGTTCCCCCGATCGTCGGTTCGATCGTGATGTCATGCCTTCAGAAGGATGCCAGTGCCCGGCCACAGGATGTCGATACCATTGCAAAGAGCCTTGAGTTTGCCGATTTGAGTGAGCCTGAGCCGATGCCCACCCGGCCCACACCAGCTCCTGCCAGAGCAGTGGCTCCCGCAGTTCCCATTGCACAACCGCCGAGCCGGGCGACCGCTGCGCCGATAGCTCCTTTGCCGACGCCTCCTCCCGCACCACCGAAGAAATCCTCAAAAGGGATTCTGATTGGTGCCCTGGTGGTTCTGTTGGTGGGTGGTGGTCTCGCCGCCTTTTTTATGCTGCGTGGGGAGCCTTCGGATCTGCCGCCAATAGCTCCGGGGAAACCGACCCCAACAGCATCCAAGTCCAACGACCCCGCGAAACCTCCGACAGACGTTGCTCCAGTTGATCCGGACAAAGAATCGGCAGATGAACTCAAAGCACGGCGGGCGGCCATTGAAGCTGCTGAAATTGCACGGTTGGCGGCACGGTCCGATTCAGGCTTTGTGGAATTGTTCAATGGACGCGACCTGACGGGTTGGTCTGGCGAGGCAACTATCTGGACTGTTAAGGACGGGGCAATTCGAGGAGAAATGCCTGAAGACAAGAAGACGGTTACGTCAATTGTTTGGGATGGCGGGCAGGTGAGTGATTTTGAATTGCGCGCTCTCTACCGGTATGACATGGAGATCGGTGCAAAACAAGGGGTCGCGAGCGTCACTTACCGCGGGCGTAAACTTTCTCCGTACGAAGTCCGCGGCTATCAGTATCGCGTCACCAAGGATGGGAATAACACGGGCATGCTCACGGCACGGGATCGCAATGGGATGATTTCCTACACACAGAAGACAGTCGTAGAGATGCTCGACACGGGTGACAAGATCCAAAAAATTGCGGATTTGGAGCCGCTGCCTGTCATTCTGGCGGCCATCAAAAAGAATGATTGGAATGAGATCACGATCATTGCGCAGGGCGATCAGTTCGTGCACAAGATCAACGGAAAGACTGTCGCTGATATGAAAGACGCCAACGAACGGCGCCTCACTAAATCGGGTATGCTCGCCCTTGAGTTGATGACTGACCACCGTCCCTATGCGGTTGAGTTCAAGAGCATCCGCTTGAGACGCATTTCGAAGTAGTTTTCCGAAACTAATTTGAAAAAAGGACAGCTTCGGCTGTCCTTTTTTCGTTTGACAGAGGGAATGCGTACCATCCCCCGAATAAAAACTTGTGGAGAAGGATCTGCTTGGGCGTAATAGCAAAACGCTCTGGGAGAAACTTCCAGGCTGTATCTCCAACCTTAAAACCAACCTATGCGACTCTCCAGACTACCATTCACCTTCGCTGCGCTTTGCCTCGTTTTGCTTTGTTCAATGCACAGTGTTTTGGCTCAGGAAAAAACGAACGAACAGGCAGTGGCCAAGGAAGAAAGTGATAAGTTTCTCGCCTCCATGAAGTGGACCAAAGGTCCTGCAACCGCAACGATGAAGGACATCGCCGAGGTTGGGGTGCCGGTGGACTTCATGTTCACCGACGGCGATGGCACTCGCAAGCTGATGGAAGCCATGGGAAACCTGACCTCCGGCTCGGAAGTTGGATTTCTTTCTCCGACATCAATGGTTTGGTTTGCCGTTTTTCGTTTTACTGAAGACGGCTATGTAAAAGACGACGACAAGGACAAACTCGACCCAAAGGCGATGATCAAATCGATCAAAGAAGGAACCGAATCTGCTAATGAAGAGCGGAAGCGTCGCGGTTGGTCTGAAATGAAAGTGATCGGCTGGGAGAAAAAACCTCACTATGATTCAGCGACCCAAAATCTGGAATGGGCTGTCCGTGGAGAGAGCGATGGCGAACAGATCGTCAACTACAATACCCGTATCCTGGGCCGAAAAGGGGTGATGGAGGTAAAGTTGATTTGTGAGCCGGCCGAATTGGCCGCCACCCTGCCGGAGTTCAAGCAACTTCTGGCGACCTATCAATATAAGACCGGCGAACGCTATGCCGAATATCGAGAAGGCGATAAATTGGCCAAGTACGGACTGGCTGCCTTGGTGACCGGCGGTGCGGTTGCCATAGCCGCGAAAACCGGGCTGCTAACCGGATTATTGTTGTTCCTGAAAAAGGGCTGGAAGCTGGTTGTTCTCGGCGTCGCCGCGGTGGGTGCCATGATCAAGCGCTTCATTTTTGGCCGCGACCGGACCACCAAAGACGGATAACAACCCAGGCCATCATGGATGAGTCCTGGAACCTGCTGCTGATCCTCGCGGCAGTATATCTTCTGGAGTGTCTGGTTTGGCTCCGCAGGGGTGGGGTCGCGTTTACTTCCTGGCTGGGGAAAATGTGGCAGGTCCGGTTTCCCGGCCTGTTTTTTAGTAACTGGCGAGGAGGACTTGTCTTCCTGCAGCCTGTTCCTCCCCTGGGACGTGTGCTGACCTGCGAACAGTTCCTTTTCTCTGTCAGTCCTGAAGCGGTCTACTCTTACTCTGCAGTATGCGTTGACCCTGGCTGGCGTGCCGTTCAACCTGCGAAACTGGTTCTCTTCAAGAATATCGAGAAGATCGAATCTCGAGCGAAAGAGGTATGGATCAACTCTCTTCTTTTTTTGAAGTGTGGCTCGGAATGCCATGCCGGGCAAACCGCCTTCTTTTTGCGTCAACTCAACAATATGCCTGCGAAGAAGCGTGTGGCGGAAATTGATCGGTTTTTGGACGACAGTTTCGATCGGGAAAAAATTGCCGCTCGTCTGGATGCATTCAGGCAGGAGTCGCGCACGCTTCAGATTCTTTCAACGCTGTTGTTTTTTTATCTGTTCGGAGCGACACCCCTGGTTTTTTGGCTTTTGGGCCTGCGCCAGTCATGGATTCCTCTTGTGGCTATTCTGCTCTTACAGACGGTGAGTATATCGATTCTGTTTCGACGTGCTCATAAGCGACTCTTCACGACGCCGAACGACGATTGGTTTGTGCCCTGTCTCACCGCGATGCTGGCGCCGTCCGCCGCCATTCGGGTCCGCGATGCCTTATCGCGTCACCTGTTACTTGGCTTTCATCCCATGGCCGTTGCTGCGCATCTATGTTCTCGCTCGGAGCTCCAAACGTTTGCCGCCAGGGCGGTGAGAGATATGCGCTTCCCAAGACTCCCCGTTTGTCCTAACGAAGACTTTACTGCCGCCGAAGTAGAGCAATCCTTTCGTTTGCTTCAACTAGAGAAAGTGGAATCACTTCTTCGCAAAGAAAAAATTGATGTCGCCGCGATCTGTCGGTCACCGAAGCCGACAGAGTCAGTTCATCGGGCTTATTGCCCGCGCTGTGAAATGCAGTTTGTGACAACGGAAGGGCAATGCCGGGAATGCGGTGGCCGATCGCTTCAGCCACTCGCATTAGATTGATTTTGTGCTTCGTTCTGTGCCGCTTACTTGGGGCGCGCCCAATTCAATGTGTTTTCCTTCTTCAACGAAGTGATCACATTTCCAGCGTCGTCGAGGAGCTCAATGCTCAGTGTATCCACCCTAATGAAATCGCCTGGGCTATCGGCATCAGGTCTCACTGCAATCTGCACCAATTGAAGTCCTCCGCCTTGTTTTACCGCAACCTCATCAATGGCAAACCACTTCGCGCTGCGCTCGTTTTTGGCGTCAAACAGACGGACGCGAATCTTGCCGGTTGGCGCACTGAGCGTGTAGTTGAGCGTTATATAACCGGAAAAAAGATCGCTCTGTTTAAACTCATTCAACTGCAAGGTTCCCGTCGCCGCGAGATTTGAAGGTGCGATTGCTCCGGGTGCGCGCCACATCAACATCATGGCCACAGGCATCAGGTTGTAGCGCTGTACGCTTACCGCGTCCTGCAGGTAAATGACGAGCCGATCGGTCGACATGGACGCGAACACTTTCGGATCAGGTGGGTTGTAACGAACCGGGAACAACGCCAGCTTGGATTTTTTGACATCAGCAAGTGCGCTTTTGAAGTAGGCGCTGGCCTGCGAATCGCCAGTTCTGGAAATTTCCACCCCGAGCACAGGCTTTGGCAAATTGTCTTTATAATCGTATTCGACGCCGATCGTCATTTGAGTCCGATCCAGGCTTCGGTTAACGACATCCACATTCAAAACTTTCGTTTTCGCTGTAGACGGAAGAAAAGCCGGGGCGCTTGATTCACCTGTTTGCTTGGCCTGTTGTTCGGCCAAAAGCCGGGCAGCTTCCTGGGTTCGGGCCTCTTCCTCAGCTTTGGCTCTGGCATCTGCTTCGACGCGAGCCCGTTCCTGGGCGACCCTGGCGGCTTCTGCTTCCGCCTTCAACGTTTCTTCTGCGATACGTCTTTCTTCTGCGAATCGACGTGTTTCGATCTCCGCTTTGCGGCGCGCTTCTTCCCGGGCCTTTGCTTCGACCGCAGCAACCTGTTCCGCCTGCCGTTTTTCTTCGGCCAGGCGCTTCGCCTCACCCTCCGCTTTTAACCGCGCTTCGTCGCGCACCCTGGCTTCAGCCAAGGCACGGATTTCGGCCTCTTTGCGGGCCTTCTCTTCTGTTTCCGCAGCCAATTTTGCGTCTTCCCGCGCTTTGGCGGCGGCTGCCGCGCGCACTTCGGCTTGCCGTTTTTCTTCAGCGAGGCGACGTGCTTCGTCCTCTGCTTTGATGCGGGCAACTTCGCGAGCTTTTGCGTCTGCTTCTGCCTTAAGTCGAGCCTCCTCCCGGCCCTTCGCAGCAATAAGGGCTTGTGCCTCAGCTTGTCGTTTTTCCTCCGCAAGTCGTGTTGCTTCCGCTTCGGCCTTGAGTCGCGCCGCTTCACGGGCTTTTGCTTCTGCTTCCGCCTGCAGTCTAGCCAGTTCGCGTGCCTTTGCCTGGGCCTCGGCTTTCTTGCGAGCCTCTTCGCGGAATTTAGCTTCAGCCAAGGCTTTTTCCTCGGCCAAGCGACGCTCTTCCGTTAGGCGACGGGCTTCAGCTTCGGCTTTGAGTTCGGCCTCTTGGCGAGCTTTCGCCTCCGTTTCCAATTGGGCTCTCAATTGAGCTTCCGCTTCCGTTTTGACGCGGGCCTCGGCCAGGCGGCGTTCTTCGGCCAGGCGTTTGGTTTCAGCTTCCGCTTTCAGACGAGCTTCTTCACGCGCTTTGGCTTCGGTCGCGGCCCGGAGTTCGGCTTCTTTCCGGGCTAGCTCCTCTTTTTCCGCGAGCAACCGAGCTTCTTCGGCTGCTTTTTTCTCCGTTGCGGCGCGCGCCTCAGCCAATCGCTTTTCTTCTGCCAACCGTTTGGCTTCAGCTTCGGCCTTGACCCGGGCGACTTCACGTGACTTCACCTGGGCTTCTGCCAGCAGGCGTGCTTCTTCACGAGTTTTCTCTTCGGTTGCAGCGCGTTCTTCTGCAATGCGTTTTTCGGCAGAGAGGCGGCGTGCTTCCTCCTCTGCTTTGACACGAGCCACTTCGCGCTCTTTGGCCTCTGCTTCGGCCTGCAATCGGGCTTCTTCGCGGGTTTGTGCTTGTGCCAGCGCTTTCAACCGGGCTTCTTCGCGAGCCTTTGCTTCGGCCAGGCCACGTGCTTCCGCCAACTGTTTTTCCTCGGCCAGGCGACGTGCTTCGTCTTCAGCTTTCGCCCGTGCGACTTCACGCGCTTTGGCTTCAGCTTCGGCGAGAACCCGGGCATCTTCACGCGCTTGTTCTTCGGCTGCCGCCCGCTCTTCGGCGAGACGACGTTCTCCCGCGAGGCGAGTGGCCTCGGCTTCCGCTTTCTTGCGGGCTTCTTCGCGAATCGCCGCCTCCTGCCTGGCTTTCGTCTCAGCTTCCGCCCGAAGACGGGCTTGTTCCCGAGCACGTTCAGCGGCGAGCCCAGCCTGTTTTGCCCTTTCGGCAGCCTGTGGATCATTGCCCTCGGCAATTACAGGCAGCATGGATCGAATCGTCTGTTTGGCGTTGGGACTACCCCATTTGATCGTTTTAAGATTTGGGCTGCTGGTGATAATGGCAGTGGCGGTGTTATTTAAGATTAGAACCCGGAGACGATCCGTCGTGATTTCCGGGGGGACGCCCTCTTCGTCGTTGAAATATCGGATCTTCATGGAGATCGGCCCTTTGCCGGCCGAGACGGTCATTGGATCTGCGCCAAACCAGCGTGAAACGCCTTTTTGGTCCTTTTTTTCGACAATCGGAACAACCAGCGCAGTCTGCCCGCCAAACCCGTCGTATGTGACATCCATCGCGAGCAAAATTTCGGTGCCATCTTTGCTTTGTTCGATCACCCTCAGATTGCTGACGCCGTTGCCCGCCATTGGGCGAAAGTTTGGCTGCAGAACAATCGGCTGCGCGAGCACTCCGCCCAACGCGAGTTGAAGACATACGATCCCGGCAAAAAAACTACGCAGAAATTTCATGTGGCAGTGGAGTAACCAGTTTTTTCAGCATAGAAAATCACGAGCGTTCGGTAAAGGGGAATGCGGGGGGGACGGCTGGGCGTGATTTAAAACGGGTGAGATGGTGCAGTAAATGGAACGTTGGGAACCCCCTCCGGTTGTACTCGGACTACGCCTCCATCTCCGCCGCTTGGATTACACCCTCCCCTGATTAGAAGCTGGCTACTACCCGCAATGGTATGACAAACACGAATGGATCGACCCCCCATTACCGGTAATGGCATGGCAAACGCGATTGGTTCGACCCCACATTCCCGAGAATGGTATGGCGAACGCGATTGGTTCGACCCCACATTCCCGAGAATGGTATGGCGAACGCGATTGGTTCGACCCCACATTCCC
>JBKJKE010000115.1:0-48738 GCA_046597605.1 Limisphaerales bacterium | reverse complement strand
CTGGGCGGAAATGTAGGGGCAAAATTTGATATCAAATTTTGCCCTGCCCTCAACCCCTTGATTCTATTGGGGATCGTGGGCGAATAAATCTTTGTGCTTGACGAGAAATGGCAGGGAGCGGAACGAAAAACGGCCTCCTTTTGCCGGTAGTACGGTAAGTTCGAAGGCAATCTGATTCCCGGCCGGCCGTGAACGAGGCGGTCCACCAACCACTTGGTTCCTGTCTCGCAGGCGGCTAACCCGGAAGCTTGTCGAACTGCTTCCACTCCGCCTCCTACCCAGCCCGGAAGCACCCCGATCGGCCTCCGATCGCACCCTTTCCGGGACTGGAAGCCACTGGATTGCTTTCAACCCGTGACCTTCCGAACTTTGACGCAAGGTAATTGGGAACCCACAATGCTTCGCCGGGTCAGACGGGCTCTTGGGGAGCAACGCGAACGGTCGGGCCAAGACGTCCGGTTTTTGTTTCAAACTCCTTATTATTCTGTAGTTTGCGTCAGGATCTGGCCGGGATTATGCAACTTTTTACCGTTTGCAACGTCCTGCCATCACCATTAGATTGGCGGCTGATTCGTTTGGAAACATGGACATATTAAAAGTTATTTTCATTATTTTTGAGGTTGTACTCCTCTTTAACATCCTCATCTTCGTCCATGAATTGGGACATTTCCTCGCTGCTCGCTGGCGGGGTTTGAAGGTGGAGCGCTTTGCGATCTGGTTCGGTAAACCGATCTGGAGCACCAAAATTCGGGGAGTGGAATATGCCCTGGGATGGATTCCCGCCGGTGGCTATGTCTCTCTTCCCCAGATGGCCACAATGGAAGCTATCGAAGGCAAGACAGACGAAAAGGCCGAACAACTTCCTCCGATTTCTGCAAAGGACAAGATCATCGTCGCATTTGCCGGTCCGCTTTTCAGTTTTGGTTTGGCTCTCGTCTTCGCGGTAATCGTCTATGTCGTGGGACGTCCGGTGAGCGAAGCAGAAACGACCACCACGATTGGTTATGTTCTGACCAACGGACCTGCCCATAAAGCTGGATTGCAAGCGGGTGACAAAATTCTTGAGATAGAAAACAAACCGATCACCAAGTGGGGTGGGATGGGTTCAAGCATTCACTGGCGAATTGTCCGCAGTGAAGGGGAAGTCGTTCCTATCCTGGTGGAGCGCGGTAATGAAAAGAAGACAATTGAGGTTCGCCCTGAGAAAGAGCAGACCAAGATCTATCAGAGAAAGGGCCTGCGCAGTATTGGTATCGCACCGAAACAAAGTGCTCTCGTCGCGGAGGTCGCCACGAACAGCCCGGCGGCTTTGGCCGGGTTGCAGGCGGGCGACGAAGTAACGGCGGTGGATGGCGTGAAGATTTTTAGTTTTGCTACGGTGGGTGATTTGGTTGAGAAAAAAGCAGGTGAAGAAGTCACCTTGACGGTTGCCCGGGCTGGCAAAGAATTCGACCTAACCATCAAGCCGGAGGTTCCGGTGAGCCCTCCTAACCTCAAGCCGCTACTTGGGGTGGCGTGGGACGGCAACGGGAAAATGGGCCTGGTGCGTCCCGGCCCAATCGAGCAAGTGGTCGACAGTGTCAACGCGATGATCAGCACGTTTGGTGCTTTGTTCTCACGCAAATCGGATATCAGTGCGCAACATCTTGGTGGTGCCATTAAAATAATGGATGTTTACGGGCGGTTGTTTGCCGCAGAGCAGGGTTGGCGTTTGGCTCTCTGGTTCAGTGTGTTGATGAACGTGAATCTCGCGGTTTTGAACATGCTGCCGTTTCCCGTATTGGATGGCGGGCACATCACCTTGGCGATAGTTGAAAGCATTCGTAAGCGCCCGGTCAGCGCGCGGTTGTTGCAATACATCCAAACTGGTTGTGCTGCCCTTCTGATTGGCTTCATGGTTTACATTGCCTTTTACGATGTTCAGGAGCTTCCCTGGAAACGTGAAAAGGAGGATGCTCCTCTCGTTTTTACTCCGAAACCCGCAGCCCAGTAATCCATGAATTATTGCGTTTCTCCGTTCGTGTCCGAAAGACGCCTCACCCGCGAAGTCGTTGTTGGTGATCCCAGCAAAGGCGGCGTTATCATTGGCGGTCATCATGCTGTCGTGAAGCAATCGATGCTGACCTGCGACACAATGGACACGGCAGAATCAGTGAAACAAACGCTGGAGTTGGTGGCGGTGGGTTGTCAGATCGTCCGCATCACTGCCCCGACTATCAAAGACGCGGCGAACCTCGAAAACATCGTTAAAGAATTGCGCGCACGTGGCTGCAATGTCCCCATTGTTGCCGATATCCATTTCAAACCGGATGCTGCGATGGAAGCCGCCAGGTGGGTGGAAAAAGTCCGCATCAATCCCGGTAACTACGCCGATAAAAAGAAATTCGCAGTGCTTGAGTATACGGACGACGAATACACCGCAGAGCTTTGTCGCATTGAAGAACAGTTCACACCTTTGGTTAGGCTTTGCAAGGAGTTGAACCGGGCGATCCGCATCGGCACCAATCACGGCTCATTGAGCGATCGCATCATGAATCGCTACGGCGACACTCCTCTTGGGATGGTGGAGAGCGCGTTGGAGTTTGCCCGGATCGCGCGTAAGAACGATTTCCATAACTTCGTGTTCTCGATGAAGTCGAGCAATCCGAAGGTGATGATCGAATGTTACCGCTTGCTGGTGGCTCGCTTGGACGAACTCGGTCCCGATTGGAATTATCCTATTCATCTCGGTGTGACGGAAGCCGGGGAAGGGGAGGATGGTCGAATCAAGAGCGCCATCGGAATCGGCTCGCTGCTCTGTGATGGTTTGGGCGATACCATTCGTGTTTCGCTGACGGAAGATTCCCCACGTGAGATTGAAGTTTGCAACGATTTGGTCGCTCAGATCCCCATACTCACGATCAGGCCGGGAAGCGACGCTTCACTCGATTCTTTCGGAAGCACTGGATTTCCATTCGATCCCTTTACCTACAAACGTCGTGAAACGCCCGAGATACAACTTTCCGAGCAGAGTCGTTGTGGTGGCGAGCAGACCGTGCGGGTGGTCGTTACCCGTGCGACGTGGGAAAAGGTTGCCCCAAAAATTCGTCCCAAGGACGACGTCAAACCGGAAGCTGTATACGAAGATTTAAACATCCAGGAGATTGATCCTTCAAAGCCGTTCGAGATCACGTGTGATACTCAGCTGGTTACTGTGAAAGATGGTGTCTCGCTCCCTCCGATCACCGCCTTCCGGCTGCTTGTTACAAAACTGAAAGAGTTGGGTCGTAATAATCCTGTTCTCCTGAAGGATTGTCTTTCATTCGAATCTGTTCCTTTGGAACCCAAAATCGCGTTGTTGCGGGCGTCGGTGGTAATCGGAGCCTTGCTCGCAGACGGAATCGGAGATGCAATCCTGGTGCGCGGCGAAGCAGGAGGCGGACAGAGTCTTCGCCTCGCATACAACATTCTCCAGGCAGCGGGTTGTCGTTCATTCAAGACCGACTACGTGGCGTGTCCTAGCTGCGGTCGCACCTTGTTCAATCTGCAAACGGTCACCGCTAAAATCAAAGCGAGGACGGAGCATCTAAAAGGGGTGAAGATTGCCATCATGGGGTGCATCGTAAATGGTCCAGGAGAGATGGCGGATGCCGACTTTGGCTACGTAGGTGGGGCTCCCGGAAAGATCAACCTCTACATCGGGAAAAAGGCGGTAAAATTCAATATTCCCGAAGGGGAAGCGGTAGAACGCCTGGTGGAACTGATCCGGGAACACGGAAAATGGGTCGAACCCGACCTGGAAATGTCTCAGAACTGAGAAGCGGAATCTGTTATGAGGAAAAGGATCTGGCTCAGATCACCTTGAAATACTTAAAGACGCCGTAGATCAGCGCACACTCCGCCGCAACAAACATCACGAAACACACATTCGGAACGGCCCATTGGAAGAATGTTGTTACCATTTTCATACCTGTACATTAGCAAACCCTGTGCCACAGGGTAATAAGGGCTTGCACTATCCAGGGCTTGCTTTTATGGCTGCCCCTCACGGCCTACCAGAAGGGGTGTCTTCCCAGTCTGAAGAAGTGTCATAAGTTCCATCTACTACGATGCCAATGGCAATACCCTCACCGATGCTGCCGGGAATTCCTTTGAATACGACGCGGAGAACAGGTTAGTCAAACGCACCACCAGCGGCGGTCAGGTCGCCAGTTTCACTTACGATGCGGATGGAAACCGTGTCACCAAGACAGTTGGATACCTGAAGACCTGGTATTTGGTCGATGATCGGAATCCTACCGGCTATGCCCAGGTGGTCGAGGAATCCCTGGGTGCCTCTGAACCTGCCGTTAATGTTGTTTATACCTACGGGTTGGACCTGGTGAAACAGCGTCTCTTGGACGGCACCGAGCGTTTCTACGGCTACGATGGATTGGGGAGTGTCCGTTACTTAACCTCCACTGGGGAAGGGGCACCTGTTTCTGTTACCGACACCTATGACTACGATGCCTTCGGCATCTTGATCAACCCGACAGCGAGCACGACGCCGAACAACTACCGGTTTACCGGTGAACAATGGGATCCGCACCTTGGAATGTATTACCTGAGAGCGCGCTATTACAAACCAGAGATTGGACGGTTTTGGACGATGGATTCCTACGAAGGAAGCCAAGGCGATCCTCTTTCGTTGCACAAATACCTCTATGCACAGGCGGACCCAATTAACCGAATTGATCCAAGTGGACACTTCAGCATTTTCAAATTTACGCAGAAGTTCGGCTATGAAGCACACCGGGTGATTCAGGCTCAATATTTGGCCGAGAATCCGGGAGCGATTGTTGGACCAACAACCGGTGTTCTCGGAACGAGATTAAAGCCGAACATTCTGAACACAGCAAAGGGCACGTTTGGAGAAATTAAACCGCTTTCTTTAAGCGGAGTGGCGGCAGGAATGGTTCAAATTGAGGCATACCAGCTTGCTTTCAATGCATTGGGCGTTCCGTATGCGAAAGAAACGTGGCCGAATGGAGTTCGCGAGGCTTACGTTTTTACAACGCCAATCGCCTACTTCAATGTTGGCGGCGTCATTTTCTACACGGATGAAGTGTCGAACTTGGATGACTTGTTTAAAATTGGAACTTATGCCTTGGCGCGAGAATTTATTCGACGTGGGCTGGTAAAGCGAACATTGCAGAGTGCACTTATTAGGATTCCTGGTCTCGTGGTCGCGGGGAAAACAGCGGATACCGGCCGGCTGCAAATGCATCTAGGGATAGC
This sequence comes from Limisphaerales bacterium, assembly GCA_046597605.1. GTDB lineage: Bacteria > Verrucomicrobiota > Verrucomicrobiia > Limisphaerales > JACDHS01 > JACDHS01. Next base: position 43,482 of record JBKJKE010000115.1, on the reverse strand, counting down.
AACTATTTTGAGTGCCATGGGCAAATTTTGATTTGAGTTTATGAATTCAGAGTTCCAACGCTTTTTTCATTCAAATGGGCAACTTCGGACTGAAGTGCCGATGGTCAATGGCCGGCCTCACGGTGTAAGACGGGATTATCATCCCAATGGCCAATTGGCAGCTGAGATTACATATGAACATGGCGTTCAGCATGGTCTCGCAAAAATGTGGGCGTCTGACGGTCGTTTTCTCGGGGCATACGCGTTAGATCGCGGAACTGGCATTGCCAAAAACTGGCACGATAATGGGGTGCAATCTTCTGAAGTGCCCCTGTTAAAAGGCGTTCCCACTGGGCGGCAAAAAACTTGGTATGAAGACGGAGAGCCAGTCGCGGACGCATATTGGATACGAGGAAAGCAAATTTCTCGGAAAAAGTATTTGGAAGCGTGCCAATCCGATCCTGATTTGCCCAAGTATTAGGATGCACCCAAGGTGAAGAAGCCGGGTAAGTGTTGCGAACTTTTTTAACATCGTATTTTTCCCCAAATTGAGATCGTTGGGATTTGGGCCGAATGGCCTGGATGGCGTCGTAATTTGTGGTCGAATAACCGTGCTTTTGGTCGTACGCGTACGACGGGATGGGTCGGAGCAAATTGGCATCGAAGTTTTCACCGGATTGGTATCGTAAATGGCCGAACTGGCGTCGCAGGATTGCGACGCCAGGGGCTGTTTTTGGATTCCGTAGTTTACGGAGTGTTGATTTCGCGCATGGCGTTGTGAAAGGAGAGACCCAGGATTTGGACAAAGAAGTCGATGGAGTTGCCGGCGAGGTTTCTTTGGGGCCAGCGCCAGTAGCATTCCTTGACGATGAGACCGGGATAGACGGGAAGTTCGAAGTTCCCCGCCTCCCTTGCGATGAGTTGGAGTTCGCGTTTTTTCAGGAGCGGCACCAGTGGAGCGATGCGCGCGGAGCGGATCTGCTCGTCAGGACCAGGCGGGCAGGGGCGCGATTGAGTCAATTTCGCGGTTAAAAAAATCATTTTTCCCCCAAAACCGGTCAAAACCGACCCAGTTCAGTCATTTTTAGCGTAAAACGCCTCCCCGCCGACCCTGCAACGACCCCGCGCAGCTGCGCGGTCACTCCGTAGACTCTACGACGAGGCCGCACAACTGCGCGGGCACTCCGTAGACTCTACAACGACCCCGCGCAACTGCGCAGGCACTCCGTAGACCCTACGACGAAGCCGCGCAATTGCGCGGGCACTCCGTAGACCCTACGACGAGGCCGCGCAACTGCGCGGGAGGGATGGTCCTTACGTAGTCTCCGCTGAGGATTTGTAATGTGCGAGGTTGCGGCTTCCTGCCGGGAAGCAGTCGTCCATCTCACCACGTGCAGACCACCATTGCCCCGATTGAATGTAATCCTGTGTGGACTAGGTTGTATGAGAAGGAGACTCGAACCCACCCCTCTGCGGACGCTTAACGAAAGGAGAAAACATGAAATTTATACACATCAGAACGGTCGCTTTATCAGCGGCCATGGCTTGTGTTGGCACGATTGCATTTCCTGAGAGCATTTGTGGGCAACCAGAAAGCCAGTCCAGTTCCAGCCAGCAGATCCAGGATCCGTCTGGTCCACAATCACGGCAGCAGATGAAGGCAAAATCCTTCCTCATGAAAACCGCTGCGGAAAACAAGCTCGAGATAGCTCTTGGCCAGCTCGCGCAGATCAAGGCTGAAAACCCGCAGGTGCGGCAATTTGGAAAGCAACTGGCAACAGCTCATGAACAAGCCAACCAGAAGCTGGATACGCTTGCTCAACAGCAGGGAGTGCCGATGGGGCTTCAGGAATTCACCCAACTGACCCAGGCCAGCGGACAGCAGTTTGATCAGGCTTACCTAAGATTTTTGATCCAGACAGGACGTCAGGGTCTTCAACAGTTGCAGCAGATCGCTGATAATCATCCAGATCAAGGAATCAAACAGTTTGCCCGTGAGCAGGTTCAGGAAATGCAGAAACACCTGCAGCAGGCTCAGCGGGTTCAAACGCAGATTCAAGCGGGAGGCCAGATTCAGGAACCGGCGGGAGCTCAACCCTCCCTGCACGGACCGTCAAGCCCATCCGCTCAATCCTCTCAGCAGCAGTTTTACTATTCTCAGTTGGAGCAGCGCGCTGAAGGACGCCATTTTCCGACAGGAGAGCAGGGCGCGATCATCCGCGAACAAGCCGGTGCTGAATCGGAACAGCAACTGCAACAACAGGTGAAACAATTGCAGCAGCAACTCCAACAGTTGCAATTGCAGGTTCAACAACTCCAACGGAATCAAGGGCAGGGGCAGCAGGGCCAACCGGCTAGCGGTGGGCAATCAGGCCAGATGGAAATGCCGGAGGCTCGCGAGTTCGTGATGACAGGCGTGGCTTACAGCAAGCTCTGTAGCGCCTTAAGCCAGCTGGCGGTGGAACGCGCGCAAAGCTCTGAAGTTCGAAAACTTGCCCAGGGGCAACAACAAGCTGGACAACAGGTCACTCAACGCCTGCAACAACTCGCGCAGCAACACGACGTGCAGATGGATGTGCAGCAGGTGCAACAGTTAACGAAGGCCAGTGGACGGGAGTTCGACCAGGCTTATGTAAGTTTCATCGTCGACGAGCACCAGCGTGCCTTGCAGGACCTGGAACAAGCGGCCAGTGCGGAGCAGACCGATCCGCAGATTCAGCAATTCGCTCGTGCGCAGTTGCCTGAAATGGAGAAACACCTGGAACACGCTCAACGTCTGCAGAGCCAACTCCAGGCCAGTGGAAGTATCGACGAACCGGCGGGCAGTGCGCCGCGTGAGTTTCGCGACTTGAGAGAATTAATTAAACCGTAAGAAGGAAGCAGCAATTCACAGCTGGCGCGGTCTCCCGCGCCAGCTTTTTATTATAAACCTCAGCGGGAGGCCGCTTTTCGTTTTGCCTGTGCCTTTACTTTGCGAGGTTTTTTATCGGGATGGTCTGGATCCACTCCTGGTTTATGGGCTACGGGTTCGGCGTTGATCGTAGGCAGATACTTCGCGAGATCCGACTTAACTTCGGTGAACTTTGGGTTCTTCGCCTGGTTCGTCCATTCGTTCTTGTCGGTCTTCTGATTGTAGAGTTCCTCAGTTCCATCCGCGTATCGGATGTAGCGCCAGTCTGCTGTAGTGATCGCGTGATTATTTTGCAGATGCGTGGTGATGGCGGGTTGCGTCCACTTGGCTTTTGCATTCTTGAGCAATGGAGTGACGCTGATGCCCTCTACGTGTTTCGGGACAGCCACGCCTGCGAGTTCGCAAATGGTGGGAAACAAGCTCAGTGTATCCACGGCGGTATCGCATTTGGTTCCACCTTTCGTCAGGCCGGGAGCGACCCAGATGTAAGGAACGCGAGTGGCCTGCCGCCACAGTGCCGATTTCGCCCAATGTTCTTTTTCGCCCAGGTGCCAGCCGTGGTCGCTAACGAAAACGATGATCGTGTTGTCGGCCTGTTTCGATTTCGCCAGAGACTCAAGTAAACGTCCAACCTGTGCATCCATATAGGAAATACTGGCGAGATAAGCGCGAACGCGATCTTTCCATACTCCCGCTTTTAGGACCTCATCATGGGCCCCTCCGGGATTTGCAAAACGCACCCCTGCCTGTGGCACATCGGCCAGGTCATTCGTGCGGACGATTGGCAGCTCCAGAGTGTCCAGGGAATACAGATCGAAGTATTTCTTGGGGACGTCCCAAGGAGTGTGTGGACGGTGAATACCGCAGGTCATGAAGAATGGGTTCTTTTGATCTTCGCGACCCTTCAGTTTGTCGATGCACCAATCGACACTTCGATAATCGACCAGATCCTTTTCCGCACGTTGCTCGTCGAACTCATTGGTCGGTTTGTCTTCCGTGAACATACGATAGCCGAAGGGGCTGGGGCGACGCTTCGCCGGATGACTGGGCAGGGTATCGTCAGTCAGGAAGGAGACGTCATCGAAGTCTTCTTTCCGGAATTGGTTGTAGTGATAGATCTTGCCCGCACCGAACGAGGTATAATCGTATTTGCGTAAGTAATCGTTCAACTGAACCCCTCGCGGAATATGCGCCATGGCGGGTTGTTGATTGTCATAGATACCGGTGGTGGAAGGGCGGCGACCCGTCATGAACGAAGCGCGGGATGGATTGCAGATCGGCGCCGCAATATACGCATTCATGAAGGTCATGCCGCGAGCCGCGAGCTTATCGAGATTCGGTGTTTTGGTCTGCGGATGACCTTTCATTGGTCCGATCCAATCGTTCAGATCGTCGGCAATGATCAGGAGGACATTAGGTTTTTCGGCGGTCTTGGCCGCGTGACTTGTGAAGGCTGAGGTGAAACCAACAGCGGCCACAACCAGGGTTCGCAGGAGATAGGTGCATCTTCTTCTCATCATGTTCTCCCACAGAGGGGAGTTTTCATGAAATGGTTACACGGAACCCTCTTTTCAACCCGTTGTATTGTCTGTTCACCTTGGGACAGAAGTGAATACTTTCAACCTGTGCTGACGCGCTTGCTTCTTTTCGTATGTGAGGTTTCCCCGGGCCTTCGGAGAATGCTCTGGCGTTGGTGGTATGGGAAACTTGCCCGGGAGATTGCGACGGGAAGTTGGACGTTCATGAATTACGGTTATTTTCCCTCTCAACCTGCGGGTGGAAAGGTTCGCCAACTTAAGCCAGAGGATGAATCTGATCGCTTCTGTATTCAACTCTACGATCGGGTGGCATCTCCGGTTCCCCTTGCAGGTAAGCAGGTGCTCGAAGTCGGCTGCGGTCGGGGTGGAGGATCGAGCTATTTTGCGCGTTATCATCTGCCGGCAGAAATGACCGGAATTGATTATTCGCCGGACGCAATTTCGTTTTGCCAAGGACGTCATAAAGGCATTGCGCATCTCGGTTTTAAAGTAGGCGATGCGGAAAAGCTTCCGTTTCCGGATGCCAGCTTCGACTTGGTGGTGAACGTGGAGAGCAGCCATTGCTACGGAGATGTCGGGAAGTTCTTCAGCGAGGTAGCACGAGTGCTGCGTCCGGGTGGGCACTTTGTCTTTGCTGATTTGCGTGCCGCGGCGGATATGGGGCAACTCAAAGGAATTCTGGAAGCGCAGTCAGGGTGGAAAAAAGTAGAGGAGGAAGATATCACCGCACAAGTGGCAGCTGCGCTGGAAGCAGACGATACCCGCAAACGAAAGATGATCGGAGATCTCGTATCGCCGCGCATGCGACCAATATTCGAAGAATTCGCCGGGGTGGAAGGCGGTAAAGTATTCCGTGGATTACAGAAACGTGATTTGCTTTATTTCCGCTTTGCCTTCAAACGGAACTAAGAATCTACACTCGCTTCAATAGCTCTTTATAATCGATGAATTCATTCTTCCAATCGCCGTAGCAGGCAACGAGCCCACACCTGGGGCACCGGCATCCCATATACAGCCAGCGGACATCTTCACGGCCTTCATGGAGGGCGACACCCACTGTGACTTCGAGCGCATCGTTGCCGCATGGGCATTCGCACTGGCTTAGAGATGCATCTTCGAGGTTATCCTCACTGTCGCCCATGGGATGACGCTGTTTGCAGCTGACGCATTCCCGTATGGCCGCTCCCTCATCGTCATCGATGAACAGCTTGAAGATGTGACCGCGGCACTGGCAAATGGCGTCGGCAAAGTGCTCGACCGGATAGCCGTCTATTCCGCTCTGTGCGGCTAGTTCCTCGCGAATATCTGCCTGAGAATCCCCATAGCTCAGATTATCCTTTTGTCGCAGTGCCATAGCTTGCGGCGTGTTCCTGTCTTACTTGATCCGCTTCATGAAAACCACCCGGGAGATGGCGGTAATGGTTGGCGGTTTCACTCGGCGCTTCAGTTCTTCGAGCTGAGTGGTGCTGCCGGTAACTTCGTACCTACCGGTATAGAACCACTTGCCGCCTTGTTCTCTTCGAACATAGATTGGAATCGGTCCTTTGGCATCGGCTAGTTTGCCACCCCACGGGATAAGGTCTTCTTTTTTGCCAACCCAAATTTCAGCTGGATCGCTTTCAGCTAGGGGATGCCACATCAGTCCTACGCACACCCCGAGAATGGTATCACCCTTATGGATGACAAAGTGGGGCGTGGCATAATCTCCGCCGAGATGTTTGCGGATGGCGTCGAATTCGTAACCTTCTCCTACCACGTGAGGCGATGAAACAGGTTGAGAGGCGGATGATTGATCAGACATTACCTGTAAACAAACAGTCGTTGGACGTGGCGTCAATCTGCATTCATACCCTGGCTCATGTTGCGACAACCAGTGAACGCGTCATCTTCTGGGATCGAGGGCAAAATAGACTCCGGCCGCCCAGGGCTCAACGGGGAAGCCCAGGTATTCTTCGGTGAGAACAAGACTTTCATCACCGACAATAAGCACCCGGTTGCCGAAACCACTGCCCCAGGAAATCATAACGGCGCGTTTGCCTGAGGCCCATACTGCGATGCGTGCTGAATCCGGCCCGTCACTCGTTTGCAAAAAAGGAGGCCAGGTTTCGCGAGGGATTTCGTAAGAGCGCTCGTGTTCAGCCAGGATTGGAATCGCCCAAAGCTGGATTTTGCGAGGGTCGATCGTGCGAATGATTTTAGCCCTAAGCTCCGCCTTTTTTCGATCCTTCCAAAACGGTAAAATCTTCGCAGTGGCGATGATCGTGAGCGTCACCAGAAGAATCGCCACTAATACCACGAAAACGGGACCGTGTTTGGTGGCTTTCATGGCAGCGCGATCAATTCGGCGTTTGCGCAATATCCATGAGATACCAGATTTCGATCTTCTTCCGGGCCCAGGGGGTGGCTCGCAGGAACTTGAGACTCGATTTCACGTCTGGATTGAACATGAAACAGCGGACTGGAATTCGATCTGCCATCTCTTTCCAGCCATACTTTTGCACAAGGTATTTGACGATTGTCTCGAGCGTAATGCCGTGCAGAGGATCTCTCGGGTGGATGCGTTTCTCTGGCGCCGTACTCTCCGTCGGTTCGGCCGCCTTTTTTGCCTCGATCTTTCCCGGTTCCGTGGACTCAGATGACATAAAACAACCTATTACGACGCGATAATTTCATCAACCACACCGAGCAGTTCCGACAAACCGTCGCGATTAACGGAAGAGCAGGTGAAGACTTCAGGGGGGGATTCGAACCATTCGGCAATGCTTTCCTGGAACAATCCAACGTTCTTCTGCACGACTTCTTTCGAAACTTTGTCGGTCTTGGTGAATACCAATACGAGCGCGACCGATTGTCCGCCGAGCCAATGCACAAACTCGAGGTCGAGGTCCTGCGGAGGGTGACGCGAGTCAATTAAAACAAAGACGCCCGAAAGATTGCCGCGTTTGCTGAGATAGTTGTTTACCGCGCTGTTGAACTTCGCCTTGTGCTCGCGTGCCACCTGCGCAAATCCATAGCCGGGCAAATCAACCAGTCGCCACGTTTTGTTGATGATGAAGAAGTTGATCAACTTGGTGAACCCCGGTGTATCGGATACTCTGGCCAATCCTTTTTTACCGGCGAGAGCGTTCAACAGGGAGGATTTCCCGACATTGGATCGTCCGATAAAAGCGAACTCCGGCAGTGTCTCCGCTGGACAAGATTCCAGATCAGGAGCGCTGCATTCAAAAACGGCGGACGTAATGTTCATGTTATATAACCGGACGAAAGCTAAATGATGGTGTGTAACCAAGCAACCACGCCTTGAGGGATATGCTCTTGGGCGGCGCGTTCGAGAAACAAAAAAGGCCGGCTTCGACAGCCGGCCTTTGTAGAGAAACAAAACTATCGCTTACAGCTTTCCGTAAAAGCCTTCGATCACCTTCTTGAAAGTGTTTTCTTCCACTTTCACGATCTTGAATTCGCGCTGGGCGTTTTCTTCGGCATCGCTGGCGTGGGCGGCGTTGACCATGATGGTCTGACCGAACTCACGGCGGATTGATCCCGGAGGCGCTTTGGAGGGATCCGTCGGCCCGAGCACGTCGCGGATTTTGCTTACCGCGTTTACACCTTCGTAAACCAGCGCGATGCACTTCTCGGAACCGGGTTCGTTCCATTTGTCCTGCGACACTTCACTGGGCGCGGCTCCCGACATAAACTTCACGATGTTCTCAAATTGATTGTCGCCGTAAACCGGTCCCAGGATATCTCCCAACTGCTTGACCTCTGCTTCAGGGATCACCAGGTGAAATTCTTTTTCCAGCACCGTTTTGGCTTTGCCAGCAACCATGTCTTTGAGCTTCGTGCGGAGCACTTCGCGGACAGGGCCGTAGAATTCGTTCGCCTGGGCGATACTCATCTGAAGCAATTTAATGCCGACGATGTAGAGGCCTGTGCGGGAGAAGAAATCAATCACGTTGCCCGGACGACCCGTCGGGAAGCGGAAGTTGTCCGGCTTGATCAGCACCAGCGTGCGCTGCGGCTTTTCACCTTCGTGATACGCAATGCTGTTTTCCAAAACGCCGCCATCGGCATCGGAATGCTTCGCCCAGAGCTTCAGCTTCACTTCAGCTTCCTGCAAATTCGGAGCAGCGAGCACAGCAGGTTCGAAATAAACGACCTTGCCGGATTCATCAAAAATCAAATCGCCATAGGTATCGCGGATTGTTTCACCACCGCGACGGTCCGCACTGATGTTGCCCACGACCGAGCGCACTTTGCGCACTGCGTCTTCTCCCTTGAAAAGGAGCATCATGACACGGCGACGACGACCGCTCGCGTCCGCGGCGAAATTCTTGAGAATGTAATCGCGAATCAGTTCCTGAATCTGGCGATCCTGCGTGTCTGCTGCGGAAACGATGACCTCTGAATATTGTTTCACCAGCTCGGGGCTGGGAGCGAACATCCGGGCTCCGACGAGTTCGAGGCCGGTGCGAGTGATCAAACGGGCAAAAATACCGCCTGTGCGGGATTTGTGCAGCGAGTAGGGGGTAATGATTACGTAAGCGAGTTCCTGGGACATATTTTATGAATTGGACTGAGCCGCGCCGGTGTTGCCCGGGTTTTCCGAGTTTACGGCTGTGGGAGAAGCTGTTTTACCTCCAAGAATTTTGAACATGACTGTCCCACAAGTGGGGCAGCGTCCCTTGATTGCCTTCCGCCCGTTTTTCATAACCTCTTCAACGGCGTCGACAATTTCCTTCTTGGCCTTGCACTTTACACAATATCCTTCAGCCATAAGTTTTATTCCTCAAATCACCTCATGCGATTGCGAGGCATGCGGATACCTTATGAGCTCCACTAGAAGCGTCAACAGGGAAAACCGCGGGTTGATTCATCTGAATCGGTGCAAATCTACAACAAATCGGGGAAAAGCCAACAGGACGCACGAAAACCGTATCCTGCGGTCGGTCCTGCTACTGACCCTTAGCAGGATGGCAAATGGTAACCTCCGGGCAGTACGATACTACAATCAACTGCTCTTGCTCTCGCTCCTGTTTTTCTCGACTACCGGAGTTTAATTGGGAGTTCGCCATCCGTGCAGTGACCGAAAGTTCTCCTTCTCCTTGGGGAGAATAGCCCTGTTGGGAATTGCACAACGAACCATTCACATTTCACGCGTCCCATTTTCAGACAACCGTAATGTCAGAAAGGCCATCCCCACAACAGCAAAAACGCTTGGGGATCGCATCCTTCTATCCCGCTATGAAAGAAGGCTTAAGCAGTGTGAGTTGGCCGAAAAAATGGGGATTCCTGAGCTGCTCATTTCCAAATGGGAACGGGATATTTCCCAACCAAGCGCTGAACAACGGAGATTGCTCGAAGGTATTCTCTCGCGTCCGCTGGCAATATGAAATATGAAACCCAACATCTGCGTAGGTGTTGGGCATTTGACACTAGTTCCCACGATATTCGGATCGATCCAGCTAAAATATTTTCACGCTCTCCATCTCGAGAGGAGAATGCTTTTCCCAATACAAGATGCTTCCTTGAAACAGGCTCAACTGCTTCAGGATACGCATGACCGTCATCATGCCCCGGTCGCGGGTAAGCAGTGCACAATAGTTGTTTGCTCACCTTCAGGTTATTGCCACCTCGACAATCCCTTTCACCCAAGCAAAAGGCGAAGATGTTTCCATCTTCGCCTTGATGAATTTGGTTCTGAAATAAAACGGTCTACTGCACCGTCACATTCAAACTTCCAATGGCGGTATTACCATTATTATCCGTGACGGTTGCCCGGATGGTGTAAGTTCCAGGAAGTCGAAACAATTTGCTCCGCGCGAAATCACTTGTGGAATAAACGCAATCACCATCGTCAAAGTTCCAGACGACTTCCTGGATTTGGCCATCGGGATCATTGGCGACAGCCGTGAATTGGGCTGAGTGATTAGCGGCGACAAATGGCGGCCCGGAAACCGTGCAGGTCGGTCTATTCTGGGACTCTCCAGGAAACGACCTGTGGATGCTCTCCAGACCGCTTTGAAGGACTAGCAATCAAATTTACGCTACAGTGCCCACACTTTCCAAGCACTCCGCTGCCGCTATCTTCTCGACCGTCGTCGCTGCTCCACCGACTGTAGTAGCCCTTTGCCCAGCGACCACATTTTGGACATTTCCCCCAATATTCTGCTAAATTTCCAGTGCACGGTGGACATTCACTTTGTGTTAAACTGCGCTTTGTGGAACAACCCGAAATTACTAGCATTATCCCCAGTCCAAAAAGCAAGACTCCACTCGTAAAAACCTTATTTGCATTGTTCATAGGCAATGTTTGCTGCCGCCACATTCTTTTCAGCATCTTCGATCGCCTTCTTTCTTTTTGCAATTTTTTCCGCAACCTTCGGATCCTTCGGATCTGCGTATTCTTGCAGATCAAAATCCACATTTTCCTTGGCTGCCGACGCAAAAGCCAAATCAAATTTTGCCCTGATCAAACTTTCATACTGACCTAAGCATGAGCTCTTACAGCAAACTATCATGCCATTAATTGATTCCTCGAAATCTATCATTCCCCATGAATACAGAGAAGCATGATGAATTTCGTGGTCAAAATGATACTGGTATAAACCTGTTTTCGAGGCAGTACGCTCATACATGTCTTCGCCAAACAATATTTTAGCATTTCCGGTGATTTCGAATTCCACGATGAAGCATCGCTTCCCCAAAGGCTTGGTTTTCAATTTTGAAATGTTCGCTGTAAAGAACACCGCTGCTGCTGAACCATCCAAATCCTTATGCTTGGGATCAACCCTTTGAATGTCTTCATTATAAATGTATAGACCTAATTTATCAAATTTCGCAATTGAATCGTTGTTCACAATAACTGTCAACGCCAAGCCGCCCCCTTCCTCCATTGGATCCCTTGAAAGCCACTTGCCAATGGCCGGATTATAATACCTAAATCCATAGTAAAATGCACCTGATTCTTGATCTATGTATTTGGTCGAAAACCGGAATGGGTTAACTGCGGTATCAGCTCCAATAATACATAATGTTTCCCCAAATGCATTGTAGTCATAGTTACCAGATACAATCCCATCGTCAGCATTCACCAATGTAGTCACATTCCCATTTCCATCATACCCGTAAAAATGTGTCCCGAACTGAAGATGATCGGTGAGAGCCATTAAACCGCCCACTCCACCCGCACCTTGCATCGTCCCGCTGAGATCAGTGCCCCACATGAAGCTTTGTTGAAGGGCGGGAGTTCCATTTAGCTGTGCAACCATGTTCCAACCATCGTAAACAAAGCGATTTGTAGATAGAGCAACGTAGGCGCTGCCGTTGTAGTTTGACACCACCTTCTGAATTCTTCTCCAGTTGGAATCGTAGGTGAATGCCAGCTTCAGCTTCGCTCCGTTGGGAACGTTGCTGTTGGCTTCCATTTGGATCAATCGATTCTCAGCATCCCACGTATAAATCCAGCGCCCATCATTGGTGAGGTTGCCATCCAGATCGTAAGAAAAGGTTTCAGGGCTTTGCGGGATGAACACATTGCCGGTGTGATTGGTGACGATGTCGGGATTGGATCCATCGTTCAGGACGGCCAGGTTCGTGACACTGGGGTAAACAGGGGATCCTGAATTCGTTATCGACAGTTCAGCATGGTAATACTCCCCTTTCCGGTAGGTCGCCTGATTGTTCACGGTCACGGTCGAATTCGTGTTCGCTGTGCCGATTATATCCACTGCTGCAGGAACCATGCGGGACGTATACTGGTTCAGGTTGTTCACGCTGTAATTCGCATTTCGGAGGTTCGCCCCAAATTCATCACCACCGGCACCCGTTGTCTTGCGATTCCCAATGTCGTCGTGGACATACTCAAATTGTTGCCCGGCCACTGGGGTATTATCGTTCCAATACTTCTTACCCGATTTCACCTGCCCGAGCTCATCATACTCATAAGCCCAATAGCTGCCATCCGCTTCATTCACCCGCACCCGCTGATTCGCATCATTCGAGGTGTAGACATACTCCGCAAGGGCTACGCTATTTGTGGAATGGGTAATCGATTTCAGCCGGTTCAGATAATCATACACCTTCTCCGTCTTCATCCGTTCGGTGCTGCTTTGCTTGAACGTGATGCTCTCGACTAACGGTGAGTCCGCCAGGTAGGCGTATGTCGCCGAGTTCGTTCCATCGCTCACGGTATCCAGCCGTGAAGCTTCACCGTACCCGTAGGAGTGTTGGATCAGCGGAGTGCTGGTAAACTTAGCCATCAAGTTCGTCCGGCGCAAAAGTGTGTCGTACGTGTTCGTCACCGTGATTCCGTCTAGAGGGCCGCCGATTGACGTTTCACTCAGCAACCGCCCTGAATCATGATAGTTGAACTCATTGGTAATCGTTCCCTGGACCACTGTCTTTTTCCGGCCTCGACGATCGTAGATCGTAGTCACCGCCGGGGTGCTGTCCGAATAGGTCATCGAATCCAGGTCTCCTGCTTCAGAGTAGCCATACGTCGTTGTGACGCCTCGCGCCCATGTCCGTGAAAGCAGCCGACCACCCAATGAATTACCGTAGGTTGTCCCTTGGCTATTGGCGTAAAGCTTGGATAAGAGGAACCCACTCTCTGAATCGTAATTCCAAGTGGTGACGGCAGCGCCGCCAGACGGGTAATCCTGCCATGTGGTCATCGTCTTCATCCTCCCCTGAGCATCATAAGTGTATCCTACTGGATAGGCCCGAGAGCCATGAGACTTCTTCAACTCGCCCGAAGGGAAGTATTCCGACTTCAACTCTGTAGCGTCAGCATAGATGGTATTCGTGACACGTCCAACGCCGTCGTACTGATAGGTGGTCGTTTGGGCAGGCAGCAGAGTCTCAGGTTCCGGCGTGGTCACAGTCGCCACCAGGTCTCCATTGTTGTACGTGTAGGTCGTGATTCCATTGCGGTAATCTTCGACCGTTGCCCGCCGCCCATGTTCGTCATACCCATAGCTGGTTTTCTGCAATTGCAGGTCGTTCGAATCAAATCGAGTCACGGCGGTCAGCCGTCCATTGAGGTAATCCGACTTGGTGTAGGAATTATCGGGGGCATAATTAAACACAGACTTATCACTGTAAGAATAAGTGGTAAGCATGCGATTACTCACGCCGAAGCTCTCGCTCCATTGACGCAGCCCGTTTGCGGCCAACTCTACGGTGGACACCAGCAGTTGAGATGCGGACCCATTGGTTGGATAAGCGTAGGTGCGTGTGCGCAAGACATCATGTCCCTCTTTGGTGGTTACATCACGGACCATCCGTGTCACCCGATCTACCGATGTTGAGATAGATCCATCCTGATCGAGATCAACTGATTCAAACTCCACTTCGCCACGAGCATTGTAGGAGAACAACTTGGTCACTCCATCGGGATCGACCGTTTTCCTCAACTGACCGGCGTTATCATAAAAAGAATATTCAACGCCATCGTTGGCGTAGACCGTTTTCCAGGTGCGACCCAACAGGTCGACATACTCTTTTTTCCATTCCGCGGTGTCGTTTCCGCCGGCATCCAGTTTTATTTCTTTAGTGAAGACGTTGGTCACATTCAAGCCCAGTGCGTTCGTTCCAGCGGGTTCCACCCCATATTCATAACGAACAGGATGGACCGCCGAACCTTTGACGCTCAAAAGAGTGCCGTCCTTTGCTGATGTTTCGATTTGGACGCCGCCATCGGCATACAGATTAGTAACTACAGTCTCACCAGATCCGTTGTAACCGTATCGATTGGTCGTCACATGCAAGAGGGCATTCGTCAGATGTGTCGGACGTAGCGCAAGATCGTACCTCGTGCTGTTCAGGATAATCGTATTCCCATTCGTGCCCGTGCGGGTGCTGGAAACAATATTCGCTGCGGCGTCATAAACACTAGCGTTGGTAATGCCGTGTCTCGTGGTCATCAAGAGTCGTTTAAGGGCATCGTATCCATAAGTCGTGGTCGTAAATGTTTTATCGACCGTCGAGACCAAACCACAACAGGCATCATAGGTTCTGTGGGTCTGCAAACCTTCGAGATGCGTCGTCTCTTGCGGCCGTCCGAAGGAGTCTGGATCCCCATACACTTCGCTTTCAATGATGATGTCGCTGGCGATGTCCCGCTTGGTTATCGAAATCGGATTACCCACTGGATCCGTGGTGGTCACCGTTTTTGTTCCGTCAACAACTGCAGTCCCACCTGAATTCGGTTCACCCGAGTAGACTGTCGTAACCTTGTGAATAGCGTTCGTTTCGTATTCATAGAGGTCTACCGTTCCATTTGGGTGACTGACGCTTTTCAGTTCCAGGGCGAATGCTCCATTCGTGTAGAACCTGGAGATTGTGGTGAGATTATCACCCGCATACCAAAGCGCGCCGGGAGTCTGACACTGGACATCCCAGTGTTCTCCATAAAATTCTAGATGATAACTGCGGCTTACCTCTACTCCCAGAAGCGTTTCGACTGTCTTTATCGACTCAAGCGCATTGGTCAGAAAGTCCCTCTGATAATCAATTACCCGGCAGGCACTATCTATCGCATTTGTAGCCGCGTTCAGGAATTGTCGAGTCTCCTTCAGGAGGTAACCATTTGTATCGTATTCCCATTTCATCCAAAACCCAGTGGGATCGATCTGTAGGCGGACCTTTCCGTAATTGGTTCCATCGGTGGTGGAGTTCGTATAGTATTGGTACTGGCTGGTCAACGCAGCCCCGCTAGGGTCCACTACGCTTTGGAGGAGAACCGGGCCATAGGATGGCAGATCCAGGTAATGACTCACCTCCTTGTAAACAATTGAGTTGTCGGGATTGCGAATGATATTGGTTTTAATCAAGGCAACATCATCGTGAGAAACAGTGGTTTTGCGAAGCGAGCTTACCCCATTCCCTGAATCCAATGTCCAGCCCTGGTCCGACGCCGACCAAGTATAATCATGTTGAGCGGTTCCATCCGTAATCTTGAGGTGATTTGTACTCCCGCTAACATGCTGGATGATGTGGGTAGAAAAAAGGCCCGACGGAGAAGAATAGAAGCCGTTCCCATCTTTCGATCCCGGGGTCAAATAGAAACGAATCTCGAATTTATCCCCGTTGATCGGCACAATATCCGCAAGACACTGTGGAGCCCTTGCGTGACGTAAAACGCCATTACTCTTCACAAGTTCAATGTCTTTGAGCGTACCAAAGTACTCTAACTTCGCGGGGGAGGCCAATGATGCGTCCGGCTTCGTCGAATACAGAACCAAACTGCCCCTCTCTTCGCCATGGCCTCCGAATCCCAGGCCAGCAGTATAACTGACACTCTCGTTCTTGCCAGTTCCAGTTCCTGCTCCGCACTTCCCCGTCTTGCAACTGTTGCAGTCACCACCCAGTGATATCTCGACTCGGCCGCTAGCGACGGTCCCACACTCCGAACAATCCGGATCCGGTGTTCGAATGGGAGCTTCTACCGTGGTGCCCGACGAACTTGGATAGTATTCAACCTGTCCTGTCCCCATCCTACGCACAGGGGTTGTCTTCACCTCATTTGTGCAATCGCCTTTATAAGTTTCGACAACAGTGAACTCTACAACCTCACCGATCGCAGCCAAATACTTGACGCGCCATTTCATCTTGCGCGCCGCCCCCGTCATTTCGTCCAAAGACACGGTTACGAAGGCACCGCCCGACCCAGGAGCCCAATCACTAAAACTGACGCCGCTGAGGTCTAACAATGACGCAGTAGTGACTTCATCTGAATAGATTGTGCTAGAAGACCATTCACCAGATTGGGTGATGTGGGTGTTATAGATGTCGTAATAGCCTTCCTCAATCCATCCGGAATCCGAATAGCTGCATCCATCCTGCACGGGCGGATCAAAAGTCCATCCTCCCTCGTCGTGAGGAAAATCGTAGTAGCAATTCGTACTCGCAACTCCATTAGTCACCGTGGCAAAACAGGGATATCCACTCGACGAATTTGTTCCGGATCCGATATTCACACTGTAAAATCCTCCAGAGGTGCCCCCTCCTGAATAAGGATAAGTATAGGACATTGCGTGCGACATATTTGTAAAAGCAGCGCCGTTCGTTCCGCTGTAGGTTCCGCTCTCAACAATTGTCATTGTCGAATAGACATTCGTGATGTCTCCGCAAAGCGCGCAAGGTCTGTATCCTACTTTCGTTCGGTTGGTTGAAGCTGTTTGAAACTCGAGCGAAAACTTGAGATCCTTTTCTGCCGCCCTCGCTATTTCACTGCAGCAGCAAACCAGCAGAACTACCACGAACAATTTAAAAATGTGGTTCATAAAAATCCTACTTCAATGGCGTAAACACGCGGAGGCGATTAAGATTCGAGGAGTCCGAAACCGTATTGGCGGCAAAAGGATTTCGCCCCTGCAACAACTCAATGTAGTCGTTTACGCCATCGTTATCCGTATCTGAATCGTTCCAGTCAGTTTCAATTGATTCACCAATCCCGTTACCATTCCGGTCCTCAGTGTAGTCTGGTAAGCCATCCGTGTCCGTGTCTGCGGGAACGCCTGCGACCACCGCAACATAGTGAAATCCAATATCAACGAAGGTGTTTGTCTCCTTGACCTGATTGGTAGCAGTCGTGAAGTGATACAGACCAAGCAGGTGAGCGTTGGTGTTTCCTGCATTATAAAGTGGACCGTTCGGGGGGTGATAAAAATGGCCCAACTTGCCGCGTTGAAAAGCGGGCGGATTCGTGAGAATTACGTCACCTGCTGCGAGGGTTCCGATTCGGCTGTAACCGGTCCCTTGGTTAGTCACGTACGCATTGTGACTGTGCGTCACATTGATTACCCCAAAATTGGTTACCGTATTAGTAAAAAAGAGATTATTCCGAAACATGGCTTGAGCAAATTGGGTGCCCGAATAGCTTTCTGAGGACGCAACGTAAACACTGCCCCCGTAAAAAGTATTGTTAACGGCATTCAAGGCAAACAGCTCGCAAAGTGAATAAGCAAACAAGGGCGAACGGAAGAGCAAACAATTAGTCATTGATGTATACAAGCTCCAACCATAGCCTTCGTTGCCGCCGGGCGTTGACAAGCAGAGAGCGCCGCTACTAAAAATACAGTTTTGAAGATTGAAGGTAGCATCCCATCCGATGTCACCAACCCCGATTAGAGAAAATCCGTCGGCCATTCTTGAGAACTGCGTGAAACGACAGTCCAAACCCACCGGTGCACAAAAGTAATTGTCGAAACCGAGAATATCAATGGAGGAGCCATTCCAACTCCAATCACTAACTGATTGTTCCTGGACGGTGTTATACCAAACTAATTTATTCAGGTTTTCGGGGGCGCCAATTGAATCCAGCTTTGCGCCGCATTCCAGTATACAAGCCGCCCATCCGCCGTCCCTTGAAAAGAAGCCGACAGCGGCGCCCTTCCTGATAGTTACTGTCGCTGCATTTATACGCGTCGTTCCGAACACGTAGTCGAGAGGCGTATAGTGGTATCCAAGATCTGGCTCACTCACATCCTTTTCTGCTGCCGGAGAAAGGGTAATGTTCTGAGTGATGCTATTGGTTAGCAGAACCGGAGGGAATGTTGTCGATGTTGCGAGACGATCACGTACTACTGCACTCACGTTGGTTGTTCCGACATTCCGATATGGACTGCTTGCGGCCAGATAATGGCTACCAGCCCCAACAGTTTGAAAAACTCCCGGGTCGTTTGTGAACCACAGGAAATTGCTGTTGGTGGCGTTGATATCGATGATGCCGAGGTTGGTGACTGCTACCAGAAGCGTATTGGTCAAACGCAAATGCATACTGTTCCACTCCTCGTAAACCAGATCCCTGCTTTGGTTGACCGTCAGATGCTCGCCATGGATCGTCGCCTCAATTACGCCCAGGGCAGTTTCGCACTGATAGAACAAATTGTTTCGCAACCAAAGATCGAATCCGAGCGTCATCAATCCCCATTCGCATTTTATTATTTGGCAATCGCTCACCGTGGTGGTTGCGTTGAATTCAACAGCCTGACTGGCATAAGAGATACGCAGGTGCTTCAACTCGGTATTGCTCGAAGTATACAAAACCAGGGCGCACGCAGCTCCGTTAGTTGGAATACCACTGCCGCCTGGAATGATTTCACCAACACTATCGTCCTCCCATGAAGTGAACACGGCCGGACGGTATGCATCCGTGTCGCAGGAGATAGCGCCACCATCCAAAATAAGCATGCCGCCGTTGTATTTTACTACGGCACCGCCTTCCAACACGGTATTCCCATAAAGAAAAACCGTGTTTGTAATGAAGTAGGTCGTATCTGCCTTGAAAACAAAATTCGTGAGCTCCCCTGCAACGAGGGAGTAGTCGATAACGAAACCGTTCTGATCCAGCGGGACGCTGGCGACTTGAATTTCACGAGCCGATTTCAGCGTTGCAACCTGCCGCTCGGGCAAGAGGCGGCTCTTGGAAGCGATGTGGCGAACCGCCTTCAGCCGGGGGTTATTCGCCTGCTGAGGAAGTGGCAATGCGTTCAATTGAGCAGCAATCCGGGCGTACGGAACCTGCTCAATAAGGAATGTCCTCCCCTGGAAAACTACCCATTCTTTTTGGACGTTCCACGAGTGGCTACCTTCGCCAATGAGGAAGCTCTTACCTACCCCAATCTTCATAATCCCAAAATCAAGTTGTCTGTCATCTTCAACGCCTTCACGCACTTGCGTCTTCTGCACGGGTACCGGGGCATTGAAAAATTCCGTAAGTATCTGAATCATGACTGGATTCGTCAGACCGAATTCCGCCGGTTCCGGCGGGCGTTCGCGAAAGATAAGGTTCTGTTGAAGCCCTGAGAGAAGGTTGTTGTATTCCAGATCGGCTTTGAAGTCGGTGAAAGCATTCTCGTAGACCACTTTGCTGGGTGGAAACAATACTCCCACGCTGTCCTTAAGTTCAGCGATCAGTGCGCTTTCCCCGGTGGCCGGATCAAAATAACTGATCAAGGCTGGTCTGGAGAGGAAGCGCGCTTCATCCGGGGCAGTAAGATCAATGGCGCCATTCCAGTTATTGATATTGGCGCTGAACTTCACGCTATGTCGCGTGTTCTGGCCAATGGCTTCACCCTGCTGCAACACCAATGTAGGATCCGCATCAACGAGGTTTCCGTCTTCCATCCGGTGTAAACCGATCGCCAACTGTGTGTAACGGTTTGTTACAGTGCGGAATTGTCCATCCCGAACAATCGTTTGCACATTCTCCATCCTTGCGGAGTCAGCAGTACGTTCCACAGTTCGAAGATGCATGTTGGTAGCCCCTTCAACGCCCGCAAAGGCAGGAATCGAGACAAGCAGAGCCAAAAAGCCCGAAAGTTTCAGCAGTCGCATAAATAACCTGATATTTTGGTCAGAAGAGTGAACGTCCGGTGCTCCCGCAGAGAGAGGACTTTTCAGTCTTGAGACTTACAACATATAAGCAAGGGGTGAGCCATCGTAAAGGGCATTGCATGCAAAATGTTATACCTGAGCGACATTGTAGTGCGCCCGTAGTGTCCGCGGTTAAGTTTCGTCCTGCGGAAATCCGTCCTTGTGCTCCCGGGTAGTATCTCAACTAGCGCTAGCCGCCATCAGTAATACCAAATTCTATATGGCTCTTCGGCGCTTCCAAACGCATACAACAAACATTTGAGCATTTCCGGAACGTTATCGGCGGCATGATTCCGCAAACTGTACAAAATCGGCGTCTTGTAGCGGCATCAATTTGTTCCAAACCGCACCCGCGATCGGTAAAGAAAAGAACCTCTTCACATCCTTCCGCAGCCCTTCGGGAGAAGTCACCAAATCTTGTTTAATCGCTACTTGGAAAACGCTGAGATGCAAGATCACAAAGGTTACAAACAATTCCTCGTTCTTGGTAATAGGGTGTTGTTCCAGGTTGAGCTGAGTTTCGAGAATTCGGCTTAACTCGGGCTTTTCATAAACCTGCGTCCAGATCTCGCGATGTTGCTTAGTAAAACTCAGTAGGTTTCCCACGCGCTGGACTTTGGAATCCGTCCGCAACGAAATAGCAGTAAAAAGAAGCCCGCCGACGATGCCGAGACTTTGAAGGAGATCCAGCCAATGCAGTTGTAACCATTCCACTGCTCCCATGTTCTTTTCATTCTATCGCAGAACGAAAAAAGACACAAAGGAGGGTCAATATGAGTTGGGAATGTCCGACTTTGCACAAACGAGTGTTTTGCGTGGAATGCGAATCATCCGCTCATCCGGGCCGCAACCGGCGGAAGGCGGCAGGAGCCCTGCGCAACCCGTGATGTCTTCACCAATGATTGCAAAATCACCATTGGTCAGTTCGAAAATATCAGGGCAGCCTTGAACACCAGGAGTGCGCTCGCCATTGGCGTGAGGATCCGGACCAAGTCGCTTTAGAAACATGCGCAATGCTGGCCTATGGGCTAGTAATTGTCAATAGCACCTTCGTGTTACTGCTTGCCAGTGCCTGTCGGTAAATCACTTCACCCGCTATGCGGTCAAATCATTGAGATTTTGCTCAAAGAACGGGAACGGCAGAAACTTTCGAAGTATGTCGTCGCACAACGTTCTGGGCTATCGCAGTCCATGATTGCGCGTGTTGAACGTGGCACACGGATTCCAACTCTCGATACGGTTTTGAGAATGGCAGATGCTTTAGAGTTAGATTTAGGGGCTGTGATTGCGCGAGCACGAAGAGCAGCCCTGGAAGTAAAAGGAAAATGAAAACCGCCATTCCTGGCGGTTCCCGTAGCATGATCTCCCTTTTGTTGCACTTACTGGTCAATCGTTTGCGTTAGAGCAGTTCTGCTTTGATTCGGACAGTCAAGCTTAGTGCCACCGCATCAAAGATTCCCATCCGATAATCTTCGCTCATCCAAGGTTTGCGCTTTGGTGGCAACCGAGAGCTAAGTTCTTCAGGAAACATTTTGGCGACGGCCTCAGCGACATCATGCTTTGTCCCGTCACCGTCAGATAGAAACACGCGCTTTACCTCTTCCCGTGAGAAAAGTTCTGCTTTAATCCCATGCTTTGACGACAATGAGACGAGTTCCTGAATGAGCTTCCGTATTCGAGGTGAACGCTGTGAGCATTCGGCTGATGCGTCTTCGAGAACGATCATGCCTGGTTCGTAGCGTTGAAACATCGCTTTCACTTCCCTCAGACAATCTGTGTTCTTGTCTCCTTTCCCCGATTTCACTGCCCAATCTACCAAGGTTCCATCTCCCTCTAGCACTGCGAAGCCGAATCCTCGGCTCGTTGGTGCAATCCCTAAAATGCGCGGATACTTTGTGTTGTTCGTCATTAGTTTAAATTCATTTGCTTAATAATGGCCCCAAGCACCTCAAGCTTGCGGGCTGTCTGCCGTGCAGGTTTGCGGCGCCCCATCCTGTAACTCAGGGCCGTGGCTCTGCCTGTGACTTTCCGCTCGACCTCCCGATACAGCCCCGGAAACAAATCGCGGGCGGGCTTCTGGAAAATCATCTCGTAAGCCAAAACGGTTTCCAGTGTTGGCGCACGTGAGAACCGCTCATAGCGGCACACTTTGGCTCCGCTTTGCGCTCCCAGGAGAAAGGCCAACTCGTCTTGTGACAAAGCTGAGCGCTTTCGCTGTGATCGAAGATGATTTTTAAGTTGAGGTGAAGCCATGATGAGGACGGGGGGGACTCCTTGGAGTTCCGAACTTCACAATATTCGAAACAATAGAATTGCTGGAGGATCAAAAACTTGCCGGAAGCGGCAAGTTTTTGAGACCGAGCTGTTTAGCTCGGC
The DNA here is from genome assembly GCA_046597605.1 of Limisphaerales bacterium. Taxonomy (GTDB): domain Bacteria; phylum Verrucomicrobiota; class Verrucomicrobiia; order Limisphaerales; family JACDHS01; genus JACDHS01. The sequence goes on along the minus strand of JBKJKE010000115.1, from coordinate 21,300 downwards.
GCATTGTATCTCCATCCACAAATTAACCCCGCGTCGAAAAACGCATTATACACGAGCAGAATGAAGTTTTGATGAAGAAACTCTAAAGAAGTAAATGCCTTGAACACTTGGCAACGTAATTGCCAAATTGGCAAATAACCGTGCCTATGTTCGTTGTCCATGGCCGACTAAAGTGGACGCATGCAAACACCACAACAGTTGAGTCACGAGGCTATTGAAGAATTCAAAACCATTTACCAAGCAGAATTTGGGGTAACGCTTTCGGATGATGAGATTCAGGAAATTGCCGTTCGCCTGCTTCGTTTCTTTGGAATCCTGAGTCAATGTGACAGTAAGTAGCCATTGCTCAGACTGTTATCCGCCAGTGGCTCAATTGACGTACCCGGTAGGTACGTTAGCATTTGTACGCTTCAAAGGTCGGCCAGCTTCCCTCTTCGAGTTATTCAACAACCATCCATGTCTGGATATTTCATTTACTGTCGAAAATCATCCGAAGCTGAAGACCGGCAGGTTCTTTCCATTGAATCGCAAACCCGCGAGTTGGAAGAGCTCGCCGCAAAGCTCAATCTGCCCATTGCAGAAATATTGATGGAATCACGGTCTGCCAAAGAACCAGGACGGCCTATTTTCAATGCCATGATGCAGCGTCTTTATCGCGGCGAAGCTGCGGGCATCATCTGTTGGAAATTGGATAGACTCGCCCGCAACCCGGTGGACGGGGGTTCCATAATTTGGGCGATCAAACAGCATGGCATCAAGGTAATGACCCCCGCCCAGAATTTTTCACGCGAGGAGGACAACGTCATTTTGATGTATATCGAGTTCGGCATGGCTCAAAAATACGTCGACGACTTGAGCAAGAATGTGAAGCGCGGACTCAAAACCAAGATCGAGAATGGATGGTATCCATGCATTGCTCCGGTAGGTTACTTAAACCACACCAATAAGATTACGGGAGAAAATACTTTGATCAAAGATCCTGAGCGCTTTCCGCTCATTCGGCGCATGTGGGATTTGATGCTGACTGGTCTTTATACCCCCGCTCAGATTCTCTGCATCGCTAATGAGCAGTGGGGCTTCAAGACAGCGCCGACGCGTAAACGGGGCGGAGGGCCGCTGCCTCGAAGCGTTCTGTATAGAATGCTCACGCAACCGTTCTACTACGGCTGGTTTGAGTATCCACAGGAAAGCGGCAAATTCTATCACGGCAAACATGAGCCGATGATTACAGAAGCTGAGTACGACCGTGCCCAGGTCCTGCTCGCCAAAAGAGGCAAACCTCGTCCGAAGCAGCGACTCGGGTTTACATACTCCGGCCTCATTTGCTGCGGTGATTGCGGACGCATGGTAACTGCCGAGGAAAAACATCAGGTTATTTGCGGGAACTGCCGTTTCAAATTTGCTTACCGCAGACGTGATTCTTGTCCGCGCTGCAGCATTTCAATGGAGCGTCTGGCGAGTCCGAAATTTCTCTACTATTCGTATTACCATTGTTCCAAAAGCAGGAGGCCCAGGTGCCTGCAAAAGTTTGTAAATAGTGAGGATCTTGAAAAACAAATTGATGAGTATCTTGCCAGCATTCAGATTTCCAAGCAATTCAGGGACTGGGCAGTCAAATACCTCCATGAGCTTCACGAGAAAGAAACCGCCTCGCACAAGGAGGTCATTCAGACCCAGCAAAAAGCCTATCAGGACTGCCAGCGACGAATCGAGAACCTCGTCCGCCTCAAGACCTCGCCAGACAATGCAGACGGAAGTTTGTTGTCCGATGAAGAATACGGACAGCAGCGTGCATTATTGCTCAAGAAAAAATCAGACTTGGAAAGATCGCTGAACACTGGCGAAGGGCATCCTCAAGATTGGCTGCGCCTATCCACACAGACCATTGAACTCGCCTGTATTGTTCGAGAAAAATTCGCCCAAGGCGATGCAAACACAAAAAAGGAGATCCTTACCACTATTGCATCGAACCTAACATTGAAGGACAAAAAGCTCTTTGTTGAAGCCAGAAAACCGTTCTCCATCATGGCAGAATCCCGATTGTCTCATGAAGAGGAAAACGGGACAATTGAACCTGAAAGAACCGTTAGTCCATATAGACAAAAAGAGGCGTTTGCCTCTTCAAGTCCCGTTGGGGGTACCATACGGTCTGATGTTCGAACCTTGGAGGCTAAAAACAAAAATGTAGTCATGGCAATTTACCACTTCTTTCGACGCGCCTGTATGTCACGTTCATTTATTCCAGCAGAATGGAAAGGTTTAGGGCACACGCACAGTATGACTGATGGAGAGAAGAATTGAAGACGCAGAAAGTTGCCGGATGCGGCAAGGCACGACACTATCATAATTTCCGCGCCTTCTTGCCGAGATCCCTGATAACCATAGAATTTTGTTCTTGAGCCGCTACTCTTTAGTGTAGTCGGAATTAATATTCCGCCCATTCCACTCGATTCCTCCTGATCCAGAAATGGCTTCCGCATGTTGTCGCGTGAACTGAAGGCGAAACAGTAGTGGTGCTATCTGAGTGAATCTGAATCGACCAGCGTGGATAATGACTTTCCATCAAGTTGAGAGCGATTATTTCTCCGCAACGGCACGGACATTTAAACTTCAACCACTTTGGGCGATCTTCCGTTCCAACAATAATAAGTCTATTTTGCTTTAGAGCAGATTGTGGATCCTCTCTTGCTCCCAGGAAAATTGCTTTCCGAAACGATGGGCAAGGCCGATTCCAATTTGTGACGGTTCGGATCGCCGCTACGAATTTGCGAAGGTATCGTCCCATGATCATTTTGGAGAGGGCCAAGCCAAATCGAGAAACGTTCGTGAATCTCCTCGCCCCCAGTATTTCGTCTGTGCGCAGACGCAAGTGGGGTTCGGCTCCGCACGATTTCTTCTCACCACAGTTTCGTGAAAATGAAAAAGAATTTCACTGGTCTGTCGTTCTTTACCCATAAAACCTGTAAGTCGATGCAGGAATTCACATATCGCCTGTGTAGCAACTGCTGTGGTGAACATAATAACCGCGGGTGCATTCGTGGCTAGTTCTGGAGCATAGCCTTCCGCAGCCAATGATGCCCGCTCAGTGTCGCTCAATCCTTCTAATCGGATTGTTTCCGCATTAATGCGCCCCCTGCAAAATAGACATGCTTCCCCAGGAAAAGCAGTCGTAACCCTACCGTAAATACCTTGGATCATTCCGCCTGTCGATTCTATGACAACGCCCATGTCAATGAATGGAATCAGGTAGCGAATCGAAAGTTGAGTCAGAATACCTCTCGGTGCTTCCTTATCAGTGCAGCCAAATACAACATCGCAGTGCCGAAGCGCTTTAGCGCTCTGCTCTACGCTAATTCCATATGGGAATTTTTTTATTATGGTTCCCAAGCCCATGGCATTAACCGAATCAGCTGCGATATCCACCTTCGAACGTCCGGCATCTGAAATACACGATCCATATACTCGATTCACGTTTGTAGGATCAAAAATATCGTGATCGAAGATGGAAATCGTGCCCACGCCCAAACGCGTTAGTTGTTGCAGGACGGCTGATCCGGTTCCCCCAACACCCACAATGCCAATATGAAGGCGTCGAAGTATTTTTTGAATGTCCGCACCGAATGCGAGAACCTGCCGATCAAAAAAATAGGGAATGTCATCATCGTTTTCTTCAACTGAATCAAAAAATCGAAAACGCCTACCAATCACGCGCACTCGATGAATGATTTCTTTATTCAATCCTTTAGAAATTCGTCCGATTAAAAGGGGGGACCCTGCAACTGCTATCAAGGCTCCGTGCGTTCCATCTGGAACTCTCTTTTGGAAAAATTCCATTAGGTGCGGCTCTTCTTCGTCATCTTGGGGAGAAAAGTCAGTGATGCCCTCGGGATGGGAGTGGACAAAGAGTATGGAGCTTTTCAACTCTCTCGCCCGTTTCGCCACCGGCACATACGAATCGGAACAGATTGAAAGCCTGACCGACGTTCGCTCCAGATAGTGTTCGTCTTTTACCGGTATCACCTCCCTCACGAGCAAACGCTCTTCATCAACGCTTTGTGAGCGACCGCAAAGCAAATAAGCTGCGCCCTCCACATCCGGTTTTGAGAATACTGCGGAAAGAAGCTGCTCATAGTAAGGCTCCAGAAAGGTTACGGAATACTTCATTAGCTCTTCAATTCTCGATTGATAAACGTAAAGAACATGGGCAACCCATCAATACCAGCCCGCCAACTGCCCGGAGGCAAATGGCGAGAGAATCGCTGCCAAGAGCGACCGCCGTGGTTTTCAAATGTTGATGCCTTAATCGGGTGGCAATTTGTTGCTTTTAATCGAACAGGCGGATCCACATACCACATATCGAGCTTTGCAACGTTGTATTGCGGCGGAATCCGAATCATCAAGTCAATCGTTGCACGATCGTACTTCTCCGCGTTGATATTGCAGTTCTTGATGACCAGGAGACCTCCATTCCCATTAGGAAGGAGGCTCCAGTCATAACCTTTCCCGTTCAAGAACGCTTCATCGTCCTCCGGCAAGTTCATTCCGCCCCTGGGTTAATTGTTCCGGGTGCTGAGTAAAAATGCATTCCTGGTTTAATCGCGACTGAATCATTATCGCTGATCTTGACGTCATCTCCTCCAGGAACCTCCTGCCAAATGTCCAGCTTCGCTGGAATCGGCGGAGTCGGCAGGGCTCGAAGCTCTCCCCCTGTAATTGTGCCAGGAGGCACCTTGTATTGTTTTTGGTCGAGAATAATCGGAATGTTCTGAGGCTCGTGTTGCTTGTGATCTTTGTCTTTGTTATCCATAGTTTTATTCTATTTGGCTTTGAAGGTTTTTTCTTAACCTTTGTTCCTAGTGCCCAACGGCCAGGACAATCCGGACATTGAGTTAAAAAAACTTCTGTCGCTGAAATGTCCGGATCTCCACGTCTTGTCGGCACTAGGTGTAAATGAACTCAGAAAAACTGGTTCCGGGATGTGAGGAGAAAGCGGCAGAGGGGCCGGGCGAACATGCGTCCGAAACCGAAGTCGAAGCGGCGTTGCACGGTTTGACAGCGGATGAGCACCTCAAGCTACACGTTATAGCGAAGAGCTATTGCCGTTCCCGCGGCTTTTCCATCAGCGTGCTCGAGCCAACCGAACTGCTTTCTGAGGCTATCCTCAAAACACTTCAACGAGACAAAAAGTGGAATAAAAATGTTTCGATTGTGAAGCATCTTGATAGGGCGATGGAGAACATTTCTGGGCACCTCGCTGCGAAACGAAGCAAAATCATTCCCTTCCCGAACGGGCTTTCTCCAGGCGAAGAGCATGAACGTGATTTCAATGCTCCTCCAGCACAAGAAGAGCTCACCAAACAAGAAAGCGAAGATGTTCTCCTCAAACAGGTCTTCGGCAATGATGAGCAAGCAAAAAGGATCTTCGTACGCCGCGCAGAGGGTTTTTCCGTACCCGACATCCTCACCGAGTTCCAGTTGACGGCAGCGCAATATGAAACGGTAGCGCGTCGAATGCGACGACGGTTTCTGAAATTTGCGACCCAATTTAACCACAAGCTAACATTATGAATCTTAAGAAAACTACCATTACTGAAGAAGCGATCTTTCGCACAATGCGAGAGATACTTTTGGAAGCGCCACCTGGCGAATTGTCCGAGATTGCAAAGGAAGCTGGCCTAGAAGCGCAGCAACTTGCTCATACGAGCCGCCAGTTGGTAGAACATGCCATAAAACAATCGAAGCAAGCGAGCGTCAATGAGATGCTCTTACCCCTTCATAAAGGTTTGAATTTACTTCTTATCATGTTGCGACGACGAGACGGACTTGATGAGGACGAGTTGGCCCGAAAGGCTAATATCGACTCTCAAGAGATTCGACGAATCGAATATGATCCAGAATACCTCCCAAGTCCTAGAACCATTTACAAATTGGAACAAGCTTTCTCTTTACCCGCAGGCGTCTTAGCAAAGTTGTCCGGTGCTGTGAAACACCGTTCCCCAGACCTTGAGGAGCGCGTCTTAGAATTTGCGGCGAATGCTAAATCCATAGGAAGGCTTACGAGAGAAGAGAAGCAACTCCTAAATCAGTTTGTAAGGTTTCTAACGGAGCAAGGATAGGTCCGAATGTAAAATATTATGAAGACTGTAATAGTCGGCGACAGAGAAAAAGCGGATATCAATAGCCAGGTGGAAAAAGTTTTGCGGGGGCTGGGAAATCCAGAACCGCCAATTCGTTTGGAGGAAATTCGAGAATTGCTGCGGCTGGATCGCCAATATTACAGCTCCACAGATGATAGTGTGCTCCGTGAATTCATCAGCAAAGTCAAAATTGGGGCGCAACAACTTTTCATGCGTCCGACGCTGTTGGTCGATGTCGTAAAAAAGGCCAGTCTATCTGCATTATGGATTCCCGATCGTAATCGCATCTTGATCGACCGGGAACTCCCTGTGATCAAACACCGTTGGGCCGAAACACATGAAGTGATTCATTCCTTAACCGAGTGGCACAAACTTTTTCTCTTTGGCGACTCAGCAAAAGAACTAAATTTAGCGTGCCACGAACAACTTGAGGCGGAAGCCAATTATGGTGCGGGCCAACTTCTTTTCATGCGAGATCGATTCCTATCAGAGGCGCAAGACGTAGGAATCTGTATCGACAGCATCAAGGTTCTGTCGAAACTGTTTGGAAATACAATAACTTCCACCTTGTGGCGATATGTTGAACAATTAGGAAAGACTCGCCCAATGGTGGGACTTGTCACACCGCATCCACATAGATTACCAGCCGAGCATAATCCGTTGGCACCGTGCAAATATTTTATCGAATCATCTGCGTTTCACGCCCAGTTCAGCTCGATCGGAGAACAGGAAATTTTTCGAGCTCTCACTCGTTATTGCCAAAATCGAAGTGGCGGTTGTCTAGGTGAGGAGAATCTTATACTGCGCGACGATAATGGTGAAGGTCACGTTTTTCATTTTGAGACGTTTTTCAATCGATATGAAGCATTGACTCTCGCTTACTACGTTCGGAAACACGCGTTTGTCATAGCTGTTCCAGCCGCCTAAAAGCCGTTGCGGAAAGCTCCGCATGCGTCTTGGGGAAAAGCAGTAGAGCTCAAGCCAGTAGCAACGAGAACAGATGCCTGCGGCTTCCGGCAACTCACCGCGATCCCAGTTGACCTTATTGATCCCATTCACCCTTATCGCTGATTCTCTTATCTTCAGTTCTGTGCGTTTGACTGGAATACCGCGTGAGAGAAACCTTTCGGCGTCACGGACCGCAGTGCAGCACGATTCCTTGACGGCGGAAGCCGGTGCATTCTGCTGCCTAAAATTGCTTTTACTGCCTTTGGCCTTGGCATCACGAATCCGTTGCCAGTCCACAGGCACGTTTTCTTTGTGTATGCATCACCAGGCGGAATCAAATATCCACCGTAGTCGCAGGGATCGAAGACAAAGTCAGGCTTGCGCCAGTAGCTCGAAACGGTGCTCACTGGATTTTCGATCATGTATGGCGCTCCCGTCCATTCGGCCAGTCGCACGGATGCTTCGAACAACTGAAGTGCCTGGATCAATGAGCCAATTCCCTTATCCTGAAACCATCGGGCACCGCTCACGGCCACATCCGTGCATGGAGGAAACGCGAAAAGAATTTGGATTTCAGCATACGGCGGCAGCCATTCTCGGACATCCGCGCCGACCCGAATGATGTTCCCTTCGCGATGCTCACCGGCGGGATGCTGCACATCGACGCAGTAGCAAAGAAAACCGGCTTCTGCCCACGGTGCGACCATGTTGCCTGTGTGATCGAACAAGCTGACGACAATTTTTTGAGGCAAGAAGTTTGGAGCTAATTATTCCGCCTCTTCGAGCGGGCGATTTCCCGTGCGATGATTTCAATGGATTGATCGACCTTTCCCAATTTCTTGAACATGCTTCTTCCCTGTTTCAAACACTTGGCAACTTGTCTCCGAATGAGCCGCCTGAGTGGATGAACGACTGCTCGACTGACCTTCCGTTCACACGATACCGCCCGAGACTTCCTAACCCTGTTGTTTTTCTTTTTCATATTCGCCAAGGATAATCGGCGAACATGCTTCGAGGGAGACGCAGAAACTTGCCGGATGCGGAAAGTTTTCAAGAACGCGACCACTTGAGCCATTCATCTTGAGCAATGCCTGATTGCTGGATCATTATTTTCAGCGTCTTTGGCGGGTAACTCGTTCCCGTGTAATTGACTTCCACTATTCTGTCCGGCTTGCCATCAGATCCATATTTGATCCAAGCTTCATGCGAACCCTTTAATTGCTGAAAGAAACTGAACTCATTCTCCGTGAGGAAATCCTTAACGTCCTTGTAACTCCAATTGTATAAATTTCTTGTCATACTTCAGAGAATATCTTTTGGAGCATCAAGAGGCATGACGCCGAAACTTGCCAGATTGTCAGAGCAGGTGATTATGAAAGGGACAAAGCTACCCAAATCTAGGACCGTGAGAGGTAGCTGCCGTGTCGAAGCGAGTTGGTTTGATGAAGTAGGTGTTGGCCAAGGTAGCCCAAGCCAAAGACATAAGTTGCTAGGTGCTCTGATACAGAAATTTAGCAGTCAAACAGTGGATGACTTAGTTTCTGGCCCTTCAGGAATTCTGCATACTTCGCTCCGGCACGCGTCAGCTTGTAGACAGGATCTTTTCCGCTCCACGAGTCGAGTGCGATCAGCTGATAAGCTTTTAGGGTCTTAATGTCATCATGTAAAAAACGCGGCTGTTCTACTGTGTGTCCATGCCCCGGCGAGAACTGGAGCAATTCGCCACCATCATAATGCATCAAAATGAGCAAATCGACCTTCCCGGTCGCAAATGAGAGAAGGATGGCCTTGGCTTGATCGGAAATATCCGAAGCAGGAGCGAGCGCCTCAACGATTCCGGAAAATCCATCAAGCTTCGATAACACCGTAGCTAAGACTTCGTCCACTTTCTTGAGCTGCGCTAGGATTTCGTTCTGGTCTCGACGCAAGAGTTCGTCGATCTCACGGGGCAGATTATGCGTGCGAAGGATGAGATTTTTAATATCTTCGTGGCGATGGTATTCAAGCCACTCGACGAAATCTGAATGCTTCAAGTGGTGGTCGCCGCATCGCTCTTGGCGAAAGTTACAAACTAGGCCGACAATTGATGCGAACGTTGAAGCTAATAGCAGTGGGTCCATTTGAGATGTTTATCCTCCACCGGTCCAACCTCTAATATACTCATTCTGATGCTCGCGCTCGCATTTTGGACATTTATGAGCGCCTTCCCGCACTTCTAGGGCAATTTGTGGGGGAAAAGTGCATTTGCAGAGGTGGTATCCTAAATCAAGAGCAGCTTTGGATTCTGCGAGTTGCAATTGGTTTTCTGCTCGCTTCAACGCATCCTCCACTATCTTTCTTTGTGGAGACTCAGGTTCTGCGTCCACGATGCCCTTCGCTAAACCAATGGCATTGCGGACGAGGGCGGTCGCTTCAGAAAAATTCGCGATGTTCATAACTGTCTTCTAACGTGAAGGACAGGTTTCTGACGTCAAGCCTGAAGGGCTTTGATTGAAGCCATACCCGTTTAAAACTGAACTTAATCATCAACGATGAAAACGAAGCGCCAATCGGATAAAATCAATGTATTCTTTTGTCTTCGCATGGCCTAATCCAACCTCGATTGCACCAGCTAGTTGAGTGTTTCTATCCTCGCATATGCCACGAGATGTAGCTTCGAAAAGTTCACAGATCGTGAAAAGCATTTTTGCTATCCTCACCGTCATGCCAGGCGTCAGTGCGCCTACCAAATCAATCAACCATTGTCTATAGTCGTGAACTTGTGAATGGCAGTCACGGCATAAGCAGTAGAGAGCGCAATCCGGATAGTCCCATGGCTCTCGGCCGCGCTCATAATACCTATGATGAACGCAGAGTGTAATTTGATCGTTGCCGCATTGTTCACATCGAAATTGCGCATTCTGGAATACCTCAAGTCGGCGGCGTTGCCATTTGGGATGCTGAAGCTTGTCTTGATACGTCATACAGCCTCCGATTTATCCGATGGCTTGAAGGCAAGATATCAAAAGTTCCCTGCAGCGACTCGATTTACGGTAAAGATGCAATAAAGTGACAATTAGTGAGGGGAAAGTGACAAAACGTTTCAGCAGAACCGCGCCAATTCTGCTTCGATTTCAGAACTCTGCGGTATCACTCGGAAATACAGCCCTACAATGCTGCGATCTCCACCGCCCAGATTTTTCCATTCAAGCTTCGGCAGGCATTTAATCTGCAAACATTTGAGGATGTTTCGAGTGTCTTTAGCACAATCTCCATTGAAATTTTTCTCATAACATTTCATGAAACGCTCAACGTTGAACTGTGGCTCGTTGCGTAGTAGGGCCAAAACAAGCAGGCCGCGATGCGGCCTCGGCGACAAGTGTTTCTCTCGGCCATCGATTTGAATACGAAAGCCATCTTGGATGGTTACTATGTGGCATGAGCGAGCATCTCGGGGCTTTACCAGTGCCTTTGTAAACTCCAAGTAATTCCAAAAAAGACCATCTAAATTCATTTGTTTTCCCCAGGGAGTTCCGTCGTCATAAAAAAAACGCACGACTAGAGAATCTTCAATCCCCTCGAATGCCAGCAGGAAACTCTTAGCTACCGCTACAAGCCGTTGTTCGACAACCAGCTGCGCAAGCTTAGTCATAGAAATGTCTTCAGCTAATTCGTTGTAAAACTTCGGCAGGAACTGATCCCTCGGAATCATTATCTGAACCCCTTGCATTGAGGGCGGGCTTGAGTCATCGCCAACGAGATCCAATTTGCGCAATACTTGGAAGTGTTTTTCGGCTCTGCCGAAAAACGTTTTTGCGGCGTTGATATCTTTGCATTTGAAAATGACATGACTAATCTGACGTTGGTCCAAGTCGCGCAAACATTCAGGAATGTCCCAGAGGCGCCTCGCAGTCGAAACCAGTTCATCTACCAGGTAAAGTTCAATGGTTTTCGAATTCGCAATATTCATGGTTTCGAGCTTGAAGATCAAAAGGAGCTTTAAATCGTATGGACAGCAACGATATCGATTTTGAGTGGCTTTCCCAGATCGCAATCCACAGGCTCAAAGGAGAATACGCTACCTTGGCCTTTTATTTCAAACCGCGACATTACGGGCCTTTTTGTGACAGTAACAAAAAACCATACGATCAGAGCCGTTGATTCGATCTCCACATCGCCGACCCAGAGTTCGTTTGTTACTTCTAAAAAATGGATATTTCTGCAAAATCACACATATGGCATTTGAAAAGGAATATCCTGATGGCAAAAAAACCAAATATCGCATTCGTGGGTTTCTCAGTGACATTTTCGAGCGTGAAGGGATTTCTGGGGTCATTGCTGTTCTGATTATTAGCACCGCTTGCGTTATCGCAACAGTTCAGGTTTGGCGTGGAACCGAAATCAGTATTCCTAAATATTTTTCCGAGCTTACAACACTTATTGTTGGCTACTACTTTGGTTCGAAAAAGTCTCAAATCCGAAAATAGAGAAATGATTTGTGCGCTCATTGACTTTGCCTGTTATCGATTGGAATTAGGTAAGTACAACAGCAATTCTTCAGCATTGAAGGGGTGGATTTCGAAGGATGGCCATGAAATGCTTATTGGAACTCTCCAAGTAGGCGATGCGCTTTTTGTTCATACGCGACGCAGTTTGTTGGCTTGGTTGGTTATGTACATTACTCGTAGTCCTATCAGCCATATGGCTATTTATGTTGGCAGCGGAAAGATACTGCATGCGACAACGGCGGGAGTAACCTACGATGAGATACATGTACTTTTGCGTAACGGATCAATGGTCACGCCATTGATTCTTCCGATTGCTTCTCCCCAGCGTCCGCCAATTGGTGGTGCTGCTGAGCAATACCTCGAAAGACCTTACGGGTGGTCTATGGTAATTTGTAAGGGTTTGCTTCGCTTATTTGCGCGTGATTTGCGGGCATTCAGGCGTGAATTTTTAGCAGATGGCGTAATAGCAATTTTTCTTGTCAGTTTCGTAATCAGCCAAGCTTTTGACCTTCGGCTATGGCCATGGCTTCTAGCAGTTTATTTTAGTGTGCTCTTATTCAATGCATGCTTGTCCATCGCACGACCGTTGCCCTTCCAATGGACCGCCGATGCAAACGACCTTTTCGCCGTCTTGCGTTCGATGGGGGCGCGAAGGGTGTTAGATGCCGGTCCAATGCCAAGCGTGCCGAAGGGGTGTATAACAACAGACATGTATGTTCTTCTTCCCAAAAATGGACTTCCATCACTTGAGCAACTGGGCGCTGCTATAGAGGACCGTAAGAACATTTCATTTGAATCGATGGACGGAGATAAACGATGCGTCCAAGTACGCTTTAATTCTGAAATTCTTGAGATTCCTTTTCAAGTTGTGCCAGCCCGCCAGATCATTGAACAGTTTGATTTGACGATTAATGGAGCAACGACGTCGGCAATTTGCTTTTCCGTGAGCCCTGATCCACTCCTGCTGGGAGCAACGTTACTAGTTGCTGAAGCGTTTACTCGCTCTGGTGCCGGATGGTATTATAATCCAGGGCTGGGGTATCCAGTTGCGGCAATAGCCGTCGCGACCGTAATTACGCCTCTTATCGACAATCTTGAAAAGTTGATCAAAAGACAAAACGCGCTGGCGGAACGCCGGTGTCGTGAATCTCTTTAAATTAGCTGTGCTCTACAAAGTGGAACCGCATGAGCTGTATTCTGATCTTTATCGATCAGCCAGCAAGAAAATGGAAAACACGCCAAACCACTTAATTGTTACTTCTAACAAGTGACCGCTGACACTTTCAGCCCCCCTCTAAATGTTTTGGATATTCATTGGCGTTCCGATCCCAAGTTCGATTCAACCGATGAGTGGATTGCAAATGGACATTATGGAATGCGACAACAGTACAAAAGAACTTCGAATTGAATTCTATTTTCTGCTGCATCTGGTTTCATTTAGAAATGGACATACCCGCCTGGATAATAGAAGCGATGCCGCAATCGATTCAGATCTATGCATTCTTTGGCTTGATCTTTTATTTCCTCTGGAACAATTACCTCTCACAAAAAGCGTTCTGGGACAATAAAAGAAGAGAGTTCGAGGTGATCAAACTCGCTGTCGAAATCGAAGCTGTCGCTGTTAAATCCGAAAGCCTGGAGGTTGCCCAGCTTAAGGATCGGGCAACTACAGATTTCCGGCGACAGATTGAAGCACGGAACGCGTTGAATCAAAGAATGAAGGGCGCTTTTTTCGGGACTCTGAAAGAAGGAACGGAACATCTACGAGATAAGAGACAAACCTTGAAATTTTGCATGATCGGAGCGTCCGGAGCGTTTCTAGCATCCGTATTTGTTTGGACTTATGCCTTAGCTCAAAATCCATGGTCGGCACCTGCGCGTAATGTAATTCTTTGGATAGGCCTGCTCTCCACGATGTTAAATGTACCGTTTGGGTGCCTCGCCGGAATGTTCGCCGGATTCGGAACGAAGCGCGGCGCGTTATTGGCTGGCATTTTGGGAGGCTGCGCGTTTGCTCCTTTTGGTGTGAACCTGATCATTGCCTTGGCTAGGCTTAATCTAATTCCAATACGCGTCACATGAGGCTGATGAGCGCTGCCATTGCTCTCGTTTTCTCGACGCCAAGATCGCACCCTCAACGACAGAAAAGAACATCCAAACGAAGTCGCGCTTGAGCGCTGTCGAAGGATACGCTCTGGCCTGTCGATCTGCTCCACTTAGGACCGGATCCACTGCTTCGAAAGATTCTTTCCCTTTGAAGGTAGAAGATTGCAAGTGGCCTTAAGCAAAAAACTTCAGTGCCAAAGCCCTCCCTGAAATGGGTCGGAAAGATCAAAAGGGATTAACTTTTGAAGCATTTCAAAAACAGTCTCCGAGGTTGGATGGGCAGCGATTTGATCTATTAAATCCTCTAAATCTTTCTTACACACGACAGCAATTCGATGGGTTTTTGCAACGTTGATGTCACCTTCGACATCCTCACGAGATCTTGAGGTCACAATAATCGGTTGGGCCTTTGTGACGAATCCGTCGCTTACAGAGCTGCTTCTCTGAGCCAATTTTAACAATTTGTGGTTTTGGTTAGGAAAGCCGATCGTGCATTCAATCACTGCGACCTGACCAGAGGGGGTCAGTGCAATCAGATCTGGTCCGTCGCGCAGTTTTGAAGCGCCCCCGTAATGCGCAACTGAAAAACCTAATAGTGTCAGCAACGTGGAAACCGCACTTTCAAAGTCGTCTCCTCCATTTTTTCCAGGATTCAACAACATCTGTTTAAGCATCGCTCGGTCTGGATCAAAGATTTGATGAATCGCGGGATGGGCATTGCGCTCTTTTTGCGAGTCACGCATTAATTTATGATCGAGGAGAATTCCGTCGTAGCTCAAGTATGCATGTAAATGGGGAGCATCGTCGGTTAAAACTTGAAATTGAGCTACGAATACTCCGTCGTGTTCACGCCATGGCAATTTTGAGCCTTCTATGCTCGCCCGAGTCGACGTTTTATCTTTCTTAATCAGTCGATATCCAATCTTTAACTTCTCCCGATCAAGCCCTGCCATTGCTTTGCATTCAAGAATTGCATGTTTCCCTGAAATCTTAGAGCTTGCGGAAATGGTGCTCGGAGCTGCAGCGACGAGTTCAAGTGAAGTGGAGTCCGAACTTCGCGTTTCTGAAAAACCACAATAGCTCAGCAACTCGTTCAAAGTATCGAAAGGTATATCCGCCGCTTTCAGTTCAACATCGATTTCGCGTGGAAAGCCATGTGTTGTTAAGATGTTATGCTTCCGCTGGCCTCGGATGATTAAGGTTGAGTTAAAAGGATAGTCTATCTGCTCCAGATAGTCGCTAAAGCGGCCTGAATCGTCCGCAAGAGATATCGTCCCATCCTGTGCCTCCATTTTGCCTTCTCCTGCAAGAGACAAAACCCCAGAAATCCCGTCTACAATCGGTTTTGAAAACCTCTCACTGACTATATGCTTACTTTCAAACCTGAAAGGTTTTCCCTCATGCGCTGGACGCTCACAGCTAAAAGTGATTCGCCCAGATAGGAGATGTATTCCTTCGGATGTTTTTGCAGCGACATATGCGTGTGTTCTCCAAAGGTAGATTTCACTCCATTGCGAGATTAGCTTAGAAAACTCTTCAAATTGATCCAATGACATTAAAATCCTGTCCCAAGTTTAATTGCGAGATGAGGAAACTTGCCGGGGTCCGAAAATTTGACTATGTTCCTCGCACCCACGCCACAACCTCACAATCTGTAGGGCGCTCCTTTTCGAGCGCCTCGGCATTTTTCTTGAACGGCGATAGCGGATTCATCTGAATGCTTTCCAATGCCTTCTCGTCGCCGTCTAAATATTTGATGATCCCCTTTGTTAAGTTCAAAATATCTTCTTCACAGTCTGCTAAGGAAAAAGGCACCAGGAGCTTTTCATTTTCAACGGAGACCATTTCATCGTTTCCATTCTTCATGAATTCTCCGAACAAGCCGTGCTGAAGATTGCCTTTTATGAACTTAGTGAATCGGCTCATACATTGCTTCAAATCTATAAGCCTCTTTTGAAGTAAACTCGGTTCAAAACTGTGTTCTTCCTTTTTAAATGACAAGAAGACGCCCGAAGTCAACGCATGGTCTAGGAATTGCGATTCGAGTTGCACGTAGCTTGAGAACAATAAGTAGATGCCAAGCCATTTGAGTTCCTTCCCCTGAACACTGCTACTCCCTCCGAGTTCTCCAACAAGCCGTTTTCTAGCCGCCAACACATGAATCCTTCCGGGGGCAGATACCTTGCCATCAGATTTATGCAACAACGCGCTCAGATTTCGCAGCAATTCCTGTTTCAAATTAGTGACCAGAATTTCTCTCTGAAGTGGATTCTTGATGTTCAACTGCGTGTTAAGCGCAGCCATGATTTCATCGAAAGTTGTAAATGCGTGCACCCAATTTGCTTTTGGAAATTCTCCTTCGCCTTGGATTGCGCGTTTCATTTCCTCCACTTTGGAGACTTCTTTCAGAAAATCGAAAGTCACGTCCGCGTCATTTACAAACGTGCTTGGGTGGTGCTGGATTTTTTGACGGTTCTCCTTGGAAATATCATGAGATTCCTCAAGAGCGCGAGCCAACGCTTTTCTGTCCTCTCGAATATCCCAAACGCTTTTTCTCACGAATGTCAGAAGTTTCAGTTTTCCCAGTTCCGCTAGCTTATATGCCTCCTGATATTCCATTCTCGTGATGCTCGTTTTCTTATCTGCATCAACGTATCCGCCTACTCGCTGGCCAATGAGGAGAAGAAAATAATCGGCTTGCTTGAGCGCATCCAAGCAGCCGTCGTAAGAATTCTTATCGACAGGCTTTTGGAAATCATTGAACTCGGAGAGAAGCACTGTGTAGCCCAATTCTTCCAAAACATATTTCAGGGACGAACGCAGATCAGCGAAATCGTAGATAGTCGAGGAAACGTAAATTTTGGGTTTCATTGGTTTTAAATCAAATGATCGAACGGCTTCTTCGTAGTTGTGGAAATCTTGGGAGACTACCTTCCATCACATCTTGGAACAGGGCAATGTCATTGCTATGGCTTAACGGGAACCAAAGCTACTAGTCCTTAAGCGCACGGGCCATCAGCATCACCGGCCATAGACGGCCTGCCTGGTTAATTGGCAAACGGAATAGAAGCTTGCGGAGTATGGCGAAAGAATCTCCGGTTAATTCCGGCCATATTACAAAAATCTCCTTCAGGAGATTCGAAAAAGCTTCGGCAGATTTTCCGGAATCAGCCATATCCATTGAGAGATAGTGCACGCTTTGGATGATGATAAGCTGCTGCAGCAGCAGCTGCAAGCCGATGGAAGGCATCGTTCTTAAATGTATCGCCGAAATCCGAAATACCACGAATAATGAACCAAGGTTGAGGAGTTCCGCGCGCATTGCATGCCTTCACAAATCCTCCTGCTTCCATTTCACCAGCTTTAATCCCTTGACTGACACGCTCACTCAATTCCTCCAACACGCCAGGATCTCGCAGAAGCAAATTCGCAGAAGCGATACTAGCCTCATGCACGGAAGGCTTTTTCGCAACATGCTGTTCGAATTCTTGCTCTTGGCCGATAGGCGGATGTATTAGCTTCTCGAAGCCGCTTTCAAAAGTTTTCTCAAGTTGCTGGTTGTCAAGCTGAAAGGCTTGAATCATTTGCATGACCGAATGAGGTAGGGAGGGAATGGATAGGCGTGGTAGAACGATGCCCTTTTCTGCAACATTGAGGCTATGATCCACCACGTCGCGCGGGATCACCACGTCCCCAATTTTTACTTTTCCGCGTCGGCCGGCAGCGATGCCGAGCAAAATCATTAACGCTGGAGAAAATCGCTCAATTACCTTTGTAGCCGCGGCACTGGCATTTTCCTGTGTAGCCGCCCCTTGGCAGTGGATCAAAATACGCAAGTCACGATCTAACAAACTGGAGTAACGCTGCGCCTCCCAAAAAATATCACCATCCATTCGAATCCGATCACGATTCTGAACCCTGAGCACCTTCAAAACGGCATTTAATTCAGGTCCAATTACCGTGATGATGGCAATATCGTATTTGTGTTCGCTACCCATTCCAGTATTAATGGACCTATCGAGTGCTCTCCTCCTTGCGAATGCGGTATTTCCACAAGGGCGAAACTCTCGGGAGTCGTATCTGATACAATCAGAAGCCCACTTGCACGTCGAGCCAATCATCCGGCAGTTTGTCTTCTAACAATGCTTTTGTGGTATCGTTCAAAAAGCGATCAAATCCAATCCTGTTTTCCATCTTCGGGTGCAACACAAGTGGAATTCAAGTTATCCCTGCAAATATGTAAGTTTTGGTTCAGTTTCAATTCGTTTTTCATACAAGCTTGTATGGCACAACGGATGTATGAGTAACGAGTAACTACTAGCAGGTACATACATGGTATGTAGGGGCTATCGCCCATCACTAACTCGACTTCCACGGCTTAACCGCCGCACAACTAGTTCCCCAACGTGTCGTCGGCTACCGCCCGACATAAAACTGTTCCCCGAGGGCTATCCGGGTACGGTCATCTAGCCGATGTCCTTTACCAACATTTTTATGTCGGCCGCACAGTCCGATTGTCCTTTAGACGCCGACACGTTGGGGAACGGGTTTTGAGATGAGGCGCTAGCGCACCGACTACGAACTCTGCTATCGCGACCGGTTCGCGCGGAAACGCGGAGTGACGGGCTCCACTCCCGGCACGACTGGTTCAATAGCCGCGCCTGTGGCGCGACCGCTACCTTGCGATTCTGGCAAGTCTTGCCCCCTCCGCGAATTTTCGGCGACTGAGTATGCTGTGTGCGAGGGACTTCCCCTCGGATCTCGAAATCAGCCGCCATTATCTCGCCTGCTTGTTCCAAACGCATTTGTCGACGTTTGCGGGTTCGAACAGTTCCGGCAAAGCATGGGACGAAAGTCTAAAACACGGGGGCTTTCGCCCTGGCAGGAGTGGCGGCTGATCTTGGAACCATGAATGATCAACCACCCATCACAATCGGCGAACGTCATGTCTGGGGCGAAACCCAGCGTTTTGGCATTTCTGCCGTTGACCAGCGCCAGCATATCTATGTGATTGGAAAGACAGGCTCTGGAAAAACCACTCTCCTCCGGAACCTGATCCTTCAACATATCAACCTTGGACACGGAGTCGGCCTGATCGATCCGCACGGCGATCTGGCCGAAGATCTTCTGGACCATATTCCTCCGCATCGGGCAGATCATCTCGTGTATTTCAACCCAGGCGATCTTGAGTTCCCGATCGGACTCAACCTTCTCGCCAACGTCGCTCCGGACGATCGCCATCTGGTGGCGTCGGGCATAGTGGGGGCCTTCAAAGGAATCTGGCATGACTCGTGGGGTCCTCGGCTGGAATACATCCTGTACAACGCCATCGCGGCGCTTCTTGAATGCGAGAACACTTCGCTCCTCGGCATCAACCGCCTGCTTACCGATCAGGAGTATCGGGCATGGGTGATCCGCCAGATCAAAGACCCGTTCATCCGATCCTTCTGGGAAGAGGAATATGAAGGATATGACGAGCGGTTCCGGCGGGAGGCGATTGCTCCGATCCAGAATAAGCTCGGGCAATTCCTGCTGAACCCCGTGATCCGGAATATTCTGGGGCAGATCAAAGCGAAAGTGAGCATTCCCTTCGTCATGGACAACGAACGCCTCTTCATCGCTAACCTTTCCAAAGGGAAGCTCGGACATGACAAAGCCAATCTGCTCGGCTCCCTCCTGACGACCCAATTCCAGCTTGGAGCGATGGCGCGCGCAATTCGTCCCGAAGCGGAACGTCGCGACTTCTTCCTTTTTATTGACGAATTCCAGAATTTCTCAACGGATGCGTTTGCTTCGATTCTGGCAGAAGCGCGCAAGTATCGCCTGTGCCTCACTCTTTCCCATCAATACATCGACCAGCTTTCTTTGCCGGTCCGTCAGGCGGTATTCGGCAATGTGGGCACCCTCATTTCTTTTCGCCTCGGGTTTTCAGACGCCGAGGTAATGGAAAGCGAGTTCGGGAAAACCTTCCCGCCAAGTGCCCTCGCCGACCTCCACCGCTATGAGGCGGTCGTGAAACTTCTTGAGGACGGAACCAATGCGACTCCCTTTCGAGCCAGGATGCTGCCGCCGTTGGAGACGCCTGTCGGTCGGAAGGACAAGCTCGTCGCGCTATCGCGAGAGCGATTCGCGACTGCACGCTCCGTTATCGATGGGAAGCTAAGACGGTGGATGGCAGACGGGACTATGCAAAACTAGCGCCACGGGCGTGTCATACTTGCCGCAAAGCGCAAAGTTCGACGCCTTCTTTCCGCATGCGCTCCCACGTATTCTGAAGGGATGGACATTCCCCGCCTGCCTCGCTTCGAACGCGTTCCGACGGTTCCGCCCATCGAGCTCACGGAACGCGACTGCCAGATCATCCGACTCGTCAACCGGCACCGTTTTCTGCATTCCTCGCATATCACGTCGCTTGTTGATGGGAATGCGCAGCAGATCGTCCGCAGGCTCCAATTGCTCTACCACCACGGCTTTCTCGAGCGCCCTCGATGCCAGCTCGATTACTATCACCGGGGCGGCTCTCGCCGCATCGTATATGGCATCGGAAGCAAGGGAGCAGCTCTTCTTTCGCGAGATTATGGCATTCCGATGGGCAAGATACGGTGGGGCGAGAAAAATCGCTCTGTGGGGCGCGTGCATCTCGAACACGAGCTCTTTGTTTCCGACGTGATGCTCGCCATCGAATCCGCCTGTCGCAGGAGAGGCATCCGTCTGCTGCTCGAAGAGGAACTCTCTCTTCAGAAGAGCGGCAAACGACTTTCTTTCCGGTGGAGGGTGAGCCTGAACGCCAAGGTGAAGCTCGGCGTCGTACCGGATCGCGTCTTCGGATTAGAGTATCCCAATCGGGATGGCGTTCTTGAACGGGCATTCTTCTTCCTGGAAGCGGATCGCGGCACCATGCCCGTCGTCCGCCGCAATCTTTCTCACACATCTTTCTACCGCAAGCTCCTTGCATATCAAGCGACATGGTCGCAATCGATCCACCAGGCGCGGTTCGGCTTTCATCGTTTCCGCGTGCTCACGGTGACCCAAAGCTCCTTCAGGGTGGACTCGCTGGTCAAAGCTTGCTCGCAGTTGAAAGGAGGGCGTGGCCTCTTTTTATTTGCCGACAACACAATTCTTAGCCGACCTCAAAGGGATATTTTCGTTCACACTTTCAGAGACGGATATGGCGAAAACGCCAGCCTCATAGACCAAGTCATATTCGAGGGCGTCGCAGCTCCAGTTTATCCTTTATGAGTTTTCTTTTCCAACGAGCCGAGATTCGGGGTCTCCTATATGCCCCAGCTTAAATTCCATCTATGGCCGACAAGCAGAACGCGAGCCGTTCGTAGAAGTGAAGGCAGAAGCGTCGGTTGTGGAAAACTAATCATACGTCAGTTATCCACAGAACAGGTGAAGCCCATGTTATAGTTAAATAATGACGATAAAACAGCAGTTATCCCGGCCTAAGACCGTTCTGATTTCCGGAATTATTTTACCACTCTTGATTGTTGCAACCGCTATTGCTTCAATAAAAATAGGCGGAGCTCCAAAAGCTGAAAAAGTGGAACTTTGTGGAAAAACCTACCAAATCAAGCCGGTGTTTCTAAATGGCGTTAATATCATTCAGCGAATTGCTG
>JBKJKE010000032.1:0-18628 GCA_046597605.1 Limisphaerales bacterium | reverse complement strand
GTCACGGCGATTACACCCCTCCAAACTGCGGAATGGACCCCTGTAATGCCGCTGACAGGGGTCCATTTCTGTGTTTGGAGAGAATCTGGCTCCAAGATTCCCACCATTTCCGTGTTTGGACCCCTGTAATTTGGATTACACCCCTCCATTTCTGTGTTTGGGCCCTGTAATCGTAATTACACCCCTCCAAAAACGTTTTTAGACCCCTGGACCCGGATTACATCCCTCCAAACTGCACAATGCCCCCTGTAACAGCGAATACCGCGAGGGGAATTCTGTGTGGAGACAATCTACTCTGGGAAGAGGTCTTCATTTTCCATTCCTGCGGCACTAGCAACTCACAGACGGAGCCCTCTTTAAATGCACTTCCGGGCTTTTCTGAATGCCTGCTCGGTGCCAATAACGTTAACGAACTGTCGATTGAGGGTAGGGGATTCACCTTATTTTCCTATCCGTGGGCATTTTGTGAATAACTTCGGGATAACCCTGTGGAATAGCTCTTGACCAAAGTGGCATAAAAGGGCACAAAGTGGGGCGTTGTGGGGGATATATCGCGTAACGATTACCCCCTGTGAATAAAATGTCTGAGAATGGAACATCTGAACCGCAGTATCTCTTCCGCTATGAACATGGCGTTGATGAGAAGAGGCGTGTGCAGATTCCAGCCAAATGGCGCTCGGACAATGCCGAGGTGGTTTACACATTGATTCTGTGGAAGAAATCGACCCCACAGCCTCCTTGTTTGTTGGTTTTGCCGCCAACAGCCATGAAGCGATTGGTAGAAAAAATCTCCGCAATGCCGTTTTCGGATCCCAAAGCCGAAGCGTTGCGCCGTTTGCTCGGGGCAAACTCGGATCAAGTGACTCCCGATAAGTCCGGGCGCATTTGTTTGCCCGATGAAATGGCTAAAAAAGCCGGAATTGGGGAGAAAGCAATTTTGATCGGAATGTTTGACCGGTTCCAGATTTGGAATCCGGACAGTTATAACACGGTGAACGTAATCGACGATGCGCACTCTCCAGAGGCGCTCGACCTGATCTGATATGAGCTTGATGCGTTTATTGAAGTTAAACCAGGGCGTTAATCCGGCAACGGAAGACTCCCACCGCTACAAAATGGCGGGGAAGATCCCGAATTTCCTCCAGACCAAACGACCGGTTACGCCGACACCGAAAAGAGAGGCGCAAAAGAAAGATCCCGTTATGCAGACTGAATCGTTGTTTGAAACAGCAAAACCATCGCACATCAATGCTGGGGAACCCCTGGCTGATGTCCCTGGAGTGTTGAGCATCGGAGTGTTCCCGAAGGTGCATATCCCATTTGCGCCAGTGGAACAGCCGAAAGTCAGCTGGTTCGCAAGGGTGAAGAACCTGTTCCGGCGCAAACAGCGTCCTGCTGTAGGCGCTCCCGTTCAGACGGAGTGGTCCCTGGACCGGGTCACGGTAGTGCGCAACGACCTTTCGGATACTGATTTCGAAGTAGTTGTGGCCCAGGCGGGAATTGTTCCTGAAAAAGCCAAAGGCAAGAGTCTTGTCGGAAGCGCCTGGAAAAAGGCGGAGGTTTCGGTGGCCAATCCTGAACCGGTCGACACTTTGAAATGAGTACGCGTGGGAACTTTCGAGCACAAACCGGTAATGCTGGGGGAAGTGTTGTCGGCATTGCAGCCGAGGGCGAGCGGTCGGTACGCCGACGGAACCCTCGGTGGCGCTGGGCACGCGACAGCCATCTTGGAGGCGAGTTCGCCCAGTGGGTTCCTATATGGATGCGATCGAGATGGCGTCGCCATTGAAGTTGCGGGAGAGCGATTGCAGCGGTTTGCGGGTCGATTTGAATTGCGTCGGGGGAATTTTGACGAGCTTGGCAGCTGGGTGCCGGAGAGCAGTTGCGATGGGGTGCTCCTGGACCTGGGGGTAAGTTCCCCACAATTGGATGTGGCAGAGCGTGGTTTTAGTTTTCAGGCGGAAGGTCCGTTGGATATGCGGATGGATCAGTCGCAGGAGACAACGGCGTCGCACATGGTGGGGAAATTGAGTGCGGAAGAGTTGGCAAAAATTTTCTGGGAATACGGTGATGAGCGGGAATCCCGCAAAATGGCACGGGCGATTGAGAGGGAGCGGCAGGTGAGGACGATTCAGACAACGGCCCAATTGGCGGCGTTGATCGAAAAGGTCTCGCCAAGGCGGGGAAGTAAATCGCACCCGGCGACGCGCGTGTTCCAGGCGTTGCGGATCGCGGTGAATGACGAGTTGGGCTCTTTGAAACGTGGTTTGGATGGAGCGTTCAAAATCCTGAAACAGGGCGGTCGATTGGCGGTGATTACATTTCACTCCCTCGAAGACCGAATGGTTAAAGAATGGGGCAGGACACTGGCACGCGATTACGAGGTGATCGGTGATGTAGATGTCCCTGAGCTGCGTAAGCCCGTTCAACCAAAATTGATTTTAGTGAGTCGCAAGGCCATTAAGCCGGGCGAAGCGGAATTAAAAGAAAATCCGCGTAGTAGAAGCGCGCAGTTGCGCGTTTTTGAAAAGATTTAGCGGGGTGGTGGAGTGCTGGAGTAATGGGGTGGTGCTGAGGAACATTTACTCTAATTCTCCAAAACTCCATTACTCCGTTGAAAAATTTGTTATGGCAAAAAATCGAAAATCACAGTCCTTCACCGAGCGGTTTGGCCCGGCGATCAATGCCTTTGTTTTGTGCCTTTTGATCGGTGGTGCCGGCGTGGGTTACGTGTGGCAGAAAAATCAGGTTCATCAGTTAGGGCGTGAAATCAAAGAGCGGGAGATGCGTTTGGATAATCTGAAAGCTGAAAACAGGAGCCGGGCAGATCAGTTTGCAACCTTGATTTCTGAGCCAGCCCTGGCTGCGAAAGTGAAGAGACTTAACCTTGGTCTTTCGCACCCTCCACTTTCGCAGATCGTGCGTCTCGTCGAGACGGCGAATCAATCAGGCACTCCTGACCCATTTACAATGCGAGAACAATTGCTCGCACAGGCTAAGCGATAATTTTTTACCGCTGCCCGCGAACGTTCGGCGGAGGAACCGAACGCCGCGGGTGGTGGGTAAAGTTTCAAAAACATGGCAAAGTCCGGACATGTCCAGCGTCTCCGAGGTATTGCCATCCTTTTGGCAGTCGGCTTCGGGGCATTGGCCTACACATTGATCGAGTTGCAAGTGAATCACCACGAGCGCCTAAGCGTGCTGGCGGTGAAAAACACGCGTCGCGTCAATGTTATCGAACCTTTGCGCGGCCAGATCAAAGATATCCGCGGAAATCCCCTGGCGCTGAGTCTTCCGGCCAAGGTGGTCTGCGTTGATCCGACTTTGATTGGAACTAACCAACAACTGGTAGCGCATGCTTTGGCTCCGCTTCTACAGACCAACGAAAATTACCTGGTCCAGCGTTTGACCCCGGTGACTCGCATGGTGAACGACAAGGTCGTCACGAATCAGTATGCGGTCTTGAAACGCAAAGTTTCATTGGAAGATTGGACACGGATTCAAGGGGTGATGACGAACCTGACCTTCGGAATTGATGAGAAGAAACTAACAAGATCGGGCCGGCAATTTTACACCAATCTTCGGAAGAAAGCGCTTTTCACTGAAGAGGATCAGGTTCGCCTCTATCCGAATCAAACCCTGGCTGCTCATGTCATCGGATACCTTGGAGGCGACGACCACGGTCAGTATGGCATTGAAGGATCGTTCGATTCCAAGCTCACCGGAATTCAGGGCTGGCGCCGAACCGAAGCGTCCCGCAATGGTCGGGAATTAGTTCAATACCGCGATCAGGATGTGGAAGCGCGACGTGGATACAATGTCATTTTGACTTTGGATGCGGGATTGCAGGACATCGTAGAAAGCGAAATGGCCGAAGCCATCAAGAAGCACTCTCCTATCAGCATCTCTTGCACAGTGGTGCGTCCTAAAACCGGTGAAATTCTCGCGATGGCAACTCTGCCGACTTTCAATCCTCATCGTTTGCAGGCATCCCCCCCTGCAACGTGGAGAAATCGTGTCATTGGTGATTGTTGGGAACCTGGATCCACTTTCAAGATAGTGGTTGTTTCCGGAGGGCTGAATGAGAAGAAAATCAGGCTGACCGATCTTTATAATTGTGAAAATGGCTTCTTCTATTATGGAGGCCGGGTTTTACGAGATCATGAGCGTTACGGAATTCTTTCCGTCGAAAGTATCATCACCAAGTCTTCCAACATTGGTTCTGCCAAAATCGCGATTGATCACCTCGGCAACGAGGGACTGCACAGTTACGTGAGAAAATTTGGATTCGGTAGCAAGACGGGCATTCCGCTCCCTGGGGAAACAGCTGGTATTGTCTATGGACCGACGGACAAGCGTTGGAACAAAGTCACCATCGCCCAGATTCCGATGGGGCACGGTGTTGCCACCACTCCGCTCCAAACGGTGATGGCAATGGCAGCAATCGCAAATGGCGGAAAGCTGATGCGGCCCATGTTGGTAAAGCGCCTCGAAGATGACACCGGTCGTGTTGTAGCGGATTTTCAACCTCAGATGGCACGTGAGGTGGTCTCCGAATATGCTGCCCGGGATATGGTGTCCGCCCTCAAAACCGTCGTGCTCCCAGGCGGCACAGGCGCCACTGCGAAGATGGAAAATTACACAGTGGCCGGAAAAACCGGGACTGCTCAAAAGGTGGAGAATGGCACCTACGTCCGGAAGTATTTTGCTTCTTTCATCGGGTTCTTTCCGGCAGACAACCCTGAGATCTGTATCTCGGTCGTGCTGGATGAACCCAAAAATGGTTACTACGGCGGGC
This sequence comes from Limisphaerales bacterium, assembly GCA_046597605.1. Taxonomy (GTDB): domain Bacteria; phylum Verrucomicrobiota; class Verrucomicrobiia; order Limisphaerales; family JACDHS01; genus JACDHS01. Next base: position 13,830 of record JBKJKE010000032.1, on the reverse strand, counting down.
AGGCTGCGGGACCTGCCTTCAAGAATATCGCGGAACGGGCAGCGCGCTACCTGAACATCCGGCCGGACATTGAACCTGAACCGGCGGTGAAGGATGCAATCGCTGCACATTCGGTGAAGGTTGGAAACGGAGGTCTGCAGTGACCAATAAACCCCAGCTTCTCGGAATGCTTGCAGGACTCTTCCTGGCTGTGGGGCTGGTTTGTTCCTCCATGCTGGTGACACGTGCCTGGTTGAAAGTGTCTGAGACGCAAACGATTTCGGTGACAGGGTCTGCCCGGAAAAACATCAAATCCGATCTGATTATATGGCGCGCATCGTTCTCCGGTGAAGGTGACTCTCTGGCCGCAGCCCAGGCACAACTCAAGGAAAGCAGGGGCAAAGTTGAAGCCTTTGTTAAAGCCAGTGGAGTGACAAATTCGGAGTTTTCCTCCGTCGCAATCACTGACCTGCGTGAAATGAGGAAAGACTCCGACCATACGCAGCAATCAGTACTGGTGGGTTACCGGTTGACTCAATCTGTGGAAGTTCAGTCTGCCGACGTCGAAAACGTTTCACGGCTGGATCGCAATTCTACGGAGCTGATCGAACAAGGTGTTTTTCTAACTTCATTCCCCCCTCAGTATATATATACCAGGGCGGGAGAAGCTAAAGTTGAGATGCTGGCCGAGGCAACCAGGGATGCTCGCGCTCGCGCTGAACAAATTGGGTCGCAAGGCGGCAGGGGTATCTCGCAATTGCAGAATGCCAGGATGGGTGTTTTCCAAATCGCTCCCCTGTACTCAACGGAGACCTCGTGGGATGGCATGAACGACACCACCTCTCTGGATAAAACCGTGACAGCTGTGGTCTCAGCAACCTTTTCCCTCAGATAACTCGTGGAATCACAGACATTACAATTTATTGCCGAAGCTTGTGGTGGAGAACTGAAAAACGGTTCGGCGCAAACGTTGGTTTCTCGAGTTTGCACCGACTCGCGGACAGTGCAAAAAGGGGACTTGTTTGTTGCACTGTTTGGAGAGCGTTTCGATGCCCATAATTTTTTGGCTGAAGTTTCCCGCCAAGGCGCAACTTGCATTCTCGCCGAAAAGAAAAAGATGCCTGCTGAGGCAATCGATTGTCCGATTATTTTTGTAGAAGACACTCGCAAAGCACTTGGCGAATTAGCGTCGGCTTATCGCGCTGGATTCAAGATTCCATTCATCGCAGTGGGAGGTTCCAATGGAAAGACAAGTACGAAAGACCTGCTCGCTGCTGTTCTCAGGCAGAAGCTGCTCACGGTTGCCAGTGAGGCTAGTTTTAACAATGAGATAGGCGTTCCTGTCACCCTTCTGCAGCTGGAACAAAAGCACCAGGCAGCCGTTTTGGAAGTGGGAACTAATCATCCAGGTGAATTGGCTCCGTTGCTCCGCATTGTTCGTCCACGCTACAGCGTAATCACGAGCATTGGTCGGGAACACCTCGAATTTTTCGGGGATATGGATGGGGTTATCAAAGAAGAAGGAACACTGGCTGAACTGTTGCCGGTGAATGGCAAATTGTTCGTTAACGCGGAAAGCGAATGGATCTATTCCATCCTGAAACGTTCCCGTGCGCCTGTTGTGAAAGTTGGGTGGTCAGCAAAATGTGATTTCTTTGCCAGCAACTTACGAATGAGCGAAAAAGGGATCACTTTTAGCGTCAGTGCTCCCCGAAAAGAGTTTTCAGGAGAATATCAAATCAACCTTCTGGGCAAACACCAGGTTTTGAACAGCCTGCTCGCCATTGCCGTCGGCGTAGAGTTGGGATTGAGCAAGGCTGAAATCCATCGCGGGCTCCTTGAATGTAAGCCAGCAAAAATGAGAATGCAGCTCCTGGATTTGAATGGGATTCGCGTTCTTGATGATGCCTACAACGCGAACGCAGATTCCATGCTCGCGGCGTTGCAGACTTTGGCGGAACTCCCGACCACCGGGCGTAGGATTGCCGTATTGGGAGATATGGCTGAATTAGGGACACATGCAGGACCTTCGCATTCGGAAATTGGACGAAGGGCCGGGGAGCTTGGTATTCAGCATGTAATCGCCGTAGGAAAAATGGCGCGAGAAACCGCAACTGGCGCACGAAACGCTGGATGCAGTCATGTAACGGAGATGTCCGAGGTAGAACCTGCGGCCAGACTGGTGAAGGAACTTCTGCAGCCTGGTGATTTGATTCTGCTGAAGGCATCCAGATCCACACGTTTAGAACAAATTACGGAATTTTTGAAAGGCACGACACTAAAGTGAGATTGCAAACCGAAAAGCCTGTGGGGCGACGTCCGAACGGAGCACAGGTTCGCGAATCCGCAAACCTTCGCGAAAAGGCTGCCTTGTGCGGACTTCCAGTGTTCGCTCTGAGGTTGGCCGGCATGCACAGATTTCAACCTGCAAACAGGCAAACGACGGTTCGGCACCGTCACGACTGAAGATGTTGTATTATTTGAGCCAGCTCATTTTGGATGCTTCAGTCGGAACTGACTGGGAGGGACACGTCTCCTTTTTGCGTCTGTTTCGTTATATTACGTTCAGGGCGGGCGGGGCCTCCATCACCGCGCTTCTTTTAAGTCTCTGGCTTGGACCAAAATTCATCGCGTGGCTCAAGAAATTAAAATTCGGCCAGGACTACGTGGATCGAGCTGAGGAAATCGGAGATCTCAAAACGCGGCTACTAAGCAAAAAAGGGACGCCGACGATGGGCGGTATCATGATTATATCCGTCATTTATTTCACGGTTTTGCTTTGGGCGCAGTGGAATACGATGATTCAACTCACAACCCTTTCTTTGGTGGTAATGACGGGATTGGGTTTTTATGATGATTACGCTAAGATCACTCAGCAGAGTTCGAAGGGTGCGGCCGAGCACATCAAGCTTTGGGTGCAGTTTCTAATGGCTGGATTTATCGCGGTTTACATCTGGCGCAATCAGGAGACCCGCTCGCTCATTACGGAAGTGATGATCCCATTCTACAAGTATCCCGTCCTGACCGGTACAATTGGAACTGTGATCGGCCTGCTTCTCGCCGGATTAACAATTGTGGGCAGCTCCAACGCCGTTAATCTGACAGACGGATTGGACGGATTGGCGATTGGTTGCACTATTATGGTTTCGTTCGTGTTCCTGATTTTGACCTACATTGCCGGCAATGTCATTCTCTCGAATTATCTACAGGTTCCCTATGTCGCGGGGGCTGGTGAATTAAGCGTGTTCTGCGCCGCCATGATTGGAGCGGGTTTAGGGTTCCTCTGGTTCAACTGCCATCCGGCCCGCGTTTTCATGGGAGATACTGGATCGTTGCCGCTGGGTGGCGTTCTGGGAATTATTGCGGTGTTGATCCACCAACCGTTCGTCCTTGTGATTGCAGGTGGTGTTTTTGTGGCGGAGGCGGGCTCGGTCATTCTTCAGCGGGGCTATTTCAAATACACAAAGCGCCGCTTTGGTGAAGGACGTCGTATCTTTTTGATGTCTCCTTTGCACCATCATTTCGAAAAAAAGGGGTGGTATGAATCCCAGGTGGTTACCCGGTTTTATATTTTGTCGGCGCTCTGCGCTGTGATCGCCTTGAGCACTTTGAAGATTCGATAATGTTTACTCTGGAAAAAAAGCAGGTTTTGATGGCTGGAGACGATCCTCATGGACGCGCTGCTGCCCGGTTGTTGCGCCAGTGCGGTGCTCAGGTCACTGAATTTACGGGAAGAGAAGTTACTCTCGGTTCGACAAAATTCGATATGGCCGTCGTCGGGCCGGATGTACGCGGCGATTCTCCATTGTTGACAGCGCTCCGGGCGGCTCAGATTCCAATTATTAGCGACCTCGAGCTTGGGTTTCAACAACTGCGCTGCCTAAGCATTGCTGTTTCTGGAACGAGCGGGAAAGCGAGCACAACAGCCCTCATTGCAGATGTGCTGAACCATTGCGGGCGCAAGACAGCGGTGGCCGGTTATGGCTCCGTGCCCATTTGTGAAGAGATACAGAAAACCCGGGAACTGGATTTTTTGACGGTGTCCGCAAGCGTATTTCAGTTGGAACAAATTAAATATTTCCGCCCCTCCATCGCGGTGTTGATGAACATTGTCCATGATCATCAGGACCGCTTTGAAAAGCAGTCGGATTACATTCGAGCCAAAGCTCGTTTGTTCCAGAACCAGCAGCCGTTTGATTGGGCCATTGTGCAGAGCGAAGCCTGGGCGCAGATGAAAATTCTGGATCTGCCGATGCCTGCCAAAGTCATTACTTTTAGCGCAAGGAATCAACGTGCCGATATATTTCTTGATCGCGGGCTCTTGATCAGCCGAATGGACGATTGGGCGGGGCCTCTGCTGGACATGGGGCAAACGCGCTTTCGTGGTCCACATTTCGCGGAGAACTTAATGGCGGTTCTGGCCGTTTCACGGGTTTTGCGCCTTTCCCTCGAAGAAACCCTTTCGCAAATCAAGCGCAGCAAGCCATTGCCGAACTGTTGCGAACTGGTGGCAGATGTTGGTGGGGTGAAATATATCAATGATGCCAGATCCAATAACCTGGATGCACTGCAAAGCGCCGTCCTGGCGGTTCCGGCCGAACGTGGCCAGCCGAACATTTGGCTTATTGCGGGAGGAGGAGAGAAGTCTCTCGATTATCACGCGGTTGGACCACTGCTTTCGCAACGTGTTAAGGGTGCGATTTTGTTTGGGAAAAGCCGGGAAAAGCTGCGTGCGGCCTGGAGTCTCTTTACTCCTTGCACACTCACGGATTCGCTGTTAGAAGCTGTCACCCAAGCTGCCGAAAAAGCGGTGAGCGGGGATACGATTTTATTTTCACCGGCCTGCTCGAGTTCTGACCAATTCCAAAGCGATCAGCACCGGGGTGAAGTGTATCGTAATTCGATTGCAGCCCTGGCGGGCGCAACTAATGGTGGAAGTGCGACCAGTGAACACAAGATATCGGTCGCATCCGATCCGTTGAATTAAAAGCAAGAATTTGCATCGTGGTTTTTTGAGGGAAAACCCCGGCGCAAAAATTAAAAAACAAACCTCAATAGAAATAGCGCATAAGAAATGAACACACCGAATCCGTTACTCCCGCAAGGCTCGCTTCAAGGGCAGTCCAAAGGGAAATCCAACTTCCGTATTGCCGTCTTTACAATTCTCGCCATTCACGTGGTGCTGATCTGTGGCTTCCTGATCCAGGGTTGCAAACCAACTCCGAAGCCCGAGCCAACTCCGGATGAGACAACAACGATGCCTACGAATGACATTCCGCCATTCAATAGTGCGGATGCAAATCCGTTTCCCACGGATACAAACGCGCAACCCGATTATGGGCAGCCCACCAACGGCGGCACTGTCCCTCCGCCAGCTTTTGGCAACACTGGAGCAGTCGTGAATTCTGGAATTACCAGCGCAGCTCCAAATGGTGCCAATTCGTTTACAAGTGCGCCGGCAGTCCCGGGTGGCAATACATCTGCCCCGACAGGTTTCAATGTGGATACGACTGCACCAGTCTCGACAGGCGAAACAACAACGCACTCTGTTGCTAAAGGTGAGATGCTTTCGACCATTGCCAGAAAGTATCACGTCACAGTTCGCGCCATTGAGGAAGCGAATCCCGGTCTCAATCCCGTGAGGCTGCAGATCGGTCAGAAGTTGAACATTCCTGCGGCGGCTGCAACCGCTGTTCCATCGAATACCAGCATCGCCGCACCGGTGGCCGCTACTGGTACTGAGAGCTATACGATTTACACCGTAAAGTCTGGCGACGTTCTCGAACGTATTGCGAGAAACAACAACACGACTGTTAGCGCGATCAAGGCTGCCAATGGAATGAAGCTCGATCGAATCAACGTCGGACAAAAATTGAAGATCCCTAAAAAAGGACAGTAATTAACAAGGGTGCCGGGCTACCTCAGCCCGGCATCCTCTTTGCGGCAGGCGATTATCCAAAATGAGACGTGCAACGACCATTCTCCTATTCTGTGTGGGTGCGTTGCTCGCACTCGGGATGGTTATGCTTTTTAGTGCCAAGATGATGCACGAAACTGCTGCGTGGAAGCCGCTGACTCAATTGGTATGGTGCTGCCTCGGTTTTGGGGCTGCGGGTGTAGCGATTGCAATGGATTATCGGAAACTTAAGCAAATTGCAGTTCCGATGCTGATTGTTTCCGCAGTGCTCCTGATCCTCGTGTTGATTCCGCACGTAGGGATTAAAGTGAACGGTGCTCGTCGTTGGTTGGGAATTGGAGGTTTCAGGGTGCAACCGTCGGAACTGGCAAAGTTGGCGATCATTATTTTCGTAGCATACTATTGCGAGCGCTACGTCAGACAGATGCACACTTTCAAACGGGGGGTGATCATCCCAGCCGTAATTATCGGTGGCATGCTGGGACTTATTTTCGTAGAGCCGGATGTAGGAACGACAATGCTGGTTGCGGCCGTGAGTTCGGTAATGCTTCTTTTGTCAGGGTTGCGCTGGCGCTATTTCCTGCCTCCGATCCTGATCGGGTTAACCGCACTGGGAACCTTTATACATAACGATCCAATGCGTTCTCAACGGATTTACTCATGGATGAACCTCGAGGAAACCAAACTCGAAAAAGGTCTGCAGGCATACCAGGCAAGGCTTGCTTTAGGGGCTGGCGGGTTGACCGGTTTAGGGTTGGGTAATGGCCGGCAAAAACTTGGTTTCGTCCCTGAAAACCACACAGACTTCATTTTTTCAGTAATCGGAGAGGAGCTCGGGTTGATCGCAACAATGGGCGTCGTTTTAGCCTTTGTTACTATTTTATTTTGCGGCGTCTTCATCGCTTCCCGAGCCCCGGACATGTTTGGGATGCTCCTTGCGTCGGGCATGACCTTTATGATTTGCATCCAGGCGTTTATCAACATAGGTGTCGTGACAAGTCTGCTTCCGAATAAAGGAATGCCATTGCCTTTTATAAGTTATGGAGGATCGAATCTCCTCGTGATGCTTTGTTCAGTGGGCTTGCTCCTCAGTGTTGCAAGGCAAGGTGTTGAGCGTGTGAAAGGACTGGAACGCAAGAACCCATTTCAAGATCTCCCTACTGCACAGGAAGCATGAGCAAACCCCTCAAACAAAAACCTCTTGTTGCCATTGCCTGCGGTGGCACAGGTGGTCATCTGTTTCCGGGGCTTGCCGTCGCAGAAGAATTGCTGCGGCGCGAGTGCGATGTAACGCTTGTGGTTTCTTCCAAAGAGGTGGATCAGCACGCAGTTCGTTCTATTTCAGATGTAGAAGTGCAAACCGTGCCGGCCGTGGGATTGACCAGGGGGAAGTTCCTGGCATTTGCAAAAGGTTTTTGGGACTCCTATCGCATAGCAAAGCGCACGTTCTCTAAACGTCCTCCGAACGCGATTCTGTCCATGGGCGGCTTTACGAGCGCAGCGCCTGCCATGGCCGCACGAAGCCTGGGAGCGAAAATGTTTTTGCACGAGTCGAACACGATTCCGGGAAAAGCAAATCGCTGGCTGGCTCATTTTGCTGATCAGGCTTTTGTTTACTTTCACGAAACTTCTAGCCGTCTCAGCATCCAAAAAATGGAGACGGTGGGAATGCCGGTACGTGTTCAATTCCTTGACCCCGTCGACCCTCTTTCAAGTCGCATGGCGCTTGGGTTGGATTCACATAAACCCGTCTTGCTGATAATGGGTGGCAGCCAGGGAGCGAGTGGAGTCAATAATCTCGTCCTGCAAGCACTCCCCATGCTGTTGAAACAAATTCCCGATCTCCAGTTTTTGCATCTTACGGGTGCAAACGAACTTGAGAAAGTCCGCCAAAGGTATGCGGATCAGAAGGCCAGGGCAGTAGTTCATCCTTTTTTAACCGAGATGGAACTGGCTCTTGGTGCCGCAACAGTGGCCATTAGTCGCTCCGGTGCCTCATCCCTGGCGGAGATCGCTGCGATGGGAGTACCGTCAATATTGGTCCCATATCCGCATGCCGCCGACAACCATCAATACTATAATGCCCTGGCACTTGTTGAGACGGGGGCGGCTCTCGTATTCGAACAGAATGCAGTCACGGTAGAGCGTTTTGCAGCGGAAACAGTGGCGTTGATACAGAGCGATAAATTACGGATGGGTATGCGAGCTGCCTTGAGTCAATGGCATCAGGCAAATGCCGCGGAACTAATCGCTGCCAGAATACATCAGGCAATTACCACCTCTGCAGCGGCAGGCCCTCAAACAAGCACAGCGCACCAATCACAGAATCCTACTCATTTCCTCAAGGTTGAAAAGGAAGCGAATGTTTGACGCGATGATTATTTCCAAGGAACAAATTTTTGCAGACCTGAAGCCTCTCCTTGCGTCCACCACTCTTGTTCGCGTCAACGAGTCGCTTGCCAAAAAAACGACCTTGAGGGTCGGTGGTCCGGCAGATGTCTTTGTTGAGCCTGCTTCCGAAGCTGAGCTTTCAGCGATTCTCCAGTTTTGTAGCGAGAGAATGGTTCCGTGGATGGCGCTGGGCAGGGGGTCAAACTTGCTGATCCGGGACGGGGGGATTCGTGGAATTGTCATTTCATTCTTTCATCCGGCATTTTCTAAAATTGAGATCCGCGATGCTCGCATGCACTGCGGAGCAGGTGCGAAGCTGAAGAATGTTTCTGTCGAAGCACGTAGGAACAATTTAAGCGGTTTTGAGTTTCTTGAGGGTATTCCGGGCTGTGTGGGCGGTGCATTACGGATGAATGCTGGTGCCATGGGTGCCTCGATGTTCGACCTGGTCGAAAGCGTTCGCATCATGGATGCCCATGGCAATGTTCATGATCTTCCCAGGGGAGAGATCCAGGCCAATTATCGCGCCTGCCCGTTGCTCAAAGAGAACATCGCAGTCGCCGCTGTTTTGCGAGGTCAAGTGGCAGCAGCCGAGGACGTTGCGCAGAAGATGAAGGAGTTCAGCCATAAGAGATGGGATTCCCAGCCAGCCCAACCGAGCGCAGGTTGTATCTTCAAGAATCCCCTCACGATTCCAGCGGGGAAACTCGTGGATGAACTTGGGTTGAAAGGCACTCGGTTCGGAGGCGCAATGGTATCAGACATTCACGGAAATTTTATCGTAAACGATGCCAATGCGACTGCACGCGAGGTGATTGAGCTCATTCAAATTGTTAAGCGACGAGCAAAAGAAGTGCGCGGCATTGAGCTCGAAACTGAGGTGCAAATAGTAGGTGAAGACTGAAACAGTTCTGCTGAAATGATTAATCCTTTAAATATAGTAGTGATGCTGGGCGGACCTTCCGCTGAACGCGAAGTATCTCTCCGCAGCGGTGCAGCGGTTGCAAAAGCGCTTCGATCGTTCGGGCATCAAGTTACGGAAGTGGATCCAAAAAACGGAAGTTTTTCGCTGCCTGCCCAGACTGATGTCGTGTTTCTTGCCTTGCATGGGACTTTTGGTGAAGACGGCACTGTGCAAGGCGAACTTGAAAAACTGGGCGTGCCGTATACCGGTTGCGATCCTAACGCCAGTCGCATTGCGTTTGATAAGGTTCTCACAAAGAAGCGTTGTGTCGAAGCAGGGGTTCCGAACGCCCGGTTCGAAATTTTTTCAGATTCCACGGCCCCCTGGCCAAAGAACTGGGAACCACCAGTTGTCTTAAAACCGGTTCGGCAGGGTTCCAGTGTTGGTTTGCAGTTTGTGAACAAGGTGGAGGAGTGGACTGAAAAGCTCGCTGAATCGCTGAAGTATGATTCTGAGGTTTTGATGGAGGAGAAGATTGTGGGGCGGGAAACCACTGTCGGTATTCTCGACGGTCAAGCGTTGCCCATCGTTGAAGTGCGCGTGAAAGAAGGCGAGTTCGATTATAAAAACAAATATACCCCAGGTGCTTCCGAGCATTTCTGCCCCGCTGATTTTGATTCTCAAACAGCGAACCGAATCCAGCAAGCGGCTCTTGCAGCGTTCAAAGCTATTGGTGGACGTGATTATGCCCGTGTTGATGTGATGGTTAAAATGAACGGCGTTCCGATTGTGCTGGAGGTAAATACCCTGCCTGGCATGACCGAAACGAGTTTATTGCCCGATGCAGCTAAAGCTGCGGGAATCAGCTACGAGCAACTTTGCCAAAAGATGGTTGAACTCGCACTGCGACGAAAAAAATGAACTGGTTCAAATCTAAACCCCGAAACCGCCGCCGGGAGCGGGAGCATTTGCTGGACGTGAAACTCCGCTCCCAGCAACTGAGGAGTGCCCGGTTTCGTTTCGCAGGGATCGCCTGCACGTTTCTTCTTATCGCTGGCATTGCCGTGCTGGTTCTGTGGCGGGGAGGGGAATATCTCATGAATCGATTTCTCTATGAGAATGAGTCCTTTACCATTCAGCACATCGAGGTGAGAACGGACGGGGTTCTTGATACTTCGCGAATTCAAGGATGGGCGATGATTAAGCCCAAGCAAAATTTACTTTCATTGGATCTCGTAAGAGTGAAACGGGACCTTGAGCTGCTTCCTATATTGCGCGAGGCCTCGGTCGAACGGATCCTTCCGAATAGACTGAATATTACGGTGTATGAGCGGACCCCAATCGCCCAGATTCCCACCTTGCGTCTTCGTCAGGGCGGGGGGTACGAGCAAGTAATCTATCATATAGACGAATCGGGTTTTGTGTTTCAGCCATTGGATCCCCGTTTTCGAGCAAAACCGGTGGAAACTGCGCCCGAACAGTTGCCAATCATTTCGGGTGTAGATGCTCGCGAACTTCGTCCCGGTCGCCGGGTTGAATCTCGTCAACTCCTGGGTACTCTCGAGCTCATCAATCAATTCGAGCAATCAACGATGTTTGGTCTTACTGAACTGCGTCGTATTGACCTTGCCGTTCCTGAGGTGCTGAATGTCAACACCACGCAAGGGAGCGAGGTCTCGTTTGGGCTTGAGCACTTTGACCAGCAAATGCGCAGATGGCGTATGATCCATGATCAAACACAGCGCTGGGGTAAAGCGATTAGCACTTTAGATTTATCAATAGCGAATAACCTTCCTCTCGTCCTGGTTCCAGTCACCTCCGAGAACACGCCTCCGCTTAAAAATACCAAAACCCCAAGAACCCGGAAAAGAAATGTTTGATTCAACGAACATCATTGTTGGTCTGGAACTCGGCACCTCGAAAGTCTGCGCCGTGGTTGGGGAACTGAACGAAAAAGGTTCGGTCAACATCGTTGGGATCGGGCAGTCCAAGTCGCGGGGGGTTCGAAAGGGAGAAATTATCGACGCCGGGGCCGCTGAAGAAGATGTCCGGTCGGCCGTGGCTGAAGCCGAGCAGATGGCTAACGCGGAAATCCGCAGCGTTTACCTTGGAGTGAGCGGGGCCCATATCCGGGGATTTAATAATCGGGGCAGTCATCCAATTGTCTCAGCGGATCGCGAGATCACCGCTGAAGATGTGCAGGACGTGATGAAGAATGCGAAGGCGATAAATTTGCCACGTGATCACGATGCGGTGCATTCGATTCGCCAGCATTTTTTAGTTGATGGACAGCATGGGATTACTGACCCGGTTGGAATGCTCGGAGCAAAGCTTGAGGTAGACCTGCATGTCATTCATGGCAATTTAAATCGTTTGCAGAATCCGATGCGGGTTGTTCGAGGGTTACAATTGGAGGTGGACGATATTGTTTTCACTGGCCTTGCATCGTCATTGGCGCTGCTCAGCAACGAGCAAAAAGAACTGGGAGCTCTGGTGATCGACATGGGTGGTGGAACGACAGAATACGTCGTTTACTCTGACGGCATTGTAAAACATACCGGGGTGCTCGCAGTGGGCGGAGACCATGTTTCAAACGATCTCGGATACGGCTTGAAACTTCCCCTGGGAAGGGCCGAACAGTTGAAAATAGAATATGGCGCTGCGTTGGTCGGCACTGATTTGCAGGGACGTACCATTGATCTACCCTCCGATTTTGGCCTGCCGGCCCGGTCGATAAGCCTCGAGAATTTGCGTTGTATCATGTCCTTGCGGTTGGAAGAGACTTTTGAACTCATTGCCAACGATCTTTCTGACAAGGGCCTTCTTGACTATCTCAGAGCAGGAATCTTTCTTTGCGGTGGTGCTGCACGGATTCCAGAAATTCAAAAACTGGCTGAACGCGTGTTTGATCTTCCTACCTATTTAGGCAAGACCAATTCCATCAGCGGAATCAAATCTGCCTTGGATCAACCGGAGTTCGCCGCCGCGATCGGGCTCGTTAAATTTGGATCATTCCAGCAGAAGAAACGTTCTAATGGCGGGTTATTAGGCGGCTTAACCGGTTTTTTTAAGCGTTAGAAATGGAGACACGATGACTGAACCCCAAAACGATGCGCCGGCGCCTAAACGCACCTTGAAGTGCAAAGTCTTCGGCGTCGGTGGAGCGGGTTGCAATGTGCTGAAGCAAATGGCACCTAATGCGCCGTCAGATATCCAGTTCATCGCCCTGAACACAGATGCGGGCGCTCTTCTGGAGTGTGGGATTTCCGAACAGCTTGTTCTTGGGGAAAGGTTGACTCGTGGGCTGGGAAGCGGCGGTGATCCGGAAATGGGACGGGCGGCTGCTCTTGCAGACATGGCCAAGCTGAAGGCTTATTGCGAAGGCTCAGACATTGTTTTTATCATTGCTGGCTTGGGAGGTGGTACCGGCACCGGAGCTTCCCCTGTTTTGGCAAAGGCAGCAAAGGAGGCTGGCGCCCTGGTTCTGTCTGTTGTCACCCAACCATTCCAATTCGAAGGAATGCGTCGCAGCGCACAGGCCGATGAAGGTTTTAACGAACTCAAACGGCAGGCAGATTCATTGATTGCAATTCCCAACCAGAAGGTTTTCAAACTGATCGACGAAAAAACAAGTGTTCGCGACGCTTTCTCACTGGCAAATGGTTTGGTCGGGGAAGGGGTGTTTGCAGTCCATCGATTGTTGACTGAGACCGGGTTGATCAACGTTGATTTTTCGGACCTCTGTTCGGTGACCCGTGGTAAACATTCGGAGAGCGCGCTTGCGGTAATCGAAGCAGCGGGCGCTAACCGTGTTCACGCGATCCTTGAAAGTATTCGGCGCCATCCCATGCTAAGTGGGGGCGTCCTGGAAGAAGCTGACGCTATCCTTGTGAATCTGACGGCGGGGGAAGATCTTGCAATGATTGAAGTCAGTGAACTGATGGAGAAGATCGGTGAAGCCAACAAGCATTCACATCTCGTCTTTGGTGCTGGGGTGAATCCTGCATTCGAGGGGAAAATTTCCATTACCCTGGTCACCTGCCGGTTCGGAGAAGGAACGGAGACTCCTGCAAGCCATCGATTAGGGGAGAGCAATGCTGAAATTAAACCTGAGTTTCAAAAAGAAGAAACTGTCTCGAAGCGGAGTTCGCGGTTTTCCGCTCCTGCGCCTGAGTTGCCGGATGATAAAAAGCAGGAACTCTATCGCAAACGTCCCCGAGGCCGAAAAACCACGACCGGCTTGCGCCAGGGTCAATTACCATTGGAAATCGTGAACAAGGGCCGCTTCGACAAGAGTGAGCCGACCCTCTATGATGGTCAGGATTTAGACGTTCCAACTTATATTCGCCGGAACGTGGTGCTTAATTAGTGTCTGGCCGGAAACTCGTGTTTGCAGCGAATGCGCGAAAATTCTACATCAGGAACGCGAGATGACCTGCATTTTCATGGAGGAGGAGGTTCACTATCATGTTTATGGCGACTTTCATCCAAACGGCAGTGAGAAGGATCAGCCCGGCCGACAAGCCAACGACCTCCCCACTATGCAACCATGCAACGATTCCACCATGTAACTAATCCCAGACTGTTATCGTTAACGTAATCGAGCGTTCCCAGTGGCTCCGCTCGTCCACCGCCGCCC
>JBKJKE010000151.1:0-23114 GCA_046597605.1 Limisphaerales bacterium | reverse complement strand
AAGACCGCCGCAACGCGTTTTCGGCCGTTTTCGAAGCATTTTAAATGTCTCCGGAAACGTGCGTATCGCGCACCTTCGCAGGGTAGGGACGTTTCGCCGCAAACGTCCCTGATTTCTACCTTCTTCCCGAACCAAGCCGCCGCAAACCCCCTTATAGGGGTGGGGACGGACCGTCCCCACAAACTCGGGAGCGATTAACCCGTTTACAGCTTTTGCTTCATGAAGTTGGCGTCCAGGTGGAACTTAAACAGGAGAGGCATTTGGTCCACGCCATGAGAAAGCTCGAAGCTGCATTGAATTGCTGTCGACAGCCCGATCGCAGCTCAATAGCGTAACCCCGATGAACTCTGATCTACCCACCATCGTAGGTAGACTCAACTGTTCGGCGATCAGAATCAGTCCACTATGAGGGTATCGTGTACAGAGTGCGGCGCATCAATTCTACAGGACACGGCAGCACGCAACGGAGGGCTGTGCGCTCCATGCAAGAACGGTAATCGTCAATCGCTTGAGGCCGCCCGAATCCAACGAGAAAACGAGAAGACCGATCCCTTCCATGTTCTATTCCGACGGGTTCGAGACCATGCGAGCACACACGGATTCACTACGCTTAGCCCATCCGAGGCCACGTACCTTGGGGTTGCCGCCTTGTTCTCCGATCTCAATAGAGGAGCCGTCCAGCTATTCTTCGATGCGAACTCCCCAGAATTTCAGAAGCTCGCCACAGATGGACTCGCCGCTCTCGGTCGAAGCGACCTCCTAACGCGGCTCGACGAAGCACGGAAGCTCTACGCCGAGCAAGAAACTTGGTATGCGACCGCAGAAAATGAGGACGAAGAACCTCCCCACGAGGACCAACTCGCCCGTATAACCGATCACCTTCGTGAGGCCTCCGACGACGTTTTCACCGGTTTAGAACGATTCGCCGTCGAGCATGGCCTTGTATCGCAGGGCACCGTGACGTGAGATACCCACTCAAAGGGCCGAACAATAAAAGGAATGTAGATAACTTGGAGCGAAGCGCAGAGTTATTTGCATTCCCGGGTTGAACGAAGCTGCGGTTGGACACAGGGCGGGGTGGAATGGCCGTGAGGGGCTGTTTGCGGAAAGTGTTTTGGGGCAGGATACTTCGGGGTGGTGATTCCGTGTTTTTCTTCTAACGACGCGGCGGTTTGTCAGACAACTTAAAGCGAAACCGGTTCAGGGGCGGGCTGGATCCACTGAGGCTGTCTCTAACTTACGCCCGGGGCCACAACCGAAGCCAGACGCGCTGCGGGGATTGGATTAACACTTCCTTCAATAGCTGCTCGAAGCTGGCGGCTTCCGGTTCGTGTAATTTACGCGACATGAAGATGGTAACGAGGAAGCCGACGAACATTGCCAGGAAAACAATCGTGTATCGCGTCCATTCCAGACCGAACCAGCTTGCTTTGAAAGTCCCGAAGAAATCGATCATCAATCCCCAGACGATGGGAGAGATCCCCAGGGTGATATTCGCCACAACGGAGTAGAGGGCAAAGAAGTGATTGCGGCCCATTTGCGGAATGATCGCCATGGCCAGTCGGGTGTTCGCCATGCCGACCAATGCTGCCGCCAGCCCCGTAAGAAATTGCAAGAAGCAGACGAGGGCTAATCCCGGATACAAAACGCCCGAGGCCATACCGAACCAACCCAATAGAATCGCAGCGTATGTCAGGAATGAAAAGATGAGCACCGGTTTGCTGCCGACTCGATCCAATCGCGGGCCGATAAACCAAAGGCTGCTTAACCCGCCGATGAAGGCGGTAGAACCAAGCAACAGGATAAGCCCCTCGGGGAGGTTTGCCTGCACTCTCAGGAAAGCAACGGTGAAGGTGGTGATCCCGCCGGAAGCGAAAGCCCACGCTACAATCATGCGCAGTAGTTTTCGAAAGGGCGGAAAACTGGCGATCTCGCGCCATGGAACGCCGGTCGTGGAAGTGCGCGCTTGCTCGGGAGTTTCTACCTCCGGAATGCGTTTCAGGAAGAAGAGGCTGGCTGCGCCGGTGACCGCGCTGAAGGCAAACAGAATGGCGAATTGCCATGGCGCAGGATTTTTTCCGAGGCAAATGGCTGCAAAGATGATCGTCACGAAACTGCCGCAATTAACCCATGCGGCGTCCACGGTAAGATATCGGCCGCGGATTGCGGCGGGGACCAATGAAGAAATCCATGGCAGCCATGCGCAGCTCGAGATTCCCCGCGACAGGTTGAATCCAAAAAGGAAAAGAAGCATCAAGGCAAGTCGCGCCGCCGCATCGATAAATGTGAGCAGGGGAACGGCGGCCATGCAGAAAATGAACATAACGCGGATGCCCCATCCGCTGTAGACGAACCTTTTGTAGCCAACGCGCGGGATAAAACTAGCTGCCGGGATTTGGAATATGACGAGAAGCGGCATCATTGCCGCGAGGATTCCAAGGACGGTGGCGCTTGCTCCCAGGCTCCTGGCATAAAGCACCATCGGACTGCTGAGAACAATCTGGTAGGAAAGTGCGTTGAAGCCGGCGAACCAGAAGGAGTTATGCAACCCAGGCGGGAAGTGTTGTGAAGTGCTCGGAGCGATTTCCTGGCTGGCGGTCTCTGATTTCATCAAGAACGGGCGAACTGTAGCTCAGCCTTTTCCAAACGGAATGGAATATTTGAGATTTGAGATTTCAAATCGGGGAAAGATCAGATTTCTCCGCGTTGTTCAGCATCTCTCCGCAAGGGGTGCGTCGGCGGGAGGTTCAGTAATAGTTTCTTCTGCAACGTAGCCGCTCGTTTTTGGTGCTCGCTCTGTTGTCGGGTTTTAGTATTCAGATGCCGTGGTCCTTTGATGTCGGAATTCTGCAATGAATCGGCCCAGGCTCTTAATTGCCGGGAACAGCTTTCCGCAAGTGCCTTGAGGGTGGTAATCTGGGATTTTACGATCGGAGGGAAAGACTTCCCAGCGTGATTTTCCTTCAGGCAGAGCATTGACCGAACCTCACCGGCAGACCCGCGCGAGATATAGATGTATTGAAGAAGTTCATTGGTGCTTCCTCGTTCGAACCCTTCGGCAATGTTGTTTGAAACCGACAATGCGGCGCGATCCAGTTGATCGCGGAAACTGCGGGTTGCTTTGAACGAATCGTTTTCCAGGAGTTGTTCGGTATTCTGGTAGAGCTCTGCGGCTTTTTGCCAGACCGGTAAATCTTCAAAGCGCTGGTAGGTCATATCATTTCAAATTTGAGATTTGAGATTTGAAATGGCGAAATCAGCCGCGATCGTCTTCGATCAACGTCTTCTTCACTCGAGCTGATAGGACCTTTGCCGAAGGACGATAGTTGGTGATGAATTCTTTCCGGAACTGGCCAAACGTACCTGCCGCCAGGTTGGTGCGGATATCCTGCATCGTCTGCAAATACATGTGGGAGTTATGCACGCTCAGCATGCGGAGGCCGAGAATCTCGTTCACATTCAAAAGGTGACGCAGGTAGGCGCGGGTAAAATTCTTGCAGGCAAAACAGGTGCAACCTTCTTCGACGGGGCGAAAATCCTGTTTGTAGGAGCCGCCTTTGATCTGGATGGTTCCGAAGCGAGTAAAGGCAGTTCCGTTGCGGGCGACACGGGTAGGCAATACGCAATCGAACATGTCTACGCCGCGCGCAACCAGTTCGACGAGCTGGGCAGGGGTCCCGAGTCCCATGGCATAACGTGCTTTGTTGGCAGGGAGATGGGGCTCCGTCATCTCGACAGCTTCCATCATTTCCGGTTCCGGTTCGCCTACGCTGACGCCGCCAATCGCGTAACCATCAAAGTCCAGGTCAACCAGGTGTTTCGCACATTCCTGGCGCAATGCTGCGTTGTTTGCGCCTTGCACAATTCCGAAAACCTTCTGCCCGTCGGCGCGGGGTTGCTCGCGACACTCCCTGGCCCAACGGATGGTCCGTTCCACGGCCGCATGCAATTCTTTGGAGGTCGCGCCGTAGGGAGGGCAGTCGTCGAAGACCATCGCGATATCGGATCCGAGTATTTTCTGGATGTTCATCGCTTCCTTCGGCCCAAGGAAGAGTAGGGAACCGTCCAAATGAGAACGAAACTCCACGCCGTGCGATTTTATTTTTCGGATCTTGGCGAGACTGAATACCTGGAATCCACCGCTGTCGGTCAGGATCGGCAGATTCCAATTCATGAACTTATGGAGGCCGCCCGCAGCAGCAATGATCTCCATCCCTGGCCGAATGTTCAGGTGATAGGTGTTACCCAGGATTATCTGGGTTCCCATGTCGATAAGTTCACGGGGATCTAGCGCTTTTACACTCGCTTGCGTCCCAACCGACATGAAAACCGGGGTGTCGATTGTGCCGTGTGTGGTGGTCAGTTTTCCAAGGCGCGCTCTGGAGCTGTCATCCGTCTTGAGTAATTCAAACATCTGTTGCTGCATTGTTTACGGGTCGAAGCCCGAGGTGGCAACCAACTTATGGGAGGTGTACGGAAATTTGGAGTGATGAAGTGCTGCCTAAACCGGCCTGGTGTAGATCCGGTCGAAAACTTTTTCACTGCCTTCTGCCACGCGATATGGATCAATGATCGTGATTCCGTCTGCCCCAAACTTTGCGGTGACAGGTGCTCCTTTGCCTTCCTGCAAATATTTGAAATTCAAATCTCTCACGAGCGCGGCTGCATGGACAATCGCCACAGTGATCCGTCCTTCTTCAGCGGTAGGATAGATTTCCGTGACAGCATCCCTTTTTTCCTTCAGGAACTTCATTCGACATACCGCCACCAGTCCCGCAATCAGACTATCCACACCGTAACCAACATACGCCTTCGTTCCATCCGGACGTGAGACGTCGCGGGTGAAATGATTGTTCGAGGTGCGACTGCCACCGCCTTTGTTCCAAAAGCGGAATCCACGGTATTGCTGATCACTTTCCACTTTGCCATCAGCACCTACGATTTCGTGACCTTGGTTGACGGGCCCTTCGAAGTCCGGGGGAGTGATCCAGTTATTATGGAAATTGATACTCATCCCGTTCTCGAACTCAACTCGTACCTGGACCGCGTCGTAGGCATTGATGCCATCGCGGATGAGTCGCTTCTTCTGGCCCACCGCGCTGAGTGAAACCGGCTTCGACTTATAATAGGAATAAATAAGGTCTGTCCAATGCGGTCCGACGTAGCTGAACGGGTCGCTTTGCTCTGCCCATTTGAAGGTGCTGGTGGAAACTTCGAGCGGTTCTTCCAGGTAAGCAGTTCCATAGAGTGGAGCTCCAATTCTTTTCTGAATGTCATCCCGAATCCGCAAATGATCCGGGTCATACCGCTTGTGCATGTCCACCGCAACCACTCGATCTTTCCTTACGGCGAGTTCAATGATCTGATCCGCTTCTTCGATGGACAGACACATCGGTTTCTCTGTCATGACGTGCACGTTTTTCGAGAGTGCCGCGAGGATCACTTCGGTGTGGAGATTGTCAGGAGTGGCCACAGCCATGACGTCGAGGTCTGGAAAGTCGCGGAGAACATCATCCCACGGAGTATTGCCAAAATAGGCTTTAGGTTTGTAGCCGGTCCATTCTGCGAAATTCTCAGCTGCTTTCGTTGCAGACTTCTCTGAACGGGTGGCGACCGCTACCAGCTCAAACTTCACATTGGCAAAGTCGCGAGTGTATTTGTCCAGGCCGACCCGGCCTAGCATCCCAGCAATGCCATACTTCTGGAGATCCGCATAACAACGAGCGTGAACATCGCCGCCAAACATTCCTGCGCCGACCAAAGCAATCTTGATTGAACCTTCCATGTGACCGGTTTGTAGCAGTCGCGCGGAGTTCTCTCAATTTGTTTGTGTAGCTGAAGTTGTTACGCGTTGCTCGGAGGTGCGGGCGTTCGCGCCGTGACGTGCAAAAAATTCACTTACTTCTGTCTGTCCCGTTTACATCGGTCCGATGTAGGTGAACGAGTTTAGTTTCCTATTATTGGACCACTTCAGTTCTGCCTAGCACGAAGCCGAAACAAGTGAATGTTTCGGCTCGTGTGTTGTTGTTTAAGGGCTTACCTGCCAGGGGCAGGGGAAGCCTTCCGATTAGCGACGGTAGCCATAGCCACCACGGTGGCTATTCTCGCTGTACCATCCGCTATGATTGCGATCATCCCGATCGTAGTTTTCATTCCGGCCGTAACGATCATGACGCTCATAGCGCTCATAGTAGGTGTATCGCGGTTGTTCGCAGTTTTCAGGGGGGACAACGACGACTGGCGCGGGGTTGTATCGCGGTGGGCAAGCGGGCACCACTACCACGGGACGTGGGCAGGGAGCCTGTTCGATTACGACGGGAGCCGGGCAGGGGGCCGGGCGTCCGATGATCACGTGGTGCGGTCTCGGAAAATCGAATCCGATGTTCACGTTTAGGCCTGCTTGTGATGCAGCGACGCCTCCCAGGAGAACTGCCGCCATTAACACTAGTTTCTTCATACGCTAATTTTGACGCAGCTCTGTTCACCTTCTTCACTGGTTTCAATCTTTTTGGAAACTTTAAATCTGAATAAGGGAAGGATGCGGGCGTCTATCGACGATCGACCCTCAAGGAGGGCGCGCCCGATGGCGAAACCTACGGTCGTTCTCACCTCACCCCTTTTGCTTCCGATACACACTGGGATTCATTCCTACTTCCCGTTTGAACGTAGCGCTCATGTTGGCAGGGTGTTGAAAGCCCGCAAGTTCGGTGATCTTTTCGAGCGAAAAATCGGTTTCGGTCAGAAGCCGTTTTGTTTTCTCCAATTGAACGCGAAGGATTTCCTGATGCGGCGAACGATTCATCGCGTTAAGAAAGCGTTCATAGAAAACACTTCGTGAGACACCGAACTCTGCGACCAACGTCTCCACTTTGAGGCCATCGCACGCGTGTTCGCGGATGAACCGCACTGCATCGGCCACGAGCCAATCGTTGATCGCGGTGACCTCCGTGGATCGGCGGGTGGCAATGCCAATTGGCGCGACAAGAATAGGCGGCATGTTTTTCGGCTTCAGGGTGCCTTTCATTAATTGGTCCAGTAGCCTGGCTGCTTCGTAGCCTATCTTGGTCGAGTTTTCGATGACGCTGGTGAGAGGCGGGCTTGAAAGCCGACAGGTTTCTTCGTCGTTATCCACGCCGATTACGGCCACTTCTTCCGGTACGATTGCACAGGCTCGTCCGCAAGCATCGAGCACTCGTTGGGCATGTCGATCACTGCAGGCCATCACACCAATTGGTTTGGGTAACGAACGAATCCAGTCGGCCATCGACTGCTGAATTTGTTCCCATTCGATCATCGTTTGAGGACGGCGCGCACAGAGAAATGTTTTATGGTCGAATCCAGCCCGGTCCAGGTTCTCAGAGAAACCGTGTTGGCGTCTCTCCACCCAGGGTTCGTCCGGATAGCCAGCAAAAGCGAAGTGAGTGAAGCGCCGTTCCAACAGGTGTTCTGCGGCCAATCTCCCGATTGCCACATCATCGTTACCCACCTGCGGTAGTTTCAAGTCACGGCGATAGGCGAAGAGTTCCACAGTGGGGATTTTGGAAGCGCGCAGATGTTCGGCCAGTGGTGCGTCATCGATGTAGGCAAGAATGCCGTCTCCCTGCCAATCGTGGAGCCATTCATTCGCGAAAGTACCGGCAGCCTGCTGGTCTACAGAGAGCGACCATGGCCCGAACGTTTCCACATATTGCGCGATGCCGCGGAGCACTCCGCGACCGTAGTTGCGCGCTTTGTCGACGCAAACCGCGACCCGTGAATATTTTTTGCGAAGCGTTGACCGATTCATATTGAAACCGCGGGATACGGCAATTGTGGCGAAACCCAGCCCGTTTGCAATTGGGGAAACCACCACGCAGGCACAGAGTTGCCATGGCTTAAGAAGGTCGACCCGCGCCGTTGTCAGGTTTCTGCCAGGTGCTTCCGTCAAACAGGTTCTGGTTGGCATCCCGGACAAAATCATAAATCTTCGCAGACGCGGGCAGATTGAGACCAATCCAGCAAAGGGGTTAGAAAGGTGCATCCATTTCCGTCACACGCGGCCAACCCATTTGGGCTCGTTGTCATGGAGATGGGAAAAATAGAACCTAATATGAAAATCCTAACTTCAAATTATCGAACCGGCTTGCTCGCTGCGTTCACCCTGGCGACCGGTAGCCTTTTCGCTGCCCAGGGACCTCAACCTACCATTTGCACACGCGCCTGCTGGGGTGCCCGAAGCACTGCCTGTAGCGGTGATATAGGCTCTTTAAGCCGCGCCATCGTTCACCATACCGCCGGGACCGGCGATTACACCACCGACTACGAAGCTGGCAAAAGTAAAGTCCGTGGCATTCAGAACTACCACATGGACACGCAAGGTTGGTGCGATATCGGTTATCATTTTCTCGTCAATGCAGGAGGAGATATCTACGAAGGTCGCAGGAATTCCATGGCTGGTTTGCCTCGCGGAGCCCACGATGGGTGTAACGCCGACAGCTTCGGTTTTAACGTGATGGGTTATTATCATCCTCCTTATAACCAATCATTTACGGCAGCGTCCCGCGCGAGCCTTGAAGCGGTCATGGCCTGGAGAATGCCTTCTGGATGGTCCGCTTACGGCTCAGGAACCTATTGTTCCGCTGGTGGCGTAGGAACATTAGATGGTCACTACAAAGTCAAAGCTACTGCTTGTCCGGGCGATGGTATCATTCCTCAAATTCCTGGCATTCGCGACGGCACCATGGCTCGCAAGAATGGCCAAAAACCGCCTTATCTATTCGGAGCCGGCACTGAGGGTTGGACCGCTGGTAACGGCATCTGCTGTGGACTGGGTTGGACGGCCACCGGCTGGCCTGGAGTGATCTACGGCGATCAAAGCGCAGGGGATGCTTCCTTCTATGGACCTCAAACCAGCTTTGCCGCACCAGGTGAGTCAGTTATCAATGTCAGCCTCTATCCGCAAAATGGAAACACTGCCGCCCACGACATGCAGCTTTTCTGGACCTCCTCAGCCGAACCATTCTGGGACGCTGCCAAGTCCACCCCGGTAGTTAACTATACCGGGCAAAACAATTGGGTCACCTTGAACCTCGATGCGAGTGGCAATGGTAAGTTCGTTGGCCAAAACATTACTCGCCTGCGTTTGGACTTCGACAATGTAAACCAAGGCAACCGCTGGATCCTGAATCATGTCATCGTGCAGAGCACCTTACGCTGGCGCTTTGATACAAGCACCATGGGCTGGACCGCTGGGAACTCTGTGCTCGCTCCCTGGTGGGTGGGTTCTGGCTGGCCTGGTTGCATCGTTGTTGATCAAACAGGCAACGACGCTTCCATCATTAGTGGTTCGCAATACTTTGCCTCCGCTGGACCTTACAATTACATCGGCGGTAGCAAAGATACCATTCACGTGCGCATCTATCCGCAGAATGGCAATACGGTCGCTCACGATATGCAGGTATTCTGGACCACCACCGGCGACGGTGCCTGGAGTGAATCCAAATCAGTGCAAGCCACCTTCAATGCACAGAACGCCTGGGCTGACGTCTATTTGCCCGTTGGGGATAATCCCAGCTGGGTCGGCGCGCACGTAAACAATCTTCGTCTCGATTTCGATCAGACCAACCACGGTAACCGTTGGATTATCGACTATGTCTCTTTCGAGTATCGCCCGTAAGGGTTTTTGAAATTAAACTTCGTGCCGCGCAACTCGTAAGGGTTGCGCGGTTTTTTTGGTTATCTCTCGTTCAGTCGCTCGATTGGATCGAGACCTCTGCGGACTCCTCATCGAACGCAATCTGGGAACCCCCAGTCTGTGGAGGCAGAACGAACAGAATACTTATTCCCGCCACCCTCTCCATGTCCACACCAACGTATCCGCCAACGTCTGCTCGAATACCCGCTTGTCACAATGTCCTGTAGCCTTGCTGAAAACGAAGCGATGTGGATAACCCTTCGACTGGAGATCTGTGGTTGTGCGTTCGCCTGCCATCACCCAGTTGTGGTAGGTCTCTTCTGCATCGTTGGCGCGTAGATCATTCTCCGAAACGTGCGTGAAAATGCGTAGGGGCTTCCTTTCGCTTTTTTCGATGAGACTCATGCTTGAATGATATTCCCACGCTCCCAGCGGATACTTTGTTTCTTCCAAAGCATCGTCGTCCTGTTGGTCAACAAAGGTCCCTGAATAGGCGATGATGCGACGAAACAGGTCTGGACGAAACCAACCCATGCTCAATGCCGCTGCTCCGCCAGAACTGCATCCCATAACCGCACGTCCCCACGGATTTCTCGTGAAAGCAATATCCGGGTAAACGGCTTTAATCTCTGCGTTGGTTAACACCGCTGGGAACACTTCGTCATTGATGAAACAGGCGAGTCGATCGGACATTGTGTCATATTCCAACCCGCGCTCACTGTTCTTGCCGTCATTCCCTCCGTTCTGCACCGCGATTGCAATGAACGCTGGCAGCTTGCGTTTCGGGTCTTTCGAAACGGTGAGATTATCGAGGGCATTGCGAACGAGTGGCATCTGGCCTGGGCCATCATGGATCACCAGAACGGGGGCTGGGGTGCCATCCCTGTATGTCGCGGGGATATAAACGAAAATCTTGCGTTCCGTGCGCACCGGTTTGTTGGCAGGTTCCAAAGTGACATCGTCCCCGGGGAAAATTTTGCTGTTGGCTAGCGGCATTATAAACTCAAAGTATTTCCCCGTCGGGTTACCCAGGTCCGTCAGATCACGATCCATGCTATAGGGCGGTGCCACCGTGTGTCGGCCGTCGCCTTCAGTTTCTGGATTTTCTGTGTAAGAACCGACGGAGGCGCAACCAACCGTTCCAAGGATGCAAAGTAAGCAAAGAAAACTTCGAATAGCGTTCGTCATGGGAAAAGTGGTAAGCGCGAACATGGAACGAAGCAATTATCATCTTTCCGGCCCTTCTAATATTTGGTCTGAACACCTGCATCGCACGGCGGAGTGGAAAGAATGAGCGCACCCGTCATCCAGCAACCGGCTTGAAGATTTTGTTTCTCACGAGACCCGAATATGGAACCTCCTGACGTCAGTTGCTGCTGTACAATTGCGTGACACCACTTGCCGCCTTCCGTCATATTCACCGCGGATAATCGCTCGCTACATCGCCCTCATTGTTGCCCTTATTCTCGCAGACGGAACCATCGTCCATGCTGGAGACAAGGGGCGGGAAGTGATCCAGGATCCTCAGTTTCGGCATGGCGTTTATCTTGAGGAACCGAAACCCGGCAAGCACGTGCGCTATGGTGAGCTGCGCATGGATGCAGACAAACAGCCGGCGTGGGCCCTGCTGCAATGGTCCAGCCGTTTCCCACTGAACCCAGAGGCTTCTCTTCAAAGCCGTGGCGGGACTCTCACATGCAGCAACGTGGCGAAGACAATCATCCTAAGTCGCCGCAACCAGCATGGGGATGTCGTGCTTGCGGCAAATAGCGGGAAGGAATACGCCGATCCAGGACGGAAAGCGGGTGAGCCATGGGTGCATCTTCTCGTGGAACAACATTTCGAACCCCCTCAGCCGCTAAGTAATCTGGAATTCGCACGGCTCCATGTGGAAGCCCGTCTCCTCAAATCGGAACCTACGCCAGGACACAACTATGATCCTGACACGCATGCCGCGCAGTTTTTGATTTATTTCACCCTGCAAAATCGCAATCCCAGATCGGCGGGTTATAGTGATTTGCTCTGGTTCGGCATTCCCGTCTACGATAATCGAGAGCGTTACCCGAAAGAGTGCAAACATCTGGATTTTGGTGGGACCGCCAAATACATCTTCTCCCCCAATGGCAAAACATTCACCACACAAAGTGCCCACGATGGAGAGTGGATCACGATCGACAAAGACCTGTCGCCCCTAATGCGGGAAGCACTGGAGATGGCCTGGGAGCGGGGTTTTTTGAAAGATTCGAAAACCTTATCGGATTATTACATCGGCGGCATGAACATTGGGTGGGAGCTTCCCGGCTCATTCGATGTCGGTGTGCAGGTGCGCGACTTGAGCCTGAAAGTGAAGGAACGGGCAGCACTACCCCAAAAAGGGGGTAGTCCGTAGGGTTGACACCGATTGCCCTCAAACCGAAGAATATTCAAATCGTAAAACTGAAACATTGGGTGATGGCACTCGTCCTGGGTTGTATCGCCTCCGCGAGCGCGATTGAGCCTGGAGATGTGATTGCCAGTGAAGTTTACTTGCCGGTCGGAAAACTGGAGGGCAAAGAACGGGTCCAATGTATCGAATTTCTGGTGGTTAAAGACAAAGTTGATTTGAACGGTATGCAGCTGTCCACCCGCCCGAAATGGAATATTCCGACCAACGACCAATGCACTTTGCAGGATATGGGAAGTGGCTTTCTGAGTTCGGTGCCGGCCGGGACGTTGCTTGTCATTCTTAACGGGAAGGGGAAGGACGACACCAATTCCAGCGATTTCACTCTGAGTTTTTATGCTCAGTCGAGTGTCTTTTGTAATGTCGCGCCCACAGGTCATGCCTTTCGATTTGGGCGACCTGGCATGGCGTTCCATCTCCTGCATCTCAATAAACAAGTTGATTTTGTGAAGTATCGCGCGTCAGACGCCACGCACAGCGCGCCAGCCGACCCAGGAACTTTGGGATGGGAAAATGGAGTGAAGGGGCACATCGATTTTGGAAAGTTCGGCGCAAATGTTGGATTTCGATTCATGGGGAACAAGCCGGACCTGAATGACTTTCCCGCTGCTTGGATTCCTTACCCGGACGCCCCGGAAAACAGTCATAATCTCGGTGAACCCAATGGCGGGTTGAATACAGAGTGGATCATGGCATTGCGCGCCAAGGCTTCCAAGGCAAAGGGAAATCCCTGAACGATGAAAATGAAACGCGGCTACACGATGATGGATATTCGGCTAGGATTAAAAAACGTTGTCTTCGTTGTCTTCTTAATGAGCTTATCAACGTTGCGCGCCTTTCAGCCGGGTGACGTCATCTTTAATGAAGTTCATTTCGATTCCAATAAGCCTGCCGATAAAGGGATACTTTCAGCGGTGGAGCTTTTGGTCGTTGCAGACAAGGCGGATCTAAACGGATTGCAGGTGACGGACCGGCCGTTCTGGAACGTTCCCAAGAACGATCAATGCACGCTGCAGGATCTTGGGCGCGGATTTCTTGGCACAGTCCGAAGTGGTACATTGATCGTCATTTATAATGGGAAAGGACAGGACGATACGGACGGTGAGGATTTCGTCATGACGTTTTACGCTCGGTCGAGCCTTTTTTGTAACGTCGCACCCACCAAAAGTGCGTTCGACCTTGCCCCTGTGGGGCGAGGCATTCACCTGCTGCATCTGGGCGCGCAGGTGGATTTCGTTAAGTATCGCGCCTCGAATGCGGAGCACTTCGCGCCCGCGCACCCTGGAAAGCTCAAATGGGAAAAGGGAGCAGACGGCCACATCGCAATTGGGAAGATCGGCGAGAATATGGGAGTTCGCTTTTATGGCGATAAACCTGACTTGAATGATTTTCCAATCGCCTGGTTTCCATATTCAGAAACCCACAAGAAAGATAATAACCTTGGCTTGCCAAATGGCCGCGCCAACACGCGATGGATCAACGCGCTACGAGACAAAGCCTCAAAGTGATAGAAGCCATGGACTGCGTGACGATTGGTTCCTTCGAACAAATGTTCGATTAATCTGTCTTTTAAGCGGGTCCCGAACCCGATAGCCAGGATCCTCCTCCCATGCTTTCCCTGAAGAAGATACCACGTGAGATCGCAGTGTGCGCTGTTCTGGTCTGCCCTCATATTGTCAGAAGCTGAGCCGGGTTCTGCC
The DNA here is from genome assembly GCA_046597605.1 of Limisphaerales bacterium. Classification (GTDB taxonomy): domain Bacteria; phylum Verrucomicrobiota; class Verrucomicrobiia; order Limisphaerales; family JACDHS01; genus JACDHS01. The sequence goes on along the minus strand of JBKJKE010000151.1, from coordinate 9,298 downwards.
GTGCCAGGTTTCGGCTAAAAAAACGTTTTGAAAACCCTACAAAGGGGCTCAGCATTTGGGATCCCTGCGGCACATAACCCGCAACCCGCGTGCCAATCATCGTTTTCTGAGTCAATTAAAAAAACTTTACTCTGTTGTAACCCAGCGGGCGTTTTGAGATAAGCGACGATTGTATACATAGGAATGTATATGGAGGTAATCCGCCCCCCACGGATCCTCGTCGGAAAACGTCAGTTAATACAAAACATACAGTTCATGAAAAATCATCTATTCGGGGCATCTCTACGTACATTGGCAGCAGCCGGTTTACTGCTGTTCTCACAAGCGGACAGTTTCTCTCAGATCAACGTGGGCGCGAACAACGGGTTCGGCGCGCCAATGGCCAGTGCACTTGCCGGAGACTACAACACTAATAACGGCACCTACTCCAGCATCGGTGGCGGGTTTTACAACTTGATCGACTTCGGCTCTGACTGGGCCTTTATCGGCGACGGACAAAATAACACCATCATGGTGAAATCGCCCTATAGTGTGATTGGCGGCGGGAACGGAAATACCATCTTTGACTATAACTACGCCTCGGTCATCGGCGGTGGAGCTGGAAACGGCATTTCCCCGAACCTGTTCTTCTCAACGATCGGAGGCGGGGCTAAAAACACCACGTTCCAACATTTCACCACCATCGGTGGTGGTGAAGCAAATATGGCGTCGCAACAACATGCGACCGTGGCGGGTGGCTTCGGCAATGGTGCTGGTGGCTTCGCTTCATTTATCGGCGGTGGAACAAATAACCGCGCCATGGACTACGCTGTTATCGGCGGTGGCGTTTTGAACCAGGCAGTGGGTCGTGCTTCGACGGTCGGAGGTGGCGATAACAACAAGTCTGTTGGTGACTGGAGCGCGATTACGGGCGGTGCCTTCAATAATGCCCAGGGCGTTCTGAGTGCAATCGGCGGTGGACGCAACAACTCAGCCATTGGCGGGTCCAGCGTCATCCCCGGAGGCAGCAGGAACTTCGCTTACGGATCCCACGACACCGTCGCAGGCGGATTAGGGAACATCGCATCCAATACTGTATCCACCGTGGGGGGTGGCTTGCAGAATTCCGCACTCTCGTTTGGATCCACGATCGCCGGTGGTATCAATGCTCAAGCGACCAATTATGGACAACAAGCGTATTCCAGTGGTCGCTTCGCAAACAACGGTGATGCACAGAACTCCACCTATGTGCTTCGCCGCAGTACCAGCGCCCCTGGCTGGAACGAACTTTTCCTCGATGGTGTCAGCCAACGGATGCACATCTCGCCGGGCGCGACCTGGACATTTGATGTGCTGATCGCCGCACAGAGCACCACCGGAGATTCGGCTGGATACAGGTTCTACGGGGTGATCGAAAACGTCGGGGGAATCACCTCCTTTGTTGGCGCTGTCGCGGCGATCACACAAGGTGAAGACATCCCGGCGTGGAATGCGCAGGTGTTCGCCGATAACGTAAATGATTCGCTCGGAATCCGGGTGATGGGAACCTCAGGAAATGCCGTGCGCTGGGTGGCCACAGTCCGAACGGTGGAAGCGAAGTTCTAAAAATTCTAAACCACGGCGCGCTGCGGATTGAGACGAGTGTAAGATCCGCAGCGCTGCCCTGTGATGAGGAAGCCTTTACACTAATTTGTTCCATGAGTGCAGAGCGCGTCGTTTCTCTGCGACTATGAAAAACTCCCTTCCCGGCGAACCAGGAAGGAAGTTTGAGTTTATTTGCCGAAGAGCTTTGGTGAGGAACGGTTAATTGCCGATTCCCAGCCAACCGCTCCAGGTGCCGTTCGGGGTGCTTTGCCAATTGCTCCAAACCGTGTTGTCAGTGGCGCGGGTAAAGAGCTCCATGCGGCCATCCGCGTTGTAGCCCACAGAAGGCGCTGCCTGGCAGCTCCCACCCATCGCGAACCATGCTGTCGAAAAAGATCCGTTGGGTGCCGATTGCCAGGTGGACCAGACCGTATTATTTCCGGCGTGGGTAAACAATTCCATCCGTCCATCCTGGTTGCGACCGACTCCGGGCGCCGAAAAACAGCTTCCCCCCATTCCGAGCCAACCGGTGAAGTTGCCGTTGGGTGCGCTCTGCCATGATGTCCAGACGGTGTTATCAGTGGCGCGGGTGAATACCTGCAAGCGACCATCTGCATTGCGGCCCACCGCTGGGGCATCAGCGCAACTGCCACCCATGTTCATGAATCCGGAAAACGATCCGTTGGGTGCGGTCTGCCACGCGCTCCAGACTTTGTTGTCGCTGCTGCGGGTGAATATCTGGATGCGTCCATCGGCGTTCTGGCCAGCCGCCGGAACACTGAAACAGCTGCCGCCCATGGCGAACCATCCAGTAAACGCACCATTAGGTGCTTCCTGCCAACTGGTCCACACCGTGTTGTCGGACGCCCGCGTGAACACCTGCATCCGACCATCGGCATTATTGACCACCATGGGATCTGTCACGCAGTTACCGCCCATTCCAACCCAGGTGGTAAACGATCCGTTCGGTGCCGTTTGCCATACCGTGTAAAGCTTGTTATCAGTGCCGCGGGCAAACACCTGCATGCGTCCATCGAAGTTGGTTCCTGCAGCAGGCACTCCCGCGATCAGACCGCCGAAATCAAACCATCCACTCCAGGGAGCGTTGGCGTTTTGCCATTTGGTGCGCATACCTCCCGTCGGACTCTGGGCAAAGATTTGCATGCGCCCATCGAGATTGCGACTGGTAGCAATGGACCAGAGATTTCCCGCCGGCGGAGGCGAATTTTTGCGGGCGTTAACTCCATCCCGGATCCCAGCAATTTGCGGAATGATCACATCCCCCGGGCAGGCAGTGGCGCTCACTTTATAGTGACCATCGAGTGTTCCCACCGATTTCGAGCAATAAGTCCCTGAACCATAAGAAGACCACGCGGACGGCATGCGCCAGGCAATCACCGCTTCCAGGCTGGAACGCGCGCCCGCGGTGAACGTTTGGTTATACGGCGGGTGATAGTAACCCAGCGCCGTAAATCCGAAGCTGTTGGCGTTGCAACCGTCATGGGTGCCGCGGGGGAGGCTGCTCATTGCGCCGGAACGGCCTTCAAAGAGATTGCCGGCGGCGTCCGTCAGGAAATGATAAGCGATATCGCACCAGCCACTCAGGCTCATGTGGTAATTCTGGACGTTGCGCATCACCGCTTTGGAATTTTCCAGGTTGCTGGAATAGTCGCCAGACCCTGCGGTGTGATGGATGATGGCACGGCTGAGTCCACTCATTTGGGTTATGCTGCAGTTTGGAGCGCGGGCACCCCAGCAGGCGCGGGTGCAAATAGAGGGCTGTGGTCCTTGCCCAGCCGAAGCGCTGATGGCAAAGAAACTCGCTGCCACCGCCAGAGCGGCACTGAGATGTTTTAGAGACAGGATCTTTTTCATAGGGTTATTTATTCGGTTTGAGGGGAATCAAACGAATGCCGCGGAGATGCGAGCGCAATCTCGTTGCACAGGTATCTTCACGGGCGAAGAAGTAAACTAGAAAAAGGGAGAGGCGATGTCTATCGGTAGTACTACCGATGATCACGGACAATGGAATCAATGAAGGCTCCGGCGTATGCTTGAGATCCAAAAGCGTGTTTATTCATTGTCTGAAAACGTTCTCCAAAGCTTTCAGCTAAGTCATGATATCGGTTGTTTTATTTGAGCGTTTCGCTCCGCTCGCCACGCCGAAGCCGCCATTGGTAGCGGCTGGGCGCGCTTGACCGAGAATCGGTTGATTCTTCCTATAGTTCATACTCGCCGGCCCCGACCGCGTACCAGCGGTCGGAATCGGAGCATCGAGAGCGTCGTGCGAAGTTTAGATGCCTGTCCTAAGACGAACGGAGCGTATGATGTAATCTCACGCCGAAGGCTTCGTTGGCGGTTCCGCCCGCTGCACGCGGCCGGGGCCGGCGAGTATGAACTATAGGAAGAATCAACCGATTCTCGGTCAAGCGCGCCCAGCCGCTACCATTGGCGGCTCCGATCCTTCCTATCTCACCCGGAAAAATCACACCCCTTTTGAACTGCAGTTTATCCTGGTCGAGAAATTCCATGGTTAAAATCCCTCCGAAATTCCTCTCTTTCGGTCCGATCTCCTCGCCGCCGTTGGGGAGAGGGATTAAGGAGAGGTGACCCGTTCCGGCCGTTCCCGAATTCGTGTTTATTAGTGTTTATTTGTGGTTACCTTCCTCCGAAAAGCCCGGTTTTATTGGTGTTTTTCTGTACGAGCACCTGTAACGCGCGTTACAGCTCGTTGCAGACTCCGCGACGACCGCTAACGCGCGTTATCGACCGTTGCAGACTCTGCGACGACCAGTAACGCGAGTTATCGACCGTTGCAGACTCCGCGGCGACCAGTAACGCGTGTTATCGACCGTTGCAGACTCCGCGACGACCTGTAACGCGTGTTATCGACCGTTGCAGACTCCGCGACGACCAGTAACGCGCGTTATCGACCGTTGCAGACTCCGCGACGACCAGTAACGTGCGTTATCGACCGTTGCAGACTCTGCAACGAGCTGTAACGCGCGTTTCCGCTTCATTCCACGGACGGTTCCGAGTGTGAATCAGGGATGTAGGTCGGTGCGCTCGGGGAAGGGGACCATTCCGAGAATTTCCAGTTTGCGCGTCCCAAAATCCTGAAGGGATTTCATCTTACAGCCAAGCGGTTGCTCCTGTCGGATTGTGTATCCCTTTGCGATGGTTTATCCAATCGGCACCATGTTTTCAAAATTGCTCGAAACGGTAACCGGAAAGGACGACCTGGAACGTGTCGCAAGCAAAGAGAACATAGACCAACTCAACGCCTATCTTAAAACCCGCACCATATGGGTGCCGGTCATGCCGACGCGTTTTCTTGATGCCTCTAGTTGCACGGACCAGGAGATTATCGATTTAGTGGAAAAAGGCGCAAAGGACATGGCGGGCGATACATTCGACCTTTGGGTCATAGAGATGGATGGCAAGAAGGTGCTTCCTGTTTTCTCAAGCGAAAAAAGAGTGCAGGCTTTTTCTGGGAGGATGTCACAGGACCTGAACAAAATCTTCAGCCTCGGATGCATCGAGGTGATCCTTGAGAAGGTCATGAAAGATTTGAATGTTGATTCTGTTATTCTCAACCCATTTTGCAAAAAGCAGTGGGCTGTTGATGTTAAGAAACACTGTTTATCCTCCCCAAAATCCTGAAGGGAATGCGAGTTCGTTTATTGCAAACCATCGGAACGAAACCGCAGGCATTGCATTGGAAACACTGTTGGATAATCCCGATATTCAGATTCGTGAACGCGCGGTGTGTGGTCTTGGATACATTGCATACGACGCGAATGATAAGGCGACGAAACTAAAAGCCCGCGAAATCCTGAGCATGCGTCAGAAAACGGAACCAGATGAAAAGCTGCGCCAGTCAATGGCCTTCGAATTGCAGATAGCTGAGGAGTTGAGTTAGAGTCGGTGTAGCTCCCGCCAGCGGCCATATCTCTGGGACTGACGCAACCTCGTTGAGGTTGTTTGCCTTTTTCGAACGTTATCCCAAGGTAGCTCGGAGCCTCGCAACCTTGGGCTTTGGGACGCAAGCCCGTTGGGCTTGAACACGTTCCTCTGGGTTAACCTAATTGACAAAATTGGCGAAACGATTCTTGCCCCTTTTCGAAACTTATCAAGAATAGCACCAGCAAGTCATATGATTCCCACCAACGACATTGAACGCTTATTGGAGAACCCGGGTTTTGGTAAACACAATTATCCGGAGCTTTATCGACTGTTGCGGGAGTCTCCATTGTTCTTCCTTCTCCCGCGCCAGCGCGGAACGGACACGGTTGAGTGGAAACAGCCGGATACGATTATTCCGGAATTTGTCCCTTTGGGAAATCACATGACGGGACAGCATATCCCGATCTTCACGTCCAAGGCCGCCGCCCGTAGCGCCTGTCGACAATTGGGTGCGCCGAACGGTTTTACTTATTTTCACACCACCGGGCGGAATTTGTTCGAATTGCTTTCGCGGCAATTGCTGCCCATTGCGATCAATCCTGTTTCCGGCACGAACCCGCTCGGATTCAGTCTCGAGGATGTCAAAGGGCTGGCGAATGGATCTGCCCTGGAGATGAGGGATACCAGCGATGTGCAGGGCACTTTGCAACTGGTGCATCCGAACGATTATGCGATGGATCTGGTTCGGGCGCTCCTGATTTTTTTCCGGAAAACGCCGGCGATCCGTGCGGTCTGGTTGATGAAAGACGTCGGGGTGGCCGACAAGGAAAACTGCCAGGTCTATATTCTTGATGTAGACGGTCCGGAGGAGACGATCCGCCAGGACTTTACGTTGATCATCGAGATGCTCTGTCCCAAAAACATCACATGGGGTGTGCAGTTCATCGACTCTACCGATTCGGCACGCCCGCAGATTTCAGATGATTTTCCCCCGATTTACGCCGCGCGGGGCCACCGGCTGCGGGGGCTTTTCGTAAACCCGTAGATCTTGTTGTAGCAGCCGACGTGAGGAGGCTCTATTTTCTATCTCTGCGGGGATAACATTGGAGCCTCCTGACGTCAGCTGCTACGGGATGGGAATCGCCGTTTTACGCTTCCTTAACTCCCAACAGCTTTTTCGCCATGACAATAAGTTTGCGAATTTTGCGGTCCTCGGTTCTCGGTGGAAGGCCGGCTTCCTGGATGATGAAGCGGCGACGATCCGCGCCGAGCCGATCTCCGGCGCGAAGGGAGGCGGAATAGGTCCGGATCGCTTCATCTTCCCGCTCGCGTTTGGCGACGAGGGCTTTCGCTCCCTTGCGCGCTACTCCGTAGGCTTTTGGAAATAGACCAAAGGTTTTGCGATTGAGATCGCGGGCGACGTCGGTGGCCTGGTATTTCGGTGCCATCATGACGGTACCGAACCCCGTGGGATTAGCCGTGAACTTGGACACAAGCGGAGCCATATGCTGGAATCCGTATAAATCATGGCGGTATGCCAATAATGTTACCAAAGTGCGGACCACTGATTCGGGATCTTTTGGATCGAATTTCCAATCCACGCGGAAGCCGCGTTCCCCGATGATGTAACGTCGAACCACGCCGATTTCGTTCGCGAACTGGCTCACGTCAAAAATGGCATTCACCATGGCCCAATGCTTATGCACTTCGGGGTTGGCTTGCACCTGTTCGTTGTGGGCGTTGTAGATATCGTTGTTTCTCAGCAGATCTTCGTAATCCCCTGCATGCGCTTTACTCTGACGGTCACTGGCCAGGGCCTGCAATTCGGCCGGTGGATATTCCGCAGCAAATTTCCAGACCAGGATCACGGCCGGTGATAACGGCGCCTCTTTCTCGACCAATTGCACGAGATACCGTGTTATCGGGATGAACTCGGCTGGCCAAATCCCCGACACGATGAGAAACCAGCCCCAGGCAATTTCCAGATAGGGATGGTAACGCCGATATTTCGGCGTGTTCTTGAGGATATAAACGGTGGGGAAGAGATCGCCGATCTTTTCTCTTTGATGGAACCCGAAGCTTTCGACTTTCTTCAGCGCCCGTTGATATTCCTTGTCCGTAGCCAGATTGATGACCGTATCCATCGGCATGTTTTAGAGGTTTCCAAAGGAATTACACGAGTTTTCTGAGGAGAAGGGATCAGACACGAATTGCACGCATTTTCACGAATCGGACCGGAACATTGTATGGCTGAATCGATGCATCATTGACTGGTGAAAGTGTTCTAACGCAACCGTTGTTCGCATTTTGCGTCTCCCGGATTTCAGTCGCGTAGCGACTTCGCGACTTCAAATCACGCCATCGCTACCCGATTCCCATGACTACATGTCTTGCCTAATTCGTGGAAATGCGTGCCATTCGTGGCAAAAATGATTTTTCGTCCGGGGAATGAGTTTTAGTTGTCAAGAACGGGGCTTTTGAAGCCCCCAACTGCCAAAAAGACACCCGGAATTCACTTTTTTTTCACATTTTTAAATCCTTTCGCTGCAACGACTTAGGACGTGCGAGGGGGGGAGGCCAGCAATTGATACCAATGATTGGCCTTATGTGGTGCCCATCGTTCGTGGCATAAACTTCCCAGTTGATGAGCGAATGAACGCAGGTGCCCAAAAGCATTGAGTGTCGAACCCGAAAATCGCGGGGGACCTTCGTCAATGGTCAGAAAAAGGAAACCAAGTATATGCAGCAAAAACGTTATAATAAGTTGGACGACTTAATCAGCGCAGGAACCAAATGCAGTGTCGGCGCCAACACCTATGCCACAGCTCTCGGGCTGGTGGTAGCAACCAAACCGTTGATCGATGGAACGGTCAACCCGGTTATCCTGGCGAGTGCCACCCTCCAGAGCGGACGTATTCTTCTGAAGGATAGCCAGAAACTCCGCAACGAGAAGCAGACCGCCGCTTACGACGTGGGATTCGGGATTCGCGATTCGCTGAAACGGAAGCTCGGTCGCAAATATACGACGGAGTGGAGTGGGACCGGCTTCGACAGTTCACTTCAAATCCCGCGTTCGGTGGCGTCCCTGGAACAGTTGTTGCGCACGCTCGACAACTTCTACACCGAAGATCCCACGAAGGAGGTGCCGGAGGTGGCGACCGCACTTATTGCCAGCGAGGCGGCGGATGCACTGACCCTCGCCCAAACCGCGTTGACCGTGCAGCGCAGCAAGGTGCGCGCTCTGCGCACCGCACGTAAACAGAAGGAAAAGACATTGCGGGCCCGGATCCGCGGGGTGGTGGAGGAACTCAACCGGGCGCTCGGGCCGGTGGATGATCGCTGGGATGCGTTTGGTTTGAATCAACCGGGTTTACAACAAGCGCCGGATCGTCCGGGTAAGGTGAACGTGGTTCTGCAGGCAAGCGGTGCAGCAGCGGTGAAATGGCAGAAGACACCGCGGGCTGAATACTATCGCCTTTGGCTAAAAGTCATCGGTGTGGACGAAGAGGCGATCCCGGTGGGGAGTCCGACGGATGTGGACTTCATGATCGAGAGCATGCCGACGGCATCCGGGTCGCAGGTGGAGGTGTCGATCTCAGCCGTCAATAACGGCGGGGAAAGTGCGCGGAGCGAAGTGGTGGTTGTGATCACGCCATAATCGTTGACCCAACATGAGGACAACAGCAAAGCCGCCCGGGCTACCGGGCGGCTCTTTTTGTGCGCCCGGCAGGGCGGACTGACTGGTTGGTTAAAGTCCAATGCAGGTCCGGCAAGGGGAACTGCTAGCCGAACAGCAAGGGTGTCCATCGCGAGGTGGAATCTGAAGGAA
>JBKJKE010000228.1:0-81233 GCA_046597605.1 Limisphaerales bacterium | reverse complement strand
CATTCGTAGCGGCTTTGGCATCGCCCCATTGAAAATGATCCCTCAATGCATGTCCCGCAAAATCGCTTCTCACCCTTATCCTTATTCATTCCTCTCAATAGCTTGATGCAGCCCTGCAGGGGGGCTTCCTGCGCAAAAGGGGTTTACTTTAATTGAGCTGTTAGTGGTCATCGCCATCATAGCGATTCTGGCTGGCATGCTCTTGCCCGCACTCGCGAAGGCAAAACAGAGGGGTATTCAGATCTCTTGCCTTTCTAACTTGAAGCAAGTAGGTGTCGCGCTTGAAATGTACACGACGGACAACAGTGATACATTTCCCGGTCCAGTTTTCGGTGGTGCTCGTCCCAGCTATGATAATAGTTCGACCACAGAGATAATCTTCTATCTGGCCACTTACCTTGGAGGGCCGAAGCCGTCTTCTAAGACCGTCATCTCACCTGTGTTTAGCTGCCCCGGTTACCAGCAGCAGGCGCCGGACCTTACTTCCATGGAGGGGCGGAAATGCTTTTTGCTCAATGGTGACGTAGACAAGAATGCGGCTGCCAAAATCTTGCCGTTTGGTTATCCATCGCCTGTTGAAAAGCCGCTGAGAATCCAGCAGCTTTCGCAGTACGGTTCTCCCGCAAGCATTTGGGCCATCACCGATGTCGACAAGGTGAATTACCAGAATACCTCAGCGGACTGGTTTCAATCCCTTCCGTATAAACCTGTTCACGGTCGTGTCAGAAATGAACTGTTCTTTGATGGGCACGTTGCGGCAAAGAAAGTTGTCGAGTGATAGATCGCCAGTCCTATTAGTAACCCCAAACATGAATCGTCTTTCCGTTTTCTTTTTGTTCTGCCTGGTGCTGGCTTTGAGGGTAGATGCCGCCACCTTGTCGGGTATATTTGTTCCGCGCGATCCCCTGAGCAACGTTGACCTTACTGGCGCCGGAGCGCTGGATTGGCGGCATTGGGGATTGAATTCCACCAACAGCAATCGAAAAGGAGGAGTCACCCCTCGGATCAACGAGTTGGTCCTTATTGGTGGCGGTGCGCCTCAAACCATTACGAACTCAGTGGAGTTCAGTTGGGTCGATGGGTTCCCGTCGTTGGCAGCCACCAATGTTGTCACCACACTTGGGACAACTAATCTAACCAATGGATTTTCAATTCAGATTCCGGTGAATACCGCTCTTTCCAAGGTGAAAATTTACTTGGGCGCGGTTGCTGCGCGAGGCCAACTCGAAATGGCTTTGGACGACAACGTGCTGCCCTCCACTGCTTTTCTGGATTCGACGACCGAGACAAACGGCTATTATCTGGTGGATGTGGTTGCAAACAAAAACAACGACACCCTGAGGATCAGGTACACTCTCTCTGCTCTCTACGAAACCAATGGCTATGTGTCGCTTCAAGCTATCGCTCTGACGACCAATGCCAATCCGACCATCAGCCTCACGAGCCTGACAAATGAACAAAATATACTTCTCGGCTCGCTCACCCCTTTGCAGGCGGCAGCCTTCGATTCTGACGGAACAATTACCAACGTCGAATTCTTCGTTAAAGGGAATAAAGTGGGCCAAGCTGGCGTTCCTCCTTATGAATTCTCTTGGACGAGCACAAATGTAGGACCTCAGACAATCACGGCAGTAGCGACCGACCATAATGGGGCGCAAGCGACGTCGCCTCCTGTTCAGGTATATGTTTTTTCTCAAGCCGGAGCGGTTGTTGCAGGAATTTCCAACGCTCCAGCTGGCGTCAATCTAACCACGGAAGGAGCATCCGATTGGGTTCACTGGGGTATCTACACTGGGGATAGTGTTGATCGTAAGACCGGGGTGGTGCCACAGATCGGGGATGCCACGCTAATTGGAGGACCGGCGTATAGCTTTGGCGACAATGCTACGGGGTTCACATGGACCGATGGATCACCAAACGTTTCTGCATCGGACACAATGACCGGCATTTATGTGGTAGGTGTGGGGAATGGATTTCAAGTCACTTTCCCGGCGGATGCCAATCCGAAAACTTTGAAACTTTACTTAGGCTCTTACGCTGCGCGCGCAAAGGTGACGGCAGTTTTGAGTGATTACAGCGCGCCCGTCTTCATCGATAGATCAATCAATAACGTCGGAAACGGTCCGTCGACGGTTTACACGTTGAATTACGCCGCAGGGTCGATTGGTCAAACTCTCACCATCACTATCACCTGCCAGCAAATGTATGACGGCTTCGGCAATGTCACATTGCAGGCTGCCACACTAGTGAACACAGTGGATCCTTTGAGGGTGACGTTGACAACTCCGACGAACAATTCGGTATTCGTGGCTCCAGGGAATATTCAGTTACAAGCAGCTCTCGCGGGAGAGGATGGGTCGGAGAGAGCTGTCGCATTTTATAATGGGCTTACCAAACTAGGTGAGGTGGCGAGCGCACCTTATCTGTTCAACTGGAATAGTGTTCCTCCAGGCGATTACTCCATCGTTGCTAAAGCTACCAATAGCCTGGGAACGGTTCAGAGTTCCGATGCGGTTCGAATCTTTGTTACGGGCGCTGGTGGTGTGCAGTTTGGTTCATTCAGCCCGGGAAGCGGATCTGTTAACTTAAGCGCTGAAGGAACGGCTGATTGGGTGCATTGGGGGCTCGTCAGAAAAAACAGTCTAAACCGAAAAACGGGCGTTCAGCAGCAGATCAGCAATTTCATTGAGATCGGCAGAGGCCGAATCGACCAATATGCCGACAACCTGGTCAGCTTCAATTGGAACGATGGAACTCCGAATTTGTTTGTTGGCGGGACAACTACTGGGATCTTCAAAAATGAAGCAACGAACGGGTTCCAAATCACATTGCCGGCGGACAAGACCTTGCGGCGCTTGAAAATCTATGTTGGACTCTACGCAGCGTGCGGTGCCTTTGAAGCGACGCTGAGTGATTTCAGTGCATCACCTTATTTGCATTCTGGACTTCAGAATGTTCATAACAACGCTACTGGCGTTTATACAGTAGAATACGCAGCAGCATCGTCAGGGCAGACGCTCACTGTGCGATACACGTCGAAAACGCTTTTCGATATCGATTTTGGCAACGTCACGCTCCAGGCGGCGACACTCAGTTCTATAGCTCCGCGGGTCACATCGTTTGCCGTCGGCTCATCTGGAACTGGCGGGTTCAATTTCTCGACCGAGACTGGATGGAATTACACTGTCCAAGCCACTGGTTCACTCCTGCCTTCTAACTGGCAAACTGTCGCAGGTTACACTGGGACCGGAGGTAACATCTCCTTCAACGACCCGGTAGCTGCGACAACAAACCGTTTTTATCGAGTGACGATGAGCAGATAGAAGGATGGACAACACACCTACAGTTGCAGGTCAGATAGTGGCAGGTCGCTGGACCGCAGGAGAAGTGCCGGGCAATTGCCGATTGGGATCTAACGCGCTCGTAACTGGAGACCTTGCTTTCAAACGTTTTCATTGTTTAAACGACGATGCGTTAGTCATCGGAGCTTTTTCAACCATGGATGGCGTCCACTTTTCCTTTGGTGCGCAAGCAAAAGCCACGATCGGCGAGCACTGCTATTTTACCAATGCTGTTTTACTCTGCGAAGTTGGGCTTCAGATTGGTAATTACGTCGTCATCGGGTGGAATACCACCATTGCTGATACCGACTTTCATCCAATCTCTCCGGCAGAAAGGATGAACGATGCAATCGCCTGTTCACCTTTAGGAAAGGGAATGCGAAGGGCTGAAGTGTCTCGCAAACCGGTCATCATCGAGGACGATGTCTGGATCGGTCCCAATGTGACGATTCTCAAGGGGGTTCGTATTGGAGAAGGTGCCTTTATCGAGGCAGGATCTCTGATCACTCGCGACATTCCTCCGCGAGCCCGGGTCATGGGGAATCCAGCACAAATCGTAGGAGAAGTTTTGTGACGGCTCCGAGAAGGCTTTCCTGGGATTGGTATCCCGGGACAATTCCGGAAAACGTCCTGATGGATGAGACTGCCTACGCGGAAACCACTTTCAGTTTCCAACAATTCCGAAGCAAAATGCCGGGAGCCGTCGAATATGGACGGGGAGCGTCTACATATTTAGGCACCATGTTCGATGTCGGTCCGCATGGCCGGGTTAAGCTGGGTGACTACGCCCTGGTTCATGGAGCGCGGATAATCTGTGACTCGGAAATTTACATTGGCGATTACGCATTGATCTCCTGGAATGTGGTCCTGATGGATACCTACCGGCTTCCTTTAAATCCAGAGGCACGGCGCGCTGACCTTCGTCTTGCGGCAACCCGTTGCCCGAGATTCGTTTCTGCGGATGTTCCGGCCCGCCCGATCCGAATTGAGCGCAATGTCTGGATTGGTTTTGATGCCTGTGTTTTGCCGGGAGTGACCATCGGAGAGGGATCTGTCGTAGGTGCAAAATCAGTTGTTCATAAGGACGTGCCGCCATTCACCATCGTTGGGGGAAATCCCGCGCGCATAATCCGTTCGATTAAACCTGACGAAAGACCACATGCCATCCAAGCCAACTAAAGGTAAGATCATTGTTTTTGGGATACTGTTTTGGTACCCGCTGGCCGGGGTCACTTTCCAGTTCTTGCATTATCTCATCGCCCTTCGTCGTCTGGGATACGACCCGTACTATGTAGAAGATTCCGGTCGCTGGATTTATGATCCTCGCATCAATGATCTTTCCCCGGACGTAACTGGTAATCTGGAAGCCATCGTTCCCGTTTTGGAAGCTCACGGATTTAGGGATCGGTGGATTTTTAAGGGGAACTATCCAGATGGCAAATGCTATGGGATGTCGGAAGCCGAACTGCGGCAGCTCTACCTGGATGCAGATGCATTTTTGAATGTGACTGGCGCTCAGGAGATTCGTGAAGAACATCTAAGATGTAAGCGCCGGATCTACGTTGAGTCCGATCCATTCGTATCGCAGGTCAAAGTGGCACAGGGAGATGAGGGGATGATTTCCACCCTTGCTGCGCATGACACGCTTTTTACCTTCGGCGAAAATGTCGGAGCCGGTGACTGCAAAGTCCCCGTCGAAAAATTTACATGGCTACCGACCCGTCAGCCGGTGGTGCTGGATCTTTGGGATCACAAATCCGGCAAGGGCGAGAGCTACAACACAATCACCACGTGGAAAAATAAAGGTAAGAACATCGTTTATCAGGATGAAACCTACTATTGGACCAAAGACCGCGAGTTCGAAAAGATTATAGACTTGCCGAGCCGTACACCGGTTTGTTTTGAGCTTGCTGCCGGAGTCGATGATTCTGTGAAGGAATACTTGCAGAAACATTCCTGGCGCCAGGTGGATTCAATCGCAATTTCTTCAAACATCGACCGTTATCGTAACTACATTCAGCAATCGCGCGGCGAATTCACCGTTGCTCGAGATCAGTATGTCCGGCCGAACACGGGCTGGTTCAGTGATCGTACGGCGTGCTATCTCGCAGCAGGTAGGCCCGTCATTACTCAGGAAACGGGGTTCAGCAAATATCTTCCTACCGGCAAAGGGTTATTCGGCTTTAAAACAATGGACGATATTTTGGGGGCGGTGGAAACGATTGAGAGTGATTACGAGGGCAATTGCTGCGCGGCTCGTGAGATCGCAGCGGAATGTTTCGATGCAGAGAAAGTAGTTGGCAGTTTAATGCAACGAGCGGGACTATAATTTTACCGATGACCATTATTCTTGCAGGCACGATCGGGCAATCCGGCCTGGGCGGACAGGCCTGGGCCAGCCTGCAATACTTGCTTGGGTTTCGGAAGTTGGGGCACGAGGTGTTTTATCTGGAAGACTGTGGCCAGTGTTCCTGGACGTACGATTGGAACAAAGGTGAGTGGACCTACGAACTGGACGCACCCGCGGCCTATGTTCACGATTGCCTGGCGTCGTTCGGGTTTGGTGACTCCTGGATTTATCGAACCAATGATGAGTCGCGCGGCAACTCCGTGGAAACCTTCCGTGAAATATGCGCAAGGGCCGACTTGCTGATCATGCGCGCAAAGCCGATTTGGGTCTGGCGCCCCGAGTATGATCTGCCGAAACGCCGGGCTTTTATTGACGTGGATCCGGGCTTCACCCAGCGCAGCATCATCAACGGCGACAAAGGGCTGCTCGAAGGGATTCAACGTTGCGAACGACATTTCACAATCGGCCAACGTGTCGGGGCTACCGATTGCCTGATTGAAAATGTGGCTGGGCCATGGATACCCACCCGCCCCCCCGTTGCGCTCCAGGAATGGCCATATTGCTTGAATGACATAGGGGACTTCAGCTCGATTATTCGATGGCAAGGAATCACCGTCTTCAAAGAGAACGCGGAGAAGACAAACTACGGGCAACGCGACAAGGAATTCCCAAAATTTATTACGCTGCCGCATCTTACCACGCAGACGTTTCGGCTCGCGTTGCTAGGGACTGATACGAAACCCCTGACCGACCACGGCTGGCAAATTGAACCTGGGGAAGTCATCTCCAAAACGCCTGATTCCTATCGTGCTTTTATCCAGCAGTCTCGGGCGGAATTCTCTATTCCGAAACATGGCTATGTCACAACGCGTGGGGGATGGTTTAGCGATCGCAGCGTCTGCTATCTGGCGTCTGGCAAGCCGGTGTTGATGGAAGATACCGGTTTGTGTGACTGGTTGCCCACTGGGGACGGTATTGTTCTCTGCCACGATCTTGCTTCGGCAGCGAGAGGGGTGGAAACGATCAATTCTGACTACGAACACCACTCTCAGGCCGCCCGTCGCTTGGCAGAAATGCATTTTGCTGCGGAAAAAGTTTTGCCTGAGCTGCTGGAAGCAGCCATGAACTAGGCATGCGAATCGCCCAGATATCCACGCTGTCTGCTCCGGTTCGGCAAATTACTTCCGGCAGCATTGAGTCTTTAGTCTGGCTGCTCACCCGCGAATTGATTCGCCTGGGCCACGAGGTGACCGTCTTTGGAATCGCAGGGTCAGAGGTGGACGGAGAACTGGTTGAAACTCTCCCGGGAGCTTACGGCGCTTCCGGCTCCATCAGTGACTGGCATTTGTGCGAGTGGGTCAACCTCTCCCGGGCTATTTCCGAATCCAGGCGTTTCGACGTATTGCACAGTCATGCGTATCTTTGGGGCCTGCCACTCGAACCGCTATCGCACGCAGCACTTGTTCATACCATGCACATCGCCCCCGATGACGACGTGGCAAAACTCTGGGATAGATCACCAGGATCTTCGGTGACGGCGATTTCAGAATGCCAGTGGAACGGCTATCCGCATTTAAAACCTTCTGCGATCGTACCGCACGGAGTTGATGCTTCCCAATTTACGTTTAGCGCGGAACCAGGCGATTACGTCTGCTATCTCGGACGGTTCATCTCGGGAAAAGGTCCCCGGCAGGCAATCGCCGCTGCGCGAAAACTCGGCGTGCGTCTTCTCATGGCGGGACCGCGCAATGCTTATTTCAAAGAGCAGATCGAACCGCTCATCGACGGGAGATCAGTGGAATATGTCGGCTTTGTCAAAGGAGCTGAACGTGACAAACTTCTGGGCGGCGCAAAAGCGTTGATCTATCCGATACAATATCAGGAGCCGTTTGGACTTGTGCTTGTCGAGTCCATGCTGTGCGGGACACCGGTGGCAGCTATTAACCTCGGAGCCGTTCCGGAAGTGGTGGATCAAGGCATCACCGGTTATTATTCAAAAGGGATGGACGATTTCCCGGAAGCCATCCAAGGGGCGATGAAGCTGGACCGCCGTAAAGTCCGCGAACATGCAGCCGGACGTTTTTCACCTGAGAAAATGGCTCGTGCCTATTTGAAAGTTTATGAGAAAGCCCTCGCTCGATAAATGAACGTTCTCCTGATCGCTCCCCATCCCGACGACGAATCCATTGGCTGCGGCGGAACGGTTTGTCTTCATCGCCAGCGTGGCGATAGGGTCGGGTGCGTTTTTCTGACTTCCGGAGAACTCGGCTTGAAGCACCTGCCTCGAGAAGAAGCGTGGACGGTTCGGGAGAAAGAAGGAGTAAGGGCCGCCAGGATACTGGGACTGGGTGAAACAACATTCCTGCGGCAAGCCGATTGGTTTCTTGGGGACCATGTTGCGGCGGCGGCCGAGGTTCTCGCTCCGCTCCTGGAACAGCAACATCCGGAAATTATTTATCTGCCGCATCCTAAAGAATGGCATCCCGATCACCAAGCCTCGTTGCCCATTGTTCGCCTGGCCTTGAGAACCATTGGCAAAGCAAAAGTCCAACTGTGGGGTTACGAAATCTGGACGCCCCTTTCTGAATACGATCATGTGGAAGACATCAGCTCTGTAATGCCGCAGAAACTGAAAGCCATTCGCGCACATCGGTCTCAGATGAGCGAGTTTCCCTACGACCGAGCCATAACCGGGCTGAATCAGTATCGTGGTGTGATTGCTGGGAAATGTCGCTATGCCGAGGTATTTCAATCCCTCGCAGTGACCTCATGAGCCATGGAAAGACCGCTCCGCATAGCCATATTCGTCGGCAGTTTCCCCGCGGTCTCTGAAACATTCATTGTCCGTCAAATCGTTGGTTTGCTCGAACTGGGACATGAGGTGGATATCTACGCGGATTCTCGCGAAGCCATGGGCGGTCCTATTCATCCCGAGGTTAAGAAACATCGTTTGCTTTCGCGGACAACTTTCATAGACGGCCCTCCCGAATCGTTCACATGGGAGATGCCAATCTGGCCTATTTGGCAGCGCACCTGGCCACCGGGTTCAGAAACCTCCATTCACAACTCGTCCCGATTACTCCGCGCGTTACCGTCGCTGGTTGGGTCCTTTGCTCGTCATCCACGCCTCACGTTGAAAACCCTCCGTCCATCGGAGTATTCCTATCGAGCCCGCAGTTTGTCCGTCCTTCATCGTCTGGCTAAACTAAGCCAGGCGAAAAAACGGTATGATGTTTTGCACGCCCACTTCGGCCCGGTGGGCAACAGCTATCGATTTGCCCGGGAACTCTGGCACGCCCCCCTGGTGGTGAGTTTTCATGGCTATGACTTTTGTACTTTGCCGCGACGTGAAGGGGTTTCTATGTACCAAAACCTTTTTGCCACTGCGGATGCAATTACCGTGAACAGCGGGTTCACACGCCGAAAGATGGAAAAGCTGGGATGTCCCACGGCCAAGCTTCGGTCACTTCCCGTCGGCCTGGACCCGCATGCATTTGCATTTCGCGCGCGCAATCTATCCGTAGGCGAAACTGTGCGAATCTTGACGGTCGCACGATTGGTAGAAATCAAAGGAGTAGAATTTGTTATCCGCGCGCTTCCTTTGCTACGTTCGACCTATCCCAATGTTCAATACGACATCGTCGGTGATGGTCCTCTGCGTTCGAGATTACAGGCGCTCGTATGCGAACTCGGATTGGATAAGGTGGTTACGTTGCATGGCTCTAAAGGTGGGACCGAGGTGAGAGAAATCATGAAGGATGCGCACTTGTTTGCTTTGACCAGCGTAAGCGTGGAGGGAGATCAGGAAGGACAGGGACTCGTGCTGCAGGAGGCGCAGGCGTGCGGGCTTCCTGTCATTTGCACGAACCATGGCGCGTTTCCCGAAGGGATCGTTCCAGGCAGAAGCGGCTTCGTTGTGCCAGAACGCGATCCTGCCGCTATCGCCGAACGCCTGGCCTGGCTGATTCAACACGCCTCCCACTGGCCTGACCTCGGCACTGCCGGTCGGCAGTTTGTCGCCGATAAATATGACATTGGAAAATTGAACCACGACCTCATCGAGATCTATCAAGATTGTATTGCAAAGTTTAAGGCGCCCAAATGAAAGTATTCTGGTCCCGATGCGGTCACGGCTACGGCAACTTTGGAGACAAACTCACTCCACTGTTTTTGGACTTGCTGAAACTTCCCTACCAATGGGCGCCGGCTGAGGAAGCAGATCTCATCGGCATTGGCAGTTTGCTCGAGAAAATTCCCGACAATTACAAAGGCGTTGTCTGGACCACCGGCAGCATGTTTGAGACGACGCGCAAACACTTGTCTGGAGCAAAGATCCTCGCTGTGCGAGGGAACTTTACAGCGAAGAACCTTGGATTGAGCAATGATGTGGCGACTGGAGATGCGGGTCTTCTCTGCGATTTGCTTTCCCAACCTTCGACGAAAAACGTCAAGCTCGGGATCATACCGCATTTTGTGGATCAGCAGAATCCTGCGCTGAGCGAACTGGCATCACTTCATCCTGGTCTTCGCATAATTGATGTTTGCGCTCCCACGTTTGATGTCATCCAGGAAGTGGCTGCCTGCGAGCATATTCTTTCCAGTTCTCTCCACGGTTTGATTCTAGCTGACAGTTTAAGTGTGCCGAACGGGTGGGTGGAGTTCAGCGGCAGTGCAGAGGCTATCTCCGGCAAGGGCTTTAAGTTTCGGGACTATTATAGCAACTTTGGGCTTGAGAGGATGGAGCCGAAATATATCTCCGGCGAGGAGAGTCTCCATGTTCTGCTGGCTCCTTTAGCTGACTATAGGCGTCCGAACATTGAACAACTGAAGGAACGCCTCTTCGGAAGTCTCGAACAGCTTGCCGTCCATTTCGGGGGAAGCATCCGCAATCGACTTTCTTTGCGAGAGCTCCGTCAACTGGAAGAATCAAAGACCGCCGGACGGGAGCAGTGGAACCGAGAAATTGCTCAAACCCTCTCGTTGCTCGAAAAATGGGTTCCGGCAAAAGAACGCTTCATCCTGATTGATGAAGAACAAATTCGTAGCGAAGTGACACATGCTCGTTCCATTCCGTTGATCGAAGAGAATGGGGTCTACTGGGGTGCTCCACTGGATGACGCCCACGCTATCAAAAAGGCGGAGGAGCATCGGAGCGCCGGAGCCCAGCACGTGGCGATTGCCTCGATGGCATTTTGGTGGCTTGATGCGTACCCCGAATTCAGGTTATGGCTGGAGAAAAATGCCCAGAAGCTTCATGCCGATGAGTCGCTCATCGTCTTTCGATTCAGGGATGGCTTTGGCCCGCGTTGAAGCGAGATAGAGTTCTTTCGAAACCGCAAAAAATGCCTTTCTCAACGTAAACCCCTGATAATCGGGCCTGTAAACGGACACTTCCCGCGGGAAGTCGGCGATGCCGGAGCGGAAATGCTTAGATCCCGCGGGAAATCCGATTTTCCGGACCGGAAAACGCGTCATCCCGCGAAAAACGTAAATTTCCGTTCCCGTTTTGTCCTGATTTTGCGGGAAATTGGATTTTCCAGACCGGAAATTCGGATTTCCACGTGGAAATCCTGTTTGCCGGAGTGGAAATGCTTGGATCCCACGGGAAAAGTTGTTTTCCGGTCCGGAAATTTGGATATCCCCGGGGGATGACGCGTTTTCCAGTCCGGAAAACAGGATATCCCGCGGGGATGGTCGATTTTCCGCTCTGGAAAACGCGTCATCCCCGAGGTCGGGGAGTCCCTGATTTGGGAGGAGCCAGCGCTAGCGAACATCTTCGGGAAAGGCGTAGGACAGGTTCGTTTTCGGCGTGATCAATAGAGCGGTCAGTTGATTTGTCTTAACAAAAGAATCCGCCTCATCCGCGCCGAGAACAAGAAGCGTGGTCGAGAGGGCATCTGCTTCAAGGCACGACCGATGGAGAACGCTAACGAGGAAAGTATCATGCGCTACGGGCAGACCGGTCTGAGGGTTGATGATATGGGACCAGCGCACTTCTTTTCCAGAGCGCCCCGCCCGATAGGTTCCTGAGGTGGCCAATGCCCTGTCGTGGAGCATAAACGTGCGAAGCGGTTTGTCGGGGGCCGCCGGATTTTCGATCGCCACATGCCACTGTCCGCGGGCCAGGAGTTCGCCGCCGACTTCAATCAAATACTCTGCACTACCCGATTCATTGAGAATAGGTGCGAGGCAGTCCGCGCCATAGCCCTGCAAAATCGCACCAAGATCGATCTGCAACTCAGGATGACTCTTTCGCAACGTGAGATCATTTGTGTCGACCGTCAGTTTTTCCCATCCAACAAAACTTCGGATGCGTTGAATCTCCTGGTCGGAGGGTTTGCTGTTTTGCGGCGAGCCTGGACCAAAACCCCATGCGCGAACTAACGGCGCTACTGTGATATCGAAGGCCCCTTCACTCAATGCACTGAGATGTTGGGCGTGTGCCACCAGAGTAATCAATTCCCTCGGAACCTCCACTGGATAAGTAGTCCTTGCCGCGTTAAAGCGAGCAGTCGCCGAATTGGAGCGCCAATGAGACAAGGAGCTTTCGATGCGCTCCAATTCAACCGAAAGCCGTTCGTGCAACTGCTCGGGATCTTTAACGGGGCGGCGAATCGTGACGTTCCAGGTAGTGCCGAATGCAGTGCCACTGAACGCCACATCCTCCGCTTTGCTATTTTGAATCCATGACCTTGGAAAAGAGATCATGACCGCCGCGGCAACGAGGAGCATCAGCGCGATCGCGTCCCGGCGGCTGAAACGGTCCGAATCGCCTGCTGTTTTCAGGAACCTGAGTAAAACTCCCGTTGGGCAACCGAAGCGGCAGTATGCCATGGGGACAAAAAGCGAGGCGATCAATCCGCCGATCGCAATAATCGTTGTAGCGGCCCAGGCTCCTCGCAATGCCCATGCATCAAAAGGTTCCAGTTGCGCGAGATCGAAGCGCGGAAGGAATACGGCGAGCAGAACGGCAACGAGGAGCAAAATACCTGGCAGAGAACGGAGGCGATCCGTTGCGGCCGGACTCATCTGAATATGTAGTTTTTTGAATTTTCCCAGCCACTCCTGAGCAGCTCCGTGCGGGCACAATTCGTTGCAGTAAATCTGGCGGCGTGTCGCCCACGGCACAAGCAATGCGACTGCTACGAGCAGTACTAGCGAAGGTGCGATCTCCAAAGCGACTCCATGCCGTGCCCAACCACCCAGAAGCGCCAGCGAGAGCAAATCGCCCGACCACAATCCGAAAACAAAAATCAGGATAGCCTGCCATCCAAATCGAACCCAGCGCCGCGTGCGCAGTCCCGAGAAACTCATGACCAAACTGCCGCCGACAACACCGAGGAGGACGCCATCGCGAACTTTGAAAATATGGAGACCGGTTCTCTGTTCTGTCGGGAGCGTTGCAAACCGCCTGCGAATTCCTTCGGCAACGGCGAAGCTGGTTTCGGTCGCACCGGAGACCCCTTCCAAGCCCGATTTCTTCAAATCGATTTTGGCCCATTCATCCACCTTGAACCCGGCGAGTTGCTTGAGGTAATCGGTGTCTTCCCGGACGTTCTCCACATAATCCGCTGTGTCGTAACTCCGGCGTATGCGCACACCCAGGATCTGTTGCATGTCTGGAGCGACCGCGACGAGCGACTCGGTCGGACCGCTGTGTCCCAGGTTATAATCAGAAGCAGGAGAGGTGCGGACAGCGAATCCTAAAAGGCTTCCGGCATTATCCTTTACGGCATGCCAGCCCACGCGATTTGGAAGTGGCTCAAAGCGGCCGCCGGTGGGAAAAAATTGTTGAATTTCCGCTAACGTGAGTGCATCTGGAAAACGCAGAGAATCGGTTCGCCCCGCAAGTCGGTTTTGTAGCGACTCCGCAATACCCAGGCTCGTCAATGTGGAGCCGCCCACCGCATCCAGCTTTGGAATGCTTTGCAGCGACGGCGTCCAGCCAATGAATTGCTGCCAGAACTTTGCATCGCTCTTTACGTCTGCGACATGCGTGCGGGTATCACCGCTCGACAAGAGTTCCGCACCAATGACTCGCCCCTTTGGGTCCAGCGCGACGAGCACATTGTTGGGCGCGACATAGCCGATGATGAAATCGGATTGCGGAGAGGTCGTGAGTAAAGTGCCAAGCTCGCGTCCGTCGCGGTCAACCGCAGTGTAGATTTCTTTTTTTCGATTCGCTTGCGTGAGCAGTGCCGAAGACGGAAAAAACCTTTGAGCCTCCCGGAGACCGAAAGGAGCGTTTGTTTCGATGGGGCTATTGCGTGCCGCCAAATGGATCAACCAGCCAGCGGCGAGCAGAGCCACTAATCTCCAAATACGAATTCCCGAGTTGGCAATACGAGGCACAATTGGACACGGGCGTTACTGCTTCACTGCCACAACCTGCAAACAATCAGCATGAATATAGCCATTGGAATTCTCCACAGAGAGGACAACCGCGTTGGTTACACCAGGTTTGAATTCGAAAGTGCCCAACGAATGAAATCCATTGGTGTCGGAAGTTTTCTCCTGCTGATTCAGTTTAATTTTCAACAGGCTGTTGCCACCGCTTTCGATCGAGCAGGCCGCTTTGGTCGCGCGGTTCTCGTGCGGTGCCCAGGCAAGTCGAAGTTCATACTGCCCGGTTTTGCCAACAGAGAACGGAAACTGCACGGCGGCTTTCTTGTTATCCGGGCTCGCATAGCGATAGCCAGCGCCAACAAATGGACGGAGGTCCTGCCCTTTGCCCCATGTGCCAGAGTATATCGCTTCCGTGTCATCCACCACGATCCCCGGCAGTCCGGCTGCGGCTACTCCGGGCCGTTCTTCTGGTCGGAAGGCTACTTTCGCGATCGGATCCAAAGTCTTGTTATGATAGGCAGCGACTTCTCCAACCTTGTCGTCGCGATAGAGTTTTCCAGCGAGCGTATCCCGGCGCATGGCTCCCGGTTGCGAGATCAAATCGATCAACAGTGGCAATTGTGTTTCGTAGACGCCGCGCGGGGTAACTCCTTTGGTGATACAGATATAAGCCGCCTTGCCGACCACCTCACCCATCATCCCGCAGGTGCGCATCACGCGAATGGTTCCGAGCGCTTCGTGGGTGACGCTGATGCAACGGCCGGCCATGAAAAGGTTCGGCACATTGGTGGAATAAAATGAACGATAGGGGACGAGGTAGCCGTCCTTGTGATCGACCCCGGCTCCGAATTCAGCGCGTGAGATAAAAGGATTCTCAGGGAATTTCTTCGCGTATTGTTCCTTGGGATAATGAAGATCGATGTCCCAGGTGGTTGGAACGACGCCGTCGGGAAATTCGATCCCGCCGACAATATCATCGCGGCTCAAAATCACGTCCCCGGTTAGCAGACGGGATTCACGTGGTCCTCCCACATAAGCCACCCATTTGAGGGCGGCGTTCTGATGCTTCTCTTTTTCCGGCCCGAGCTTTATGGCGGAAAACATTCCGTAAACGGCCCGGAAATTCCAATCCCGGATCAGTTCAGCACCGTGGATCGGTTCCTTGTCGAAACCGGATTCCCAGAACCAATCCCCTTTAAAGAACGGCTTGCCGTCGAGATCGGATTTGCTTTTGCGCGCCATGGGGAAGTCGCCAATCTCCAATGGCAAGGCCCAGGCTGTTTCGGCCCAGGGTTGCGGCGAACCTTCCTCCTGCCAGAACCACATGTTCGACATTCCCATGCGGCCCTTGGGTGCCATGCGATAAGCCGCTCCGGCTTGTGCCCCCAGTTCGCCGTGGCCGGTGGCATCGACGAAAAACTTTCCTTTAAAACGGCGATGCTTACCGGTGCGGACATCGAGTGCTGTCACCGAGAGGATCTTACCGGTTGAATCCACTTCTGCCCCTTGCATGAAATAGCCAAGGAAAAGCGTCATGTTCTTTTCACGACGGCAAATGGCTTCTTTAAGATCATCACCATACTGCGCCGGGACACCTGGAGAGTCGGATGCATGATCGGCAAATTCCTCGATGATCTCGCCCACGTGAGGGTATTTGCCGCGCATGGTTCCGCCATTGGCCCAGACCCGGATCTCGCTGCTGCCATTTCCGCCCAGGACAAAACGGTCCTGAACAAAAGCGACCTTCAAGGACTGACGAGCCGCTGAAATTGCCGCGCCCATTCCAGAGTAGCCCCCTCCAACTACGACTACGTCGAAGTCACCCGCATCCTCAGGGCCTGCCGCAAGGTGCAGCCATTTTTTGCGAGCGACGGCCAGTGCTGCGCCGTCCGGTGGCATGTAATTTTTGTCCGTGGTGAGAAGGATGGCGTCGCAACGACCATCGAATCCGGTGAGGTCCTGCAGAGCTAAAGTGATTTGGCCGGCTGGTAATTCTATCTCGTTACCTTGCTGCCAATTCCATTCGGCGCCTTTGGTGCCGAACTCAGTGGCGAGCGTCTTGCCGTTAACTGAGATTTTGAATTTTCCCGGGGTGCCGGGAGCATTCCAGTGAGCCACCCAATCTTTGGTCCGCGCCCAAACACGATAGCTGCCTTTGGCCGGAATTGTGATTTTCGTTTTGGCATCCGCCACGGGCTTGCCGAGACCGTGTGCCAGAAGGTAGGGGGAACCCATTCCTACAACGAACTGGGTATCAAGTGACCAGCCGCCGTGATCGGCAAAGGATTCTGCTTCGACGAAGATGTGGTCCGCAGCCTGCGCGCAGAAGGCGGATAAACAGGCACCAGCAATAACAGCAAGACGCTTCATGGTAGTAGTGGAGAGAATAAAGCCGACGAATGGGGCTTCAGTCGACTTCAAATTATTTCAGCAACCTCCATGTCCTGCGACGTCCTGAGGACGGGCGATTCAAACACTATCGCATGGCAGCAGGCGACATCCGTCCAACTCCAATTTCATCCGGGACTGGCGTGCGCCCGTTTCCTCAAGTAAACAACGTGCGTGAAGGTGCGAACTAAATGGCTGGCCCTCCTCCTTGGGTTGCTCGTTATCAGTGTTGGAGGGAATGCTTTCGCAGAAGCCATCGTGCTGGGTCGCGGCCCGCATCTTCTGATAGACGACTTCCTGATTGGCTCGGTGAGCAACGTCGTGCGGCAGCCAGTCATTCTTAAGCGCGATGCTATTTCTGAGCGGCCGATCATCACTTCTGCTCAGCATCAATCGTTTCAACCGTTCTTCACTGTTTTGCGCGATCCGCTCAGTGGGCGTTTTCGGCTTTGGTATGGAATTCCTTCTGAAGACAAAAGCCATATCCGTTCACGTATCGCCTACATGGAATCGACCGATGGGATACGATGGACCAACGCGCCGCGTGTCCTTGATATCGGCCCGGTGCAGTTTGGCTCAAGCGTCATCGATAGCGGGCCGGGATTTCCAAATCCCCAGCAACGTTACAAATTCGGCTGGTACATGGATGGCGGTTTGAAGCTCGCCACCTCGGCAGATGGGTTGAGCTGGCAACCGCTTACCACCAACGTAGTCGTTGCCCACAATCACGATATTAACGGCCTCTTCTATGATCCTATTCGGGCGCACTATTCCACGGTGCTCTCCTTTCACGAAACGGGTCCGACCTGGTCCGGTCAACGTCGCGTCACCAGGCAGGCAGTGAGCACCAACTTGCTGAAATGGAGCGAACCTCGCGCGGTCCTCACCCCGGATGCACGGGATGAAGGGGATACGCAGTTTTACGCGATGGACGGTTTTCTACGGCGGGGCGAGCTCATCATTGGAATGGTTAAAGTGCTCCGGGATGATCTCAAAGCGGACGATCCGCCGGTGCCTCCCGACGCATATGGTATCGGCTACAGCACGCTTGCCTGGACTCGCAACGGTCTGGATTGGCACCGTGAACGTACGGTTTTCCTCGATCGTAATCCAATCCAGGGAACCTGGGACCACGCACACGCCTGGGTTGATGAGCAGGTGCCTGTGGGAGACGAGGTCTATCTCTATTACGCGGGCTACAAAAGCGGCCATAAGGTAAACCGCTTTCAGGAAAGACAGATCGGGTTGATTATAATGAAGCGCGACCGGTATGTCGGCCATATGGCCAAGGAACGGGGCACCTTGCGGACGCGCCCGGTGATTCTTCGAGGCAAGCGCCTATTTGTAAATGCCCATGCCAGTGACGGTGAGCTGCGGGTCGCAATTCTGACGCCCGAAGGCAAACCAATTGAAGGTTTCGCAGTAGACGATTGCCGACCAATCCGGGCCAATGCAGTGGATGGCGCGGTGAAGTGGAAAGGCCTCCTTGAAGACCTGCCGCAAACGGAAGTCGTCCTGGAATTTACTCTGGAAAAGGCAACGCTCTTCGCCTTCGAACTCCGCTAACCACTACTTAACCGAGCGAACAGTTCAGGCGTAAACAGCGGAGCCCTGGTTGCTGCGGCGTTTTGATGTCGCTTCCTTTTTGCCGGATGCGGCGCTGGTCTTCTTCGCTGGAACTTCCGACGTGGTCTTTACGGAATCCGTTGCTGAAGTCAGGTCTCCCTGGGCCATCATCCAGTATTCCCAATCCTTCCCTTGCGGACAGCCATCGGCTTCCCACAGAAAATAGGCACGAGTGCGGATTTGTTCGTCGGTTGGTTGTGTCATTTCTTTAGCCATAAATTAGTAGGCGAATATGAAACAGAAACGACACGTTCCGAACAAGCGGGCTCGGAACGTAATCGTGACCAATGGAAACCCCCAACCACGGTCGGGGCTTGAATTAAGCCGCCCTGCGGAAAAGCCGCTCTACTCGAAATCGTAAATCACAACCTTCTGGCAGTTTTTCTTGAACACTTCGTTCACGAACTGCACGTGCAGGGGATGGATCTGGTAGTCGTCCTGCGCCTGCTTATCGGTGAAGGTGAGGGTCAAAGCGATCTGGTAAGTCTGTTCCACTACTGGACGTGGGCTACCGACCATCTTGCCGACATGGAAGTGGAGAACGCCAGGAATCGGGCGCAGAAATTTCTCAATTCCCGCGAGCAGATCATCTGCGGAGTTAGGGAGTTCCGGTTTAGTCCAAAAGATAACAACGTGTGAGAACATGCGCGGAATTAAAATAGAGTACCGCCGGTTTACCAGAACAAATACATGCAAGGTGACGATGCGGGTGTGATTTTAAGCGGGTGAGATGGAGGACGTCGTTGGGCGACCCATTACGGCGCCAACCTGTCCTGTTAGATCAAACCCTTCCCGAGGTGATCACTCCAGGTCCGTCGTGAATTCCCGGCCTGAAATGAGCCGAAACAGCGAGGAATCAGCCGTTAACGTGACAACCCCTGCAAATCATGGGCTAAAAACCTTCCCAACCCCCAGAATGTGGGGTCAAACCAATCGCGTTCGCTATACCATTCTCGGGAATGTGGGGTCGAACCAATCGCGTTCGCTATACCATTCTCGGGAATGTGGGGTCGAACCAATCGTGTTTGCTATACCATTCTCGGGAATGTGGGGTCGAACCAATCGTGTTTGCCATACCATTCTCGGGAATGTGGGGTCGAACCATTCGTGTTTGCCATATCAGTACCGGCGGGTCTACTCACTTCCGGGTCTGACACGACTGGGAAAACGGCTCCCCACCGCCTCCGCGTGGTGCCTTCGCCCAAAACCACCCGAAGAACAGGAAAGCAGGCCAAGCCAACGCAGGAATATAGAAGTTGAATTCAGAAACTGACTGAGCACAGATCCCCAACAAACCAAGCCAGACAACAAATTCCAAGTTGATGCCTCTTTCGATCCGATAACGATATATGTAGACCAAACTACCCACAATTAGCGCCGAAAATGCCAGAAAACCGACTAATCCAGAATCACACGCCTGTTGCAAATAGTCGTTATGAGTCAATCGTGCCATCTCCGATTCCGGAGATTTGATGGCAGCATATTCTTTCGCGAAAGTTCCGGGCCCGGTGCCTAACACTGGATTGGATTGGAAGATTTGCCCCGCCGCACGCCAATAATCGAATCGTGCGGTAACGCTGGTAGCTCCTTTTTGAAAGAAGTTGGCATACTGTAACGTGAATCCAGCAACTCCAGCCAACAAAACAGCCGCAATCAGGCCGATTTTATAAGTGCGTGGCAGTTGGCTCCGGATCAAAACCACCAACCCAAGGACCAACAGGATCAGCCAACCTGATTTCGAGCCAGACCAGTAGAGACAGGCCATCGCGGAAATCGCCGTCATTGAGGTGATTGCGACTTTCGGCAGCAATCCGAACTTTTTTGAAATCTCCCACCCTGCGAAAAGACAAATGGGGAGGAAAAAAAGAATGCCACCGGCGAACGTGTTCGGGTAGAACAGGGTAGCGAAGATTCGAGTGCTTGAGATTTTTTTGAGGTATTCGGCAGGGGGAGGCTCGCTGAGTATCGGCAGAACGTAGGTCATGAAATACAGTCGGCTGCTCTCCAACCCGCCAAAGTGCTGTTCAAGTCCAGTTTTCAGCACCGCGACAAATCCGAGGAGCGCGAAAATCAGCATGAATCGCAGAGCCTTAACCCTGGATAGGGCCAGATAGCCTATCCCAAAACAAAGCGTCGCTGCAGAGAAGTGCTTTAAGGTGGCAACCGTCAAAGGGACATCCACAGTGTCGGCGGCAGAAAGGAACTGCCACCCGATCCACACCAAAAGCAGCCATATCGGCCAGCGCGGTTTTGCCACCTCCCACCTGGTGACAAACAGAGCCGCCCCGGCATATAAGGCGAGAAAAATGTATCCCCAACTAACCGGCCAC
The DNA here is from genome assembly GCA_046597605.1 of Limisphaerales bacterium. GTDB lineage: Bacteria > Verrucomicrobiota > Verrucomicrobiia > Limisphaerales > JACDHS01 > JACDHS01. The sequence continues at coordinate 60,852 of JBKJKE010000228.1, read as the reverse complement.
CCCTGGTAAATCGCTTCCGTCAGGCTTTCGGGCACGGGAACTTTGTCATCCAAAACCACCGGAGTGCCAAACTTAAGAAGACCAAGGCTGATGAAGATTCCGGTCAGGGCAGCAAACAGGTGATGAGTCAGTGGGGTGGCTGGCTCCTGGGATTTAGGATGCGCGGCCATGCAGCGTTAAAGCTTTAGTTTCAAAAAGCCAACCTCCAGGGCAAGTGCCTCCTGAACATTGGTGGTGAGCCGTCGTTGGGTTTGCTCCAGCACCTGCATGTTCTGGATCGCCTCACCGGGGCTCAGGTTTTGGGCAATTCGTGAACTAAACTGCCGCAGTTCGGGGTAACTCAACCAATCTTCGCTCCGGGAAACCGTCTGCAACCAGATGTCCCGAAGCCAAAGTTGCAGCGCAACGAGGATATCCGCCCGCTGGCGGCGGTATTCGGCTTCGATCGCTGCCGCAAGCTCGTCTTCCAATCTCTCCCGAAGCTTTGAATCCATATCGTCATAACGGGACAACGGCGAGCGGGCGGTAAGCGTTTGTTCGATTCTTTCCTTCGCCTCGCCCAACTTGGTAGCGAGGACCCCGAGCAATCGATAGCGTCCAAGCAAGCCACCTTTCGCGGCACCCGCCATTTCGGCGAAAGAAGCCACCCAGGCCTGTTCTTCAGCTGAAATCTTGCGCTCGCCGGAAAAATTCAGCCGCAGACAGCGCGAAAGAATCGTTTCCAGGAGCCGTTGCGGTTCCGTGCTGAGCAGGATAAGAACGGAACTGGCGGGTGGTTCTTCAAGTGTTTTCAGGAAGGCATTGGCCGCATTGATGTTGAGGCGGTCTGCCGAAACAATCACCCCAACTTTGAAGGGCGACATGGTCGGCTTCAAGTTCACCGTCTGCATCAATTCCCGGATCTGTTCGATGACGATGACGCGCGACTTGGACTCCGGTCTCACCCAGATCAAGTCCGGGTGAGTATCGCTGTTGATTCGGCGGCAGGAATCGCAAGCATCACAAGAATCGATGGCCACGCCGCCTTCGCCGCACACAGGCGATTGGCAATTGATAGTTTTCGCCAAAGCAGCTGCCATTTGCTCCAATTCCCGCAACTCGTTGCCGGTAAAAAGGTAGCCATGGGCGAGGCGATTCCGTTCCAGGCTGCGCTGGAGTACTTGAACCACCTGTCGTTGTTCTGGAAAGCTGGCGAAAGACACGGCGCGTTGTTCGTTACAAAGTTCGTGTGATTAGGACTCTGACTAGGCTCCCTGGCCTTTTTCCATTTTCTTCACAGCCAGGGGGATGCTCGCCTCATGCCGGCCGTCGACCGCGAGATCGACTGAGTAGAGCCCGGGTTGCTCGATCTTCAGCCCCTGAATGTTTACGACGAAATTGCGGGAGAGGAATGTGGAATCGCCAGGGATGGTGATATCCACCGGCATATCGATCGGCGGCATGATGGACTGGCCATCTTCATTCACGAAATTCAACTTAAACTGATGCCGACCTTCTTCCATTTTCGTAAAAGAAATGCGCAGGGCGATGGCGCAGTGCGGATGGACGGCTGGAAATTGTCCGGAGTAAATTGTATCGAAAGTTCCCAGGAGGTTGAGCTTTCCGTTGTAATCTGCCGCAGCATCGCACAAAACCGCAATTTGGATCGTCATAGATATACTTTGGCGCGGAGTGTAGCGAGTCGCCCACCTAATTCACCTATATTTTGCGAAGATAAGAATGGGATTCAGCCGCGGATGGGGACGTTTCTTCGGCAAATGGATGGCCTTCGGTCGCTTCCATTCCTCAGCCGTGACAGACCTGCGGCACACGTCATTTTTTGGATCGGAGGGAGCTTGCAAGGCGTCCTGGATATGAAACGAAAGCGACCATTTAACGATCCATCTTGACCAAAATTTCCAATGGATCCATTGTGCCGCCACGTTCATGCGCGCTGCTGCCACCATTAAAACTTCGATGCGAAACAACGGTCGCGTTGTGTTCGGCCTGCGCAGCCGTCTTGTTTGCTGGTGCACAGTCCTTAAAACCACTGGCCAGCAGGAGGAAACGATCTAGTCCGCAAACCAAAGATTTCCAACCCTGCTCGCCGAAAGGTAAGCAGGGTTTTTTGTTTTCCATGCAAACTGATCACCCAACATTGATGTCCGGACTCCGGGCGCTGCCGCGCCCGGTCTGGATTCTTTTCTTTGGCTCGTTCCTCAACAAGTTCGGCGCATTCGTTATTCCGTTCCTCGCCATTTACCTTACACGCCAAGGCTACACCCTGACCCAGGCCGGGTTTGCTATTGCGGCATACGGCATCGGAAACCTGGTGGCTTCGATCCTTGGCGGATATCTGGCGGACACATTGGGTCGTCGAAAAACGATTGTGCTGTCGATGCTCTCCGGTGGGGCGTCGATGTTGCTACTGTCGCAGGCGAGGGAATTGACGGCCATCATCCTATTGGCAGCGTTGACCGGACTCACGAGTGAGCTGTATCGCCCCGCGGCGAGTGCCCTGCTGGCGGATCTCGTCCCCAGCGGCCAAAGGGTCACCGCATTTGCCGCATATCGGATGGCCTTCAATGCAGGCTGGGCGTTTGGTCCAGCGGTTGCGGGGTTCCTGGTCGACTATGGCTATTTCTGGCTGTTCATTGGAGATGCTACTACGTCGATTTTGTTCGGGCTCGTCGCGTGGTTCGCACTGCCGCGCGGTGTGCGAAGCACGGAACAAAAGGCGAGTTGGGGCGAAGCGCTCAAAACGTTGCGACACGACCGACGCTTTCATCAAGCGATGTGCGCCGCATTAGCGATTGCGTTGGTGCTGTTCCAGATGAGTTCCACCTTTGGATTGCACGTGACAACTCTCGGGTTCTCGCCGGGTGTTTACGGTGCATTGATTTCCTTGAATGGCGTCCTGGTGGTGTGTTGCGAATTGCCTTTAACCACGGTAACTCGACGCTTCCCGGTAAGGCGGGTGATGGCGGTTGGCTATCTGCTTCTCGGTCTTGGTTTTGCGCTAAACCTTTTCGCGCATTCGATCCCGGCGCTGGTTGTTTGTGTATGCGTTTTCACCCTGGGGGAAATGATCGCAATGCCGGTGGCGGGCGCATACGTCGCAGACCTTTCTCCAGCGCATATGCGGGGACGCTACTCCGGGGCGTTTGGTCTAACGTGGGCTTGTGGCCTGATCATCGGACCAGCACTCGGAATGAAAGTCTTTGGATTTGATTCCAACGTGCTCTGGTTCAGTTGCGGGGTGCTGGGTGTGATCGCGGCACTGATCATCCGTGGGAGGGGCAGGGTGGGATAGTATTCAGTATTCAGTATTCAGTCCGGTTGGACGCTTTGCGACCACTCGCCACCATACATATAAGGGGAGGATCCAGATCACGTTGAACCACGCGATATATGGTAGGACGGTCATTCCAACTCTGAAGAATGGGTTGGCGCGAACGATCTGCCAGGCAGTCGAGTTGTTGGCTTCAGCGGCATACGCTACGCCCCCCAGGGCAAAGTTGTGCGCCACGGCCACTCCACCAACCGCGGTGTGCCACCCGACCGCGCAGGCGGCAAAAGATTCCACGCCAAACGCCATGCCGCCTGTCGCCCAAATACCAACCGCAAAACCGCCCAGTGCCAGGGGAGCAAGGGCAAACCCCCCGAACGAGAACAAGCCCACAGCGAGGCCCCCGATGGCAATCGGGGCAACCGCAATACCGCCAAAAGCAAAAATTACCCCGCAAGCGCTATCACCCACTGCGAACCAGGCCTTTACGCTTCTTTGCGTTTCCCCCAGCGAACCACCGAGTCGAATGTGATACAGCGGCAGACCAAGAAGATTGATCCTGCTGCGATATTCGATGGTCTGGCGAGCTCGGTTGGGCGCTCGGTCTGCTCCTGCCTGTTCCATGGAGGCGAGTTTGCGATGTTCGCGCCGGGTCCAGATTGTGAGCGCAAGAATCGAAATGGCGTAGGCGCCACTCAAAGCAATCAATGTCCCGACGAACAATGGCGGACTCGTGGCCAGCAGCTGTTTGCTGAACACAAGCACGGGCGTCAGCATGATTGAAAAGAGGAAAATGCAGGTGAGAAGAAGTCGGTAACCCTTTTTGACAAACGCTCGCTGACGATCGGAAGACGAACTGTCCAGACTGGCCCGGTAGCCCACATACGTCCCAAACAAAAACATCAACGGTCCCAGAACAATCCCCAGGAGACCGGTGGCCGCAGCCGCTTTTGCGGTGGCACTTCCCTGTGCGGCGGTCGCCCCTGCCGTAGCGGCGGTGGCAGACATGGTTGCCATCGGCAACGCAGCGAGGACACCGACAGTGAATGCGCGCCCGGGAGCTGACTGCTTCAATGCACCTTCCACAAACGCCGCGACCTGTTCCGCCAGGAGCTTGCGACCTCTCGATAGTCGCTGTTTAACGGCGTCCTCGGAGAGATCCAGTTTGGTGGCGACCCGCTGGATCGACTCGCCTTCCCGATAAAACAAGATGAGCGGTTCACGATAGGTTTCCGGAATCTTCTCAAGTGAACGCCACAAGATAGCTTCTTCTTCGTGGCTGATGGCTTTTTCCGGAGCCAACGGTGCAGGGCATTGAGTTTCGTCCGCCAAATCGAGAGACTCCGCGGCATCAATCGGTTCGCGACCCTGTCTGCGAAACGCGTCACAGATGTGATTGCGTGCAATCTGACATAACCAGGAACGGAGTTTGGCGGGCTCGCGCAAGTGGGGAAGCTGCTTCCAAACGGCCAGGAATGTTTCCTGCGCCAGATCTTCACTCTCGTTCAAACTTCCTGTGGCGTTGTAAGCCAAAGAGCAGACGAGGCCTTGATATCGCGAGACGATTTGACCGAACGCTTCGCGGTGGCCCGCCAAACTTGCCGACACCAGTTCGGCATCACTGCAGGCTTCGTCAAATGTGAGTGCTTTCATTGCCATGACCGGGTTGCCTAGTTTTTAGCAGAGAATTTTCGGAATGACGGGCTTATTTCGAGAGTTGCGCTGCCGGCGTTTCGACGGTTCGGATGAAACGAAGCATTTGGTCAGCGAGATCGAGCCTGGCCTTCCGATTACCTTCGCTGGTCCCGCCCATCATGAAATATTCATTAAGCGTGTGACCCGCTTCCGTATATTTCAAGTGCTCGTAGCGATGGGCAAAGCCCTTTTCTTTAAAACGTTTGCAAAGCGCGTCGGCCATGAATTCGGAGGGCCAGAGTTGGTCGTCGGTGCCTGAGGCGAGCAATACCGGGCCGCCAATCTTTTCGACCGGGATCGTGGCTTTTTCAACCGCAGCCGTTTGTTTGAGAGATTGTTGGTAAAATTTAAAGATCGCCTTGGGATCTTCCGCCGCAAAAGGCTGACTATAATCGTACGGAACAAACGGAACCGGCTTGCCCCCAACGCTCCAACTGGAGAGTGGTTGCGGGGGCCAAAAGCTCTTCGGGATTCCATCCCACACCACGGAGCTGGGAGAAAGGGCAACGACTCCGTTGATCTCCCGCTTCCGCGATGCGAGCAACAAAGCCAACTCGGCACCTTTGGAGCCACCGATTACAATGATTCCGTTGCGCTTGATGGCCGGGTTCTTCCGCATCCATTCGATAGGTCGGTCAAAGTATTCCAATGGAATCATCTGCAATGTTTTCGGGAGACCTTTTTCTTTGAAATAGGCCAGCGCGAGAACTGGATAGCCGCTTTCGGCCAGGAATGGATTAGGGGACGGAATGCCTCCTTCCGAGCCACCGAGGTAGAGAATGCCGGGTTTATTGGTGGAACCTTCCTGGGTGTAAAACCTGGCGACGAATGGCTCCCCATCAACCTGGCTCTGCTGCACCTCAGCCGCATTGCTGATGGTTATATGAAGGGCAAGAGCACAGAGACTTAGAATAGACGGAATTATTTTCATGAAACGTTTTTTGGCTGTCACGTCCGTTGATCAGACGCGTGTCACCACATAGGTCGACGGAACCCGGAAAAGGTGACAAAGAATCGTATGAGCGCGCCGGGACAGGCCAAACCTGGGCGGGAACCGAGAGGCCTTTCGAAAAAGACCTGTGCTTTGACTGATTACCTTCGGCTCAGGGGCGGGGAATCTATCGATCGAAGAAAAGGCTTTAGCATGGCAGTCCAAAGCGCGTAGCCGTGCTCACTTAGATGCACCCCATCTTTTTTGAATAGTTCCGGTTTCGGACTGCCATCCGGGCCGAGCATTTCGGGGTAAACGTTCACGAAGGTCAGCCGATCGTCCTGTTCACAAAGACCTTCCACCAACGAATTTATCTCCATGACCTTATCAACCATGTGCCATCGCCCAGGGCATGGTTTAACCGAAACAAAAAAAATTTTGGTCTTGGGAAGGACCTCGTGAACCTTGAACACAAACAGCTTGAAATGCTCGAACAGTTGTTTGGGGGTCTTACCAGCGTAAAGGTCATTATCGCCTGCATAAAACACGATGGTTTTGGGACGGTAGGGAAGGACGATCCGGTTCGCGTATTTCACGGCATCATCAATCTCGGAGCCGCCAAAGCCACGATTGATCACCTTATAGTTCTCGAAGTCCTGCTCGAGGGTGGTCCAGATGCGGATGCTGGAACTTCCGACGAATAGGATCGCGTTCCGCGGTGGCGGATTCGTGCGGTCTGAGCGTTCGAAATTTTTAATTTCCTGTTCCCACCGGTTGGGATCGCGGCCCTGAATAATCTCGGCATCAACAACAAATGAGCCACCGAGAAATAGCGACAACATCAACGTCGCGAGGATGCAGGGGTTCATGAGGCCTAGTATCTTCAAACCAGGCTTAAGAAGGCAAAGCAAATTCCCTTGAGGCTAACGTCGGGTGGCTGGACGAGACGCACGAGCTTCAACGAGCGGTTTGACCCTCGCGGCCCAAAGCTCATAGCCAGCTCGGTTCATGTGAGGTTTATCCGCAATAAATAGTTCTTCTCTCGGCAGACCATCCGTCCCGAGCATTGGTGTGTAGACATCGACATAGGAGAGGCGCGAGTCTGAATGGCAGTATTGCTCCATCAATCGATTCGTCTCGATCACTTTGTCTTTTAATTTCCACCGTGAAGGACTGGGCTTTACCCCAATGAACGGGATCCTCGTCCTGGGCAGCGCTTCATGAACTTTGGCGACAAACTGCTGAAAAACTTTCAGCAGTCGTTCTGGCGGTTTTCCGGCTGCAAGATCGTTATTGCCGGCGTAAAAGACGACCGCTTTCGGGCGATAGAGCAGGACGATTCGATCCACGTATTTTACAGAATCTCCGATTTGAGAACCGCCAAACCCGCGATTGATGACCCGAAGACGATGGCGTTGCGAGGCGGTGAATTGGTTTTGTCGGATTCTTCGAATGCGCTGATCGACTTTTCCCATTTATCCAGACGGGAGTCGGGGTGGTTTGTGCAGGCAGGGCAATGCCCCACGAGAGAAGAACTGCACGATTAAAATAGTGATGAACAGTGCGGTCATAGCGGGATGCCAGGCGAGAGCAAATGAATTGCCGAGCCACGGTCGCAGCAAATTAGGGAGGACACTCATTGTTATCAACATGGCGAATAGGGTCCACGCCAGGAAACGACGGTCGTAGATCTTAAACTGCCAGGCCCACAATGCCAGGACGGGTCCAAAGATGGCGTAGCTGTTGGATTCGTTCATTGGGTTGAAGAGCATCAAAAAGGCGGCGGAAAATGCCAACCAGCTCAAGGCTCGTTCGCGGTCTGTTTGTCGGCGAACGAAAACAAAACAAAGCAGGGCAAACAATGCACCCGCACCTGCCCTCACCAGCAGGGAAGCTTTGCCAACGAGAGGGATTCCGAACGTGCGGAGGAAGCCGTTGATGTCAGCGAAGCGATGCTCCGTCACCTCCGAACATTGGCGCAGGTTGTTGTAGGCATCCACATATTGGCTTTGCACATAGGCAGTCGGTGCGATGGCAAAGGGCAACAAAAGAAAACCAACCACCGATAGACCAAGACGCCACCATAGGTGAGGGTAAGCGGCAAATGCCAATCCCACCGCCGCGAGTCCCAATGGCTTAATCGCAACTGCCAGACCGAGGAAGATGGATGCGAGGGTCCAACGTTTTAAGTAGAGACACGCTGCGGCCGCGAGGAGAGTCATCCCGAGATGTGCATTCGCCTGTCCATTGCGCAAGGCACCGAGGCACAGGGGCAGGCCGATCAATGTCACCAGTGCAAACGCTTTTGCTCCTCCCTGTTTCCGGGTGAGAATCCAGATCCCCATGGCAAATCCGGCAAAGGCAGTTGAGCGCCAAAGGACGTCGCCGACCTCAACAGGGAAAGCGTGATACGGAGTAAACACAGGAATGAATGAGGGTAAATAATTCATTCCGTAGGGACCCGCATACAAGGACTGCCGCTGTTCCCAAAGTTTAACAGCATCGTGATACAAAGGTGTCACGGTCCGTTTCGTGGGACGGGAAACGACCATAACCGTAATGACCAGCCAGGGGAGAATCCAGAGAATCAGTCCGAGGCGCAGCCAGCGTTTATCATACTTTGATGGTGCGATGGTGGAGACAGCGGGTTCGTGCATTTCGTTTTTCAGGGGCTAAGCCTGATTGATCAATCAGCTCTTTTCGTGGATTTTCAAGAATGATCTGCCTCAAGGTGCGAAATTTAAGCGCGGATCACAAACGCGAAGTCATATAAATGGATCCAGTCACCCATGGTATTGTTGGCGCCGGAATTTCCTACGCGCTGTTCGGCAGGAAGCTCGGACGGCACGCTGCGTTGGTGGGGCTGTTGGCGGGCATCGCCCCCGATGTGGACCACTTTGTTTCGAGTAAAGAAGATGTGTTGCTGTATGTCGAAGTTCACCGCGGAGTGACCCATTCCATCCTGTTCGCAATCATCGGCGCATTGATCACTGTCTTGCCGTGGATCCTTCAATCCAGGTTTCGGCCGCAATGGAAAACGTTCTGGGGCTGCGCCTTTCCAGGTTATCTTTCCCATTGCCTTCTGGACGCCAGTACTACCTACGGCACTCAGTTGCTCTGGCCATTCACCCGCATTCGCTTCGGTTGGGATTTAATCGCGGTGATTGATCCAACGTTTACGATTGTGCTGGCCATTCTGCTGCTCATCGGTTTGAAGAAAAACAAGCCAGTGTTTGCTGTCGCGGGCGTTGCTTTTGCCACCGCTTACTTGTCCATGGGCGGGATTCAGAAGTGGCGAGCTTCCAATGTGCAGGAGGCAATCGCGGTCTCGCGTGGACACAAGATCGAACGGTATGAGGTGATGCCTACGATCGCGAACCTGGTGGTGTGGCGCTCATTGTATTTGGCGAATGGACAACTCTACAGTGACCGCATTCGCGTGGGAGTCTTTACTGAATCTACGTATCGAAAAGGGAATGCCCTCCCATTGCTGACGGAGGAGGCGCAATCTCCGCTCGAACGACGAGGCAACAAATCCAACCGCGGGGTGGAACGCTTCTCGTGGTTCTCAGATAATTGGCTGGCGCGATCTCCCTTTGATCCGGAGGTGATCGGCGACATGCGTTATTCCATCTCGACGAAAGCGTTTGATCCCATCTGGGGAATCCGTTTTTACGAAGAGCGCGATCAAATCAAATTGGAATGGGTCAACCGTCAGTTGAAGCGGAAAGTGAATCTAAGCGAACTGGGTTCCGAGATTGCGGGAACACACCCTGATTATATTTCGGTTCCAAAAAACGCCCATTGACGAGAGAGCTGTGTGGCGCTGGCCGCTTGGTCGATCAGTAATCAGCTCCTTTGGAGGTATAGCTGAATTGTCGTTCCAGTTCCTGGAATCGATCGCACCTGCATTGCGCCGCCAGCCTCAGTAATGAGGCGTTGAACAATTGCCAGGCCCAGGCCGGTGCCCGACTTTTCCTTGGTGGTGAAATAGGGTTCGAATATCCGATCAAGGATTTCTGCCGGAATGCCTCCACCGGTATCTTCGACACTGATCTTAACTACGTTTAATGCCTTTTCAAAATCATCGGAAACAATGCTGCGTTCCGTAGCAGTGTTCGTTTGTTGCACTGAACCAGGCCCTTCCAGGATCTCCCCGGAAATACGGACACTGTGGGGATTTGAGTTAGCCTCGAACGCGTTCGTGGCGAGATTCAATAATACCTGGATCAGGTCGGCGCCATTCATCTTCACGATCGGATCACCCGGGACATTCTCCACGAAGAGTTCGTGCCCCCTGCAGCTGGGGTGAGTTTTGAGAAGCGTCTTGATGTCGGCAAATATCGAGTTGATCGCTATAGAGACCTTATCTTTCGGCCGTTTTCGGAGGAAGCCAAGGTAGCGGCGGGATACTTCGATACATTGTGCAACCTGGCGGTTGATGAGGCGGATGTGTTTTTTAACGACCTCGACGCGTTCGGGTTCGAGTTGGTTTGACCTTTCCAGCTCCAGGTTAATCAGGTCGACATAGCCTGCGATAATCGTGAGAGGTCCATTGATGTCATGCAATACGCTGGCGTAGATCTCGCCTTTTTTGCGGGTAATCTCCTCGCGCATGGTCTGCTGTTGCAGTTCCAATTGAAGCGAGGCCATCTGTCGATGTGTCGCCCGAATCTCATCGGATAAGCTTCTACGCTCCATGGCCCCGGCTACGGCGCTTCGGATTGCTTCTATTTCAAAGGGCTTACTGAGATAGTCGCAGGCTCCAAATCGAAACGCTTGGCGAACGGTGTCCATCGTTTCAAAGCCGGTGAGCATCAGCACCTCGATGGAAGGATCCGTGCGCTTGATCTTTTCGAGCAGTTCGATACCTGACATTCCGGCCATTCGGATGTCGAGGATGGCCGCATCCACTGCTTCACGGCTGATGATGCCCAGGGCTTCCTCGGCATTCTCTGCCAGGAACGTTTCGTAGGTATCGCCGAATACAAGCTGCAAGGACCGTCGCACGCTCTCGTCATCATCGACGACGAGAAGCTTCCGTTTCGTAATTTGAATCTGTTCCGCGATCATAGCTGTTGTTTGGCGCGGAGATAGGGATGCTAGACTCTAAACACCTGACAGAAATTTTTCCCAGAGCTCGTCGTTTGCCAAAACCTTCGAGATGAAATTCTTGTCCTCCCCATCAGCAACGTGTTCTGCCGGCGTGAGTGGGAAGGTGAGCTCAAAGGCCGTTCCGCTGCCTTCGACGTTATTTACCGCAATCGTTCCACCGTGATGGTAGACGAGGAAGTAACAGGTCATTAGGTTGAGCCCGAATTCCTGGGGGTTATCCGCGCGCAGAAAGAATGGATTGAAAACAGAGCGGAGGTCGTTCTGCGGCATGCCCACGCCGTTATCGCGGAGCTCAAACCTGATTCCTCCCGCCGCCGTGGTTTCTGCAGTAACAGTGATAATTGAACCCGGAGCCAGGCTGATCAACTCATCCTTCAGGAGGAGTTCGAAAATCCTTTGGAACTTTCTTCCGTCCACCGTTAGCTCCGGGAGAGAGGCGGGGATGGAGTTTTCAACACGAATGTTGCGGGCATCGAGCTCGTTCTTGAGGTGAGCAATCGCCGCGAGAACGACCTGATCAAGCTGTACCTGATCCCGAAAGGCGGGATTTTGTAGCTCTGAGACAGCTCCCACTTCCGTAAGCATCTTCATGATGCGCTGCACCTGGGCCTGCACGTGTTGATAAAATTCCTGCCAATAATTCGGGTTACGCAACGAATCGAGGCTGACATTTTCTTCCCGCAGTTTCGCCGGAGCCAGATCGAGGAAAGTGCGAACTGCCACGAGCGAATTACGAATGTGATGGCTGAGGCCGGCGGCCAGCACGCCAAGACTGACCACCCGATCAGTGATGATCATGTTCTGCAGAACGGAAAGCTTCTCGTGCAGCAACTGGTCGCGTTCCATTTGAACCATGAAGAATTCCAGAGCGCGTTTTAGCGTTACTTCAAGCTGTGGCACATCCCATGGTTTGTGGATGTATTTGTAGATGGCGCCGGTGTTCACTGCCGAAATGGCTGCCTCAATGTCTGAGTAGGCTGTGGCGAGAATCCGGATGGCGCGTGGTCTGATCTGGCGCACTCTTTCGAGCAACTGGACCCCTTTTTCGCCGGGCATGCGCTGGTCGGTCATGAGCACGCCGATTTCGTCTTTGTGCTGCTCAAAAATTTTAAAACCCTCTTCGGCGCTTGGCGCAGTGAAAATGCGAAATTGATCACCGAACGCTCGGGTGAAATATTTCAGCGACTTCTCTTCATCGTCCACGTAGAGGATCGCGAACTTTTTATAATCGTATATACTTTGCATAATGAGCAAGCTAGCCCTCGTTCCCGTCGGCTACCGTGTTATATTTTTCCGGAAATTCCAACGCAAATTCAGTGAAGTGTCCCGGTTCGCTCTTCACTAAAATCCTTCCACCACATTCGGCCATGATTCGATGGCTGATGGTTAATCCGAGGCCCATTCCTTCGCCCACATCTTTGGTGGTAAAGAACGGATCGAAAATATTGTTCAGGTTTTCTGGTTTGATGCCTTCGCCATTGTCGCGGACGGTAAGAATGCGTCGACTGGCTTCAGCATCGATGCGTCCGGAGATGGTGATGGTAGCTGGTTCGCCATCTTTGCCTTTCTTAACGGCATCGATTGCATTCTGGAGAAGGTTGATGGCCACCTGCACCAGCTTGTTTGAATTGCCGTTCACGGTGAACTCCGCTGGCAATTGGTTGTCAATTTTCACCCCTTTGAGCTGGTCGCTGACGAAGCGCAGGGCTGAGGCAATCACGTTGCCCAGGTCGACGTCCTGGAGCTCATCCGAACTCGGGTGACTGAAAGTACGGAGGTCTGCTACGATGTTTTTCACGCGGTCGACCCCCTCTTCGATGTCCCTGATTACCTCGCTGAAATCCTCGCGTTCCCCCTCAGGGAGGAAGCTTTCCTTTTTGCGTAGAGCGTAGAGACCGGTTTTTGCGTAATTCAGCGGATTGTTGATCTCGTGGATTATGCCTGCGCTCATTCTACCCAGCCCAGCCAGCTTCTCCGATTGCACCAACTGCGATTGCGCTTCTTTCAACTCGTCCATGGTGGCTTCAAGGATTTGGAGGTTCCGCGCCAACTCACGCTGAAGTTTACGTTGCCCAACTAAATTGGTGACTCGCAGATGCAACTCGGTCGTAGAAAAAGGTTTGCTCAGGAAGTCGCTGGCTCCCACCGAGAGCGCCGTCAGCTTGGTTTCCTCATCTGCTCGTGCTGTCAGCAGAATGATCGGAATGCTTTGTGTGGACGTTTTCGCCCGGAGTTCACGACAGACCTGGAGTCCATCTTTCTCGGGCATCATCATATCGGAAAGAATGATTTCGGGAAGGAACTGGCTGGCTTTTTCCACGGCCTGCTGCCCATCGATGGCTTCGAGAACCTGGAATTCATCCGACAGCTGTGTTTTTAAAAAACGCAGCATATCTGGTTCATCATCCGCGATGAGGATAATCGGTTTCTTATTCCCTCGTTCCACTTCATCGCGATGCAAGGATCCATGCAGCGGGGTGAGCGCTGGATGCAACTCGGCTCGACGATAGAGGTGAGAAAGCCACTCCTCGCTTTGCGCTCCGGTCCTCGCTGAAGCCTCTACGCCTTCGATATTGGGTTCAGCTGTCACGGGCGCTTCATGCGTTGCTACATAGGGCAACTCGACGGTCATCGTGGTGCCCTTTTCCAGCTCGCTTTGCGCCATTACTTTTCCGCCCTGGGCCTCCACCAATTCTTTCACCAGCGCGAGACCAATCCCAGTCCCCTGGTGTTTCCTGCGCGTGGAATTATCAGCCTGCCAAAAACGATCGAAAATGAAAGGAAGCTGAGCGGAAGCGATCCCCATTCCTGTGTCGCTGACCGTGAGAATTAAATGATCGCTCGCGCGCTGGGCTCCAATACTCACGCGGCCTCCGGCTGGAGTAAATTTCAAAGCATTGAAAAGCAGATTCAGCAGCACCTTCTCAAGCTTGTCTCGATCCACCAGGACGGTGCCAACTTCTGCCGCCACGGTGGTCTCCAGTTTTAGGCTCTTGTCATTGGCGACCGCTTGAACCGAACTGGCGAGACCGCGCACGAAGCTGCCGATATGAATTGGTTCCGGCTTTACCTGCATGTTCCCGGTGTCGAGCCGCTCAAGATCGAGCAGATCGTTAATCAGCTTTAACAAGCGCATGCCATTCGCATGCATCGTGGAAAGCAGTTCTTGAATTTGCGGACCCGTGAGCCGTTCCCGCCGATGCAATAACGTCTCGAGCGGTGCGATGAGGAGGGTGAGCGGGGTTCGCAGTTCATGGCTCATATTCGCAAAGAACCGCGTTTTCACCCGGTCCATCTCGACCAGCTTGCGGTTACCTTCTTCGAGCTTTTGACGGCTTTCGTCCAGTTCATATCGCAACGAAAACTCCCGGAAGCGCAGCTTGCTGTGGAAGTAACTGCTGATCACTACGATCAGCGCCGTCAACACCAGGAAGTAGAGATTGTTTACGAGGTATCTGAATTCGTGAAGCGTCCCCTGGAGAGCCACGGCTCCGACATACATGGCGATGACAAGGCTTCCGGCCAACAAATTCTCCTGATAGGTCCACGGCAGAATCAAACCCAATCCTAGCAAAACGATATTTAATCCCGCGTAGTAGAGTGAGAGCGGATCGCCTGCCGCGTAGATCATCCAAGCAATGAAAAGGGCAGGCAGCATGTACCACGTCATCCCAAGCACTCGATAGTGTTTCCTGCCGAAGTTTGTGAAGAAGAGCGCCAGGACCACTCCTACAAGGACTGAGCAAAAAATGCGGAGCTGAAAGAATACCCAGAGCTTCTCCGGATAAACGAACCAATCCAGCACAAGGCCCGCGGGCATCAAGACAATGGCAAGCACCGCTCCCAATTTGGAATTAGCGATGCGGACATTGCGGTCGTACTCCGCAAATTCTTTGTCAAAAACGCGTTCGTTCAAGCGGATTTGGGCTTTCGCACTTCGATGAAAATGTTTGAACCGGTGGTTTCGGTTCTCACTACATAGGAACCTGGAGCCGCCGCATCGGGCTTCAAACTTTCAAACTGCTTGTCGTTTCGATAAACCAAATGCCACTCAAACACATACTCCATTACATGCCGAATCGGGTTGGAGGCGTCCACGTTGGTTGCTACCAGGAGGCCACCAGGTGCGAGCAAATCGTAAAAAATGCTCATCAAACGTTTACAAACCCGATCATTCAAGTAATCAAACAATCCCGCGCAATAGATGAAATCGTAATCACCGCGGACGTTGGCCTTACCGAATTCTTTTAACACTTGATGGACGGATTTCTTGACCATCTCGATTTTCGTCACCCGTCGGCTCTTCATCTTAATTTCTTCAAGCACCTTGCCGGTATGTTCCAGAGTTTCGTCGTTGAAATCCAACAGAGTAAGATGCGCCTTGTCTGAGATATCCTCATGCATCAGGAAGTTCTGAACCTCTTTAGCGGGACCACAGCCGAGGTTTAAGATTCGCGCCTGTCGGCCGGTTCGTGCGCAACGCCGGGTTTCTTCGACCAATTGGTTGGTAAGATAAACCACGCGATTGCGATGACCCTCCGCTGGTGCTTGCAATAAAATGTATAGATTCAGCAACTTCGCAAAAAGGGAACTTCCTTCCACCGGGTCGCGTAAAATCATGTTTACCATCTCGTAATCACCAGCGTACCCGAGAGGCTTCTGATAAATGCGATACATGAACGGCGAACACAGAAGTAGCGGGTGCAGCTGCCGTTTAACGTAGTTGCGATGGACCGGCTGAAGATCGGCGGAAATGTCACTCGCCATTTTCTCGAATTGCGCGAAGAGCGCATTCACGGTCGGCAACATGGGGGCGCGCAGTTCGCTAATTACGTCCCGTTCCATCTGGGCGCGATTGCCGGCGGAGGAGGATCTGACACCCAATTCCACTTGCTCCAACCAGCGGCGGAGATCCGATAGAAGCGTCTGCATGTCAGCGACGACCACCTTGAAACCGGGATTAACCCTATAAATCTTTTCCCATTCTTTCAAAAAGGCAGAAAACTCATCATGAAGTCTTTGGGGATGAGTCACAGGGGAGAACAAATCTACGTCCAGCCAATTTTCGTCCAAAGTGGCTTCGCAAACCAAAACGATCCCGGTATTGACCAGATTGCTCACGATGGCCCTTCCGGCATAAATCACTCTGTCATTCATCACGATCTTGAACTCGTGTAGAACTTCCGAAAGTTGCAGGATGCTGTATGGATTGTAGACCTCGAAAACAACGAGATATCGCGTCATGCGCAAAGGCGTTGCCCGGATTTCCACTCCCTGGCTGTTGCGGCAGATGATGAAGCTCTGCTTCTCAATGGCCTCAATTTTGGCTGTGTTGGTTTCCATAGGGTTCTTGAGTGCGCGAAAGCATGAGGCCGTCGAACACAATGATCAGGGTACCAGCATTTGAATGTGCTGTTTTGTCGCCTATTCTCATAAGAAGAGGAACAGCGGGCAGAACCCGCAAGGACACCAACGTAGTTGAAAATCAACTACTTACAAGAACTCAGGTGAAACCTAATTCAAGCACTGGACAATCTGACTAACGACAACTTCGGGGTTGGCTGCAAAATATCAAATATGAACCCCTACTTGTCGCTCAGAGATAACAAGTTTTACCATTGAGACACTGCAAATCAGGAATTGATTAACACTAGCCGAAATTGGGGCGCTTGGATATCAGGCAGGAGACTAGGTTGAAACACAACCAGACTGCGGGATGAGCTTCTGAGGCTGCTAGGGTCTGTTGGCCAAGTTAAGGTGCTCCAACTCAGAGGCCCATTTTTTCCCAAACCATAGCGGAATTAACCCGACCATGCCAAAGCTGCAGTCGATCAATCTCCAGGGGATCGGAATGCCTCGGACTTCTCCAAACAGGAACGCCCATGGAATCACTAGAATGCAGGCAATCATTCCGAAATCGAAGAGCCACATGTTCCGGACGGGATCGCGCAAGATCCCGATGAAACTGATGGCAATCACAATGTGCCCAAAAGCCAGCCAGTCGAATCCGTACGCAATGAAGGGGTATTTCGCGTTGGTATCCTGCAAGGCGTTCCGCACCAGCAACAGCCATTTGCCCAATCCTGATTCCGCATGCCCGGGATCCACATCGTTGATACCAAGCATCTTAATGAGAAGATTCATCTCCCACTCCAAGGGAATTGCCGTCACACCGCTGATGACGAGGCCGACAATAAAAAACCAGGCCATCTAGCGGATTCTACGGCGCAATATCATTTCACGAGACATAAGAATCAACGTTTCAGACTGAGTTGGTCAAGTCTTCGAGATCAAAGGCAGGCTCCTGCCCAATCTGGTTTCCTTGTTGGGTAATCACTCAAGCAAAAACTGCACCGCATCTGCAACAACGTGACCTGCTGTACCCGTGTTTGAAACCGTGACCGTTGCAATGTCTCCCTTGGAGAAAGCGAACGTTCCGAGAGAAATTTTTCCGGTTCCGGTACGCTGATTGACTAGCAGCGTCTTAACTTCTTTCCCGTTGCGTGAAATAGTGAGCGGGACCTTTGTCGCGCGGTTGCCGGCGGCCGGTGCAAACAAAATGACTTCAACATCTCCGGACTTCGGCATCTTTGATTCAAAGGTCATCGTGGATTTGCCTTTGCCGGTGTCCCCATCATGAGAGTAGCTGTGACCGATAATTTCATTCCCCACCGCAGCCCCGAAGCTCCATCCTCCAGTGCGTTTGGCATCCAAATCGTCCACCACAATGCCTGGCATCCGGGAAGCGGTCGAAAAACGTGTATCGAGCACCTTGACGGGACCCGTCCACTCCAAAACCTGTTTGTCTGCCAGTAATCGCCCCTGAAGTTGCTTATAGGCTACTTGCTGCACGGGAACGTTGTTGGCGATTGCGAGCGATGCCACGGTTGCCGCAGACTGACCGAGGATCATGAAAACTGGTTCCATTCGAATCGAACCGTAAGCGATGTGAGTGGCGGAAAGACAGACGGGGACCAGGAGGTTTTCGCACTCTTTCTTTTTGGGAACGATGGACCGATAGGATATTGGGTACGGAGAAAAGCCTCCCACCTGGACATCCCCTTCATTTTTTACGTGTCCGTTTCGGATGACGCGCTGGCAGTTGTGCGAATCCATGGTGTAAGCCGCGAGGCTGACCGGGTCCTGGACCTTCTCGACACCACGACAGTTATGTTCCGTCATGACATAGTCTGAAACCATCCGACGCGCTTCCCGGACGTAGAGTTGGTGCGGCCAATTGCCGGTGTCTTGAAATTCATCCTTGCACAAGCCCCAGGATTGCATCTCCCGCCGAACGTTTTCGGGAACGCGAGGTGAACTCGCGAGGAAATGGAGGAAGCCGCGAGTGTAATCTTCATGTGCTTGCCAAATCCTCGCTCTTTCTTTGTAGCTCGCTTCCGGGTAAGCCCAGTTCATTCCGATGGCATCTGTCGAAAATCCGCCGGAATTGTTAACGTCGGTTTTTCCATTGGGCATCATCTTGCGGAGCCAGAGTTTATCCAGGGTCAATTCTTCGCCATTACTGATCCGTGCTTCGATCAAGCGAGCCAGAAGCTCGTATTGTTTCGGGTCATAGTTTGTGGGCGGCAGGATGGGGACCTTGTTGGTTTCGTTCTGCGTAAAGGTCAGCCGAAAGTTATAAGCCTGAACTCGATGGTCGCCCTTGCCTGGAGCTTCCAACGAGCCAGATTGAATGAACGGGAGAAGGCCGCTCTTCGATTGTCCCGGTTTTACGTAAGGATCTACTGGGACGTTGAATTGATGAAATAGAGTCTGGGCCCGAATTCCATTCAGACTTTCCTTATATTTGGAGTTTGCCTCCCGGCCGACCGTATAGCTGACCTTCGCTTTAGCCATGAGATCGCCTTCATAGGTCGCATCGATGAACATCTTTGCGCGATAAACTTCCCCATTCTCCATTGTAATTTCCTTGATGCGGGATCCATTCTTTTTGACGGAAGCCAACCGTTGTTCGTAATGCACTGGCACCCTCGCCTGTTGCAACATCTGCTTGAGGGCCTGCTCCGCTACTCCCGGTTCGAAGGTCCACATTTCATTCGTTCCATAATGATCGCCCAGAAGTTGGTAGAATTCGCGGGCTATTCCGCCGATCGCAGTTTTGTTTCCGATATCAGTTGCGCCGAGGCCGCCGGAAGTTAAACCGCCAATGTGTTTGCCAAATTCCAGGAGGACGACTGTCTGACCCATACGCGAAGCCTGAATAGCGGCGACCGCTCCACTCGCATTCCCACCGTAAACACAGATGTCCGTTTCCACCAGAGGAGCCGCAAAGAGGGGGAACCCGAGGAGTTGGACCAGGAGAATAAAACAAAGACGCCTTACGTTACGCATGGCACCGATGCTCACAAAGCATGGCTCTGGCCGCAAGCTTCCGGCGAGCCCATTGCAAAAACGAGATTCGGTTGTTCCTTATTAGTGGAGAGCATTTTATGCGAACACTATTCACCTTTCTCGGCGCTGTTTTTGTTACAATGCAAAGTTCAGCACAGATTTCGAATATCACCACTGTCACCTGGGAAAAGGTGCCTGCTGTTGTGCAGCAATCTATTCAAGTGAATGGAGGGGGCGGGCCGGCCTCCACCGTTCAGCGTGGTCTCGAAAACGGACAGCCGGTTTATTCAGTCGTTGTGCCGAGTGGAGAGGGTGAAAAGCGAGTGGTGGTAAGGGAGAATGGCACACTTGGGCCAGTGCAACCGGATCCCACCGCCCAGCCTCTTGTTGCACCTGTGTCTCAATCTGTAAATCCTGCCCTCACGAACACTCTGCCTCAAGGGGTCACGCAGCAAACCGTGGGCGGACAGACAGTTTTTAACGTTGTCAGTGAAGGCAGCACTCAGACTTCACAGATTCAGATAACACCAGACGCCCGCGTGGTGAGCACCACCCAAGTGGGTCCGCAAGGAAGCGTCGAGATGCAAAAGGTGCCACGGTCCTCGGTTCCGCCTGCGGTGGAGCGAGCTATTCAAACCCAAACCGGCCCAGGGCAGGTCGTTGATATTGTGCACGGGACCTTTAATGGGCGGTCGGTCTACGACATCGTTTACGAGCAGTCCGACGATCGCATTAAACTGCGCGTGGCCGACAACGGATCAGTCCTCGCACAATCGATTATCTCGACTCCCGACAATCGGACGATCGATGTTGAACCCTGGATTGGTTACCATCAGGTTCCCGTCGTGGTGCAAACCAGCTTGGCAGCCATCGCAGGAGATAATCCGATTGAAACAGTCCGACAGGAGGTGGTGGACGGACGAATTACTTACCTGGCAGTTTATCGGGAGAACGGGCGTCCGGTGAGCGTGCGCATCTCGCAGACAGGGCAACTTCTGCAGTAGCTGAAACTACCAGACTTGAACCGAATCGGCGTTGAAGATCTTTTGCACCAGCTCTTTATAATCGGGCGCCTCTTTGCTCACGTCCACGATCTCGACCTTGTTTTCAGAAATTTCCTTTTGGCGGGAAATGATATCTTGCGCAAGGGGATCCTCTGGCCTGGTTAGAATGTGGAGAAGTTGCGGCATATCAAAAACGGAGAACGTATTTGCTCTGGGCCGCCAGGACAGCCAAACGCTGGTCATCAATCTCTTCAAACTTCAGCGGCGAATCCCCAATCTCCCCAAAAAGCGGTGCACCTTTTTGAACATAGATCGGGCGACCAAATTCCGCCACTATCGGGAAATAGCGGACGTAATTGTCTTCGTCGATGAATTCGTCCGCATACTCGCTCAACGCAAGGACGCCAGCCCCACGCAAATACACTGAAATATCCGTTTTCTTCCAGGTGCCAACACCCGCTGCGATCCGTATCGCTTCAGCAGGCTTTGCACTGGATCGGGGATCCCCTTCAATAATGATGAGAACTTGAGGATTCATCTGTTACGAAAGACTAAACCGGTTCTGCGATCAAATCGTAATCGGTATGGCCGACAATCCTGACATTGGCGAACTCACCCAGCGGCAGCTTGCCTCGCACATAGACGCGACCGTCAATGTCCGGCGCATCTGCTTCCCCTCGAGCGACGAGGTATTTTCCAGCCTTCAGATTTGAAGCCGCCGCTTTATTGCTCCGGATCAAACCGTGTTCCCATGATTGAATGTTTGCTCCCTGAATCTCGCGTTCATTGGCTTCTTTTTCCACCAACACCTTGATCGTCCTTCCAACAAACGATTCCGAAATCGCCCGCGCGACTTTCAACTGTTCCGCCATCGTCTGCTTCCGTCGCTTTTGTTTAATAGTGTCAGAGATCTGGTTACTCATCTTACCCGCAACGGTGCCTTCTTCCTGCGAATACGTGAAAATGCCGAGACGCTCGAATTTCGTGTCACGAATGAACTCGAGCAGCGTTTTGAACTGCGCTTCCATTTCGCCGGGGAAACCGACGATGAAAGTGGTGCGGATCGCAATGCCTGGAATACCGCGGCGAATCCTCGCCATCAGATCGACAATGTATTCCTGCGAGGTCTCGCGTCGCATACGTTGCAGCATGTCTCCGTGGATATGTTGCAGCGGGATATCTATATAGCGGGCGACCTTCTTGCACTCGGCCATCGTCTGGATCAATTCGTCCGTCCAATGCGCGGGATGCGTGTAAAGCAGGCGAATCCAGAAATCACCTTTCAAGGAATTCAACTCGCGCAACAACGTGGATAAAGTCGTCGCATCCGCCGGGAGAGACTTCGCGGCAGCGGTAAATTTTTCAGGGGACGAGATGGCGCGGCTATGATTGGCGCGCAGGTCGAGCCCATAGTAAGTCGAGTCCTGCGAGATCAGGTTGATCTCTTTGACCCCTTCCGCAATCAACTGCTTCACTTCGGCGACCACGTCGGCCTGCGTGCGACTCCTATGGGAGCCGCGCATACGCGGAATGATGCAAAAGGTACAAGGGTGATTGCAGCCCTCGGCGATTTTCACATAAGCGAAATGCTTTGGGGTAAGACGAAAGCGTGGCGTGGCGTAATCCGGGATGTAGTTCGGGCGAACGTTGATGTCCACCAACGGCCCGCCAATGGTGACCGGAACTTTCGCAGCGTCCGGTGCCAGCAACATCTTCGTGCTGCCGAACTTGTCGGTTCCACGAAGGGTTTCCTCATGGTCGTGTTGGTGGGCAGGTTGCTCTTTCTGCAATTCGGCAATGCGTCCGACCACTTTTTCCCGGGAAGCGCGCTTCACTTTCACCGGATTGGCTATTTTCTCAGCCCGTCTTGAGAGCGCTTCCTTGACGATGCTCGACACCTGGGCAACCTGGTCGATACCCATAAATGCGTCCACTTCGGGAAACAGCTTGGGCAACTCACTACGAAAACGTTGAGATAAACAGCCGGAGACAACCAGGCCTTGACCACGGTTGTTCGCATCGCGGACTGCAGCGGAATCCAAAATGGCATCGACACTTTCTTCCTGGGCGGCATCGATGAAGGAGCAGGTATTGACGATCATCACATCGGCCTGTTCGGCGATGTTGGTGATTTCGATCCCATCCTTAAGGAGAGACCCGAGCATGATTTCTGCATCTACGAGGTTCTTCGCGCAGCCGAGGGAAATCATGCCCACGCGAATCTTTTGTTGTTTTTCTGATTTCTTGGCCATTCGGAGCCGCTGAAATTACCACGCTGACCATTATTAGCAATGGATGAAAAGTTTGGGGGCCGGCCAACAGTTTCCTTCGAACGGACACTTGGCCATAGTTTCGGGGTTACAGGTTGGATGTCTCCTGAATCTTCCTGAATCGTCGAAATTGCAGAAACCTTGCTACGAGGGGGCTTCAGAACGAATCGATAGTGCAATACGCGTATTACGGGGTCACTTCGGAACGAATCGGTAGTGCAATGCGGGTATTGTGGGGTCGCTTCAGAGTGAATCGATAGTGCAATACGCGTATTATGGGGTCACTTCAGAATGAATCGATAGTGCAATACGGGTATTATGGGGTCACTTTGGAATGAATCGGTAGTGCAATACGCGTATTGTGGGGTCACTTCGGAATGAATCGGTAGTGCAATACGGGTATTGTGGGGTCACTTTGGAACGAATCGATAGTGCAATACGCGTATTATTGAGTCACTTCTGGATGAACAGCCTCGTATCGGGGGGATCCAAAAGCTTCTGTACACCACACGTGGCCGTGCGCCTCGCTCCCACAAGTCGTTGTGTTTCAACGACTAGGGGGATGGATTATCGCTGATCAGGCCCTAATAAAAAGGTCAGCTGTTCCATCAAATATTTATCCGCAAAACTGCGGGTGGCACGGTCAGTGCTAAATGTCAGGCATGAGCAATCCAGTCCAATCAAATGAAATTGTGCTTTGGCTACTGGGCATGGCAGTGGTGCTCGTGCTTAGTTTTCTCCTGGCGGAGTACCTGACGCGGCGCATCCGGTATATGTGGAGATTGCGGCGAACCCAGCAGAGCCTGGTGCCCCAGTTCAAACATGAGTCGATGAGCTTCTCATCCAGTGGCCACGGTGTCCGCGCCAGCTAAATGCTGGTTCCAGTTCAGTTAACAAGGAGTTGTCCGTTATGTTCGTGTTTTTACTTTCACTCAGGGGGTTTGTGTCTTTCGGCCCGATTGAGGTGTTCCTCAATATTCTTACCGGAGTGCTGGCCTGTCTTTTAGCAGGTGTCCTTGTTACTGCCTATTTTTCGCCGCGCGAACGGGCCTGGCGCAAGTGGCGCCGTCGAATGCGCAAGAAATACGGCTCCGCCGAAACCTCTTAAACCTCTCACGAAAAGAGGCTGAAGCCCTGGTCTATTTTTCTATTGCCTTCAAAAGCTCAGCGGCTACCTTTACCGGCTCGATAAATTCAATGAATAGCGAACTGTGCAGACTAGCCCTGATCAAGGTTGGCAACCCTAACGTTCTCGTAAACCTCGTTTCCCGACGTGTTCGGCAGCTTACCACCGGTGGTGGGTCCAGCAGCCGCCCATTGATCGCCGATACGGCCGGTCTGGGTGCTGGAGACATCGCGTTGACCGAGATCATCGAGGAAAAGTTGGGTTGGGAAACCCCGCATCTGGATGTCGCGGAACGCGGTGGTGAACCGGCCAGGGCTCCAAAGCGCAGCAAAAAGAGCTGAGTCTCTTGATCTTTTGATTTCACAGCCAGAAGGTTCTCCTTCTGGCTGGTTTCGTTTATGGCTGACATACTGAACAACGCAAAGGCCCGCCGCGATTATCACATCCTCGAAACCTACGAGGCCGGGATTGTCCTGCACGGCACGGAAGTGAAGGCGTTGCGTGCTGGACGTGGACAGCTCAGTGATGCGTTTGCCATGGTGGAAAACGATGAGGTCTGGCTGCATAACGCTCACATTGATGAGTATACCTTCGGAAATCTCCAGAATCATAAGCCCAAGGCTCCCCGCAAACTCCTGCTGCACAAAAACGAGATCCGAAAGTTGTTCGGCTTAGCTTCGATCAAGGGGAATGCGTTGATCCCGCTGTCGATGTATTGGAAGAATGGAAAAGTGAAGGTCGCGTTGGGTGTTGGAAAAGGTAAGGTGGAGTTTGATAAGCGCGAAGACATCAAGAAGCGGGATTCCGACCTCGAGATGAAACGAGCCACGATGCACCATTCGAAGGGGAAGTAACCCTTTCTACTTTTTCGGGGGACCGGGGAGCGGTTGCGGTGCTCTCAGCTTGCCATAAACCCAACCCTCCAGCGGACGCAGCGGGCGGAGCCAATTGTAGAACGGCGAGTAGATGAGGCGGAGCCTTATCACGGAAAGAAACATCACGAGCGATGTTCGGCCCAGCGAAACCTTCGAACCGATCTTATCTGTCCATTCGGTGGGAACTTCCAAAATCTTTAAGCCAGCTCTTTTCATGGCGTAGAGCAGATTGATGTCGAAGGCCATGTCCGCGATTCGCAACGAGGAATGAATTTTTTCCACTGCATCCCGGCGTATGACTTTCGCGCCGCATTGCGTGTCCCGGATGTTCATCCGAAACAACGTTTGCACTATCCAATGGAATACCCGGCTCGCAAATTGACGCTTGCTCGTTTGGGACTGGTGGAGAATTGCTCCCGGCAACCAGCGGGACCCGATGACGCAGTCCGCTTCCGAGCTGCGTTTCACCAAATCATGAAAGGCGTGGGGAGGGGTGGCGCCGTCTGCGTCCACATAGCCGACGAGGTCGGCCTTGGGGGCAAGCCGCAGACCTTCGATCAATGCCCCGCCTTTTCCGATGGGTGCCTCATATTCCAGCGGCTGAATCTCTGGAAACTCTTTCGCGACTCGTTGAACCACATCGATCGTGCGGTCCCTGCAGCCATTCAGCACGATGACCATCTCAAATCTGCCGGCATAATGTTTCCGGAAGTAGGCAGCATAATCCCTCAAAAGTGGTTCGATCCGCTTCTCTTCGTTATAAGCGGGGACGAGCAACAACAAACTGGGATCGGTCGGCGTCACATTCAGTTGCTTAACAGAGGTCCATGGCGGTGTCGAGGTTTGCGCAAAATGCAAGCGCCTCTGGGATTACCGTTACAATTCGCATGTGAGAATATAATTGTCGACCTCACTCCTTAAGCTAAGTTCACCCCATATGGGTCCAGCTATCATTGTTCTTCTTGTGATCGGTGCGGTGCTTGTGCTTCTCGCCTTCATGGTGATCGGCATTTACAACACGCTCGTCGCTTTACGCAACCGCTATAAGAACGCGTTTTCGCAAATCGACGTCCAGCTGAAGCGACGCTATGACCTGATCCCCAACCTCGTCGAGACGGCGAAGGGATATCTTAAGCACGAGCGCGAAACACTCGAAGCGGTGATTGCAGCCCGTAATACGGCTGTCTCTGCCGGTGCCAAGGCCGCCGCGAATCCAGGGGATCCAAGTGCAATGCGCCAGTTGGGTGGGGCTGAAGCCGGCCTCACCGAGGCACTTGGACGTCTGATGGTCGTCTCGGAGGCCTATCCAGATCTTAAGGCAAACCAGAACATGATTCGCGTCATGGAAGAACTCACTTCCACGGAAAACAAAGTGGCCTTTGCGCGCCAGGCTTACAATGACTCTGTGATGGTCTACAACACCAAGCGTGAATCTGTCCCGAGCAACTTCGTGGCAGGCATGTTCAATTTCCAGGCCGCAGAGTTGTTCCAGGTGGATAGCCCGGCGGAACGCATCGCGCCCAAAGTTCAGTTCTAACGTCGGCGCAACGTGAACCGTTGCGATCTTTCATGGTTGCATCGACATCCGGTGCAACCTTTCAGTTTCCAAGGACTTAACATCAAATGGACTTTTTTTCCCGTCAGGACCTTTCCCGTCGAAACACCAAGCGCCTCGTGTTTTATTTTGGCCTGGGTGTCATTTGCACGATCGTGGCAGTTTACCTGATTGTCCTGGTGGCGTTCGGCATGTCCGGGTTGAAAAAGAATCGTGGTTATCGCGAAACCCCGCGGGCCGAACTTTCGTTATGGAATCCACAGGTCTTTCTATGGGCAACGGGAGGCACTCTGCTGGTGGTGGTGTTTGGTTCTCTTTTCAAGATCGGACAACTCTCGCGCGGGGGCGGCGTGATTGCGACGGAGTTGGGCGGAGAGTTGTTAAATCCCCATTCCAATGATCCAGATGAGCTGAAGCTCCGCAACATCGTGGAGGAAATGGCACTGGCGTCCGGTGTGCCAGTTCCGGAGGTTTATATCATGCAGCGCGAGGAGGGGATCAACGCGTTCGCCGCAGGATTCGATATGAGTGACGCAGTGATTGGGGTGACGCGCGGAGCGATTCGCCAGTTGAACCGGGACGAATTGCAGGGAGTCATCGCCCACGAGTTCAGCCATATTCTTAACGGGGACATGAAGCTGAACCTGCGGCTGATCGGCTGGGTCCATGGGATTGTTTGTCTCGCTCTGTTGGGACATATTTTGCTGCGCAGTGCCCGCGTCTCCAGTAATCGCAAGAATGGTAATGGACTGGCGCTGTTCGGAATTGGTCTGCTGATCGTGGGTGGGATCGGTGCCTTCTTTGGTAAGCTGATCAAAAGTGCGATTTCACGCCAACGCGAATTCCTCGCTGACGCTGCCGCGGTGCAATTCACCAGGAACCCGGAGGGCATCGCGGGCGCTCTCAAGAAGATCGGCGGTTTTTCCGCAGGTTCAGAACTCGAAGCGCCTGCAGCAGAGGAAGCGAGTCATATGTTCTTCGGTAATGGGCTGAGCAAATTCAGCTGGGGCGGCATGATGGCAACTCATCCTCCGCTGACCGAACGCATCAAAGCGCTGGATCCGCAGTTTGACGGGAATTTTGCGAAGGTGGCGATGAGCGCCCCCGCTCGCGAGCGCGCCCGTTCCGCCGTGGTAAGTGCCGCGCCCTCGCCAACTCAGCCTGCCCGAAACATTCGTGCGCCTGGATTGGATGATTTGCTGGGTGGAAGTGCCCGCTCCCAGGCACAAAACTTTGTTGGGTCCACCGGGCAACCGACCGTTGCTCACCTGAACTTTGTGGGAAGTATCCTGGCAGGTTTGCCATCCGAAGTCGAATCGGCGGCACACGAGACATTCAGCGCGACGGCGCTCGTTTACTCTTTGCTGTTGAGCGAAGATGCGGGGGCTGCCCGGCAGCAGCTGGGTGAATTTGCGTCCCTGGTTCCTCAACCGATCTACACTGAGACCATTCGGCTGCATGCATTCGTCAAGGAATTGCCGGACAAAGCAAAGCTCCCGGTGATAGAGTTGACTCTCCCGGCTTTGCGCCAACTCTCGCCCAGTCAATACACCGACTTTGAACGGAACATTAAGCAATTGATAACCTCTGATCGGCAGGTCGACCTGTTTGAATTTGCGCTCGAGAAATTGCTGTTGCGACATTTGGAACCCCATTTCAAACCAGCTCCCAAGCGCACAGTGCAGTTTTACAGCTTGCGTGGTTTGGCAGAGGAATGCGCCGTTTTGCTCTCGGCGCTGGCACATGTGGGGCAAGATGAGAGTCGCGAAGCGGCAGACGCGTTTCGAGCCGGAGTCAGCTCCTTGAAAATAGATGGGGTCGATCTCCAGTTTGCGCCGCTGGAGGAATGCAGCCTTCAACGGTTGGACGCCGCTTTGAACAAACTGGCGCAGTCGGTCCCTCAGTGCAAAAAAGCGTTCCTTGAATCCGCCGCGCAGACGGTTGCCTACGACGGTGAAATCCACACGCGTGAGGCGGAGTTGCTTCGGGCGATTGCGGACTCGCTGGACTGCCCGATTCCCCCGTTTCTCCATAGCTAGTAACTCTTGTCGAGTTCGACAATTTTCGAGATTCTCCACGCATGCGAATGGCTCTTGGCCTCCTCTTTATGTCTATCCTCGTCTCCGGATGTTGTTCGGCCCTTGCGGCGGATTCTCTGAAGTTGCCTGGGAAAAAAGACCTGCACGTTTATCTCCTCATGGGCCAATCCAATATGGCGGGCAGGGGCAAAATTGAGGAACAAGACAAAACACCGCACGAACGGGTCTGGCGTTTGAATTATAGCAACACGTGGGAACTTGCCGTCGAACCTGTTCATCAGGATCGCGCCAAAGGCCTCGGGGTCGGGCCGGGACTTTCCTTTGGGAAATCAATGGCGGAGCACAACAAAAAAGCTGTAATCGCCTTGGTGCCTTGCGCCGTCGGCGGCACTCTGCTGGTCCGGTGGTCCAAAGAGGGCGATCTCTATTCCAATGCTTTGGTCCGGGCGAAAATCGCGATGAAAGATGGGACCCTGAAGGGAATCCTTTGGCACCAGGGTGAAAACGACAGCATCAAGTTGGAAACGGCAGAAACCTACGAGGAACGTTTGGTAAAGATGATCGAAGACTTTCGGAAAGATCTCGGGCAACCGGCCATTCCATTTGTCGCCGGACAAATTGGTGAATTTCTCTACACCCGCAAAGATCCAACTGCGACTCCTCATGCACGAATGATCAATGATGCTCTGGCAAAGATACCAGGTCGCGTGCTGAACACCGCTTGCTGGAAAGCCACCGGGCTCACTCATCATGGCGACGAAGTGCATTTTGACACGAAATCGCAGCGCGAGATGGGACGCCGCTACGCCGAAGAGATGATAAAGCTCCAGAAAAAGAAAGGTCTTCCAGGTTCACGCTGAATGTTCGAGACGGATACCTTGTCCACTTAATATGAAATACCGTCAATCGCTCAAAGCTGGCTTCCTTTTTGTGCTTCGGGAGCATGAAACAGAAGTCCGTCACGGAGCTGCAATATGATTCCGTCGGATTCCACCTCCCGATCAGCAGCACAGCTGCGCCCGCAGTTATCGGTTGTATTGCCGTGTTATAACGAGAGCGAAGTCATTTCCGAAACGCATCGGCGAGTGAGGTCGGTTTGCGAAAGCATTGGATCGAGTTACGAAATCGTTTTTGTCGACGACGGTTCCAGGGACGGCACGTGGGAACAGTTCGTGGCCCTTTCCAAATGCGACAAGAACCTCGTGATTGTTAAACTGTCGCGCAACCACGGGCATCAACTCGCGTTGTCTGCCGGCCTCCATTTCGCACGAGGGGATGCCATTCTCATCATGGATGCTGATCTCCAGGACCCTCCCGAATTGTTGCCAGAGATGCTGGCCAAGATGAAAGAAGGTGTGGATGTTGTGTACGCGCAGCGTAGAACACGGCCGGGAGACTCGATGCCGAAACGAATTTTCTGCGCTCTCTACTACCGGTTGTTACGGCGGATTGCCGGAACTCACATCCCGCTCGATACGGGAGATTTCCGATTGATCAGTAAACGAGTTCGCGACCTCATCGTTGCCATGCCAGAGCGACAACGTTTTATCCGAGGCATGGTCAGCTGGGTTGGGTTCCGTCAGGAGCCGATTTTCTACGATCGCGATGCGCGTTTTGCGGGTGAAACAAAGTACCCGTTGAGCAAGCTCGTGCGGCTTGCCGTTGACGGGATTATTTCTTCTTCTTTACGTCCGTTGGCTTTCGCATCTTTCATCGGCGGTATCGCCATGGCTGTAAGCTTTCTGCTCTGCGCTTACGCGATCTTTTCCTGGCTCTTTGTGGGAAAGACCCCCCCGGGATGGACGAGTTTGATCCTTGCCGTGGTTTTCGTCGGCGGACTGCAACTCCTGGTTTTGGGCATTCTAGGAGAATACGTCGGTCGCATTTACGAACAAACCCGTGGCCGTCCCATGTTTTTAGTCGAGACAGTGGTGCAAACCAGTTCTGATAATTAGCCCGAATCGAAGACGATTTAGCCGCACAAGGGTGGGTCGGACGGACCTGCAGCACCCCCATTGTGATCGCAAGGGCGGGTCGGACGGTCCTGCAGGACCCCCATTGTGATCACGAGGGCGGGTCGGACGGACCTGCGGACCCACCCTTGTGATGACTCGGAGTTCGTTTAAGAAGCTGTTGTTTGAAGGAGGGCATTGAGATTTGGAATACTTGATCCAGATCTATGAACCTTCAGTGGCTCGGATTGCCATAGCGGGTTCGCCAACGCTTTTCTGTTGAAGTAAGCCGCGCTTGCAGCGTTTGCCGTCCCTTTTTTCCCCTGATGGAGCACCGGAAGTGCCATAAGGACTTCCCCGAGAGTTCAAAGCCCTCCGTTCAGGATGGCTCAAAAAAACACGAATTAATTGGCAACCGCAGATAACGGAGAGAATTGGGCCTGAATCCACCCGCTCCCCTTTTCATTGACGCTACTGCATGGCCCCTCCCCCTTACTTGACACCTCGAACACCAAACTTATAGTGCGACCAAGAAAATGCATTTAGACGCAGCAGCGGCTGAAAAAGCAAAGCCCGACTCGGCGCGATTTAACTCTCTCAAGGAATTTCGTTCTGCCGGACGCGGATTTTGGAGTCACATTCCTGATAGCGACTGGAACGACTGGAAGTGGCAGCTCAAAAACCGCATCACCTCCCTCGAACAACTCGAGAAGCTCATGCCCACCCTCTCCCCCGAAGAGCGCGCTGGCACCATCCTTGCCAACACAAAATTGGCGATGGCGATCACTCCCTATTTCTTTAATCTGATCGATCCCTCGGATGAAAACTGCCCGATTCGCTGGCAGATGATCCCGCGAATCGAGGAGACGCATACCGCTTCATGGGAAATGACCGATCCTTGCGGGGAAGATTCTCATTCACCCGTTCCCGGACTGGTCCATCGTTACCCGGATCGTGTTCTGTTCCTGGTGACGGACCGTTGCGCATCCTACTGTCGTTACTGCACCCGCTCCCGGCTGGTCAGCAACGCGACCGGTTACGATTTTCATCCGGAGTTCGACCGACAGATCGAATACATCCGCAATCATCCGGAGATCCGCGACGTCTTATTGAGCGGGGGCGATCCATTGTTGTTTAGTGACGACAAGCTGGAGTCTTTGTTGAAGCAGCTTCGCGCCATACCGCATGTGGAGTTCCTGCGGATCGGCACCCGTATTCCGATCTTTTTGCCGCAACGCATCACACCTGAACTCTGCACGATGCTGAAGAAGTATCACCCGCTGTTCATCAGTGTGCATTCGAATCACCCGCGGGAACTGACAACGGAAGTCCGAGATGCATTGGGCCGTCTGGCGGATGCCGGCATACCCCTCGGCAACCAATCTGTCTTCTTGCGTCACGTGAATGACGATCTCACCACGGCGCGTGCTCATGTGCAGAAGTTGCTGATGTGCCGGGTGAAACCGTATTACCTCTATCAATGTGATTTGATTACCGGCTCCTCCCATCTCCGGGCGAGCGTTCGCAAAGGTTTGGAAATTATGGATGGGCTGCGTGGACACACCACCGGTTACGCCATTCCGCAGTTCGTGATCGATGCCCCCGGGGGCGGAGGCAAGGTACCGATTAATCCTGAGTATATTCTCAGTCGGAACCGGGACCGGGTGGTCATCCGCAATTTCGAAGGCAAAGTTTACGAATACATCGAAGGAGCGAATCCGCCGATCTTTAAACCGTCCGAGAACTTTGTGCCGTATAAGAGGTCAGAGAATTTTGAAGTGCCGGAGTGGGTTTAGAGGCACGGACCGCGGCTATGGGCAAAGCCCTAGCCGCAGCGCGTGATATTGTCGGAGCTTCAGAATCTTCCATGATTCCTAAGCCTCAGTAAGTTCCACTCGCCTTCGGCGTGCGCTGGATCAATTCCACTTCATAACCTTCCGGCGCATCGATAAACGCAAAACCACCGCTGCCGTCCTGCTTGTAGGTGGGACCATCGGAATATTTTAGACCAAGCGAAGCCAGGTGTTTGCCGAACTCTTCAAGACTGTCCACCTCGAAAGCGAGATGCGTGAGATCCGGCTGCACTTCTACCGGGCCGCTGTTGGGAAAATGGCAGAGCTCAATTTCTTCTTCACTGCCGGGAGCTTTCAAGAAGACCAATTCAGATCCACGCGGCGATTTGTGACTTCGGGTTTCTTCGAGTCCCAACACTTCTTTGTAAAATTTGATGGAACGCTGCAGGTCATTCAAACGGTAGCGGGTGTGGAGCAATCTTTTTACATGTGCCATGCAGCCAACGTAGCAAACGGAAATGGAATGTCATTAGTGGCGTGCGGACCGCGGTTGTGTCCGCAGGACCAGCCGCAGTCCGGATATCGGACTTTACCCTAACACCCAATCATCCGGTTATACCTTGGCGAGAGACTCCGTTTGGATTACTACACGGGGCGTGAATTCGTTCTCGACGCGAGTCATAACTATTCTCCTGGCTATAATCGGAATCAGCGCCTTCGCGCAAATCGATCCCGACAAACGACAACTTTTACAATTTGGGTATAATCAACCCATTGAGGGAAAAGCGCCGATCGCGGGCTATTTGTTCTATTATAGGAACCAACCTGAATTCATCCGTTCGAACCTCACGTTGCGGTTGGCCATCGCTCCCGTTTACGTGGATTCGGAGTTAGGAATATCGGGAACCGAGCAGACTGACATCGGCATTGGATTTTCGGGCGGTGGATTCGCGGACAGTTACAACGAAATCCGGAGCGGTCACTGGTCACAGCAGGAGTCCTTCACGGGACACGGCGGAGACGTCTCATTTAGCGTTTACCATCGCTTCAATCCAGATCAGCTGATTCCTTTGAATGCGGTATTCCGGATCGCTCCTCACTACAGCATTTACGATCGCGATTCTGACACCGCCGCCGGCTTCGCGCTGCCGCCCGACCATCTCGCAACGAAAGTACGGACCGGTTTACGATTCGGCGGCGTCGAACCGCTGATGTCGCCATCCCTGGCAATGGAATTATCTGGATGGTACGAAGGGCAAGTGCGTTCCGACTCGGGGACCTACGGTTTTAATGACCGCGAATTGGAAGCGCACACGCATCTGTTCTGGGCACGCGCTCTTCTCATTTACACCTTCACCAACTTGAATCATACCCTTGGAATCAATCTGACTGCGGGGACCAGCATCAACGGCGATCGGTTCAGTGCCTATCGACTTGGAGGCACCCTGCCTTTGACGACAGAGTTTCCTTTGAACCTGCCGGGCTATTATCACCAGGAGTTGAGCGCGGATCAGTTCTATCTTCTCAGCACCAGCTACATCATTCCGCTCGACGCACAAGCACGTTGGACTATCACCGGCGTGGGGACGGTAGCCCACATCGACTACACTTCCGGTTTGCAGCAACCGGGGAACTGGCATTCGGGCGTGGGACTGGGACTGGGCTACAAAACTCCCCGTGACATTCTTCATGTCGTCCTTGGTTATTCCTACGGCATCAGTGCAATTCGTGACCATGGTCGTGGGGGGCAAAGCGTCGGGCTACTGCTGCAATGGGATCTGGAAGCACGCCACCGTCCGCAGCGTCCGGTGTTTGATCCCGAAAGCCCCTACAAGTCGCGTGGCTTGTTCGAATTTATCGGCAACGTCTTTGGGCGTTGATCCGAGTCCTTCCTACATCCAAAACAAACGCGCGCACATTCTGTTGCCGGTTTTTATCCGTGCGCATCCGGGTCCATCCGTGGTTAATTTCTTTACTTAAGCGACCGCCTGACGATCGCACCCCATGAGAATAGATTTAATCAACACGGGCACGGAACTGATGCTGGGGAGTATCCTCAATACCCATCAACAATGGATCTGCGCAGAGATGGCAAGGATCGGAATGCCGGTGACGCGCCAGGTAGCGATCGCGGACAACGGTCCCGCCATCCAGGATGCAGTGCGGGACTCGCTAAAGACTGCAGACCTGATCATCACGACGGGAGGCCTCGGCCCCACTTCGGATGACGTCACCCGAGAATTAATTGCCGATCTGCTCGGATTGAAACTGGAGATGGATGCGGATGTCCTCAGGGACATCGAAGCTTTTTTTCAATTGAGGGGACGTCCTGCTCCAGAGAGCTCCAAGGTTCAGGCGCTCGTTCCGAATAGCGGATGGGCGCTCCGTAACGCGCACGGCACTGCGCCGGGGTTGGTCGTCCCGCTGAATTCCGGTGGCAACACAAAATACCTCGTCATGCTGCCCGGACCACCCCGCGAACTGAAACCGATGTTCCGGGAGCAGGTTGTTCCACTCCTGCAACAGAAATTCAATGTTCCAGAACTTCATTGTCGCACGTTCAAGACGACTGGTTTGGGCGAGTCTCTGGTGGAAGAAAGAATTGCCGCGCGACTGCAACCGTTGGTAAATGCCGGACTTGAGATTGGCTACTGTGCCCGGGTTGGTGAGGTAGAGGTTCGCATCACTTGTTCCCTCGATAATGCCCGGCAACAAATGGACGCGGCTGAAACAATCATTCGCGAACAACTCGGCGTTCATCTCTTTGCCTCCGACGAACGTTCGCTGGATGCCATTGTCGTGGCTGAACTAAACGCCCGCAGCCAGACACTCTCCCTAGCTGAATCCTGCACCGGAGGATTGATTGCCAATCGCATCACCAACATTCCGGGTGCCTCAGCCGTTTTCATGGCGGGCCTTGTTACCTACAGCAATGAAGCGAAGCAGCGACTTCTTGGGGTGAAGGTTGGGACTCTGGATCAATACGGCGCAGTCAGTGCAGAAACGGCACGCGAAATGGCAGAAGGCGCTCGCCTGACAAACCGAACGGACTACGCAATAGCGGTTACGGGAATTGCGGGGCCTGGAGGTGGCACGACCCAAAAGCCGGTGGGAACCGTGTTCGTTGCGTTAGCCACTCCGGATAAAACTATTGTCGAAAAGCAGTTCAATGCCTACGACCGTGAGACATTTAAATTTCTTACTTCCCAGCAGGCTTTGGATTTACTGCGCAGGAATTTAGTTCAGAGTTAGGAATATATGCGCATTGCAGCTTTGGATCACGGGACGGTTCGGGTCGGAGTCGCGGTCAGCGACGAGTTAAAGATTATTGCCCAACCGCTGGAATTCATTCCCGCTGAGCCATTCGATGCTTTCATGGTTCGCCTCAAGCAGATCATTGCTGAGAAAGAGGTGGAGCTCTTTATCATCGGAATGCCCCGCAACATGGACGGCAGCTACGGGCCGGCCGCGCAGAAGGTGAATGATTTTGTCGCCAAACTGAAGAAGGAGATTACAACTCCCATCAAGCTACTCGACGAACGTCTCACGTCGGTGCAGGCGAACCGCATGCTGATCGAAGCCGATATGCGCCGAGATAAACGGAAGCTGTCGGTCGACAAAATGGCTGCGGCAATATTGCTACAGAGTCATTTGGATAGCATCTCCTAGCCGCCCGCGTGATGGAAAATGATTCGACGGCAGTTGAAGCGGTAGACGTGATCAAACTCAAACTGGTCATCGCTTACGACGGCACCAACTATGCCGGTTGGCAGGTGCAAAAAATTGGGCTTGGGGTGCAACAAAAGGTCGAAGAAGCGCTCGCTAAACTTTTCCCCAGTGTGAAGCGGATCCATAGTTCAAGTCGGACCGACACCGGAGTTCACGCGCTCGGAATGGTAGCCCACGTAGAGATCGCGAAAGCGGAGTGGAAGATGACCACGCGCAAACTAATCCTCGCGGTCAACGCCCATCTCCCGCTCGACATTCGAGTTTCGCAAGTCACCAAAGCCCGCGCAGATTTTCACGCGCGGTTCGACGCCAAAGGAAAGCAGTATCGTTATCTCGTGTGGAATCATCCGGTGATGAATCCGCTGATGCGACGCCAGGCCTGGCACGTCACCCGGAAAGCAGATTTCAAGTTGATGCAGGCAGCAGCAAAGCTGTTCGTGGGTAAGCACGATTTTCGGTCGTTTACGGCCAACCGTGGAGATGTGCTGGAGGATGCGGTTCGGAGACTAACGCGTTGCGAGATCAAGCGGAGCGGATGCCTGTTGACCTTCATTATTGAAGGAGATGGTTTCCTCTACAAGATGTGCCGCGGCATTGTTGGAACGATCATTCAGGTCGGGTTGGGAAAGTTTTCGATCGACGAAGTGCCAAAGATGTTCGAGCAAAAGAATCGAAGTTCCAGCGGGATGAGCGCTCCAGCCCACGGTTTGGTCTTGTGGAAAGTTTATTATAAAACCCGCAAGGAGCGCGCCCAAAAGAGCGAGCGATCCGACTCACTTTAAAATCACCGGTGAACATTGTCCTTCTTGAACCTGAGATTCCTCCCAACACGGGCAATGTGGCGCGCCTCTGTGCGGCGACCCACAGCACGTTGCATCTGATTGAACCGCTTGGGTTTAAATTGGATGACTCGCAGTTGAAAAGGGCAGGCATGGATTATTGGCAGCATGTGCAGTGGCGCAAGTGGGGCAACTGGTCTGCGTTTGTCGAGTCTCTGCCGATCGGAGCGAGGCTTTGGTTCGTCGAGCAAGGGGGTCCACAAGCTTACCAGGAGGTGCAATTCAATCCTGACGACTACCTGGTGTTTGGACGTGAGACGGCTGGGGTTCCGAAATCCTTACTCGATCAACATCGGGAAACATGGATTCGCCTTCCGATGTTCAACCCAAAGGCGCGGTCACTCAACCTTTCCAATTGCGTGGCGATTGTTCTTTTTGAAGCTCTCCGCCAGCAAGGGTTTCAAGGTGAGGTTTAAGCGGGTCCTTAACGCCTGAATGGTTCGAAATTTCGTAAAGTTATTGTATCTTGGCCTATGGCGATTCGGCACAAGCGGCTTGATCCAAGAGCAGTCAGGCTACAGACCCACGTCCAAAGCTTGAGAGCCTGTGCGCTTTGTCCGCAGATGCACAAACCAGTGGTGAGTGGCGGCGCCAACGTGAGCGATGTCCTGCTTCTCGGTCAGGCGCCCGGAGACAAAGAACCGATTGCCCAAAAACCGTGGGCGTGGACCGCAGGGAAAACGCTTTTTCGCTGGTTTGAAGAATCCGCCGGATTGAACGAACTGGAGATCAGAACAGTTATTTACATAGCTGCCGTCTGTCGTTGTTTTCCAGGAAAAAAAACCACGGGTGGCGATCGTGTCCCGGCGATCGATGAAATCCGAAACTGCTCGCGGTGGCTCGACGCTGAGTTGGAGATTCTACATCCCAAGCTCGTGATCGCCGTGGGTAAATTGGCGATTGAACAATTCCTCGTATTCAAAAGCCTTGAAGAGGTTGTGGGGAAAACATTTGCGGTCTACTACAATGGGCTCCATTTCGACCTGGTTCCGCTGCCTCATCCTTCGGGAGCTTCGCCATGGCATCGGATGGAACCTGGCAAAACGCTTTTGTTACAAGGGATGCAACATATAGTTCAGCACCCTGCCTTCAAAGCGTTGCTGAACTCTACAAAAGAGCAGTCAGATCGCTAACGAACTGTGAAATGTCTTCTTCACTCGTATCCCAACTACACATCAGACGACATCCGCCTTTCCCAATGAAGTTGTAGAATATCCATCCCTTCGCATACAACCCTTCAATGGCGGTTTGTGGCAGTTGGACAAACACGGCGTTTGCCTCACGAGGAAAAAGAATCTTAACCCCGGTTAAGCCACTCAACTTCTGGTGCATCAAGGCAGCCATGCTATTGGCATGTTCGGCATAACGCATCCAGGCTCCACCCTGGAACATTCCAACCCACGGAGCAGACAAGAACCGCATCTTGGAGGCAAGTTGCCCCGCCTGTTTGCATCGATAATCGAATTCCCGGGCAAGCTCGGGGTTGAAGAACACAACGGCTTCACCCAGAGCGATTCCGTTTTTAGATCCACCAAAGCACAACACATCCACGCCGGCTTTCCAGGTGAGCTCTGCGGGGGAAACTTTCAGTGAGGCAATCGCGTTCGCAAAGCGTGCCCCGTCCATGTGGAAATGTAAGTTGAGCTTCCTCGCTACATCACCAATGGCTTTGACCTCACTCGCTGAATAGACCGTGCCGACCTCGGTGGAATTCGTGATACTAACCACCCGAGCCTTGGGAAAATGGATATCAGTCCGACGCTTCACGAGTTGTTCGATTCCGGCGGGGTTGATTTTTCCATTGTCACCGGGCACGAGTAGAACTTTGGTTCCGTTTGAGAAGAATTCCGGGGCACCGCATTCGTCGGTTTCTACATGAGCCAGCTCATGACAAAGGATACTGTGGTAACTCTGGCAAAGGGCGGCTAGAGCCAGAGAGTTCGCAGCGGTTCCGTTGAAGACAAAAAAGACCTCGCACTGCGTTTCGAATGTTTCGCGAATGAGATTCGCCGCCCGCTCGGTCCAAGGATCATCACCATAACTGCGAACATGTCCGTGATTCGCCTCCGCCATCGCCGACCACGCTTCGGGACAGATTCCTGAGTAATTGTCGCTGGCAAATTGGCGGCGCGGTTCCATAAGCGGACAATATTCGCCCAATCCCAATCGCTGCCAGAATTTTCTTTGTCACCCGGCGGCAGAGCCTGGTCTCAACCGCTTTTGGATGGCAAAAGAATCCCAGCAATCTTGTCCGCGGGAATTCCGGTGATCAGCAGACTCTTGTGCCGGGAGGTATGACCGCGAGCGATTTGAATCTGCACTCGAGAGCACTTCAATTCCCTGGCGAGAAATTCAACCAACGCCTGGTTGGCCGCTGCGTCCACCGGAGGAGACGTCACGGATATACGCAGCTCTTCACCCAGCACCCCGGCGAATCCGGTCCTGGAAGCGCGCGGTTGCAGTTTGACCGCCAGATACACCCCTTGTGCAGCAGTCTTCAGAAAAGCGGGTAGAGCCATTGCGTGGAAAAGATTTCAACAGAAGGCTCCGTCGCTGTGAAGAGTTTGTTGTCACTGAAAGACTGGTACAAAAAAGTGCCTGCTCCCTTGCGAGAGCAGGCATCGAGTTTTCTAGTGCGGATTATTCTTCGCTGCCAGTGCCGCCAACTTCAACAACACGATAGTTGCTGCTGTCGCCGGTTACGTCTGCAGAAGAACTGGTCCCTGTTGCAACAACGGTTTGTTCGTCGTTCCATTGACCGTTCTCACCGGCGGACTGCACTTTATAGGTGCTGCCCGGGGTGGAATCCCAGACCAGGGTCGAACCAGAGGTTGATGCCGCCGGATTCTGTGGGTTGATTGCATCAGCAATCACATTCACCACGAACTCGTCGGAATCACGCTTCTTGATCGCGCCACTTGTTGGGCTGTCTTCGACATAGATACCGATGTCGTAGGCGAGTCCGGCCTGACCGACCGACGGAGTCCAGGCGAAGGCACCTGTGGCCGCGTTGAGTGAGGCACCAGCCGGAGCGACGGAACCAAAACCAAACGTTACTGCGTCGGTATCGGTCGCACTGGCCGTAAAGGCCACGCTGCTGCCAGCTTTGACCGTCAATTCAACCACACCCGTTTCTTCGGTGCTGTTGAGCGAAGGAATGACTTCCACTACCTGGAAGTTATCCACGTAAACCGTGTAAACGCCTGTCCCGCCTTCACCCTTGAGGATCAGGTGTTCCAACACTTGCTGGCCTGCTGCGAGGATGCTGTCGCCCGTAAGGGTTTGCATCGGCTCATTTTGCATGTCGAACTCAAGCGTGGTCCAGGTCGTTGCATTGACGGTGCGGGTAGGCACAGGAGTCGTTCCAATTTGGCTACTGACACCGACGTATTCGATGCTGCCGGTGATGCCACCGTTGCCACCGTTTTCAGCCGTAGTGCCGGTTTCGCGGATACCCAGGCCAACTTTCAGAGCTTTGGTCGTGTAGATATCGAACTTCACGCGGGCACTAGCATTGATCGTCGGATTCGGCAGGAATGCCGTATCGGTAGTAGCGAGACGCACCCAGGGATTGACGGCGGCGGCGGCGAAAGACCATTCGGCTTTCAACACTTTGGCGCCGGCATTGGCGTTTCCAGCCGGGAACGTGGTCGTAACCGTAGTCGAGTTCGCAGCAGCCATGTCGATGTGGTTCGTAGTGGTGCTGGAGTAGCCCGGCTTGCGGAACATGACCTGTTCGTTCGGCGTGCCATTGGTGAACGTTTCGTAATTCACCACGGTTTCCGTGATGCGGGCGGCACCCATGCTCAGGACTGGAGCAGTGTTCGCCGCACTCACAAAGATCTTGAAGGTTTCATCAGTGAAGAGCACTGGTGAACCGTTGTCTTGCACACGAACTGTGAAGGTGTTCGTGCTGCTTCCGGTGGACGGAGCCGTCCAGCTGATCACTCCAGCGCTATCGATCGTTGCGCCAACTGGTTTGACAATCAACGAGTAGGCAAGCGTATCGCCCGGAAGATCGTCGTCACCGGCCTCCACATCCCAAGAGAATACTTCGCCATTGCCCAGGTAGATTTCTTCGTCCGGCATGTTACCGAAGTAAGGCATCGTATTCACTTTGTTGACGATGATCGTCACGTTTTCCACATCACTGAGAGCGGGCGTCGCGTCGTCAGTCACGCGAATGCTAATCACGTTCGTGCTCGGGCTCTGTTCAGCGGTTGGAGTCCAGGAGAACACCCCGGTGATTTCGTCGATTTCTGCATTGGTCGGCGCGCCTGCGTCCAGACTGAAGCCTAACGTCTGCGGAGCACCACCATCACCAAGATCCGCGTCAGTGGCGGTCGCCTTGAATGAGATGGTTGCGAGTGTATCAACCCGCAACAAAGTGCTGGTCTCGATCACTTCGAAGTCATCGAAGTAGACATTGTAGGCCCCCATTCCGCCATTCGGAACGATCGCCACCTGTTCGATAGTACCTTTGCCACTTGCGAGGATACCGTCACCACTGACGAAGTTCGCGCACGGCTCTGTCGGCATATTGAATTCGACCGTTGTCCATCCCCCGGCCGGAATGGTCCGGGTCGGAATTGGGCAACCGTTTGCTTGTTTACCAGAAACGCCCACATATTCGGTAGCCCCGGTGATACCACCGTTGAAGCCCACAGGCGCATTGAATCCGGTTTCACGAACGCCTAATGCAACTTTGATCGACTTGTCAGAGTACACCTTGAAGCGCACTTTGGAATTCAATGGGATCGTTGGATTTGGAACGTAAGCGTGATTGGTGTTCATGGTGTGCGTGGTCAAACGGAGCCATGGATTCACCGTGCCGGTTTTGAAGCTGAAGTTTGCATGCAGCACTTTCAAGCTGGTGTTGTCATCAGGTAGCGGGAAGTCGGGCGATGTGACCAACAACGAGCTATTTGGAGCATCAAGGAATGCGGTAGATGTTGAAGAGAACATCGGATGACGGAACATGACAACGCCGTTTGGTTCGTCATCGTTATCATCGAAACGAGCAATCGTATTGATCTTCGTCGAGGTCGTCGGAATCGTAAGCACCGGTGCTGAATTGCCTTCAGAAACAGTTACGTTGAAGCTACGTGAGCCGTTCAAGGAAGGCGCGCCATTATCGGAAGCCCGGACTGTGACCTGATGAACCGCAGGACCGTCGCTCTCACCCGGTGTCCAACTGATAGCACCGCTGCTGGCATTGATCGTCATTCCGGCAGGAGCGTTCAGCAAGCTGTAGCTGATGCTCTGCACCGGGATGTCAGAGTCTGTGGCGGACGCAGTAACACTGAGCGCACTGCCTTCGTTGACCGTCTGGTCAGCGATGACGGCTACCGTAGGTGCGCTGTTGGCTTCGTTCACTGTGACAGTGATCGTTTCTGTGTCATTAGAAGAGGGCGTGCCATTATCAGAAACAACCACCGTAATCGGGTAACTACCAGGTCCCTGTGTTTCTGTCGGGGTCCAGGTAAAGCCACCAACTGAGGTGATGCTGGCTCCAGCAGGAGCGCCAGCGCCGAGACTAAAGGCAAGAGCTTGACCAGCGTTCGGGTCAGTAGCACTGGCGGTGAAGCTCAATGTGCTGCCTTCGTTCACGGTCTTGCTACCAATTGCGCCAAGCACTGGAGACGAGTTGCCCGTTCCAGTAACAGTCACCGTGATGGTTTCTGTATCAACGCCACCGAGGCGATCTGTGACGCGGACAGTGATGTTATAGGTTCCGACCTGGCCGGTGGTGGGAGTCCAGATGAACTTACCAGTGCGATATCCGATACTCGCCCCAACCGGCGCGCCAGCATCGAGGGTGTAGGCATTATTGTTGGAAGCAACCACCTGGAAATCATCGAAGTAAACGACGTAGGCACCCGTGCCACCTTCACCCTTGATGATGATATGCTCCATGACGCCCTTCACATTGTTTTGAGACACAAATCCGTCTCCCGTGAATGCTTCTTGTGGTTCGAATGGAATGTTGAAGTTGACCGTGGTCAGCGTGTTGGCTGCGATCAGGCGGTTAGGAATCGGTGCGCTACTTACTACGTTCGTGACGCCCACCCATTCGATAGAACCAGTCGTTCCACCGTTGGCTCCATATGCAGCCGTTGTTCCGGTTTCCCGGATGCCAAGGCCAATCTTGATCGCTTTGCTGGCGTGCACTTTGAATACCAGCCGTTGGTCCAACGCAATCGTCGGATTGCCGTTGGTCACCGTGTTAAACGTGTTCAAACGAACCCAGGGGTTTACGGTTCCAGTTTTGAAACCCCAGCCTGCAACCATCTTCTTGTTTCCAGCGCCCATCACGGTCGGACCGTTCGTGACAACGCGAGTATAGTTCGTGGACGTATCGAGGAATGCCGTGGTGCTGGCCGAATTAGACGGACGTTTGAAAAGAACGGTCTCCATCGGATTGTTGTGCGGATAAGCAGTAAACTGCTGCCACGTCGTGGTGGTGGAAATAGCATTGGGATCACTGGCTGTCGCAGTAAAGGTCAGTGCCGTTCCAGCCGCGACAACTTTGTCGCCGATAGCGGTAA
Organism: Limisphaerales bacterium; assembly: GCA_046597605.1. Classification (GTDB taxonomy): domain Bacteria; phylum Verrucomicrobiota; class Verrucomicrobiia; order Limisphaerales; family JACDHS01; genus JACDHS01. The sequence goes on along the minus strand of JBKJKE010000228.1, from coordinate 17,761 downwards.
GCTGCGGAGGAGCATTAGGAGTCGCTTTGCTCACAACAGCCGTATAAGCCGAGTTGCCATTCGCATTGTAAGAACGAACGCGATAGTAGTAGGTGGTCGTTGCAGCCAATCCTGTGTCCGTGTAGGTAGCAACGCCAGCAGCGGTAGTTGCGATCTGGGTAAACGGACCGGCTGCGGCAGCGCCGCGCTCAACTTTGAATCCGACTTCTGCACTGGAGTTATCCGTCCATGCCAGGCGCAATTGATTCCAGTTTGCCGTGCCAGCAACCGTGCTGACAGTCAAACCAGCAGGCGCCTGCGGAGCAGTGGTATCGCTCGCCGTATTGGAGAAAGCCGAGTTACCAGCCGTGTTGTAAGCACACACCTTGTAGTAATAAAGGCGGTTACCAGTCAGCCCGGTGTTGCTGTAGCTCGTGGCATTAATGCCAGCGGTGGCAACCTGGGTGAACGTGACATTGTCAGTAGAACGGAAAATTCGGAATCCGTCTTCATTCGCCATCGCCTGTGCCCAGGCCAGATTGATCTGAACATCGGAAACAGCAGTCGCTGTCAACGACGATGGACCTGCCGGAATGGTGTCTTTCGTCACAGCATTCGCAGTATTCGAATACGGCGAATTGCCTGTCGCGTTGTAGGCACGAACGCGGAAATAATACCGTGTCCCCGAAGCCAAACCGGTTGCTGAATAAGCTTTAATGTTGGCACCGACGCTTGCGATCTGGGTGAAGCCACTTCCCGAGGAAAGGGAACGTTCCACCCGGAACCCTTGTTCGATTCCAGAGTTGTCCACCCATTTCAAATCGATGCGGGTGGAAGAATAGGTCGTTGCAGTCAAACTGCTCGGGCCGGACGGAGTTGAGCCACCTTGCTTGCGGTTATTAACGTTGTCCCGCAACGCAGCGAGATGCGGGATGATGAGACTTCCCGGGCACGCGGTCGATTTGACTTTGTAATGGCCGTCCAGGTACCCAACGGTGTTCCCGTTGTAACTTCCTGAACCATACGGAGACCATGTGGAGGGCATCCTCCACGCCATCACAGCCGAGATTGAGTTCTTCGAAGCAGTGGTGAAAGAGTTGTTATACGGGGAATGGTAATACCCCATCACGTTAAAGCCGAAGCTGTTATAGTTGTAACCGTCGTGCGCCCCGCGAGGCAAACCACTCATGGAACCAACACGGCCTTCGAAGAGGTTTCCGAATTTATCGGTGAGAAAGTGATAGGCGATATCGCTCCATCCCCGGCTGTTCATGTGCATGTTCTGAATGGCACGAACGTAGGATTTGGAGGAAGTTAAGCCTGTTGTGTTATATTCACCACCGGCGGTGTGATGGATGATCGCCCGGTTGAGTCCGGACATTTGCGAGGAGGAGGCCGAACGAGCGCCCCAGCAGGAGCGGGTACAGATCGTAGGCTGCGGACCTTTTGCCGCCATGGCATCGGAAGCGCAGAACAGGGATAGCCCGGCTGCGATCAGCAGCGCGGAAAACCTGTTCGGTTTCTTGAGTTTATTTAACATAGGTTCTAGTGGGTTTTGGTGTGTTGCGTGGTCAAAACCTGATTACACCCGTACACGGAAGAGGATTGCGGGTAGCAATTTAGGGCTTGAGTTAACGCACCATACGTAAAAAGACCCACTACATGGAATCAGGAAAGCCTTGTACGTGCTATAAGGCTTTTTCCTAAGCCAGATGACAATCGAGGCATAAATGCCTTTAAATAAGGCATTTTATTCGTTCTCGCGAACGCCCGACCAAGAATTCAGTCAATCTACCTCCTTGCACTTGGGGCGTTAAGTGCGAGGGCCGCTTGGAACGATTCAGGTTGCCATTTTAGTTTAGGCGAAAAAGCAGGTGCAGTAAGAGGAATGCAGCGGAAGCTCCCAGTCAAAGTTGCTACGGCAGTAACCCCACCGCTCCAAACTGCGGGCGTTGATCTTATAGTTTCTGCGCGGTGGTTTTCACTGGTTTCCCCCCCCTCCAAAAGCCTCCTTAAATCTGAATCATTAGCATTCAACCTGTATTACCTATGAAACCGGGTGCAGCTCGCGCAAGTGGCTTCCATTCAAACACTTACACGGGCAGGAACCCCATATTTACGCTCATTTCCCCGAGGGCGGAGTACGTAAAAATATTTTTGCCCACTCCGCCCGGCGGGAAATGACGTCAAAAACGTTTTTGTCGTCTCCGCCCCATGTGCAGAGGTCGCAAAAATATTTTTGCGACCTTTTCCCCGGGGGCGGACACCGCAAAAATATATTTACGCACTCTGCCCCAAGGGCGAACACGTCAAAAATATTTTTGACGTCTCTGCCCACGGGGCGAGGACGATAAAAATATTTTTACGATGTTTTCCCCGCGGGCGAAGGCGACAAAAACGTTTTTACGACCGTCGCCCCCGGGGAAATGAGCGCAAATATATTTTTGTCGTCTTCGCCCCGTGCGAAAATGAGCCGCAAAACGGGTGGTCCTAATCCTGCCGAATGCGTCCCCGTCAAACGCATTAAATTATGATGGAAACACCCCGGACGAATAGTGGATTGGTGCGCGCCTGATTCTTTCCGGGCCAGTGCCCAGCTCAGAGGGAATTGGATAATCAAAGATAATTTGTTCGAGAACGTGGCGTTTGCTGGCCTCTCCCAACGCGCTCATTCCTCGGCATACCCTAGTAATTTTCGATTATTCATGGGCTTTCGAGAAGGCCCATTTGATCCAACAGGATGTTCCAGAAGGGTGCTCGCTTCATGTTTGTGGAACCGAACCACTCCCAAATGAGTTCGAACCTCCTCAAAAGATGCAATTCTAACGACCGAAAGGCCAATCAAGGCTGTAGGTTTTTTAATCCCGATGGATTCAGAGAGTAGTTTACCTCGATTGCACTTTTGTCGTTATAGATTGCATTTACCTCCACTTCAATACTTCCGTAAACCTGTCCATCACGGGAACGAAGGAAGAATCGTCGCTTTACTAATGAGGTCCAAGCGGGGTCGGCTGGAATGAGATTCAATTCAAATTGCGTCTGATAACCTGAATCAGGGGCAATATACATGAATTCATCCTTTGTTTCGATTACGCCACCTTTAATTCCTTCAATCAGAAACGACCATTCATATTTTTGTTTTCGCTGGACGCCTTCTGGACGCTTAATCGTAACGCGCAAGTCTCCTTCGGCAATGCCTTCCAGCTTTTTCCCTTCCAATAAATCCAAGGTGTACGTTCGCCCATCAGGAATAATTCCAAAGACTTTCTGACCAGAAATCAGTGTTTGCTGCTCTCCCATTTTCCACATTTTGTAGACGACTGGATCTGCCGGAGTCCCATTCACCGGGCCGGAGTGCATGTAGGTTTTCGGAGAGAGGCGGTAGTTTTCTTTTGAGAAGTATTCAAAATGGAAGCCATCCCCCTTTACTCCCTGAATTTCAAACTGCCCATTGGCGTCAGTTTCCGTCTGAACCGGAATACTTTGCCCTCGACCGGTTAACGCTGCAGGGACCGCAAACCATTGGCGAACTTTGACGAGTATTTTCGCTCCCGGAACTGGCTCTCCTGCTTGGTCAACAACCTTCCCATAAAACTGAATTGGCTGATTCTGCTCTTCAACGTAATCAGCAACCATCTTTTCATCATTTGCACGATCATATCCAGGGATAATACTATCGCTCGTTTTAGAAGGCCTGGTCTGGCTTCTTTGTGGCACAGGTTGTTGAACCTCTATCTCTTGAACAGATAGTTTTTCGGCCTCCCCTTGTTTTGCATTGCGCATGAACAGCAAGACAACAAATCCGATCAGCAGACCTAAAACCATTGCCAGTGACAATCGAGATTTCATTATTCCTCCTTCAGGAGGGCGAGCATCTATTTTCCTTCGAGATTTCTGGAACCGGCGGGATTCAGTGCAGACGCAATTGAGAATCCTGTGGTCTCTCTGCTCGAGTCAGTCATGAACTTAACCGTCACTCGCCCGTATGACTGTCCTCCGCGGCTTTTCAAGAAAAATGAAACCTCTCGAATAGGAGTCCACTTCTGATCAGTTCGAAGCATCTCGATTTCGTGACTCGGTTCGTAGCCATCCAGTGGAGCTAAATACAGGAACTCATCATCCGAAGGGATGAGCCCTCCGTCAATCGCTTCGATTGTCGCTTTCCAATCGTATCGTTCTTTAGACCCAAGTTCGCGTTCCAATGGATCCCGAACAAGGCTTACTCGAATATCTCCAGTGGCATTGGCAGCGTCTGACTTTATTCCTTCCAGCAAGTCGAATACTACGACTCTTCCATCATAGGGAATCCGTGTGGATTTAGCATAAGTGGTGAGATGCTCAGGTGCGCCCGTGCCTTTCCACATTTTGTAGACCACCGGGTTTTCGGGGGTGCCATTCACTGGACCTGAGTGCCTGTAGGTCTTGGGCGAAAGTCGGTAACCTTCCTTCGAGATGCTTTCAACCCAGAAGCCATCCCCTTTTGCCCCGTTAATTTGAAACCGGCCGTTGCTGTCGGATACAGCATGAACAGGAATGCTGTAACTATCCGGAAATAGTGCGGCAGGGATCGGATACCAATGCCGGACTGTAACGAATATCTTTACTCCCTGGATCGCTTCGCCGTTTTGATCAACAACCTGACCATAAAACTCAATTGGCACATTTTTCTGTTTAACAATCTCTTCCAGGATTTTCTCATTCGTACGATCTGATTTAGAAACAGCACGATTCTTTGTTTCAGGAGATTTACGGGGCACAGGATCTGAGGCAGAAGGCGTGGCCGGTTCTTGCTTAAAGAGAAAGACAAGGAATCCAATCAGCAGACCTATCAGTAACAATCGAGATTTCATCCTTCCTCTTCAAATCGGGTTCGAATCAATCCCCAGATATTCACCTTAAACGCGCGATCCTGAAGGGTTGATAGCGTAATTAATTCTGACAAGATCGGGAATGCGGTTAGCCAAAACCCATGGAGATGCTGCTTTTGCATAATTACTCAGGAGGGAGAATTTGAAACCTTCAAACCTTATACTCAGTTGCCGAAAGAAATCTGTGATTATCTTGAATGGAACCCGTGAATTGTCCGCTATGGTCTCCCACCCTAGTGTCGAATCCAATCGGTATTTGGGATGTCTATTTTGGCTGAAGCGCTGGATCAAGTTCCAGATTGCGAGAGCCGGTTGGATTGATGAAAGATTGAAGTTGAAACCCTCCATTACGTGCTAAAACAAAAAAATCGAGTCTGCCAAAACTTCCATTTGCTAACTTTATAAAAAAAGTCTGTTGCACATCACCTCTCCATTGCTTGTCGTCTGATTTAGCGATTTCTATCTCAGTAAAGGGGAGATAGCCCTCCGCTGGTGCTTGAAAGGCTAAAGCATGCTTTCTTTGCTGAATTCCACCGCCCGGAACCGATAAGCGGCATTTCCAGTCGAACTTCTTTTCAGTTTTAGTTGTCTGGCCGATATACAAAGAAATGCGAATCTGACCTTCACCGGCCTTAACAATTTGTCCCTTATTGATGTCGAACTCTACTTCAGTCCCATCCTTCGGGAGTTGCGCTGTTTTCCCGAATCCCGGGATATCGGTTTTGATCAATGGCTCGGCTTTTCCTTTCTGCGTCAGAACAAACACCACTGGATTATTTGGATCCGGTTGATGGTAGCGCCGGTCAGAAGCATCGCCATACTCGAAGCTATTATCCGACGAAGACGGGGGATGATAGCCTCCTTTGGAAACGTTTACGAGTAAACGCCTTCCTTCGACGTCAGTCAGAGAGAACAGACCGTCATTATCCGACTTGATCATCACTTCCGAATATCCCTCCGGCGCCCATTTCGTCCAGGCCAGTTGAATCGATGCGCCCGGGATTGCACTGTTGTTTTCGTCCACGATCTTTCCGTAAAAGTTGATCGGGCGATTTGCGACAATCTCTTTAAGCTTTTCTTGAACAATCGCAGGGTCGTCCCCATGGCCTCCATTTTTAACCGGAACACCCCTAGGTGGGCTGAATTTATTAGGTGGAGCTCCTTGGTTCAGCATTTTTGTTGGCTCAGCAGGGGCATCTGCTTGACGCTCGTTTCCTCTAAAAATGAAGAGTACAATCCCAAAAATTCCTACCATTATCAGGGTAATCCAAAGAAAATTTCGTTTATTGCTCATGGCAGGATTTCAATCAAGAAACGTGAATAGAATGGCCAGACAACTTGGATACTGCGCGTATACTGACCGCTATGGTCACCCGGGCGCGTATCGAAGCCGAACTGAGTTTTGAGGTTAACACGACTATCGATAACCCCAGACGCCAACTCTTCAGCTCCCACGGCCCTCGTTCTAGGACGAGCGACAAAGGGCATCAATTCTTTTGGTTCGCTAATTATTCTAATCGGGATCTCATCGCGATAGCCCAAGGTTCCATCTGACCAGAAATTGTGATTGCTATCGGGCTTGTTCAGGACCTGATTAGCAACCCAGCTTCTCAAGGCGAAATCATCCTCGCTGTAGAAATTGATAATACTCCCTCTCACCAGGTTGGTTAATTGCAAATAGCTTAAATAGGTATCAGGCGTAGCCGATAACGCTTCCGCCTGAAACAATGTCGCCAAAGGAGGCGCGTTTGAATCGTAACACTGGGCTGGAACAGCAGCCTCCATCAAAACATAGTTGTCCACTGGTTGGAGCCCAAGAGTGTTTAAACGCTTAAGCGCCTGCATCATAACAATGTTGCCCATGCTGTGGGCAGCGACGTTTATGGTGTAATCTGGAAATCGTTGCCGAAGGTTCTCCAATAAAGCAGCCACTCCCTCGCCTGCATAGAAAGCCTTGTGCTCACTGGCGTTGTAATTGCCAATATCCATTCTTGTCGGCCAACGAAGAGCCAAATACCGCCCCTGATAGCCTTGCCAATACAAGCGCTTGAACATGGTTTGAGCATAGCTTTCAGACTGCCATGGCGTATTGTTAAAGCCATGGATGTTGAGGATGATTTGCTTGGCTTCATCTGAAGGAGATGAAAGGTATCTTTCCATTCTATACCTTGAAACGAGCAAATTTGGGACGCCGTCACTTATGTTATCAATGACTGCTCCTTCGTACATTTGCTTAACATCCCTTAAATCCAGCCACACTGAAGTTTCGCCGATTACCTTTGCACCTTTTCGGACAGTGAGAACCAGTTCGCCTTTACCGATCTCAGCTCCTTCAAAAATAAAATGCCGTTTTTCTGCATTTGCGAAGAACCCCGAAGGAAAGGTATAAGTGGAAGATTCGTCAATTGTGGAAAGTGGAACTCTATTGTTAGAGTTGGTCATAATCGCGTTGGCAACATTCGTATCGGTCAGGTAACCAGCGCCACCATTAGCCTCAACGTCGTAATTGTAGAGGTTGATCGACGGAGTGCCAGATACGTTGATCATAGAAAGTTTCACTTCGTACGAAGAATCAAGAACAGACAACCCAGAAATCCAAAGTCGTGCTAAATCTTCAAGGCCTCGGGCGCAAAGAATAGCCTTGTCGGCATAATCAGGCAGCGGATTGGATGAGGGAGTGTAAATATCCTTATCATGCACATCCGAATCATTGTTCACCCAAAAAACGAAGGGTCGGCCATACGATGTGTTATCCGGTCCAGTGATTGTCCGATCAATCGTGCCGTCGTGGTTCACATCCAACTCAAGTTTGATCGTGTAAACGGGGCAGTAGGTAAAGTTTGTTTCTCCAAAATTCGGCATTGTCTCAAGCCATGCTTTTCCCGGTTCCGTCGGAAGAAAGTCACCGTATTCAGAAAGAATCCCGGTTTTGTTAGTGCCCACGCCTCCGTTGGTGTCTGCTTTCCAGGCATTGGTAAAATATTGCCCGAGATAAGCGAACTTGTTGCTATCCCCGTTTAGAATGGTTTGTTTGGCAAAACCGATTACACGAACTGGTTTATCATCCGACTGAATGTTGCCTTTCAAAATCAGCAGGGGGGTTGTGTTTGTCACTGAAAAGGAATCTGTTCCGGGCAACGGGTAGAGATGACCGTTGTAGCCTCCCAGGGTGCGACCAAAGTAATACCCTACCGTCTGCAATATGGGTTCTTCCACTTCAGTAAAACGATCCCGGTCCAACTGCAAATCCCCTCCTGCCGGGGTTATTATAGGAAATTCGTTGGTATTAAAGGCTCCCGACCTGTGTGATAAATATTTCAATCCGAAATAGTTCTTCACCCCGCTCGCCATGAAAAGATTCCACTCTTCGTCGAAATAAAGCCCAGTGTTGCCCAAGACGTTTGCTTCTTCGCCGATCGAAATGTGCGAGGCATAGAGCCACCTGTCTGTCTCTGGAGTTAGAAGCGGCGCAGGGCTATTGTCATCGGGAACGTTTGCCACATAACGTGAAGGCTGACTAACCCAAGGTTGGTAGGGAGACAATGGAACAGTTTGAACATCGGGCAAAAACCCTGAATCCATCTCAGACGGGGCAAAAACGAAGTTCCGATACAGGCTGTTTTCTATGAAAGGAAGGTATTCATCGAGATCTCCGGTGGCACCTTCCACTGTGATTGTAGGCTGCTGGCGATATAACCCTGCCCATACGTAATTGGAAATTGCTGTTTCCGGGAAATAAACATGAAAACTCTCGTCATGAGTATAGAAACGGAATGGGCTCGAATCGAAAGCCGCCCGAAGTAAAAAGGAAAGATTTTCCTTCATGTGCTCTCTTCCGTCGTAAAAAGGAAAGCGTTGTGCCTTTTCTCGTCCTACAAAGTCGGATTGAACCGTTCCTTCATTGCCGGCATTATCAACTGTCTGCAGCCAAACGTCGTAAGTTTGGGTTTTTAAAAACTCAGTTTCGGGCAAGGTCGCTGTTCCGTTTGTGAAGGCGCTCAATGGTATTGTAAATGATCCATCATGACGCTGATTCTGGTAGTCAAACCATCGTTTCGTTACCTTAATTTGTGTTGCATTCTCTGGTATACTAGAAAGGATTATTTTAAGTATCCCACTCGTGCTGCGTGCTACTCGTGCAATGGCAGGATTCGCCAATCCTGACACTCGCGCAGGAGCGCTCCATTCGGAACTTCCCGAAACGTAATTCGCTCTTATTTGATAATAAATTTGATGGTATCGGCGAGCCTCCTCCACACTTTCGGGCACAGTCAAAGTTGCGTCTGTAAAGTTGGTGACTGTCGACACAGAGAAATTATCCTCGGGTCCCCAGTATCCCGGATTCCATCGCTGAATTGAATATCCGGTCACATTCCCAGGGTTGGGCTGCCATGACAGGCTGGCTTCCGTGTGACTGCTGTTCAGGATCGCTTTCAACCCTTGCGGTGCCCGGGGAGTGTTAAACTGAGCGGGATTCGTCCCGCTCTGCATCTCTTCCAAGTTGGTCCAACCGTCTCCATCCTCGTCGCCATAGCCATTGGCAATCTCGGGATCGTAGCCATGCTCCAGTTCCCACCAGTCCGGAAGCCCATCGCCATCCGTATCGAGACTGGAATGCCGCGCCCAAAAGAATTTATTGGTTTGGCCAACGGAGATCGACGGAACCAACGTCATGTCATCGGTTCCGAGAAAGCCGTTTGCCACATTCCATGTAGCATCCCCGAGGTTTGTCTTAGTCAATACTTCATAGAACTCATCCTCGTAGGTTCCATGCAGAACCAACGTCATCCAATTGGTATTCGCCGAAAATATCCCCAGCCATAACCCGTTAGTGTAGTCGAATGCCGAAGACATAGGAATGTCATCCAAATCCCCTCCTTCAGCAGCACCTTCTCCAGGGGCGGGCGGGTTACTTGAAAATGAACTGTTCTCGAATTCCAGACTATTCTCCTCAGAGTTCGTTGCATACGCCGGATGAGGAGGCAGCGGTGGCAATGGAGGCGGGGGGTTGTTTTGAGCCAGCATTAGCGAACTAACGAGCAAGAGACCAAAGATAAGAACTTTTTTAATTTGCATGAATTTTCCCCGACGAACCCGAATACAGAAAAAGGCGCGAACTCAACGCACCCTTCATAGAGGCACCGCGAAGCGCCCGTCACAAGAGCAACGCCAAGCCGCGCCGATTGGCGCGTGCTGGGTCGGGTCTTGTGACTGAAAATTCGCGGTTTTCTAAGAAGACCTGTAGCCAAAGCTACGCAAAGTTATAGATGTGGTTATTAAATTTACTTGAACTTAATACTGACGCCCAATTCTTCCGAACAGCACAACCTCTTGTCACGCTTTTTTTGTCCGACAAGATTACAGTCGAACCCGTAAGGCTCTGCGCCGTGCCGAAAACGTCTTCGGACTATGCGTACCCGGGGGGCTGAAAGCGCGACCTGCGCCCGCTATGCATCCCATCTCATCCAAGTCCCGAAAAGAAATAGCCTACTCCAAACTCTTAAACTCCACCCGCAATTCCTTCGCCTCACAATGCAGAATCGCCAGGGTACGCGGATCGTTGAAGCGTTTGCGGCCAGCGGAACCCGGATTGAGAAACAACGTTCTGCCGATCACTTCGTTGAACATCTTGTGAGTGTGTCCGAACACCAGCACGTCCGGCTTGGCCAATTGCATCCGTCGCAGCACCACATCCGAAGGCTGACGCACATCGACGATGTGATGGATCATGAACTTGCGGCCGCCAAGCTCGATGATCTCGGTTTCGCGCAGAGGCAAGCCTTCATCGGTGTTGCCGAAAACCGCGGTGACGGGAGCAATCTGTTCCAGTTCAGCGAGGATTAAGGACCGGCCAACATCGCCGGCGTGGAGAATGTGCTCCACTCCGGCAAAGATCTTTTCGACCTTGGGATCGAGGTAATTGTGGGTATCGGAAATGAGGCCGATCTTCATGCGGCTCAGATCATGTGACTGAACATCGCATCGCGCAGCTTCGGTTCAAACCAGGTGCTCTTCGGTGGCATGATCCCGCCCGCATCCGCGATCGTCATAAGATCTTCGATGCTGGTCGGATACATGGAGAAGGCGCAGGCGTATTCGCCGGCGTTGACCAATTTTTCCAACTCCGCAGTTCCACGAATACCACCCACGAAGTTTATTCGTTTGCTGGTACGCGGATCGTCGATCCCGAAGATGGGATCCAACACGTACTTCTGCAACAGCGTCACATCGAGCTTCTCGATCGGATCGGTCGTGGCGGCAAACTGGGGACGGAAATGGAGGGTATGCCATTGTCCTTTGAAGAAAAATCCGAGTTCGTGTTTGCGAGTCGGTTTGGCATTTCCGCCCGGCTTGATGATGAACACGGCATCCAGCTTTTGCATCAACGCTTCGGGAGTCAGTCCATTGAGATCCTTCATCACACGGTTGTAAGGAAGAATCTGCATCTGGTTGTGCGGAAAGATAACGGTGAGGAAGAAGCCACTGTTCCCGGCACCCAGGCGAGATTTGTAAACACGAGCCGCCGCCGCGCTACGGTGATGCCCGTCGGCGATATAGAGGAACGGAATTTTCTGGAACTCATCTTCGATCAACGCAATGAGCTCAGGTTCGTTGACGACCCAGGCGGTGTGACGAACTCCGTCCTGGGCGGTGAAATCGATGTTCGGCGTTTCTGAAATCTTTCTTTCCGTCAAAGCATCCAACGCTGGAACCGAGCGGTAGGTGAGAAACACCGGACCGGTTTGGGAACTAAGCGTTTCCACGTGACGCACGCGGTCATCTTCTTTGTCAGGTCGCGTGAACTCGTGCTTCTTAATGATGTCGTTCAGGTAATCTTCGCAACTCGCGGCGGCGACGAGCCCGACCTGGGTGTGCCCGCCCATGATCTGGCGATAAAAATAAAAACAAGGCTTCCCGTCCTGCTGCAGCGCGCCTTCCTTGATCAGGCGTTCGAAATTTTCTTTACCCTTGGCGTATACCGCGGGGGAATAGATATCCGTATTCGCAGGCAAATCGATTTCCGGTTTGCTGACGTGCAAAAAGCTGAGCGGGTTCTCTTTGGCAATCTCACGTGCTTCGTCGGAAGACATGACATCGTAGGGCAATTCGCAGATTTTATCCGCGAGGTTCGGCTTGGGTCGGAGTGCGGGGAAAGGTTTGATTAACGCCATAAAGTCGTCGCGGAAGATACAAAAAGGCGTCGGGAAGGCAAGAAAGCCATGCTGTAGCCCCGAATTGTGGAGTCACTTCAGAATAAATCGGTAGTGCAATACGCGTATTGTGGGGTCGCTTCAGAATGAATCGATAGCGTACTTATGGCTTTGAATCTTAAATCTGAAATAACTGGGATTTCAATTTTCAGAAGAGGCGCATTGGATTCCTGCAACTGGACTTAAGAAACGACGTCTTCCGGGTATGGTTAAGGGGATGGATTAGATCCAATTTTACGAGCCATATTGACAATAAATGTCCCCTTCAGTGGTTCCACTAGATTCTATCACGGTTCCTTGCTCACATATTTTGGCTTGCGAGCGCACCATTACAGGCTTAAATAATAGCTGCAAATGGGGCGTATGCCCCACCGATCGTATCGAATACAGCATGAACAAACGTCAACTGGTGAGGGTCTCTTGAGCCGCCCTTTCGCTCCTCGTTCCCAACAATCGAACTCTTTCGTCCGCGTTAATGGTAAGATCCGCGCCCGCGAAGTGCGTGTGATTGCCTTCGACGGATCGCAGTTGGGAGTTATTCCGTTAACGGATGCTCTCAATCTCGCGCGACAGGCGAATGTCGATCTTGTCGAAATCGCCCCCAATGCCAATCCGCCCGTTTGTAAGGTCATTGATTTCGGGAAATATCGATACGAGCTTTCCAAGAAGGAAAAGGAATCCAAGAAGCATCAGCACGGGAACAAGGTCAAAGAAATCCAACTCAGTGCCAATATCGATCCGCACGATTTCGGAGTTAAGTTCCAGCATGCGATCAATTTCTTGTGCGAAGACATGAAGGTGAAGATCACCCTTCGTTTCCGTGGTCGTGAAATGGCCCACAAAGAAATCGGTTTCCAACAGGTTAATAATTTCGTCCGTGATCTTATGCCCTTTGCCCACGCTGACGCTCCGCCGAAATTGATCGGCAAAGGCATCAACGTCATGCTCAGTCCCCTGCCGAAAAACAAACGGGCCAAGAATCCTAATGTGGATGTCGGCGAGTTTGTTGAAGAAGCGCCGCACGAGGACGATGATGACGAGGACGATTCAGTCGAAGAAGTGGTCAAGCCGCCGGTTAAGGCGGTCAAAGCAGCCAAGCCGAAGAGAATCGTGCCGACCGCCGCTGCTGAAGAAGCTCCTGCTGGCGAACCGGCAAATACTCCTTCCCCTGCGTTGGAGAAAAAAGCCGACCAATAGGATTCCCCGCACTTTCACAAAGACCTCGCTCAAACAGGGCGAGGTCTTTTTTATTCCTTTGCCCGTAGCTGCGTCTCGTAAGAGCGCGGTTACTTCATCTCCCCTGCGCGGCCAATGAGGAAATCAGTCCGCATTGTCACCAATGCAGCTACGAGGTTTTGAATGTTTTTGCTTTTGACCACTTGACGGCGGGACAAGGCGCTCCTATTTGGAATACGTTTATGAGCAAAACGGAAACACATCATTTTCAGGCAGAGATTCAGCAGTTGCTGAATATCGTCATTCATTCGCTGTATACGGACAAAGAGATCTTCGTGCGCGAGCTGATCTCCAACGCGGCCGACGCCTGCGAGAAACTGCGCTTTCATCAATCGTCGGGCCAGACGATTCATCAGTCCGAAGTGGCCCCCTCGATTGCGATCACCACCGACGAAGCCGCCGGGACGATCACCCTCATCGACACGGGCATCGGCATGACCCACGGCGACCTTGTGGAAAATCTTGGCACCATTGCTCACTCCGGAACCAAAGCATTTCTGAAACAACTCGCAGAAGAAAAGAAACCTGATGTTGGATTGATCGGCCAATTCGGTGTTGGGTTTTACTCGGCGTTCATGGTGGCTAAGCGGGTCACGGTATTGAGCCGTTCGTATGCCGCTGACGAACAGGGCTGGCAGTGGACCAGCGAAGGCGGAGGAGGTTATGAACTCACGCCCGCAGCAGATCTTCCGCGAGGAACAAAGATCACTCTCGAACTGAAAGACGAAGCGAAGGAGTTCGCCGAGGCCGGCACGGTGGAAAGCATCATCCAAAAATATTCGAGCTTTGTCCCCTTCCCCATTGAACTGAATGGTAAGCAGCTCAACACCGTCCAGGCGATCTGGGCGCGCAACAAAAACGACATCAAGGAAGAGGAATACAACGAGTTCTACACCTTTGTCGGCCATGACCAGGAGAAGCCGCTCTATCGTTTGCATTTCACCGCGGACGCCCCGTTGGCCATCAAGTCTCTTCTGTTTGTTCCGCCCCGGAATTTCGAATCGATGGGCATGGGTCGGATTGATTCCGAAGTGAACCTTTACTGCCGCAAGGTGTTGATCCAGGCGAAGGCCAAAGGTTTGTTCCCGGAATGGCTGCGTTTTCTCAAAGGAGTGGTTGATAGCGAAGATCTCCCGCTCAACATCTCGCGTGAGACGATGCAGGACACTTCGTTGATGCAGAAGTTGAACAAGGTGCTCACAGGACGGTTCCTCAAGTTTCTCGATGAGCAGTCGTCCAAGGATGCAGACCAATACCAAAAGTTTTACACTGAGTATCAGCGGTTCCTCAAGGAAGGTGTCGTTACCGATTTCACCCACAAAGAACCACTGGGTAAGCTGCTGCGCTATGAGTCTTCCACAGTGGAAAAAGGCAAACTCACCTCGCTGGCAGAATACGTGACGCGGATGCCTGCCGACCAAAAAGAGATCTATTGCCTGCTCGCCCCGAATCGCGCGGCAGCCGAGAGCAGCCCTTACTTCGAAGTGTTTCGTCAAAGAAACTACGAGGTGCTTTTTCTTTACGATGCCTGGGACGAATTCGTCATCGAGCATCTCCACAACTTTGATGGCAAGACCCTTCGCCTTGCCGAAAAAGCAGAACTGGATCTTAGCGAAACCAAAAAGGAAGGCGCTCTCTCAGAAGAGGCCGCGAAATCACTCTCCCAGTGGCTCAAGGAAACGCTGGGCGATAAAGTCGGCGAAGTGCGCACCTCCAAGCGGCTGGTCGACAGTCCTGCGGTCGTGGTGGACTCCGACAAGTTCATGACAACGAGCATGCGCCGCATGATGAAGGCGATGAAAAAGGACGAAGAAGAAATCGCCCCTTCCAAATACGATCTGGAGATCAATCCAGCCCATCCCATTCTCTCGCGCCTGGATGCCATGCGACAGAAGGATGCTGCATTGGCTGCAAGCGTTGCCGAGCAGGTCCTGGATAATGCGCGAGTCGCCGCAGGTCTTATGGAAGATCCACGGGCGATGTTAAATCGCTTGAATCAATTGCTCGAGAAGGTTCTGACCAAAGAGTAAGAGAGGCAAACGCCGCGAAAGGTAGGTCTCCTCGCGCTTGCGAGGAGACCCGCCCGTAAGCCGGGCGGAATCGGGGAATGGAACAAGCGCGTGGGTTAAGCAAACACGCGCGTCGACGAAAACAGCGTACGGACGAAGTTTTTTGAAGGAAGCGCGTTTAACTCATCAACAACGCCCTGGTTGCAGTCACTGATTCCGCCCGGGATACGGGCGGGGCTCTCGCAGCGCGAGAGCCGCTACCTTACCGAAACACACTCAGCCCGAGAATCACCAGCAGAATACCGAACGCACAACGAATCGTGCTCAGCGCCCGCGTCCGACCTTCCGTCGCCACGCTCCAATTGATCAGATCGCGCAAACGCCAGGGGACTACCGTCAGATAAATTCCGGCAACGACCATAACATACGCCATGGTTACCAGGACAAGGTGCCAGTCACTCTCCACCCAGCGCGCCGTGTCCACGATCAACTTCGCTAGAAGCAGCATCAACACCGCAGCCCCGCGCACCGCGAGAAAATCTTTCACATAAAGCATTGTTCCAACACCCACTGCCACAAACAACGCTAGCAGGTAAGGCTTCATCGGTTCAAAATCAGCGATCGATTCCGTCTTCACGTTCCAGGCGAACCAAAGGGTCCCAAGGATCATGAGAACGTATCCAAGCGTCGTATTCCGAGGAAATTTACGGATGGCACTTCCGTAAGCCGCCGGTTTGATAACCCCTATAGCGGTCGGAATCGCTATGGCCAGGCCGAGAACAATGGAAAGAGTCGAGAGTTGCATGCTTATTGATTCACCAATCAGAGTTCCCGAATCGCCGGGCGTTGTCAGAATGGTTCAAACTCATGAAGGCGAGTGTCGGGGTTTGATCCAAATGTTCAATCCAAATTGAGAATGGCCGGATCGCCATAAAGGGTGAAACTACCGGTGCGCGTAATCTTCACATCCATGAGATGCCCGCGATGCCGTTCCCCACCATCGAAAAGGACGATGCGATTACAACGAGTCCTGCCCATATAACGAGCTTCATTCTTGCGACTCGGCCCCTCCACGAGAATCTGCACCGTTTGCCCGACGAGAACGTTGTATTTCTCGGCACCGATGGAATTGATCTGGGTCAAGAGACGTTCGTGGCGATTTTCCAAAAGTTCTTGTGGAACCTGGTCGGGCATCGACGCGGCCGGGGTGTCTTTACGTTGCGAGTATTTAAAAATATACGAATTGTCGAAACGAACTTCGCGAGCCACTTCCATGGTCTGCTCGAAGTCCTCTTCTGTTTCCCCGGGAAAACCGACAATAATATCGGTCGTGATCCCAATGTTCGGACGGGCAGCGCGCAGCTTCGTCACGATGGTGAGGAAGCGTTCGCGAGTGTAGCCCCGGTGCATAATCTTCAGCAACCGATCGCTCCCGCTCTGTAATGGAATGTGAGCACTTTCGCAAAGCTTAGGTAAACGCGCATAGGCTTCAACCAGGTCATCGCCATAACCCTTGGGATGTGGCGAGGTAAAACGAATACGTTCCAAACCGTCGATCTCGTGCACGGCTTCCAGCAGTTGCACAAAGCCCGACTTACCGTCCACTACCTTGATATCCCGCTTGCCATAACTGGTCACAATCTGACCCAGCAAAGTGATCTCTTTGACCCCGCGCCCTACCAGGGAGCGACATTCGTCCACGATATCCGAGATCGTGCGACTCCGCTCTTCTCCGCGGGTGTAAGGAACAATGCAGAAGGTGCAGTATTGATTGCAGCCCTGCATGATACTGACAAATGCGGTGACCTGCTTTTCCGTGGAACTTCCGAGAAGCAAATGTTCCTTGATGGTAGCTTCACTCCCCTTCTCTTCCTCGGTGTCGACGATCTTTGCCCGTTTTTTAGAAAGCAAGTCATCCACATACTCAGCCGCTCGATGAAATTTCTGTGTTCCCAGCACCAGATCGACATCGGGAAGCTGGTCGATGAGCTGTTTACCCCGGCTTTGCGCCATGCATCCCATGAAACCAAGGACCACGTTGGGTTTCTTCTTCCGCAACTTCCCGACCAGGTTCTCCATCTTGTTGATGGCCTTTTGCTCGGCGTTGTCGCGCACACTGCAGGTATTCAGAAGAACGACATCCGCCCCGTATTCGTCCGGAGCCAATGAGTATCCTTTGGCTACGAGTTGAGCCGCGACAGCTTCGGAGTCGCGCTCGTTCATCTGGCAACCGTAAGTTTTGATAAAGACGCTGGGCATCAGTCGAAAAGTGGCGAGAAACTACGCTAGCAAGGAGGGTTTGAAAAGGTATGAATTGGGAAACAGAGCGGGGAGTTAAAGGGCGAATTGCGCCAAAAGTTTTGTTACCCGTGGCGGGAAGTAAGAAAGGGGAAAGGGATACGTTGTGTCAGAAGTGATTGTTACCGTGGCTGAATGGACAAAACTATGAGCCAGAAGA
>JBKJKE010000080.1:0-35534 GCA_046597605.1 Limisphaerales bacterium | reverse complement strand
GGGGTTGTCACGTTAACGGCTGATTTCTCCCTATTTTCGGCTCATTTCAGGCCGGGAGCTCACGACGGACTTGGAGTGGTCACCTCAGGGAGGGTTTGATCTAACAGGTGAGGTTGGCACCGTGATGCATTCAAATTTTCTGATCGAACTCCTCTCCCCGAGCCCTCTCCCCGCTATGGCGGAGAGAGGGAGTTTTGTCGCCGGTATTCAGTAATTCAGGGCAAATAGGTGCTTAACTAAACGCAGTGGCCTTCTCCTGATCAGCAAAAGTCTTGCAGCGACCTTTGTTTAGCGAACGAGATGCCGAGAGACCACCCATGTAGAGGCAACTGTTAGCATTACAAACATTTATCGTAGGGGTGACGACATTTGACTTGGATTTGGGAAGGGGTTTATCCAAAGATGCTAGAGCGTTCAAACGGTTTAGCGACCGGATCAAAATTTGTTTTATGATAACGTTCACCTCCTCGCAGCGCACAAACATTCTTTCTTTCGGTTTCCACCGTTTTGCGTCCCTCGTAGTTCTTGCTGCTCTCTCGCACTTGAGCGGCTCCGATGCAATGGCCGTCGCCTTTCGTTTGCCGAACCAGGACCCGGAAGCAATCGCTCGTGGGAACGCCTTTGCCGCCACTGCGGATAATCCATCCGCCATTTATTACAATCCAGCAGGGATCACCCAACTGGAGGGGCACAACCTCAGCCTTGGCCTGTATTTGATTTCAGCCAGTACGGAGTTCGAATCAGTCACCGGTGCCAGAGCCAAGACGGATTCAACTTTTCAGCCGGTGCCGCAAATTTACTACGTCTACTCTCCAGCAGAATCGAAGTTATCCTACGGCCTGGGTGTCTATGCCCCCTACGGTTTATCGTTGGACTATGGCGAGAATCCACCGTTCCGGAATCTCGCACAAAACGGCAGTCTCCTTTATGCCACGTTGAACCCGGTGGTTGCTTACCAGATCCATCCAACGCTCTCGCTCGCGATCGGGCCAACGATAAATTATTCCGAAGCGGAGCTGGAACGGGGCATCGGAATCGTGCCGGGGGACAAATTCAGCTTCCGAGGAGATGGAATCGATTACGGGTTTAATGCGGGAATTCTTTGGCAGCCGCATGATCAATGGAGCTTTGGGGTGAATTACCGTTATGCCACCACCATTAATTACAAAGGCGAATCTGAAGCTTTCCCGATTGCCCCAGAGGTGGAAAGCAGCGGATCGATTCGCTTTCCACAATTCGTCGTCGGCGGTGTGTCTTATCGTCCCACCACGAACTGGAATTTCGAAGTGAACGTAGATTGGACCGATTGGGATAACGTGAATGAGATCATGTTCCGCAACACCTCATTTGGTAATGTCCCGTTCCTGTTGAACTACACTTCCGGCTTCATGTATGAGTTTGGCGTTACGCGCAAACTTCCGAAGGGATTCTGGGTCAGTGCTGGTTATTTCTTCAGCGAGAATTCAAGTCCCGAGCAGTACTTCAACCCGATCGTTCCAGACGCGGATTTGCATCTCGGCAGCGTTGGATTTGGTCGGAAGGGGGGCCGATTCGATTGGGCGCTCGCCTATCACTTCGGTCTCAACCCGGGGAGTGATATTCGAAACGGCACGGCGGCAGACGGCAGATACGAAACGCTAAATCACGGCTTCAACCTGTCTGCGACGTATAAATTCTAGGCGGATCAACGACTCAATGACGGTTCCGACAGGAGGCTGGCCAAATCAATTTGGATCTCTTTCACCCACAACTCCATCCATTGTTTGGCGAGATTGGTATTCGTCGTTAATTCCGGATGCGCTTGAATCAATAGGCTCAAGCGATTCTGAAACGTAACGCAACCTGCGCCCAGGTGCTGGCAACGCAGAACGGGCGGAGCAAACAGCCAATCCCCTTTACAATCCGGCGAAGTGAACTGCTTCTCAGAATCCCATTCTCCCAGATTGGAGAAACCACCAATGTGCCATTCCGCCATGTACTTCTCTATCTTGATCAGATAACGGCGCATGCCGGCAGTAAGGATCCGACTGGAATCGTACGAATACCAGTTGGCCCAGTGATCGCCTCTCTCCAGCGTGACGTAAATGTTCCGATGGATCTGTTGGACGGTGTCGTAGGGACTGATTTTGACGCTGACGTAGCTCGAATGATTTTCGATGTCATGGTCCCGGTTTACTTTGCCGCGCAGGTTGACCGGGATCATCCATGGAACAATGGCTGACTGATCCTGTAGAAACGGTCGGATCGCTTTGTTGAGATGTTTGAGGAGGAAAGAATTGATCGTGAAAGAAGATTTGCGGCAGGCACGCCGGATGTTGGTCGTCGTGGCTTCATCAAAGCTGTGCCATGCAGCGGCCACCGGGGCCTCGGTGCTGGTGCTGATTCGCGTGGTCCCTTCAAATGGAAGCCATTTCAGCCGACGTTGTGGCATCGCGAACTTGGGCAGGTTCCTTAATACAGCGAGCCGTGATGGGGCCGCCGGATGTTTAATCTGCGGCAGTCTCGGGAGCGCCGCGCCGCGCTTGCGCAAAAGATCGGCGAAGCCACCGATACCGTCGACCTGCGAGTGCGGAAGAAAGAACCATTCTGGTTCCGTTTTACCGGGGGCAACCCGGCCAAATCGGATTCCAATATATTCGCCACATTCTTCGGCAGCGGCAAACCATGGCTTGATGGGGTCAAACTGTTTCACTCCTTGTACACTACATAGTGGAATCCCCCTCCGTCAATTCAACGTGCGGTATCGGATAGCGACATTTTCCCGGGAGTGAATCACTTTTATCGTGCGGAAAGGGCAAACTTTTTCAAAGATCTATCCATGAAACGGTTATGGTTTTCTCTCGTCGCACTCCTTTTCGCCGGCCTCGTCGTCCAGGCCCAGCCTGTGCAAAAACCTGCTTCCACCCAGGACTCTCGACCGACCGTGGTATGCCTTGGGGATAGCATCACTCGTGCGGGCTACCCGGCGGAGTTGGAAAAGCTCATTGCCGCGCGGGTCATCAACGCGGGGGTGGGTGGAAATAATACCCGGGAAGGACTGGCCCGCCTGGAAAAAAGCGTTCTTACTCATAAACCCAACGTCGTGGTGTTATTTTTTGGTGCGAATGATAGTCGGGTCCTGACGACGAATAAGCATATTCCTCCGGCCCAGTATGAAGAGAATCTGGCCCTGATCGTAGATCGTTGCCTGGAGGCCGGTGCCAAGGTGGTGCTCGGAACGATGCCCCCAATCAACCCAACGCAATATTTCCTCAGGTATCCCTCAAACAGCTTCGATGCGGTGGGAGGTATCGCAGCCTTTCATGCAAAATATCGTGAGGCCGCCCTGCGCGTAGCCAAGAAGAAAGGGGTCGCGTCAGTTGACCTGAACCAACTTCTGGCTGCGGAACCTGATTGGCAACAGGCGGACGGCGTGCATCCGACGCCCGAAGGAACCAAAGCGATTGCTCGCATCGTTTCTGAAACGGTCGCCACACTTTTGCAAACCGGAGTTGGAGCAAAACCCATCGTAGGCGCCGAAGTCTTGTTTGATGGATCGCGTGAAATGCTGGATGCCAGGTGGACCTACTGGGAAGGGCCTCGCTTTGCTTCGTCTCTGCCTATCAAGTGGAAGATTGTCGAAGATCCTGTCGATCAAGGCACTGTCCTTTTGACCCACGATCCGGCGGCCGCGGGTGGGAATTACGGAGCTGCGGATATTGTGACGAAGAAGGCGTATGAAGACTTTCGTCTGCACGTGGAATTTTGCGTGATGAACGAGGGGGGTAACAGTGGAGTATATCTCCAGAACCGGTATGAAATTCAGATCTGCGATGGAGACAAGACGCGCCATGGAATGGCCACGGTGATCAACGATTCCGATTCGCCGTATCACCTCTATAAGGGACTCGGCAAATGGAATGCCTATGATATCAACTTCCGCGCAGCTCGTTTCAAGGACGGCAAACTCGTGGAGAACGCCTTGGCGACGGTCTATTTCAACGGCGTGAAGGTTCACACTAATCATCGCATTACCCAGGTGGTAGGCGGAGCGAACTCCGGTGTGGATGGAGGAAATGACGATGGAAAGGGAATCACCGGAACGCCTGCCGGTTTAAAATTACAAAACGAGGGGCACGACGTTCGTTATCGTAATATTTGGATTAAAGAAACCAGAATAGAGCAGCCTGCCACGGATTTCTGATCCCGCTCTGAATCAACTACGTAGCTGGCTGAACGTTTAGTTCCACAGCACTAACCGAGCGGGCAGGGAATCGCCAACGGATCACCTTGCCGACGGACAATTCGTGTTCACGCGGGCTGAACACGTTTGGATTGCGATACCCAACCTCTTGACGAGGTCGTTCTGGCGCGATCTGGAAGACTTTGCCACCCGTCACCAACATGCCTTTCACTGCAAAGGTTACCTCGGTGGACCGGGCATAATCCATGTTCGCAACATGCAGCACGACTTTGTTCCCAGCACGACTCGCAGCGACATCGAGGGTCGTAGGCGCGCTGGTTACTGCCACTCCCTGCTTGCCATTGTGCCGCTTGAAAAGTCGCATCACGGACGCAACGGGTAGCAGGTAACTCGGTCCCGACGGAACCTGGTGCATGATGGCGTTCACCGACCAACGCATCCCGTTGAAGTCAGCCGCGGTGCACATTTTCACTCGATCGCCATGGCGTTGATAAAGATTCAATACCCGGGCGTGATACACTCCCGTGAGCCATTCCGTGAGGATAGGGTTGGCGTTGTGGGGATAGAGACTCAGATGGCCCTCGGTGATGGCAATGGGCGTTTGCAGTTTGCGCTCGTCCAATTCGGCCATGACGGCGAGCAACTTCTTTTCGACCCGTTCATTCACCATCTCCATCAATTCTTCCCAGGCTCGTTCCGGCGCCTCCTGGTATTCAAACCCATCGAGCACCGTTTTCTCGCGCAACGGTTTTTGTTGCATCATGTGAATCGCCACCCAATCGATCCATTCGCCAGCGCGCTCCGCCATGTCTGCCGCCCATTGATTATCGCCCCAGCCGATGAGTTTTAGTTTCGAATCACGCGCGCGCATGGCTTTGGCAAACTCGATCGTGGTGGCGATGGCCTCGTCCTTCTTGAACCCGCCTATGCCATAATTGGTTTCATTGCCGAGTTGCCATAGCTTGATGTTGTAAGCGTCCTTGTGGCCATGCGTTTTGCGCCCGGGATGGTCGGGATCGTTTGCATAGGAAACCCAATCGGCTGCTTCCAGGGCATCGCCTGAACGATTTCCTTCGGTCTTATGTGCGAAATGCTGAAAACCGTCGCTTTGAAAATTGACGCAATACAAAGGTTCGGCTCCGACTTGCCGACAGAAGTCGACGAACTCATGAGTCCCGACCCGGTGCGTTTCTTTGCCGCCCCAGACGTAATTGCGATACCAGGGACGTTTCTCCGCCGGGCCAACTCCTTCCTTCCATTTGTAATAGCGACTCAGCAACCCGCCAAAACGAACGACGTCAGGAGCGAGATCGCGCGTTGCTTCAATGAAGTCTCGTCGCCAATTGTCTGAATCATAGGACCATGCTGCCTCGACGCCAGCGTCCGTGGCGCCGAGTGGTTCCATAAACTGCATGTAAAGATGGGGAGAGATGTCGAACAGCGGTGTTGGGTCAACCACCAGCGCCCCGCCACTTTCCTTCGCTGCATTTGCCTGAACCTGCGCCAGACCGGGGAGGCCTCCGAAAAGCGCACCGGCCGTGACAAGGCTGGAGCTTTTTAAAAAGGTGCGTCGTTTCATGTTGGTTCCGCGTTGAAGTCAGCGGCAGCGTAGTCATGAAACTACCGCCCGCTCAACCCTCAACCTGCAGAGAGACGTTTTCTTGACGTGGCCGGGAGGGGCGGGTTCGAATCTTGAAGAGGATCTAACAGAACCGGTCAGTTGAGAACGGCTCAAGCGTCGAGCCATACCCTTGAAAAGCATGGCTCGACAGCAAAACGGTTCAATGCGGCAGGGCCGCAATCACTATTTGATACCCAGAAGTTCCACTTCGAACACGAGAGTGCTGTTCGGTGGAATGGTTGGACTTGGGCTGTTTTCGCCATAAGCCAACTGGGGAGGAATCTCGAACTTGAACTTATCGCCGACCTTCATCAACTGCAGTCCTTCGGTCCAACCTGCAATGACGGCGTTGAGCGGAAAGCTGATCGGTTGTCCACGTTTTACCGAACTGTCGAACACGGTGCCATTCAAAAGCGTGCCGTGGTAATGGACATTCACCTCGTCGGTTGGTTTCGGGGACTGCGTGCCGGTGCCCTTTGTGATAACTTTGTATTTGAGTCCACTGGCCGTAGTAACCATATCGGGATCACCCTTTGTTGCGCCGGTGGCGTTCGTGGCAGAATGGGTCGATGCGGCTGGCGCTGTTGAAGTTGTAGGCGTGGTTACCGGGGAGGAACTCACAGGTTCGGTAGGGTGTGTTCCTTTGTCGCAGCCCGCCAAACAGACGGTTGCTGCCAATAATGCGATGAATCTAGGCGTCATATGTATTCTTGTGTTATTGAGCGGGCGCCAAGATTCCGCAAGGTTTGATTCAGGTCAAGCGGAGTATCCTACGGGATTAAGTGAAGGCAGGGTTGTGCATCGTTTAATAGTTACATTGTTGCATGGTGGGGAAAGCGTTCTGGTAATCGCCTATTCCATTTAACCATTCAGGCCTTGGCTTCGTCCGGTTCTGCCGAAGGTTTTGCCGGTTCTGCTGCTTCTGCCTCGTCCGATTCCTCAGCTTCTTTCCGGGAATCTTCAGTGAGTTTCATAGCAGCGGCAAAAAGGCCGGTGAATAATCCGCCACTCATCAACGTGTTGCGCAAAAAGGTCCAGGTCTCGGGCCATCCACCCGTCCCCTTGGTCAAAGCCCAGAACCAACCAGTTAGATTTTTGGTGTATTCCGGATTGTTGAAAGGATTGATTATCCAGGAAAGAGTATTGGTGACGAAATAGAATAGCAAAGCGCCCAGGATGCCGCCCCCAAGCAAGCCCACAAGCGAAGTTTTGGAACCAACCCCCCGTCCCAGCAATATCAGCCCCAGGTAACCAACGTAATTGCCGAGCATGTAGAAAAGCACCGGAAACGTGAAGCAATCGATGCCTAACACGAACTGGTAATAGCAATTCAGAGCAATATCAGTGATCAGAAGAGTGACGAGCGGCAACCACCAGGCGATTTTTTTGGGAAAAAATGCTCCAGCGCAGAAAGCAATCGCGTAGGCAGCGCTGAAGTTTTCGGGCATCAGACCGGGAAAACGGCTCAGCGCAAAGATCACCATCAGCAAAATAGGTAGCAACAACTGGCCATTCACAGCCGAAACATTACGCATAGGAAAACCAGTGTCGAGAGCCTAACCGCGAGATAAATCCACTGGTTGGGGCTCAAACCAATGGTTAACCGAACGATAGAGGGACCAGCAGGGTTCGGAAGCTTGCTTTTCGAGACCGATCGGGGTGCTCCGGGGCGGGTTGGGCGAGGGCCGGGCGCAATGTTTCCCTGTCTTTTCTTCCCATCTGCCAGCATCTTCCCCCGTTTCGATGGAAAAGCTTTTCGAAGTTGTTTTTGAGAACGAATTCTTTCTGGTGATCAATAAGCCGGCCGGGCTGGTCTGTCATCCCACCAAAGGGGACCAATATTCCAGTCTGATCAGTCGCACTCGGTTGTATGCTGACGGGAAATACATTCCGGCCATCGTTAATCGGCTGGATCGCGAGACCAGCGGAATCGTGGTCGTCGCCAAAAGCTCTGAGGTCGCGGGGGAATTGGGCAAAATGTGGGAGGCGCGTAATGTCCGGAAGGAATACCTGGCTATTGTGCACGGGCACCTGGCGGCGGAGCAGGGGATTGTGAACGGACCACTGGGCAAAGATGAAAAGAGCCCTGTGGTAGTGAAGGATTGCGTTCGCCCCGACGGTGCCCTGGCGGAAACGCACTACGTCGTCCAACAGCGCTTCAACAATCAGTTTGGAGCTTTTTCACTGGTAAGAGTCGTTCCTTTGAGTGGTCGTAAACATCAAATCCGCATTCATTTGCAATCCATCGGACATTCTATCGTTGGCGATAAACTATACGGCCACGACGAAGATTGTTATCTCGCTCTCGTGGAAGATCGTCTGACCGCCGAACAATGGCGCCGATTGATTCTGCCGCAGCAGGCATTGCACGCAATCTTGGTCCGGTTCGTGTTCCGCGGTGAAGAGATGCAGTTCTCAGCACCTCCGGAAGCATGGTTTCGCGAGTTTGTTGTCTAGGGGGGCGGGGAAGTATTTAGTATTCAGTTTTCAGTGTTCAGAACCTGCATCACCGAGACGTGGTTGAATGCGCGGCTCGTCCTGACAAACCAGTGCTTCATCAGATCATTGAACAGAAGTTACCTCTGTTTGGAATACGCCCTGCGCCAAACGGCACTGGATACTGAAAACTGAATACTGAATACTTCCCCCCGTGGACATTCCCAAAGTAATGCGAGCCGTGGTCTACCGCGGTATCGACGATCTTCGCGTCGAGCAGGTGCCTGTTCCGTCTATCAATCAGGACGAGATCCTCGTCAAAGTAGCGGTCTGCGGTGTTTGCCCAACCGATATCAAGAAGATTCATCATGGCACGGTGCCGCCCCCTCGCATTTTCGGGCACGAAACCGCGGGGACGATTGTGCGGGTTGGAAAGAGGGTGAAGCAGTGGAGGATCGGTGACCGGGTGGGATTGCACCATCACGTGCCTTGTTTGAAATGCCATTTTTGTCGACATCGCGCTTTTGCCCAATGCGAAACCTATAAGAAAACTGGTATCACTGCCGGTTTCGAGCCCGCCGGTGGCGGCTATGCAGACTACGTGCGTGTGATGAAGTTTTGCCTCCCTGGAGTCGTGAAGATTCCCGACAACAATAGTTTCGAGGAAGGGGCGATGCTGGAACCGGTCAACACGGTTTTGAAAGCGGTGGAAAAGCTTTCGCTGCTACCACTGGATCGAGTGCTGGTGATTGGCCAGGGGCCGATCGGGCTGATGTTCACAAAGATTTTGCGCTTGCGGAAAATGAAGGTCGCTACGACTGACCTCCTCGAAACGCGATTGAAACTGTCAGAAAGGTTCGGGGCCCACTGTCAGTTAAATGCGGGAAGTGAGGAATTCCTGCCCCGGGCAAAGCAGTTCGCTCCCAAAGGGTATGACGCGGTGGTCATCGCTGTTCCGGTGAATCAATCCGTTACTCAGGGAATGGAGCTGGTGCGAGGCGCTGGAAGAGTGTTGTTGTTCGCCCACACCAGGCGCGGGGATACGATGCCGATAGATCTGTCGCAGGTGTGCGTGGACGAGAAAGATCTGGTTGGCAGCTATTCTTCGGATTTCCTTTTGCAGAAAGAAGCTGCTCAGTTGGTTTTTTCGCGACGTTTAAAGGTCAGCGATCTGATCACCCACCGGTTCCCTCTCGAGAAAACGGCGGACGCAATTCGGCTCGCGGCCGGCCCAACCGCTGAGTCGTTGAAGATTGTGGTGACGGTAGACAATCAATAGGGTCCGTGACTCCAGAATGATGAAAAATGCTTTCTTTACGGATGTTGCTATGGGGGCGCGATACTATTTAGTCCTGCAACAAAGATATCGATGCACCGACAGCAATGTGTGTTATGGTTTGTAGATGATACCAATGGAGCAGCAGGACAGCGACTGTAGAGAAAGGTTCAATGGCTCGGGTGCAAACCTAGGTTTGTGCACACCAAATAGCCTCTTTACACGGAGCCTCCAACTCTGATAGATAAGAGTGTGTTTGCGCCCAGAACTCGCAGACCTAAAACAACGTAAAAAAAATTGACACTACCCTTTCAGATCTGTAAAAATTGGTCTCACACGGAAAGAAAAAGTTAAATGAACACAAAAACCTCAATTCTAACCGCCTTGGTTGCCCTCGCGAGTGGCACCGCTGCTATGGCGCAAGTCTACTCGCAAAATGTGGTTGGATACGTGAACGTCACAGTCCCAACTGGTTTCTCGCTGGTTGCCAACCCTTTGGTGGCTGGTACGAATACGGTCGCATCCCTCATTCCTGCTCCTCCGGAAGGGACGGTCTTGTATAAATTCAATGAAGGTACTGGTCAGTACATCATTAATTCCTTCGATTTCGGTGAATGGGCCATTCCGGCTCAGACATTGTTGCCAGGTGAAGGTGCTTTCGTGAAAAATGGCGCTGCTCCGTTTACTGTCACCTTTGTTGGTGAAGTTAAGCAGGGTGCTCTGTCGAATGCGATCCCAGCTGGCTTCTCTGTGCGCGCCTCCCAGGTGCCGCAATCGGGACAGTTGGATACCGTTCTGCAGTTCCCGGTTGCTGAAGGTGATGTTGTTTACACGTTTAACAACGCGACCAGCCAATATCGGATTCATTCCTATGACTTTGGTGAATGGTCATTGATCCCGGTTTTGGGTGTGGGAGAGTCGTTCTTCGTGAAAAAAGCTGCAGCTACTTCATGGAACAGAACGTTTAGTGTAAACTGATCTAATAACTTAGATAATAATTTAATCTTGAAACAAATGAAAAAAATTCTTCTTACCTTAGCGTTTATGGCTGCAGCAGTAGTTGCGCATGCCCAGGGAACAGTAAACTTCAATAACTTCGTTTCTGGTGAAGTTAATGCGAGAGTTAGTTTGCAAAGCTCTGGCGCCTTCCTCGCTGGAACACAGTATGGAATCCAATTGTATTCTGGTATCAGTGGCTCTTCTGCATTGACTCTCACAGCGAATGGTGCAGTTCTGAATTTCAGAACTGCCAGTGGTGCTGGATACCTGAACCCGAACGGCACTGACACGACCCGTGTAATCGCAGGAGTTACTCCTGGTTCAGCTGCGACGATCCAAGTTCGTGCTTGGGATCTTACCACAGGTTCAACTTGGGAAACCGCTACGATTCGTGGTGAATCCAACCTGTTGACACTCAACACTGGTGGGGCTGGCAATCCTCCAGGATTGCCAGCCAACCTGGTTGGTTTGCAAGCTTTCTCTATTGCTCCAATTCCTGAGCCGTCTACGTTTGCATTGGGTGCCCTTGGGGTTGGTGCTTTGCTAATGGTTCGCCGTCGCAAGGTGTAATAGTTAATTGAGGTTTTCGAAGCCGCTCGCAAGAGCGGCTTTTTTTTGCATTGGTCGCCTTTGCGCACCTCTGCTACAACTTGAACACATCAAAAGCGTCAAGGGAGTTCTACCTGCGCTAACCCTGCTGGCTTGCAAGACAGACGGTCGGGGCAGGAACAGTAAGTTTCAATAGAACGGTATTAGGCTCGGTTGATGCTAAAATAAAGTTTTTTCTTCGCTTCCTCGTTCGGCTCGCAATCGATTTCTCCCATCCTTGAACTTCAGGACCGGAGCCGGGACAGGCTATCTGAATCCAAATGGCGCGGATACGATGCAGGCGATCTCGTTTGTAGCTGCAGGTGAAAACGTGGTGCAGCTACGCGTTTGGAATACCTTCACCGAAATGAGAGACAGCGACGTTTCGTGGTGGAACAAGAAAGATCACAGTAACCACAGGTGGCGCGGAAGTCCTCTTAGGTTTACCTGTCAACTTGGCTGGTTTGCAAGGTTTCTCCCTTGCTCCAATTCCTGAACCCCCACATTGCATTAGGCACCCTCGGTCTGAAAGCATAATGCTGCCACATTGCAATTAGGGTCGGATTTTGTTGTCCCATTTGGATCTGCTTGCTTAAATTATACAACTTGTCTTGGATTTTCATCTGATGCAGGTATGATCATTGCTAATGAAAAGCGTTGTGAGTGCGTTACGGATGACTGCTGTCCTTGGAGCAGTCGCAAGCAGCGTGGGAGCGGCGATTCCAGATCGATATCAAACAATTTTGAGCCGCAATCCTTTTGGGCTAGTCCCTCCTCCTGTTATTGAGGAAGCCGCAGTGGTAGCGCCTCCGGTCGAGATAAAGGTAACTGGTTTCGCCACGCTCGCAGGGAAAAGCTATGTTTATATGGCGATCCCAAGCAAAACTTCCAAAGATCAGTATCAATATCTCACCCTGAGAGAGGGGGGAAACGGTCATAATATTGAAGTTCTTGAGATTCTTACGAGCACCGGAGAAGTTCGCATTAACAACAGCGGAGCCGCGATGTTATTATCGTTGCAAAAGAATGGTTTTCAAGGCGCGAAAGGCCTCCCCCAAGTTGCGCAGGCCCCGCAAATGCCACAACAAGTATCACCGGTATCTCAATCTCCGGTTTACAATTATAACGCGGGTGCGAGGGAAGCTAACATGGCCGCAATTGGAAATGTAAACCCATATCAGGGCGTTACTCCAATGGGAGTTCAGAACCAGCAATCCACCACGTATCCTTCCAGTATGCAAGGCGGTGGGAGAATGCCGGTTTCTTCTCAGAATTCTACAATCGGAAATCTTGCAGCTAATTCCTCGTCCGTCGTGTATCAAGGTATTAATCAGACCACGACCGGGCAGGAGCACGAACAGGTCGTAGTCGACCCGATAAAGCAGATGAGAGACATCAAACAGTACGAGGATGAGGCGAGGCAAAATGGGGGCAAGGTTCCCGTCGTGATACCTACGCCAACTTCCCCGGTCGTCGCACCGCAGGAACCCACCGTTAAATGGGTTCATGCACCTCCGCCATTACCGTTTTAACGCTTTAGCGCGTTCGTCTATCGGTTAGGACGGAGCCCTCTCAAGGCTCAGAGACGGGTTCGATTCCCGTACGCGCTACCATTTTTAGAGCTCCCTACTCCGCATTCTGATTCGAGGACGGAGGTTTCTTGGCCTTAGTGGAGTTCGCGTCTCTTCCCCATGCAAAGTCAGAATGGACCGAGCACCGTCGCCTGCTACGCGACTCTAACTCTGAAATGCGAGTTCAAGAACGCTTGCCCCAAACCTGAAGCCCGGTTTTCAGGATGCGTGATGCGTTCTATCTTTGTTACCAGCTTCTACCGTGAAGGTAGACAAGGTCCGTTGGTGAAGGATCCGCCCGTCCTGCAGCTATATGGAGAAGGGGTTCTCAAGATGCATGTTGCCATTCCCAGTCCCCTTCAATCGATCGATCATGTTAGTCTGAGTCTTCAGGTATCAGGGGAAATCCTACTTTTGCCTTTAATCCTGTCCCCCTCTGCTTCTATAATCGGAAGAGATGCACTTTCAGATTATCTTCAACCCGACTAGCGCTTCAGAGTTGGCTAAAATGCCACGGGAATTGCAGTTAAATATACTTGGAGAATTCCGGGGTTTGCCGCAGGAGGTCCTGAATACCAATCTGGAACACTTTGGGAAACTTGAGCGGGAAGGGAAGATTCTTCATCGCTTTCGTTTGGGAGATTATCGGGTCTACTTTGAACGCCACGATCTGGGGGTTGTCGTTCATCGTATTCTAAGCAGGAACACATTGAAGGACTTTCGTTTCCGGTCCGGCTTGTCCGTCAAAGAGGACGAGGCTTTGCAGGAAAATCCCAAGTTTTGGGAAATGATTGAATCAGCGAAGATGACTTCCGCTTAGAATTTAGCGGGCTTCAGACAACGTCTTCTCCCAATTCCACGTTCCAATAAGCGACATCCAGGAATTGCTTCCATGAATCATGGTGGTTCAAGCTGAGATTCACTTGAACAAAAGGCCGCCATTTTGGCCGCTTCGGTTTCCGCACGAGGTGCAAGCCCGCCTGCGAAGGAGTTCGATTTGCTTTCCTGGTATTACATGGGACGCAGGAGCAAACTATGTTCTCCCAGGTGGTGGGTCCCCCACGTTCCCGTGGAATGACATGGTCAAGATTCAGATCCTTGCGCTCAAAAACCTTGCCGCAGTATTGGCAGGTATTCTGATCCCGCTCAAAAATATTGTGCCTGGTAAATTTTACTTCTTTCTTAGGCATCCGATCGAACACACCTAATAGAATGACCCTTGGAATGCGGATACGAAACGAAATGGTGTGGATACTCTCGGCATGGGGTTCCTGTTCCGAGAAGTTTCTCCATTGGGAAAAGCTGAATGTCTGATAATCACCCGCCGGGCCCCCAAAAACTACCTGGGCCTGACCTTCAAACAACAGAGCTAACGCTCTGCGCACTGTGCAAATATTGACGGCCTGCCACAATCTGTTGAGAACGAGAACATTTTCGTTAAGGAGTGACATCTGCGTGTTCTGGCAGGAACTGTAGCATCAAATCGGCCAAATCGTCAAGCGGCGCAGAGTTCTCGCGAATGCCTATACAACCACCAGAGCCCTACTTTTCCACCGCCACATGCCAGTCGAAAAAGAGCTGATTCCGTCGGCCGTTGTGCGCTTTGTTTTCGGGAAGCAGGTTATAATACAGACCTCCAGGAAAGGCGTTTTGCTGGTCAATATCTGTAATGGCCCAGGTGTCCGCCGGTTGGCGAATCTGTTCCCATTTTTTCGGGGGCTCGTCAGGTCCATTGGGCAAACGGTAGCGGGGACTCGAGTAAGGGTAGCCGAAAGGGCGAGTCAAAACATTTGAGCCGGAATTTGTGATTTCAGCGGTAGAAAGATAGCTCACCGGTCGGGAGAGGGAATCGGCAGGCGTTCCTGCTGGCTCCGGTTTACTTTGCAGGAGAACTGCAGGGCACATGGCCACCACGGCAGTGTGGACCATGGAGGAGGAAGGTGCAGGCAAGCTTAAGTAGCTGGCTAAATAGAATGGCATCCGTTCGGATTCATCATTGTAGACATGATAAATCCCCTGCCAAATCGGCCCCGGTAATTGGTCCCGGTTATCGTCTGCAAACATCTGCACTGCCAGACCCATTTGCTTCAGGTTGTTCATGCACTTGGTTTGGAGGGCTTTTCCTTTGGATTTTCCAAGGGTGGGGAGCAGGAGACCGGCAAGAATCGCGATAATGGCAATTACCACGAGAAGTTCGATGAGCGTGAAAGCCTTGCCACGATAAGTCGAACCCCCTCTCGTTTGGTTGATATCCTCAAGCACGCTTGGGAGCATTCGCCTGAATGCCATTTTTGGGAAGGAGATTCCTCCGTGCGTTGACTTGATCCTTGATCGCGCTACGCTCGCAGCCAGGGTTTATGCTTTGGAAATACACGCTTGCTGCTGTTCTGCTTTTGGGCTTTTTAACATTTCTGAAATTCGTTCAGGACTCACCGATCAGATCATGGAAGGCGGTTTTCCTGACAGCGTTACCCTTGGTTGTGGTGCTATCCTTATGGATCAAGTGGGCCTATCCGCCTTCGCCGCCTCCCCAGCCAAAGACTGAAAGAGTTGAGATCAACCGGGCGGAATTGGAACGTACCCTCCGCCGTATTGAGGGGGTGGATAGAGCGACTATCCAAAGTAACCGAATCGAACTGAACTTCGGTGTCGAGAGATCGATCGATGAAGTCAAGCGTCTCGCCCGCAATACCGCAGGCAATGCCTCATTTTTTCTTAAGATCGGTGAAACGCGTCACCTGACCGTCCTGATCTCCGTCCTCGGTCGAAAGCGCTACGAGATGCAATATAACCCCAACGCGGGTGTCCTCTCCGAGACAACCTTCTAGCGGATTGCAACTGCCTGCTTGTTTCCAGTCCGGTTTCGTGGAACTAATTACCGCTCGACATGAAACCGAAAAATTCGAAAGCCGGTAACCCTTACTCCAACAATCCTCGTCCTTTTTCCAGCCCGGTACTGGATGGTCCGGATCGTGCCCCCAGCCGAGCCATGCTTTATGCTGTCGGTTTCAAAGCGGAAGATTTTAAAAAGCCATTGATCGGGATCGCTTCCACCTGGTCGATGGTGACCCCCTGCAATTCGCACATCGACAAGCTTGCCCTTGAAGCGGAAGCGGGGACGAACAAGGCTGGTGGCAAAGCAATTATTTTCAACACCATCACCATCTCTGATGGTATTTCGATGGGCAGCGAAGGAATGAAGTATTCCCTCGTCTCTCGGGAAGTGATCGCCGATTCAGTGGAAACTGTGGTGGGTTGCCAGGGAATGGATGGAATCGTCGCGATTGGCGGTTGTGACAAAAACATGCCGGGTTGCCTGATCGCGATCGCCCGGATGAACCGCCCATCAGTGTTCGTCTATGGTGGAACCATTTTGCCCGGATGCATCACGGGCGATATGCGCAAGCTCGACATCGTGTCCGTTTTTGAAGCGGTCGGTGCTCATGCAAACCAGAAGATTACCGATGGTGAATTGCAGAAAATCGAGAGCTGCGCCATTCCCGGTCCGGGATCCTGCGGGGGGATGTACACCGCCAACACGATGGCCAGTGCAGTCGAAGCGCTCGGTATGAGCTTGCCCAACAGCTCGGCCCAAAACGCCATCTCCAAGGCAAAGAAGGAAGATTGCCAACGCGCCGGTGCGGCCGTCCTTGAGATGATCAAACGCGGGATCCGCCCGTCGGATATCATGACTCGAAAGGCTTTCGAGAATTCCATCACAGTGGTGATCGCACTGGGTGGTTCTACGAATGCCGTCCTTCATTTGTTGGCGATGGCGAGTGCGGCCGGGGTCAAGCTTGAGATCGATGACTTTACGAAGATTGGAAAACGGGTGCCAGTGCTCGCGGATCTAAAACCGAGTGGCAAGCACCTCATGTCGGAGCTCGTCGCCATCGGTGGGATCCAACCGTTGATGAAGATGTTGCTCGACGCGGGTTTATTGCACGGAGACTGCATGACTGTGACCGGCAAGACTCTCGCCGAGAACTTGAAAGACGTTAAGCCGTATCCAAATGGCCAACAGATCATTCGTCCAATGGCTAATCCGATTAAAAAAGACAGTCATCTTGTGGTGCTTTACGGAAATCTCGCCCCCGGAGGTGCAGTGGCCAAGATCACTGGGAAAGAGGGGTTGCGCTTCGAAGGAATTGCGCGCGTGTTCAACTCAGAAGAATTAGCGATGAAAACCATCCTGGATGGAGGCATCAAAAAGGGAGATGTGGTTGTGATTCGATATGAAGGGCCGAAAGGCGGCCCGGGAATGCGGGAGATGCTCGGCCCCACAAGTGCCATCATGGGCAAGGGACTCGGCAAAGAAGTGGCTCTGATCACCGATGGACGTTTCTCCGGTGGAACCCACGGCTTCGTTGTTGGACACATCACACCCGAAGCCTACGTGGGTGGCCCACTCGCCCTGGTAAAAAATGGTGACAGGCTCGTGATTGATGCTGAAAAACGCGAACTTACGGTTTCTGTGTCAGCTAAGGAGCTCAAACTCCGGGCGAAGGCCTGGAAACCAATGCCGCCCCGTTATCTGCGTGGTGTGCTGGCCAAGTACGCCCATCTGGTCACATCCGCTTCGACAGGAGCTGTCACTGATGCGAATCTGAAACTTAGCTAACTTCTTTCCGAAACCGGTTTCCTACTTATAGCTGCAAACAAAAAAGAGGCTCCGTAAGGAGCCTCTTTTGTTTGAGCTTTAAAGCGGTCCGCTTACTTGGCCTGAGCCTGCACGTCCGGTGTGCTGATCGGAACAATGTCATGAAGAGCGGCTACGTATACGATATCTGCACCGAGACGATCTGGTGAGAATTCCTCGCCATCCGCCTTTACCCGGAGCGGATGCGATGTGGAATATTTCGAGCTATTCGGATATACGATGTTACCCTCCCCGCTTGCATTATCCACGCGGTCCGAACCGACTCGAGCCTTTCCATTGAAAACGTTTCGAATGCGAAGAGCAGCGATGACTTCTCCTTCTTTCAATCCCAGGTCAGAGAGGTCAAACATCACCGCATTGCATTGGTGAACCCTGTCGTAAGTGTTTGCGAATTGATAACGTGGGGCAGAAAACTCCGTGGATCCATTCTTACGAATAGACACCGCAAAGGCTTCGTAACCGCCTGCTTCAAAAATAACAAAATCTGCACCGGTCTTGTTCTCCAAACCGTGATCACCCCAGCTCAATTCGATGGTGGTGCGATGAATATTGGCAGCCGGCAGGCTGTCAGCCGCCAATGGCAGGGTGACGTGACGGGAGAAACTAAGCTTGTGCCCGCGTCCCATCAAACGCCCGATGGATTTGCTGTGATCGAAATCTTTGTAGAGGTTAACTTTATCACCTGTAAAATCCAGATAGCTCTCGCTATAGCGTCCAAAGGCGGTGTTACCGAAATCCCGAACCGCGGCGGGCCCTTCCACGACAAGCGCTTTGCGCACTGCATTCTTGTCATCAATAGTGACACCCGCGATTTTGTAAAGATCGGCATGGGCAAGAAACGAACTCAGAAGGAACGCTGAAAGGGATGTGATCAGTTTGATATTCATAAACGGGCGCAGACTACAAATGTCTAGTTTGGATTTTGAGCGGATTCGGAGGTGAAAAGCAATAATTTAATCTTTTCTCCGAGCAGAGCTACGGCTTTCCATTAATAGCGCTTTGGCATGTTGTCGTGCCGCCTCGGATTGGCCACCCAGCATTCGAGCTATCTCTGTCAGCCTCTCGGCCGCATCCAATAACTTGATGTCGGAGATGGTTCTGCCATTTTTTACCTCTTTGCTTACGCAGAAGTGGGCGGTGGCAGCCGCGGCAACTGCTGGAAGATGGCTGATGCAGAGAATCTGCCGCTGGCGAGCAATTTGCAGCATCTTTTCACCGACAATGGACGCCGTCTCCCCACCCACATTGGCATCCACTTCGTCGAAAACCAAAACGGGAACCTCGTCCTCGGCGGCAAGCACCGTTTTCAAAGCCAACATCACCCGCGCCATTTCGCCGGAAGATGCGATGGCTCTGAGGGGCCGGGACGGTTCTCCGGGATTGGGTGCAAACAAGAATTCAATCGTATCGAGACCGCTATTCAGGAACGCGCTCTTTTCTTTTTTCGACGGTTCCAGGGAAGTCAGGCTGATTTCAAACTGGCTTTGTTTGAAGCCGAGGTCTTCCAGGTGTTTGATCGCTGCTTTGCAGAGTCTGGGGATCAGTTTACGTCTTTCGGCCGAGAGTTCTTTTCCCGTTTTCCAAAGATCCGTTTCGAGCTTCTCAATCTCGGTATTAATCCGGGCAAGTTCTGTGTCACGCTCTTCGAGGCTTTGAAGTTTCTTCTGCGCCTCGTCCCCAAAGGCAATCACCTCTACAAGGGTGTGCCCGTACTTGCGCCGTAAAGAATGCATGACATTAACGCGTTCCTCCAATTCCTGAAGTTTCCCTGGATCAAGGTCGACCTTGTCCACATAGGTTGAGAGTTCGTCCTGAAGTTCGCGAATCGTTTGCAGGCATTGATCATGCAGGGAGGTCAGGCAACCTGCGGCCGGATCAATTCGATGCAATTCGTGCAAAGTCCTGCCGAGAGTCCCGAACTGATTCAGGAGCGACTGTTCGCTCTCACTTAGAAGATCCTGCGCGGTCTGGCCAAGTTGCAACAGACGGGAAGCGTTGCTGGCCCGTTTGTATTCGCTTTCAACCTCTGCCTCTTCGTCCGGGCGCAGCTTGGCGGCAGAGATTTCACGCACCTGATGCCGGAGCAGATCGAGTTGCTGGGCATAGGTCCGTTCATCAATAATTAACTCAGCCTTTGATTCTTCCAACTTGGTCCGCTTCTGGAGGATTTCCCCAAAACGGTTTCGCGTTTTCTCCAGGCCGCCGAATGCATCGAGAATGGCAAGCTGCCTGGCTGGGTGGAGCAACGATTGATGCTCATGAGGGCCGTGCATATCGACAAGCCATTCTCCAATGGTCCCGAGTACGGTCAAAGTTGTGGGCGAACCATTTACGAACTGTTTGTTCGTGCCGGATGCTGAGAACGTCCGCTTTAAGAGCAGGTGGTTTTCCTCGCACGGCTCCAGTCCGTTCTCTTCCAGGAAAGACCTGATGGGTGAACCTAGTTTGCCAATATCAAAGAGTGCTTCTACGGAGCAATTATCCGCACCGCTTCGGATGAGTGTCCGATCGGCTCGCTCTCCGAGCACGAGGTTCAGCGCCCCCATGATGATTGATTTGCCTGCGCCCGTTTCACCGGTGATGGCATTGTAGCCTGGTTGAAGCTCAACCGTGAGATCATCCACCAGGGCGAGGTTCTTGATGCGCAACGTGGTTAACATGGCAAATTTCGTTCGCTGATTCTGGCTGGTGTGTTAGCGTTTCGCAAAATTTTTTAGAACGAGATGTCACTTTCGCTAACTTTTCTGGGCACAGGAACTTCGCAAGGGGTTCCAATCATCGGAAAAGAATACCCTGCTGAGTTCCTGGCTAATTCCAAAAACCATCGCACTCGTCCTTCCATACACGTTGATTCAGGAAACGTTAAGCTCGTCGTCGATACCACCCCTGATTTTCGCACGCAATGTTTGCGCGAAAAATTGAATTGGCTCGATGCAGTGTTGTTCACTCATTCGCATGCCGACCATATCATGGGATTGGACGATTGCCGCCGCTTTTGTGATTTGCGCGGCGGGACGGCTCTTCCCATCTACGCAAACGAGGCGACCATGAACGATCTGAAGCGTGTCTTCAGGTATGCCTTCCATGAAGGCCCCTGGCCGCGCGGATATTTCATACCGGAACAGAACCTGGTTACAGGGCCCTTCGAGCTGGGCGACCTGGTTATCAGCCCGATGACACTTCCCCATGGGCGGATGGACACTCTCGGTTACCTTTTCGTCCAAAATGGGAGAAAACTCCTGGCCTACCTGAGCGATTGCAAAGAAGTGCCTGCCGAAGCGGTTGAACTCATTCGTGGGGTGGAGGTGGTTGTTCTGGATGCACTGAGACGAGAGCCACATCCGACCCATATGTGTCTGGACGAAGCGCTGACTGCGGCTCGTCGAATCGGGGCTGGCAGGACGTTTTTCACTCATCTCACCCATGATTACGATCACGATCTGGCTCAGGCTGAATTGCCAGCCAGTGTAGAGTTGGCTTACGATGGTTTGCGTGTGAACATTGAATAGTTGAAAGCGATTACTCTGATGAACAAGGCTTCTTCCATTTTGATGCGGGCATTCGTCCCGGTCCTTATTCTTTTATCATCATCCCTCATCTTCGGAGCTGAACCCGGGGAAACAGTGGTGGTCATTTACAACGCGGCGATGCCGGAATCCAAAGAGGTGGCCGAATATTACGCGAAGAAAAGGAATGTGCCGGCCGCTCAAGTGGTGGGATTTGAAATGCCCACGACTGAGACTATCAGTCGCGCGGATTTTGTCGGCGATATCCAGCGCCCCCTTTTCAAATTTCTGGAAAGTAAAAAGCTGTTCACCATTCGCTCAGAAACCGTTCCTGCCACGAATGGGAACCCAAGCAAGATTCTGTGGCGCGTCAAAGATTCCAAGATACGGTATGCGGTGCTCTGCTACGGCGTCCCCGTGCGTATCCTGGAAGACCCTTCATTACGTGAGGAGGGGGCGGATAAACTTCCAGAGCCGCTGCGATTTAATCGGGCAGCGGTGGATTCTGAATTGGCTCTCTTGCCCATGCGGGATTACAAAT
This sequence comes from Limisphaerales bacterium, assembly GCA_046597605.1. Taxonomy (GTDB): domain Bacteria; phylum Verrucomicrobiota; class Verrucomicrobiia; order Limisphaerales; family JACDHS01; genus JACDHS01. The sequence continues at coordinate 14,153 of JBKJKE010000080.1, read as the reverse complement.
TGCCTATAACGGGCATCCTCCAGAATTCCTTCCTCGCCTCGACCGAGTCCGCTAGTTTCAATCCCACCAACGGAATCCTGATGGTTGCTCGCCTGGACGGTCCCAGTGCCAGGATTGCCAAGGGTCTGGTCGACAAAGCGCTGGAGGCTGAGACCGTGGGATTATGGGGGCGAGCCTATTTCGATCTGCGCGGAATCAAAGAGGGAGAGTTTAAGTTGGGAGATGATTTTCTTAAGGCAGGCGTGGATGTCGCTCAGAAGCTGGGATGGGAGACGTTCACGGAACAAAGCGACCGAACACTTCCGGGTACCTACGTTTTGAGTAATGTCGGGCTTTATGCAGGTTGGTACGATGGCGATGCCTCCGGGCCGTTCACCGCTCCCACCGTAGAGTTCATGCCCGGCGCCTTCGCCTATCACATTCATTCCTATAGTGCGGCTACGATTCGCGACCCGAACAAGCATTGGGTCGGACCGTTGTTGGCGAAAGGAGCCACGGCTACGATCGGGTATGTTGACGAACCTTATCTGGCGGCGACTCTGGACGTTGGAGTGTTCGTGGACCGTTTCCTCCGTGGCTTCACCTATGGTGAAGCAGCATATGCTTCTTTGAATTCGTTGTCCTGGCAGGCAACCGTCGTCGGTGACCCATTGTATCGGCCAGTGGATCGCGGCCCGCAGCAGATGCATGAACGATTGGTGGCGCAGAATAGCAAACTGGTCGAGTGGTCCCATCTTGGCGTGGCAAATCTGAACATCCTGAAAGGATTTCCGCTGGAAGAGACGTTAGCTTACATCAAGGAGTTTGGCACAAACAGCCCAATTCTGATGGAGAAGCTGGGAGACATTTATACCGTCCAAAAGAAGACATGGCTTGCAATTGAAGCCTATGCCCAGGCTTTGAACCTGAAGCCAAGCCCACAACAGGAATTGCGGTTGCTGCTGGCGCTCGGTGAAAAGCTGCTTGCCGCCGGGAAACGCCAGGAATCTTTGGATATGTATCGTCTGGCCGCCAAGAAAGCGCCGACCTACCCGGGACTTGGTGCGATCAATCAAATAATCGCTGAACTGACCGGTAAGCAAACTTCGCCGAAACTATCGCCGTAGTTTCAAAGATCTTGGCACTCTGAACCGACCCTTCCAGGTGGATTCGCTATCGAGTCACTCTGAAGTGACCCCATAGCAAGGTTGCCGCACTATCGATTCGTTTCGAATCGACCCCTAGCTAATGGAACAGGTGTTTGAAGCCGATGGCTCTCCTGGCGAGACGCTGTTAATGCATCTGCTGCTTATCTATGGTTGAGTGTCTGCCTGTTCAAACACTTTTAAAATCTTGTCGAAAGATTGCCTGACCTCACTGTAGTTGCGCACATCCACTGTGAATTGAGCGCTCGCATTTTTTCGTGAAACCACGTGGCCATCTGCAAACAGGATGGTGGCAGATTTCTGTTTATGATGAGTGCGGGTTTTTACATTGAACGCCGCTAAATCTACGCCACACAAAAAGAGAGTATCGATCGCCAGCGCTTGAATTTTGAAGCCATTCCGGTTCGTTCCAAAGTTATCCAGTTGAATGTTCTTAGGGCCGCTGCTGTTGTTCGGGTTGTCGAAAAGTTCCGTGTTGCCCCCATGTCGATAATAATAGCTCCCTTGTGCCTGGCTCCTGCCGACCTTGGCCAACTCAGCATTGGCATCTACCGGCTGGTCACTCCCGGGGCAAAATAAAACCTTCGGCTGCGAAGCTAAATGATTCTTCAAAGCGAGGCCCAATGCTACAGGCGCGCCACTCCGAAGAGAAAGCAGGCTCGTCGGTGCGCCGGTTGATGGGTAAAATTCTGCGGGGCTGGTAAAGGGAGGTGCTTTGGGACCGTATGGAATCTTTCCTTCGTGGTCAGTCGCATACGTTTGGATCGCGAGCCCTACTTGCCGAAGGTTGGATATGCAGGCGGCTTTATGGGCGCGATCCTTTGCCGAGGACAAAGCTGGAAGAAGAAGCGAAGCAAGGATGGCGATGATTGCGACCACCACCAGCAACTCGATTAGTGTAAAGCCCCGGCTTCGGAGAGCGAGCGGCCACGAGTTGCGGGGGTGTTCCTGCATTTCGAATCTCTCTACGGCAGACGACGTGGGCGGTAAAAACTTTGATTCAAGGACTCTGCCAATGTGTTTGTGACATATAGGCTGCCACTCGAATTGGTGACAATACCGCGGCTGATCCAGTTGGTCGTAGTAAAATTGGTGTTTGCTAAAATTTCAAACCGAAGGCCCGGTTCGCTTTCAAGTGTGAATCTGAACTGATTATTTGTCAGGACAGGATTCGTCAAGGTTGCCTCGCGAATCGAAGTCAGTCGGACATTGTCGACATCCCAATAACCTCCCGCCTGCGCGGCAGGTACTGTGGAAAGAATCTTTACCCCAATATACTTTCCTGCCCATGGATCGGTCGGACGGACGGGCAATAAATCCAGGCTGCAATCAACAAAGTGGGTCGTGTTGCTGAACAGGGTGGTGCTATGAACAATGTTCGTTGCCGCCACGGTCACTTTATTGCTCGATGCATCACGGTAATAGAAGCTTAGTTCCAGGCTCGCTCCGTTTAACATTCCACCACCACCACCAATCACTCCCACGGTTAGATTATACGATTTGCCGGCTTCAAAGATGGCGTTGAATTCATGGGTGGGCGCCATATCCAACCAATCAACGGAGTCGTAATCCTGGAAGATACCCACTTCCGGCACCGCAAAAAGGTACATTGCCTGGTTTCCATGACAGTTATCAATATGGTCGGCACTGGGAGATGGAGTGTTCAGGAACACCCCCGTGAGTTGGTCCCACGTATATCCATCGTTCTCATCATACGAAGCTGGCTTCGCCGTCTCTTGCCACGCATCAATTCGCGTTTCGACGAATACGGTAGGCGGCGATTCAAAGGATGCGTTAGGGATAGGGATTGGGGCAGCTTCAAGCTGCAAGGGACACACTGCCTTTAATGTGAAGCAGACCCAACACACCAGGATCCGCTGGATCGATGCGCATTTCACTAATTGGATCACGTTCCCAGGTCGGACACATTTCATCCAGCAAGCTTCTAAGGGAAATAGGATAGACCGGTAACCCGACCCCTCCATGGGGTGGAGCATTATGAGCTACAATCGCGCGACTTCAGAAAGGCTTTTTTCGCAATCGCGGCCTTCCATTACTTCCCGGCGTAATACGCATCCACCTTGGCCGCGACGTCTTTATATCCTATATCGATTTCGTAGATCTGCTTGAACTGCTCGATCGCCTCGTCGGCTTTGCCCATCTTTTCGAGGATGCAACCGAGTTCGTAGATCAGCTCTTTTTTCTCATCATCGAACCCGATCTTTTCCTTGAGCGCATTTTGCAAAGTCCGTGCTGCGAGATCATTCATGCCTCGTTTGCCGAAGCACATTCCGAGCAAGTGCATCGAGGCAATTCGTTTGTTCGGGTTGCTTTGCGACTTCTGTAATTCCTGAATGGCTTCCGCAATCTTCCCTGATTTGAAATAGAGTTGTCCTAATTCGAATCGTAGCTGGAGATCCGTCGGATACCGATCCACGCGCTTTTTGAACTCTTCCAAAACACTGGCATCGCGTTGAGCCTGAAGGGCGGCGACCTGTTCGTTGTAATCGGGCGCTGACGTATCCAACTGCGAAATGAGATGATTGAACTTCTTGGTGTTTACGTCGGAAATGGCCTTGTCGATGGATGGATCCGGCGTTCCGGACACTTGCAGGATATGATTGTAGTAAGCGATCGCGTGATCGAAATGCACTGTCTGGCTGTAAAGTTCGGCAATGGTGCGCAGGAGTTTAAGATTCGTGGGGTCAGCCTGAAGACGTGCTTCGTTTTCCCGGATCAGGTTGTTGATCACGTCCTCGGATTTCACCACCCGAGTCTCCTGCTCCAATGAAACGGCTTCCTCTTTGTTGCGGAGAATATCCCGGTAACTACCTTGCCCATCCGCCAGCGCTTCGTATCCGCCGTCCTTCAGAACCTTTTTTGCGGAAAGATTTTTATGCGCCTGGTTTAGCTCTGGATCCGCCGGATTGCTCCGGAGCAGTTCCTGAAAAAGCTGCTCCGCCTTGTCGATCTGACCAATCATGGAATAGGCATCCGCCAACTCACGGAGCACATCCTTGTCCCGTGAATTTTTAACTAAAATTTCCAGGGAAAGAATAGCGGTCTTCGGGAAGTCCGCAGCCATCGCGGCATCGGCCAGGAGTTTGTGAGCGCTGGTGCTGTGCGGGTCGTTCTCCAAAATCTGCTCTGCGATATTCAAAGCCTCGAGCGCATTATTACGCAGAGCCAATTGGCCTTTGGCAATCGCCGGAGTGTTGCTGGCGGAGCCGAGCATCTTTTTGAAGAATCCACCTTTTTCGCCGGCCTTCTTGAACTGCGTGGCCCGGAGCGCCTGGCGACATTCGTAGAAAGCGGGTTCTTTTTGCAAAACCTGGGAAAGAATAGAAATCGCGTAATCAAGGTTGTCGCGTTGGAAAGCGGCGACACCTTTCTCGTACTGCTCCCGCCACATCCTCGGGATTTGTTGCAGTGTCTTTTCTGGCATGGACAGAACTTAGTTAACACGCCAACAAAAATCTACTGGAAACCCTAGCAGTCCTGTTTTCGAGCTTACAGAGTGATGAGGGGGCGAAATTGGCCTTGGCTGCCAGAACGGTTCATTGGGTCCCATAACTCTCATGTTCTTCCACAAAGTCACACCGCGTCACTGAAATGGTGGTCTGCGACCGGTAATCTCCGGGCATCGAACGCGCTCATTTCCGGATTACCGGGGATCTTCGTCTCTCCGATCGCGCTCGCTCCCCTGTTTTGAGGCATTCTTGTTCTCGGATTGCCACTTCTTAAGTTTGGCACCTCGCTGGAAAATGTAGTTCTAACACGCTTGTAGTTCAGCAAGAGAGATCTTCAGCGCGCTAATGGAGCATCGAGGAGAAACACATCTTTGTCTTAATGCAGGTAGTGTCGTTAAGCTGTTGAGCTGCAATTGCGCTTGGCATCTCTTAGGACCTAAGCTCTACTGCCTTATTTAGTAGTACAATAGATCAGACTTGAAGGGTGAAAATAGGACTCCCCTGAATGGCCTGTCGAACCAATTTAACGGAAATTTCATGTGGAACTTTTTAAGACGGAGTAGAATCGCCCTCGTTCTCGTAAGTGCAATTTCTTGTGTGGTGTTGGGCTATTTTTTCATTTTCTTCGAGTCTTGCGACGAAGCGCCAGCAGATCCTGAATATCAGGAGATCCTGAAAGAGTTTTCCGCTTCTCAGCCCATTGCTGTAAGCGTTTCACCGAACGGTGAATATGTTTTGACAAAGGCCCAGATAGAAACTGGAGGATTTCAAATCTTTGTTCAGGAGACTGATTCGTCTCGCCTGGTATTTTCAAATTTCTCGCAAAACAGCCAACGGTCGTTGACATGGCGTCCGGATAGCAAGGCTATTGCTTTTCAAGAAATTGAGGGTATGGAGAGGCCACTTTATTTCTGGGATCTTAAAAAACAGATGAAGCAGAAGGTGAACGTCCCTGTCAGCAAGACTGCCCTTCCCCCCTTACGTTGGGATCCCGCAGGAAGAAAGTTGGCCTATTTTCATGGAGATTGGAGAAAAGGGGATCTGTTACTGATTTCGGAAGACGGATCTACTGTCACGATTGAACAGTCACTCTCCGGAACGTGCAACTATGTGTGGGCGCCGGACGGATCACGCCTGGCGGTATGTTCCACTTCGAAGCCGGGGTTGGTGCGCATTGTCAAAACTGATGGATCCCTTGCGAAAGAAATACATCTAGGTGGTAACGCCAGCGTGAAGAGTCTTTCATGGTCTCCGGATGGGCAATTTCTTTTAGCCGCTGCCCGCCGAGATGCCAACGAATATTTCCAGGCTTTCGAGTTGGATACGGACACGGGAAAGGTGTCCATCCGAAGCTCAACTGAAGCGGACATACAAGATCCGATTTGGTTACCGGATGGTAAGTCGTTTATTTATCACGTGCTCAGTGATGGCCTGGTTCGAATCGTTCGTCAGGATCAAGGTAGTTCGCAAAGCAAAGTCATAGGGCCGACCAATGGGGTTTTATCAGCATCTCACTTTGCGCCCGACAGTAATAAGCTGTATGCTCGCTATGCATCCCTCACTCATCCTCCTTCTTTGATAGCGATTTCAATGGTTGATGGCGACACAGGCCTCTTGTATGCACCACCTCAATCCATTGAGAGCCGATGCTCGATCCCTCAATCGATTCGAATCAAAGCCGCAGATAAAACACTGATTCCGGCTTATCATTGGAAAAATGGTGTGACCGACAAGCCATCCGCCGTGGTGATCGAAGTGCATGGCGGTTTGCACACGCAAACTTTTCCAACATGGGAATCTCATATACCCGTGCTGGCCAAACGCGGCTTCGACTTCATAGCCGTCAATTATCGAGGGTCTTCAGGATTCGGGCGCAGCTTTGAAGAAGCGGGCGACGAGGAAGATCGGGTCATGGATGTCATCGCCGCGAGAGACCATGCCGTGAACACTTTAGGTTTCCCCCCAAGTCAGGTGTATTTGATGGGTAATAGCCGAGGATCCACTCTGATTGCGATGGCTGCTGCAAGGGGGATTCAGATCGGGGGGCTCGTCCTTATTTCCTGGGCTGGGGGGACTAAAGACGTTCAGGCCGATGTGCATACTCCGTTCAAAGTTCTAGGGTTTCAAGGAGAATTAGACCCGTTCGTGTCCACGAAGGAGGCTCAATCAGACCTGAAGTTGTTATTCGGCCATTCGGATCTCGTTGAGATGGCCTGGTATACATACTGCAAGGAAGGGCATTTCTTCTACCGTGCTGACTCATGGGCCAAAATCTGTTGGCGTCTGCATCAAACCTCACGACAAGGCGCGCATAACAATCTGCTGAATCAGTAGGTATTTGTTAGAGCATCCAGGAAACTTGTTCTCGTCTTTCGGAATTCATCGGAAAGGGTCGACTGTTTGCAGTTTATCCGATGCCAGCCACTCCTCCATGTGCCAAACGCGGGGCGCGTTTCGGAGTGAGTTGCGAGCCATTGTGCTTCTCTCCGCTTCGATTCCTCCAGTCGGTCCAGCGGTCGATTGCGGCATGGCGCTCTGTAGTGTGTAAGCTTTAAAAGCTAAATAATGCAGTGTCTTAACATGTGGCGTGTCAGGCAAAATATTGCTACTTGACAGCAGTTGTGACTATTAATTAATAGTTTCGCCTATTGATTCTGTTTCTATTATGTGATTCGCCCGAGCACGACATGCCGTGCGGCTTGGTGAATAAAAACTGCTTAGCCACCTAAACTATGTACTTAAAATTATTATTGTTTCCCTTCGTGTGTCTTGCCTTTCTCGCCACAACTTTGTTCGGGCAATCCGAACAATCGACATCGTTCCAGGGGCATTTTGGCGGCGCAGGTGAATTCCCGGTAATACAGGAAATGATTGTGGAGAAATCTTTCGTTGCCGGGCCGAACCGGATGGTCACCAATACCTATCAATTCCGCTATCAAACAAATGGCTTTTTCGGGCGTAAATTAGTGAGTTCGCAAATGTATGCCGACGAGTTTGCGCCTGGTGAGGTTGGCGCCGGTCATTGGGAAAATGACTATTGGAATGTTGATGAAAGAGGGGGCAAAAAGCTCCTGTTCACTTATACGTTTGATCCCAAAGACACGAATGCTGCGCCTGTCGAGGAGAATACTCGAATGATGAAGGAGTTCAGTCTGGTTGTAACTTACGGCATCTCCGAGTCCGGGGTTGGGCTGCTCAAGGCTCGTGGCGCTGTTATCGAAACGCCAAATGAATGGGGTCTAAAAACTCTGGCGACAGTTCAATTTAGTAATTCGGTGCCATCTTCTGCGCAGGTCAAAAGAGGTGTAAAGGTGGGAGGCGTGGAGCAAATTCATACTATTGATAACACTTACGAGTACAATCCCGACGTTGTGCCTCTGCCAATTCCATCTGTAATCAAGCTGAACGGAACATATCAAGGGGAAACCAAAAACTTGGCCACCTACCGGATTGTTAAAGTGAGGTTATCCCAAAAGCCATTAGCCAGGGAAGAGTTCTTTCCGCGGCTCGATTCAATCAAGCGGAGTGATCTAACAAGGATCGTATATACGAATGGTCAAAATCATCAAGTGGTTGGCGTAAAACTCATACCTATGAATATTTCAGAAAGTGAAGCTCTTGGACGCTTGCAAGCTCGCTTGCCTTCGTCATCGGCGGGAAGATCCAACAGATGGATCATCATTGGTGCTTTCCTGGCCACCACAATCGTGGTGTTGGGAATTATCGGTCAAATAAAACGTAAACAAAATAGAAAACATGAAATCAATGAAGGCTAAAATCGGGTTGTTGGTTGGATGCACAGTAATGGCTCTGACAACTGCCTATGGTGTGCTGTGCGCGGTTGGTGGCAGCACCAACTGCAGTACGGTGGGGGCAGGTGGCGCAGAAGTTAGCGGAGAGGCTTGGTGTCAGTGGGGCCTCGTCGGGCACTATGTTAACTGCTCGTTCGTTCCTACTAGCACTCCCACGAAACCCTGGGTGCATTGGCAGGCGGCGCCGGGTTCGACTGGCTACAACCAAACAAATGTTGCCTGCTCAGTCAGTTGTGGGCATGCCTCCCACGGTTGTAGTATTCACGTAAACACGCCTGGGGCCGGTGGCCCTGCGACTTATACGTCGACAGAGCAAAATGCGACCCCTAATGGAGACCCATGTAGCCAGTAATCTTTACGAAACGCGATAAGCTTCGAGGAATCCGCTCACAAGCGGATTCCTTTTTATAAAGACTTGATACATGAAAAAGCGTTCACCCTTCCTGCTTCTAAGTGCCATTCTTCTTTGGGTAACTGGTGCGGCTAAAATTGTGAGTGCCTTTGGCCCATCCCAGATTTTTCTACTTAAAGATCCTGTTTTTTTGATTCCTTTTAAGCACCTATTCTTGGCAATCGGTTCTTTAGAGTTGTTGGCGGCGGGATTTCTTTTCTTTAGCAGTAATGTTCTAATTGCCAATTGTTTAATCGCCTGGCTGGCGACGGGGTTTATAATTTACCGCATTGCGATTGCTTGGCTCGGCTTCGAAAAACCTTGCCCATGCCTCGGCAGCTTTACAGAGTTGCTCCACCTTTCGCCTCAGTTGGTTGATTGGGTTCTTGGGTTTGTGGCGATGTTTCTTTTTCTTGGGAGTTGGATCGCACTCGCGCGTCTGTGGCGGGTTCGGTCAGGCGTGAGCAACGCTCGATCTATTCATTAAATGAACGAATCGCGTGAACGTATTGCATCTTCGGCTAAGTTGATATGCTGTCTACTTGTCTGTTGGGTTCTTTTGGCAGGACTATTATCGAATTGGGCTAGTCACGAACCAGGCGTAATTGCGTTTTATTTGTTCCTGACTTCTCCTGAAACGCAATGGTTGGTTGCTCTCGCCCTATTCGTAGGAATATCTATGCTTTTCTTCTTAATGGGCAAACGTCCTAAAGCATGGCTACTTTTTTTCGGGCTGGTAGCTGTTCTCTATGTCAGCAATTATCATGACGCGGTTAGATCTACGAATGCGGTGACTCTCATGGCGGGTTTAACCCTCTCGTGCGTTGTTTTCTGGGTGGTCAATAATTCTTCCTCATCGATCCTAAGACTTGTTTTGACTGCGTTGATTCCTATTTTGATTGGCGCATGTATCTTTGTTCCCAGTAACTCATCTTCGGAAAGTTTAGTTTATCGTTCGACTGAGCGATGGGATGGCATATGGGGAAATCCAAATGTTTTTGGGCTTCTCATGGCTATTGGAGCAGCTGTGTTGATTGGATTATGGAACCCCGTGCAACAGCTAATCAGCAGCAAACGCTGGAAAATAGTGCTTTCACTCTGCGTGTTCCTGTTGGGTTGCTTACTTCTATATGGGTTGGCGCGGAGCCTCAGTCGGGGCGCCTGGATTAGCATGTTGGTTGGAATCTCTTACGTCGGGTGGTCTCTAGTTCGCCCGGATCTGGCGGTGAGCCGAAATGGGGTGCAAGCCTTTGTTGTCTCTACCCTCTTAGTGCTGAGCTTACTGGTAACGACGATGTGGCTCTCCCGGGTTGCGGAGAGTGGTCCATTCCGTCGAGTTGGGTCAGCGTTAAACAAATATGACTTCTCTGTTCAGAACAGGCTGCTTGCTTACAAACAGGCGCTACGAGTCATCGCAAAGGACCCGATTCTCGGAACAGGCTGGAATCAATCTTTGCGAAGGTTCGACATGTTTACGAATCCACAAGTGCAAGTCGGTCTGTCCATCAGCACCAATTCCTATCTGAAGCTTACCATGAGTATTGGCTTACTAGGATTGTTTTTACTGCTGTTTATAGTGTTTGAAGCATTGCGGTGCCAGGACGGGGAGGAGGATGCCGGTATTAAGCTTGCGTGTCGGGCAGGAGTGCTGACCGCCCTAGTAGGCTTTTGGTTCAATGGTGGTCTGCTCACCTCTGCAACATGGCCGATTTTTTGGATGCTCGTGGGCCTGAGTCAAAGTAAGGTAATAGAATGCGTTGTGTCCTCTTACCGCCCTGCTCATATGAGAGATAGCCACCTTCTTGCATGAAGATTCGTCGTAGCGTTCTAGCCGCTTTTGCAATTGTCGGGCTGGTCGGGCTATCGAGCCTGGTGGCAGCGTGGTCCAACCCAACAACGACTATCGTTCTCGGGGGGGAGAACACAGATATGGTCGCCTATATCACGATGAAGAAGGGGCAATCTGAATGTCCCGTCGCCATTTTGATCGGTTCGGAGCAGGAGGCAGAATATAGGCTCAGGGACATTTCTAATTTGATCGGGCTGGGTTTTGCGGTGGTGTGCTTTGAATACGACAAGGAGAATTTCACGCGTCGGTTTTCTGCCCTTCACAAGGGTCTCGCTAAAGAAGATGCCTTGAGCACCAATAATGTCCTCTGGGTGGGAATGGGAAGTGCGGGAGAGCAAGTGCTTCCATATTTAGCGGCACATCCAAGGCCGTCGCCCCATTCATTCATTCAGCTAGGAGGCAATATCCAGGCTAGTGTTACAGCCATTCAGGCGCTTTCGGAACAAAGAGCAACCACCTTGGATTATTCGGTGGTAACTTTGAACGACAAAGGAAAGTTTACTCTAGACGAAGCCGCAGCGATCAATCGGGCGAGGAATCAAGGTGCATCGCTTAAAGCATATGCAATCGCAAGTCCCGCAGAAGACTTTTTAGAAGATAGATTTCTGGCGTTGCGTTTGGTAGCGGAACGGGTCATGCGAGAATTTGGTTCTCGTGCTTCTACGATTGCCGGCGATTTTGGAAGCCCGACGCGTTCTTTGGGACCGATCGTGCTTATCATCGGCATTTCCTTCCTTGCTGCGGGCGCCTTCTTTTTGCAACGGAAGAATTACTTGTCCACGGACAGGCCCCTGCTTTCGGGCATCTGTGTGCTTTGCCTCGCGTCTGCTGTCGTAATGACGTTCCTGCACACCTTTCTTCCAACTTTCTCAACCAATCAAGCGACACTCTCCATAGCGCGTCGCGTTCTGGTGGGCAAAGATTGGCGAAAAGACTTCGACATTCTCGCCATGGACTCATCCTGGCGGACCCGCCCTCTTGGACATCTCCTCGCGTATGCCGAATTGGTAAATTACACCGCGTTCAACCTCGTGAACTGGAAAGTAAGCGAACAGGAGTATCATGATTATGTGAGATCTCCCGTCATCGACGATACGGTTCCCGTTGAAACAGACTGGCGAGAGATTTTTTGGGAATATTTTTATCCGAAGATAAGGAAGGAGAATTCTCCCAGTGCTGCGGCTGCCATATTAATCCGATATTTGCGTGAGAGCGTGCTTGTTTCTGCTGGAGTCGACCATACGCCAATGGCTGTTGCATGGCGACGGGGCTTAGCCAATCCCGAAACCTTCCGTAGCATGCATGTTGCGGTTTTGCGTTCGGTCGCGATCCCGGCGCGAATTGGGCAAACCGGGATGGTGGAGATCTTCGACAAAGGCGGATGGCTACCAGCGCCGCAACCCCTGCGTCTTCACGAACTGAGATAAGCTAACAGGCAGGCACTCCGAAGGAATGAGATGCCTTGGCGCTCACGGGCCAGGTCGGTTTTCGTCCTTCGACTGCTCACTGTCAACCGATCGTCCACGGCTTTGAAAATGCGGGGACCTTAACTGCGAGTTCAAACTCGTTTTAGTGGTGAACGCGGGATATACCGTAGTTCGTAGTTCTCAGTTTTTAATTACTTGCTCCCAGCGGTTGCACGTAATTCGTATTCATTTTCCAGCCAAAAAGCATACTGCTCCGCTATGACCATGTTTGCTTTCGTTCAGTATGCAAAAATTTGTGAGATCGCGTAGGATTGGTTTAGCCGTAAGCAAATTGGTTCCAGAATAGTCGTCGCACATCGTGTTTCGTGTGTTTGACTAGTTCTGTCAGGCCTCAAATGAGGGGTAAAGTTTCTTGAGTTTGACGCGGGCGTCTTGGGCAGATGGAAGAGGGGTCATCGCTTTTTGCCAGCGACGGCTAGCTTTTTTCTTTCCTTTGCTCGGAGATGGCAGGAGAATGCCAGTAGAATCGCAATAATGCTGATCATTACGAGTAGTTCAATCAACGTGAATGCTGGTTCGTCGTGTTTGTTGTTTTGCCGCTTTAATATCCAGTCATGAAGGGTCTCCGATTGAAGACAATGGTTGCTGCGTTCTTTGTCAATACCAAGACCCTTTCCAGGTCTTGTCTGATTCATATGGTTTGTAGGTGCATGCCATGTTCAATGCTACTACTTCTCGGGGTTTCAATATGCTTCGTCGGATGTTCAAACCCAAATCAGGAGGATTCAGTCTCATCGGTCCAAAGCAAAAAGGCAGTGTTTGATCTCAATCCTGGCGAGGTAGGGAAATTTGTGGCACAGCTTCAGCGCGAGGTTCCGGACCTTTCCCAGCGTGTCACAACAATTGCGCGGAATAATCTGAAGCAACCTTATAAGATTGGGTTGCTCGGAGAGTTTCCATTTCAGACTCATGATGCAGACCCTCTCTTTGCTTTTAATAGCGGAGATTGTGTTGTTTTCGTTGAACACGTTTATGCCATGGCATTGGCAAGCGATTGGGAAACCTTCTTCTCTTTGCTTCAAAGAATTCGTTATAAGGACGGGGAGATATCTCTTCTAACTCGAAATCACTACATCCTGGCGGACTGGAATCATAATAACTCATGGCTGGTTCGGGACGTAACGAAAGAGGTTGGTGGAAAACTGGTGACGGTGACCGAGGAAATCGATCGCCAAGAGTTCTTCCGAAGAAATTACGGGATGCAAGTAGACATTTCGTTCCAGAAGTACACGACCGAGTATATTCCATCCGCAGCAATTAAGGACGTAATCTCTCAATTGCGCGAAGCTGATTGCGTCAATGTCATTCGCAGAAAAGAAGATGGAAGTGAATTTTGTGGCCACGTCGGGATCATCAGCAAGTCCCCTGACGGGAACATTTGCTTTATCAATTCAACGCAGCCAGCTGCTGTAGAGGAACCTCTGCTAGAGTATGTGCAAAGGCAAATCGAGAAGAATGTGGAGTGGGAGGCAAAAGGCCGTGATCTCTTCGTCGGTATGAAATTTCTGAGATTGCAGGATGATCCTTTGGCCAAGCTTGCGGAGCTTGTGGATGCTGACGCGCCATTAGCTACTGGCCCGAGAGGTTTGCTGCGAAAGGCAGTGGCACGCAGGAAGCCATAAATCAAGTCGGGGGGCGATGTTTATCCATTTGCTCGGTTTTAAGAGGGTTGAAACTTCTGACGCGAAACGGTTTGGAGGTGTTGAAGTGGATTGGGCAGGAGAAATAAATCCTTTCAACTTTCTGAGTTCGCGTTAGCGCTCCGGCAGTTTTGGCTGGTACATGACCAGTTTTGATCGACCTGTTCGTGAAGTCTTTTATTTGTTGGAAGGGATGGAAAACGATTCGAAGAATGCTTCGTTTTTTTCAAGTGCGCCTCCGAGCCAGGGCTGCATCAAGCTATTGAGAGGAATGAATAAGGATAAGGGTGAGAAGCGATTTTGCGGGACATGCATTGAGGGATCATTTTCAATGGGGCGATGCCAAAGCCGCTACGAAT
>JBKJKE010000137.1:0-6082 GCA_046597605.1 Limisphaerales bacterium | reverse complement strand
TCCGCCCCAGGGGCGAAGACCGTAAAAATATATTTACGATGTTTTCCCCGCGGGCGAAGACGACAAAAACGTTTTTACGACCTTCGCCCCGCGGGAAATGAGCGTAAAAATATATTTGAGCTCCCCTTCCCGGGGTTCGGAAATGACGAAAAATCTGGCGCTTGTTCCCCTGCCAAAATGGCTCGGAAGCCAAGGAGTATCCGTCGGTTTGTGTTGGGGCCGGTTAAATACTTTTTGTCTGGTTATTTCGGGGTTAAAGCCGGAGATAAGGACCTTTCACCAGAGACTTGATGGCCCTTGGAATCGCATTTTCCCGAGATGGTCAGAACTTTCGGCATTTCACGCACTTTGAACGCTCCGAAAAACAGGGAGAATAATGCAGCATTGACCATTTCCAGTATTTCCACCGAATATCGCCCCCTTTGATGAACACTGTCGCATCCCTAGAAGCTTCGCATAAAGAACTGCCCGTGTGCCTCAGCGTCGTTGTCCCCGTCTACAATGAGGCGGCGACCATTGCTGACGTGCTGGAGACCGTTCTTGCCCAGCACGTAGTCCAGGAAGTCGTCGTGGTCGATGATGCATCCAGCGATAAAACCTGGGAAGCCCTGCAACCAGTTGCCGCCAGGCATCCTCGCATCAAGCTCTTCCGCCATGATGTAAATCAGGGCAAAGGGGCCGCCCTGCGGACCGGCTTCACTAAAGTCACCGGGCCTATCGTTTTAGTGCAGGACGCTGATCTGGAGTATGATCCCGCGGAGTATCCTATCCTTGTCCGCCCGATTCTCGCGGATAAAGCAGACGTGGTGTTCGGATCGCGCTTCCTTGGTTCAGGCGCACACCGTGTGCTCTACTACTGGCACTCTCTCGGCAATAAGGTGCTTACCACCTTGTCGAACATGGCGACTGACCTGAATCTCACCGACATGGAAACGGGCTACAAAGTGTTCCGTCGGGAGATCATCCAGAAGATTCATATCGAAGAGAATCGTTTCGGGTTTGAGCCCGAAATCGTGGCAAAGGTCAGTCAAATGGATGGCATCCGAATCTATGAAGTAGCGATCTCCTACTACGGGCGCACTTACGCGGAAGGCAAAAAGATCGGCTGGAAAGATGGTGTAAGCGCGCTGCGTTGTATCGCTAAGTATAATTTCTTCCGTTGAAGCTTCCATTAACTGAGTCACAACATACTTCAATTCGTGGCGTTGAAGTTGAAGACGGTTCAGATTGCATAGTTTAGGGCCAGGCTCGGTCGAGGTCCCGAGTTCCGGAAACCGAGACCTTTTTCAGTCTGATTTACCTTCCGGTTGCGCAACCGGGGCACTTTTCCGTGTCTAAATTGACTTTCGTCGGGATCTATCCGGAAAATGTTATCGTCGACTGTCCTCAACGCTGCTCTCCATTCGTTGTATTGATGAAACTCGAATAAATCGATACAAAGGAAAAATAATGAAAACAAAGATCATCGCACTCTGCGCAACAATCACACTGGCCATGTCTCTCTGCTTACAAGCGGAAGAAGGACCCAAAACCAAGGCTGGTTCACCGGAATTTGAACGGATGAAGACATTGGTCGGCACCTGGAAAGGTAAAACCGATATGGGACAAGGCCCCGTGGATATTACCGTCCAGTATCGACTGATCGCCGGGGGTAGCGTCCTCGAAGAACGCTGTTTCATGGACACTCCGAACGAGATGACCACTATGTACTATGAAAAAGATGGGAAACTGGCGCTGACGCATTATTGCATGATGGGAAACCGACCTGGCATGCTCCTCAAATCATCGACGGACAAGACCCTCAAGTTCGATTTCGACAAGAATTGCGGCATCAACCCAAAAAAAGAGTCGCACATGAACGCACTTACCATTTCGTTTGATGACGCTGACACCTTCACCTCAAGCTGCAAGGCGATCATTGACGGAAAAGAAATTCCTGAGCATCCAACCACCATGAAGCGTGTAAAGTTGTAAGATCGTCCCCGCTTCGTCGCCCTCTTCGCGGCGAAGCCGCTACCTTCCTGACGCTATCGCGCTAAACGGCAGTGGGGAGAAGGCCAGATGAGGGCGAGAGCCTCTCTTCTATTCCACCGAGAACAGCCGGGAACCGATACTGTTGCGCCAAATTCGCATGCCTGTGGAAGAACCTGCCCAGAACTGTCCCGCGGTAAAAACTGCCTCCAATCAGGTTGCGAATCAGACAATCGAGGGCGACTTTGTCGCATCCAATTGTTATGATTCCACGAAGCGAAAACACACCTCCATTGAAGAACCGGCATCTGCCGGTGCCGAACGAGACATCCCAATTTGAGATCGCGCCTATCATGGGCGGTCTTTATGGCGACGGCATTATTGGTCTGAAAGGCGGCTTTTCCCGTGATTGGATAGGCTTGCTCGGCGAAGAAGTCAGCGAACTCTATAAAGAAGCTTTAAAACGTCCGGGAGGCGCAGTTGGAAGGGGGCGGAATCGGCACTACGTCGAGATCCACCCGGAGGACATCAGCGGCTTTACAGATCTAGTGACTCATCCCTGGGTCGTGGCGGTCTCGGAAGCTGTCCTGGGACCGGAATATAAAGTAGTCGAAATCGGATTCGATGTTCCCAATCCTGGCTCCCTGGCTCAACCCTGGCACCGCGATTTCCCTGCCCCGGAGGAAACGTTGGCGGGTCGTCGTTTAAACTCGCTGGCCTTCAACCTGACTTTGGTCGACGTGTTTGAGGACATGGGACCATTCGAAATTGCTCCCGGCACCCAATGGGATTACGCGCCCGAATTTGAGCATGGGATGTTTCCGCCGAAATCATTTTATCCACGCTACGAAAAGTTGGCTCAACGTAAAATGCCGAAGATGGGAGACATTTCTGTGCGATCCGCCCTCACGATTCATCGCGGAACGGCTAACCAGTCCAACAAATCGCGTCCTGTACTCGTTCTGGGAGTGGACGCCCCGGACGCTCGCAATGCGGAACGGCACGACCTGCAGATCACTCGCAAGTTCCATGCGGACCTGCCAGAAGAGGTGAAACAACATATGACCTACCGATTGGTCGACGCATTGGAACCGATCAAGCAGGGGCATACGATTGAGGGACTGATGATGGGAGATGCGTAAGTTGGCAGGAGTTGTTGTAAAAGGGACGATGGTCACATCGTTCCTTTCAGTACGTTACGGAACGTTTCCGGCAAATCTGGGAAACAAGCCCTTCCTATCTTCTCCAAAAACTTTCCGCGTCCCCAGGCAACTTACCGGAACCACCCTTTCGGGCCCTCAGACTTTCGCCCATAAAGATCCACAGGAATCGCATGAATAGCCGGTTGCGCTTCTGTTGATTACTTTTTACCCGTGCCGTCGGCACATGTATGACCAATACAAACACTTTACGAGAGACGGATGGACCGGAGCAGAAGGATAAAAGACTGCTAGAACTGTGGGGAGGCATCGAAGCCACCGTGAGTCGGACCGGAGATGACTATTACGATCAACTACAAGTCAGCGGCCATTATTATCGGCTCGAAGACATCAGGCGATTGGCTGAGACAGGGATAAAAGCCCTTCGCTATCCGATACTCTGGGAACATCACACGGGTGATCCGGTGAATTGGTCCTGGGCGGATGAACGTCTCCATGCGATCAGAAGCCATCAGATCAATCCTATCGTAGGGCTGGTTCATCATGGAAGCGGACCGCGGAATACAAGCTTGTTGGACCCCAAATTTGCAGAGGGTTTGGCAACCCATGCCCGTAATGTTGCCCAGCGCTACCCCTGGATCGAATCCTACACGCCTGTGAACGAGCCATTAACCACGGCGCGTTTCAGTTGTTTGTATGGTCATTGGTACCCTCACTATAAAGAACCGATCAGCTTTGCCCGGGCATTATTTATCGAAACCGCAGCGACCAAAGCCGCGATGCGAGAGATCCGCAAAGTCAATCCGCAGGCAAAACTGGTGCAAACGGAGGACATGGGAAAGGTCTACAGCACCCGGTTACTGGCCTACCAGGCGGAGTTCGAAAACGAACGACGCTGGCTCAGTCTCGATTTGCTTTGCGGACGGGTTGATACAAATCATCCGATGTGGAGTTACCTGCACTGGATCGGGGTGCAGGAAGATGAATTGAAACCGTTTTTGGATGAGCCATGCCCTCCCGACATCATCGGAATCAATCATTACGTGACGAGCGAGCGCTTTCTGGACGAGCGACTACAACAATATCCGCGTCGCACGCATGGTGGAAATCATCAGCATCTCTATGCGGATGTTTCGGCAGTGCGAGCCTGTGCCAACCGAACGGCTGGAGCTTATGGTGTTTTGAAAGAAACCTGGGACCGCTATAAGATACCTGCCGCGATTACGGAATGTCATCTGGGCTGCACGCGTGAAGAACAGTTACGCTGGCTAATGGAGGTTTGGCGGGGAGCGAAACAACTGCGCGAAGAAGGAGCGGATATCCGCGCGGTAACGGTCTGGTCCCTCCTGGGTGCTTACGACTGGGACAGTTTACTCACCGAGCCAAAAGGACACTATGAAGCAGGTGCCTTTGATTTGCGGAGCCCGCATCCACGACCCACTGCGATTGTAAAATGCATGAAGTCGTTGAGCGAGACGGGCGACTTCAAACATCCGGCCCTGGAGGCTGATGGATGGTGGCGTCGGCCCACTCGTCTCACCTACAAACCGGTGCGACCACACATGGTCAACACGGTGAAAGCGCCTTCGAAATTGTGGAGAGCGAACGTCGACCACAAGGACTCGCGCCCCATCCTGATCACTGGATCCACCGGCACTCTTGGAAACGCGTTCCGAAGGATTTGTGACCTGCGGGGTTTGCGCTACCGCCTCCTGACCCGTCAAGACATGGATATATGCGACGAAAGCTCGATCAAGAGGATGGTGGAGGAAGTAAATCCGTGGGCTGTGATCAATACGGCCGGGTACGTTCGAGTGGACGAGGCAGAAAACGATCAGGACCGTTGTTTTAAAGAAAACACTTTAGGCCCGCTGCAACTGGCCAGGGCTTGCGACCGGCTTGGAATTCCCTTTGTGACTTTTTCATCGGACCTGGTCTTTGATGGCCTGAAGAAGGAGCCCTATCTGGAAAGCGATCCGGTGTGCCCCTTGAATATTTACGGTGAAAGCAAAGCTGCCGCTGAAAGGAACGTGCTCGAAGCGCTGCCTAGTTCACTGATAATCCGGACGAGCGCTTTTTTTGGGCCATGGGACCAGTATAACTTCATCACCAGCACCCTGGCTCGGCTTCGCAACGAGGAAACGATCCTCGCCGCAAGGGATGCATTTGTTTCTCCAACTTACGTTCCGGACCTGGTGCAAACTACCCTCGATTTGTTGCTGGATGGGGAACGCGGCATCTGGCATTTAGCCAACAAAGGAATTATCACGTGGGCGCAACTGGCTCGCTACGCCGCATCCATGGGCGGCGCCCGCGAAGATTTGATCCAGGAAACCACTTTGGAAGGAATGCAATTGCCGGCTCCACGTCCTGCTTATTCGGTTCTAGGGACGGAGCGAGGTCAATTGCTTCCCGGACTTGAAGGCGCGCTCTGCCGCTACTTCGAAGACCGAGGCGAAGCAAAGAATTCCGATGTGCTCGAAAAGATTATTAGTGAGCAATACGAAGCAGATCGAGAGGCGAAAGAAACCGAACTGACGAACACCGAGTGTGTTGCCAGCTAGAGCCAGTGCCGAATCGATCAGGATTTCGAGCCCAATGTCTTTGGGGTTCGAAATTGGAAATGAATGCAAAAGTTAGAGCTGGGCAGTTACTCCGCCGAATTCCCTCTTTGCTCCCGCGCACTGTTTGTTTTTCCACCATAAACCGCAATAACTCTTACCATCGGCTGAGAAACTATGCCTGTGGGGGTCCGTAACAATTTCTGCCTTCACCAGCCATCAGCCGCCTGCACCGAGCAACGGTAGAACATTTCTGGTTCTTCGCTGTTTCCGGTGGAATACGATTTAGCCACTCCCGGAGGGAGTTTTGATAAATAGGGGTAGGGAAAACGGATTAACGTTTCCCCTCCCTCCAAACCGGACGGGCGGATTTCCCGCATCCGGCTTTCC
>JBKJKE010000222.1:0-16924 GCA_046597605.1 Limisphaerales bacterium | reverse complement strand
GGGGTTGTCACGTTAACGGCTGATTTCTCCCTATTTTCGGCTCATTTCAGGCCGGGAGCTCACGACGGACTTGGAGTGGTCACCTCAGGGAGGGTTTGATCTAACAGGTGAGGTTGGTGGCGTAATGGGTCGCCCAACGACGCCCTCCATCTCACCCGCTTAAAATCACACCCGCGAATCCGGTTTCCCAGAAAACAGAAAATCCCATTGACACTTTTGGATAATCCATCAATGTATCCGCATCCGTTGATATCAACGGTCTCATTCAGAGTGGTGGAGGGATATGGCCCTACGAAACCACGGCAACCGGCGGAGCGCATTTCCAGCGACCAGGTGCCAATTCCATCTCGAGCCAGATGCTCGGGAAAAGATGAGAAGAGCGCACGAATTTTCGGCCCCTTCTCAGTCTGACTGAGGAGGGGTTTTGTTTTTGGTAATGCAAAGTTCGTTAAGTTGAAATTTTTATATATGGATAAGCAAACTGGTTTCATGAAGGCGTTGAAGTGCCGCGAGTGCGGTCGGGAATATCCTTTGGCCGCGACGCACGTCTGCGAGTTCGACTTCGGCCCGCTCGAAGTCGCCTATGATTACGATCGCATCAAAGCGTCGATGACCCGTAGTGCCATCGAATCCCGCAGCAAGAATATGTGGCGCTATCGCGAGTTGCTGCCGGTGGCAGGGGAGCCCACGGTAGGTTGTGAAGTCGGTTTTACGCCTTTGATCAAAGCCGATCGCCTCGCCAAGCGCCTTGGAATCAAGGAACTCTGGATCAAGAACGATGCGGTTAACTACCCCACGCTTTCGTTCAAGGACCGTGTGGTCAGTGTGGCTTTGAGCCGCGCGAAGGAACTCGGTTTCACCACGGTAGCTTGCGCCTCCACCGGAAACCTCGCCAACTCGGTCGCAGCAAATGCGGCTGCCGCGGGTCTTAAATCTTACGTCTTCATCCCTTCTGATTTGGAACTTGGCAAAGTCGTTAACTCCCTGGTCTACGGAGCGAACGTGGTTGGGATCAAGGGACATTATGACGAAGTGAATCGTCTCTGCGCTGAGATCGCGGGCAAATACGGTTGGGCATTCGTGAACGTCAATATGCGCCCATACTACGCTGAAGGCTCCAAGAGCATGGGCTTTGAAATCGTGGAGCAGCTCGGATGGCAGATTCCGCGGCACACTGTCGTTCCAATGGCTTCCGGATCGTTGCTCACCAAGATCCAAAAGTCTTACCAGGAATTGACCAAGCTCGGCCTGGTCTCGGAAGCAAAGTATTCCGTGCATGGCGCACAGCCTGCCGGTTGTTCACCGATCTCAGTGGCTCAGAAAGCGGGCCTCGATTTCTTCAAGCCGGTAAAGCCGAACACGATTGCGAAGTCGTTGGCGATTGGAACGCCAGCCGATGGCTTCTATGCATTGAAAGTGATGAAAGAAACTGGCGGTTTCGCTGACGATGTTACGGATGACGAGATCCGCGATGGCATCCGCCTGCTTGCGGAATGCGAAGGTATCTTTACGGAAACAGCGGGTGGTGTAACGGTCGGTGTCGCCAGGAAGCTGATCGCTTCGGGTAAGATCCCGGCGAATGAATCCGCCGTCCTGTGTATTACCGGGAATGGTTTGAAAACGTTGGATGCAGTGGCTGGCCATGTCGGGGCTACCCGTGAGATCCGCCCGAGCTTGCGCGAATTCGAAGCGCTTCTTGAAGCAGAAGGTAAAACCGCGGTTGCTGCTTAATATGGCTGTAAAAATTTGCGCACAGGAGCCACTGCGGAAGTTGCTCGATAACGAGTCGGAGATTCTTGTTTCGGGCACGACCGTTTCGGAAGCGTTCGGAGCGTTGCGCTACCGTTATCCACGGTTCGTGGAAAGAATGCTCGACGAGGCAGGGGCGGTGCGGAGGTTCGTTAATGTCTATGTGAACGAAGAGGATATCCGGTTCCTGCAAAATCAACACACGAGCTTGCGTGACGGAGATGAAATCCGGATTATCCCGTCCATCGCGGGTGGTTAGAACTCAGTAATTAAACAAAAATTTATGCCAGTTAACGTCAGAATCCCAACGCCTTTACGCAAGTTGACCAACGAACAGGAAGTTGTTCCGGTCGATGCAAAAACAATCAGCGAAGCGATCGCCAAATTGCAGGGAAGTTTTCCTGGCATCCAGGAACGCCTCGTTGATGAAAAAGGTGAAGTGCGCCGCTTCGTGAATATCTACGTGAACGAAGAAGATATTCGTTTTCTCCAGAATCAGAATACCCCTCTCAAAGATGGTGATGAGGTGAGCATCATTCCAGCAATCGCAGGGGGCTAGAATTATGGCAAAACCTGTAAAAGCTACGGCTAAAACGCACGCGCAACAGCAGCAGAGCACCCGCTTGTGGCTGATGTATCCGCACAAGCTGATCACGCGACCGGTGGTGTGGGAACTTGCTCAGAAATTTCCAATTGTGACCAATGTTCGCCAGGCGACGGTCAACCAGGAAATCGGATTGGTTTCGCTGGAGTTAACGGGAGCACGGGAAGACATCAAGGGAGCCATCAAATGGCTGGAGAAGCTGGGAATTAAAGTAGAGCCGGTCGAGATCAATGTGATCGAGAGTTGATTCTCCTTAGCGCAGTTGTTTGGCCTTTATGGGTTTCCTCGGGGAAACCCCTAGTTCTTCCTTGACCGTTCTTATCAAGATCTTTATAAGTTCGGTACAGCAACAACTCGGGAAGCAATTCTCAACCAAAGGCTATATGACTAAGAGGGATCTGGTGACGCGAATCAGCGATGAAACAGGATGGGGGCAACAGGATGTTCTGAAAGTGGTTCAAAGTACTCTGGATTATATATCAGGGGCCGTCGCGGGGGGGGAGACGGTTGAACTTCGCAATTTCGGGGTCTTCGAGGTCAAAGTTCGAAGGGCAAGGGTCGGTCGGAATCCAAATCAGCCCGAGCAGGATGTAAAAATTCCCCCACGTTCCGTTGTTAAGTTCAAGCCCGGCAAGGAAATGCGGGAAGCTGTTCTTAGAATTTCTACCAACGGGAAAAGACGGAATGGTAATGGGAAAAAAAGAGCCGCGCCAAAGCGCCGCCGGTAGACGGCCCTGGTTCCTCCTGAAGAGACGGTAAACTCTTTCCGAAGTTGGCGGGTGTTATTTCCGGGGACGGAATCCAGGTGGCAGATTAGAAGGTGGAGAGTCTTCTGGATCCTGCTTTTGAGCCACGGGTTTGGGAGTAAAAGGGACATCCGGCATGTTGGGATCTTCCGGTTCGTCGGTTGCCAAAGCCTCTGCGTCACCTGCGGCTTCATATATAGCCAAACGTTTACGGGCCTTCTTGGCAGCGGCGGTTTCTGAATACTCATCTGCAATCCGGCGCAATAGAGCCACAGTCTGATCATTCTTTCCCAGCTTCGAGTAAAGATTGCAGAGATGAATGGCAGCCCAGCCCCAACGTTCCCGAGGCAATTTGTTCTTTAGAATATCTTCATACTCTAAAGCGGCAGCCAGGTAGTTCCTGAGATCTTTCTCATAGATCTCCGCGATACGAAGCGAGGCATGTTGCTGGCGAGGGTTTTTCTTCAGGTATTCACGCAACAGTTGAATGGCTTCAAGCGGTTTTCCATTGGAGTAGAGTTGCTCGGCTACTTCGTAGTCCGGATCGTGTACCCCTTCCAGGTTATCATTGAAGAGAAAATCAACGGAGCGGTTCCCCAGATACTGAGAAGCGTCATAAGCTGCGAGAAGCCCCAGGATCATCAGGACGCCGACAAACCCGCCCAGATGACTCCACATTTTTCCCTTGGC
The DNA here is from genome assembly GCA_046597605.1 of Limisphaerales bacterium. GTDB lineage: Bacteria > Verrucomicrobiota > Verrucomicrobiia > Limisphaerales > JACDHS01 > JACDHS01. The sequence goes on along the minus strand of JBKJKE010000222.1, from coordinate 13,135 downwards.
TGCCTTCGCCAACACGGCCCCTGTGGTGTCGTCACTCTCCGAAGCCTGGCGTGGTGGTGGAGTGGGTGTTTCTGAAACGACGTTGGTGACCTCGTTGGTCACAACTGTGACGAGCGCCACGTTAGTTCCATCAATTACGTTGGTCGTGACTGCGGGTGCGTTGGTAGCGCTGGCAATTACGTTGGTGTCCAGATTGGTGGCCCCGTTAGTTGAGTCCGTTGGAGGTTGGACGGGAGCATCTCCTTCAACGTTGGCTTTTTTGGCACCTGACTCGGAAGCGGCATTGAACTTCGTGAAGAAGTTGTACCCGAAGTAAAGAGCGGCAACGATCAGCGCTGCGTATATCGAAATTTTAACGACTTTGTTCATGAGACTGGCCGCTCTCAGAAACCTTCGTCCGGAGCGGCGCGAAATTCAACGGGCGGATTAAATCAGAATTCCAGCAATTGTCGCTGTCAAATAACAGGAGAGGATTCCTCCGATCATGGCTCTGAATCCAAGGCTCGCGAGATCCTGCCTTCGGGACGGTGCCAGAGAGCCGATGCCTCCTATTTGAATTGCGATGCTGGCGAAGTTGGCAAACCCGCACAATGCATAGGTGGCCAGGGTGAAGCTACGGGGATCCAGGCTTGCCTTCATGCCGGTCAGCGAGATGTACCCTACGAATTCATTTAGAACGATTCGCTCGCCCAGCACCTGGCCTACCGGCAGACAATCGTGCGAAGGAATACCCATCAGCCACGCGCACGGTGCATTGATCCAGGCGAAAAGCAGTTGCAGGGGCTTCGCCTCCTGAATGCCGATCTGGTGCAGAAGGCTGGCAATCAGCCAGTTCGCCATAAAGACGATTCCAACAAACGCGATTAACATGGCCATCACATTGATGGACAATTGTGCTCCATCGCTGGCTCCACGACAAAGCGCGTCTACTCCGTTGACAGTCTCCCTCTCGACCGTCGCTCGGGCTCCGGCTTGTGTTTCACTTATCTCAGTTTCCGGGACCATGATCTTGGCGATGAGCAGGGAGGCGGGAGCGCTCATAACCGAAGCGGTCAGCAGGTGGCCGGCTGATATTCCAAAAGACACGTAGGCTGCCAGAACTCCGCCAGCGATGGACGCCATGCCTCCGATCATAAGTGCGATCAATTCGCTGCGGGTCATGTGAGGCAGGTAAGGTTTTATTACGAGAGGGGCTTCTGTTTGTCCCAAAAAGATATTGGCCGCCGCCGCCAGGCTTTCACTTCCGCTGGTTCGCATCAGCTTCTGCATAACAAAGGCTGCGCCTCGCACCACGAGTTGAAGGATTCCGAAATGATAAAGAAGTGAAGACACAGCGGACACGAAAATGATGGTGGCAGTGACCGTAACCACGAAGATAAAAGCGTTCTCGGGCCCCCACTTGTCTGCGAGGAGCTTTCCGTTGGCCAAAGGGCCAAAAACCATGCTGGCACCTTCATTCGCGAAGGCGAGCAAGCGTGTTACGAACCCCTGGAAACTAAGAAAAACCGCTTTGCCCGTATCTGTTTTGAGGATCACTAACGCAAACAAGAATTGCAGGCCGAGGCCGCTAAGGACAGTTTGCCAGGGAAACTTTCGACGATTGAGGGAACAGACCCAGGCCAACCCGATGAAAACACACAAACCGAGAACACAGATGAGCTTTGGCGGCATGGATCCGAAAACTAGAAAACGAACTCCTAAAAAGCAAAAACGAAAACCGGAAGGTTTCCGTTCTGCTTAGTGTTTGGTTTCCAACTTACCGATAAAGATCGCGCACCGCGAACGATGTGATTTGAGTGGCTTCCAAACCCCAGGCGGATTTGTTGGCGCAATACCCGAGCAGCACCCGGTCCTTGTCAAACGCAACTGCCGTGTAGCAATAGCCGTGTCCTTCTTTGTCTTCGATGAGCTTCTTCTTCTCCCATGTCCGACCACCATCTCGGGAAATGGCTGCAGCGAAGGGGGTTCGAATCGGTGGCTGACTCGTGCGAATTTTCCCTGGCTTGTCACAATGATCGTTCCAAATGAGCAGCAGATCACCCGTTGAGGGAATCTTTGTGAGGGTAGCAGGGGATTCAGGTGAAAAAATTTCACTCGCTTTGGGTGCGGTCCAGGTCTCGCCGTTATCTTTGGACTCGCTGAAATATTGGCAGCCTAACTTCGTGCGGATCACCATGAGCAGTTGTTTCTTCTTTACCTCCACGACCCCAGGCTCCATGAAATTTACCCGCGTCCCTTTCTCATCGTTGCTCAGAACTGAATTACTGCGACGCCACGTTTTGCCTTTGTCATCGGAAAGGTATGTAACGATTTCGCCTGGAAGTAGTTTACCTTTGTCGAACTTGTGGAGTGCGGTGGGCATAAGGAGGCGTCCGTTTTTCAGTTGAATGAGGCGGTTATTGTTTCCGACGTAGTAGCCGACTTCGTCGGTGATGCATTCAACGGGTTCACTCCAGGTTTTTGCTTCATCACGGGAATAACGTAGGATCGGTCGACAATCCTGGAGTGAATTTTTCCGAAGGTAAACCAGCACAATCTCACCCGACTTGAGACGTAACAGCGAAACGGACATGACGTTGAATCCGCCCTCATTCGGTACCACAACTTTATCCTCTTTGCTCCAGGTGCGCCCTTCATCGCGGGACTCGCGCGAAGCGAGAAACGCTTTTGCATGATCATCTGCCCCCGTTGTGAAATGTGTATAGATAAACAACCAACGCCCATCTTTTAGTTTGATGAAATCCCCCTCGCTGTTGCGAGGATTGTTGTCTTTCGGTGAAAGAAGTAGGTGCCGCTCGATCGGCAACTTCGGGTGCAGCGAATTGGCAGCGGCGGTGGATTTGGCCAGGGAACTCTGTCCTTCAACGAACGCACTGCTGCACATGAGGAACAAGGCGCTTCTGAAAAGAAACTTGGATATCACGCAGTCAAGACGCGCTGGATCCGTTCGAAATTCAAGCGCCTTCTCTCTGCTTCATTGCCTGAACGCCAGAAAGAAACAAGAACTGACGAGGGTGTTTGCATCTGCTAAGCTGAGACTCGGTGATTGGACCGTCCTCATATTGGCTTGAACGCTTTACGCCATTCGCATGTTTGCTGGCATTGCTTTGGAGTTCAGCGGCGGCTGTTGGCCATGGCGGTTTGCACGAGCAAATTACTACACTAAGCGCACGGATTCAGTCAGGAGATTTCATAGCTGCCGATCTCCTGAAGCGCGGCGAGCTCCATGCCCTTCATGGTGATTACGAAAAAGCGCTGCAAGATTGTGATGCCGCAGAAGCCAAACAACCAGACTTCGTGGACCTCAACCTTCTTCGCGGTCAGGTTCTCTACCAAGCAAATCGGTTTGAGGAAGCGCGTCGGGTACTCGATCGGCATCTCCAGAGAGTAACGAATTCCACCGAGGCGTTTACCACCCGCGGTCGCGTTCTGATGAAACTGGGAAACCCGGATGCTGCCGGGGCGGATTACCTCGCTGCGCTGCGCTTCGCTCAGGCGCCTGATCTCGACCTTTTCTGCGAATCTGCGATAGCCCTTCGAGCCGCCAATAAACAAAAGGAAGCACTCGAAGTTTTGGATTCCGGGATTCGGCTAATTGGTCCCATCGCATCGTTACAGCAGCCTGCGATCGGGCTCGAAGTTTCACTGGGGAATTACGAGGGCGCACTCCGTCGGTTGGAATCGCTCTCATCGAAATCTCCTCGCCAGGAGTATTGGCTCAAGCAAAAAGGCGAAATCCTGGAGCAATCCGGACGGCTTACCGAGGCGACTTTGGCCTATGAAGAAGCGCTTCGAGCCATCGCCCAACTTCCTCCTCGTCATCGAAACACTTCAAGCGTTGAAGAAGCTGGCAGAGACATTAAGCGTCGCATCGCACGTCTAAAGGCAAGAGAACTATGAAACATCCATTTGCAATTCAATCCCGCTCCCTTTGGGGCCACCTTCTACTTTGCGCGTTTTTTCTTTTGGCCTGCAACGCTTTCGCACAAAACACCACGTTGTTGCCGATTGCCGGGACCTGGCGTTATCAGCAGACGCAGGATCTCGATGGGAGTAATTGGATGTCTACGGCCTTCAATGATTCGCTATGGCCCAGTGGCACCGCTTTGTTCTACTCGGAAACGAACGCTGCGGTCGCTCCCCGCAATACTCCGCTGAACCTTGGCCGAATTACTTATTACTTTCGTTCGGGCTTCAATTTCACAGGGCCAACAAATCATTTTTTGGTTTTTTCAAACAAACTCGATGATGGAGCGGTTTTTTACCTCAACGGCCAGGAAATACAAAGGGTGCGAATGGCTGATTTTCCAACCGCAATTACCTATACCAATCGTGCGACCGACACGCCCCCTGGAGGCGATGCTACCGGGTGGGATGTGTTTAGCATTCCCGCGACATCGCTCCTGGTTGGCACCAATGTCGTGGCCGTCGAAGTCCACCAACAATCCAGTTCCAGTTCGGATGTTGTCTTCGGTTGTTCCTTAACGCTGCGGCCCCTGGTGGTTCGGGGACCCTACTTGCAGATAGGGACCTCAAGCAATGTGGTGATCCGATGGAGGACGGGTATTGCGACCGATTCACGAGTTTCCTATGGCACAAACAGTGCGAATCTGTCCTCGTCCGTCGACGATTCTGCCATGGGCGTGGATCATGAGTTGACCGTTGAGAACCTGTCCGCTGGCACGAAATACTTTTATGCTGTTGGCGGTTCAGCCGGTGTGTTGGAAGGTGGGGACACGAATTTCAGTTTTTTCACGGCCCCCCTTCCCGGATCTCTCAAGCCAACCCGCATCTGGGTTCTGGGAGATGCTGGTACTGCGGATGCCAATCAGGCTGCCGTCCGAGACGCCTACTATAATCATACAACCGGGCGCGAAACCGACCTGATACTTATGCTCGGCGATAACGCCTACGACAATGGGACCGACAAAGAGCATCAGGCAGCAGTTTTCGATATGTACAAGGATATCCTGAGGCGCACTGTGCTTTGGTCTACTTTGGGCAATCACGAGACGGCACAATCGACTTCCAACCATAACAATTACCCGTACTTCCAAATCCTGACCCTTCCAACCAATGGCGCGGCGGGGGGTATGGCCTCCGGCACGGAACATTATTACTCCTTCGATTATGCCAATATTCATTTTGTCTGTCTTGATTCCATGACAATGAGCCGCGCCACCAATGGGGCAATGGCAAATTGGCTGCGGGCTGACCTCGCTTCAAACACGAACGATTGGCTGATCGCATTTTGGCATCATCCTCCCTACACAAAGGGTTCACACAACTCCGATACCGAAACGCCGCTCGTAGAAATGCGCGTGAACTTCCTTCCCATCCTGGAAGGGGCAGGGGTCGATCTTGTGTTGAGCGGGCACAGTCATTCCTATGAACGGTCCTACCTCATCGACGGCCACTACTCAGCTTCCACTAATTTTTTGCCCGGAATGATTTTGAATTCGGGCAGCGGTCGTGAAGGCGATCCGAAGGGGGCCTACACAAAATGGGCGAGTGAATCCCAGGGACACCAGGGTGCTGTCTACGCCGTGGCTGGAAGTTCGGGCAGGATAAGTGGTGGGAGCTTAAACCACCCGGCTATGTTCGTTTCACTGAATCAACTGGGTTCCATGGTGCTCGACGTTTCGGGTGATCGATTAGATGCGAAGTTTATCAATTCCACCAACGGAATTACCGATTCCTTTTCCATTTTTAAGAGGGACGTTCGGTTCGTAGCGATGGACCTGGAGCAGGATTACTTCCGATTGGCAGCGACCAACGTGGCGAGTGGAAAAACGAACTTACTGCAGGTGAGCACAACTTTAACAGGCTGGAACACGATTGGAACTAATGTCAGTTCGTCTAATCGTTTGGAATTCCTTATTCCACGTTCGAACAATGTGCCTGCAGAATTCTTTCGTATCCTGAGACTGCCCTGAAGTTCGGAGCAGAAAACTCTATGGGCGATGGCGTCCCCTTATTGTTTCTTCAACTCCAGCGGCACGAATACTTCATTTGTACTGCCACGACGATAACCCTGCAAATCGAGCGTGACGTGGGCGTAACCCAGTTTCTTGATGGCTGCGGCAACTTGAGAGGCGACGTCGTCACTCAGGAACTTGGTCAATTCCTGCGGGCCAACTTCAATGCGAGCAAGATGCAGCCTGGCGTTCGGGTTAGTGGAAAGACCGTTTTGCAAGGTGTGATGTCGCACGCGTACATCGTAAAAGCCGGCATCCCGAAGCACGTATTCCGCTTCCTCGATCATCTTCAGCTTTTCCGGCGTGACCGGTTCGCCATAAGGAATGCGGGAACTCAAGCATGCCATCTGCGGTTTGTCAGCGGTCGGTAAACCGAACTGCGCCGATAACTCACGGATCTCGGTTTTGGTAAGCCCCGCTTCCTTTAAAGGAGCGCGCACTTGAAATTCAGAGGCGGCTTTGGCACCGGGGCGATGGTCTCCAATGTCGGTCGCGTTTTCGCCGTAGGCGATCACTGCAAAATGTTCCTCGCGAGCCAGCGGTTCCAGTTCCGTAAACAACTCATGTTTGCAGAAGTAGCAGCGGTTGTTTGGATTGGCTAAGTAACTGTCATTTGCAAATTCGTTGGTGCGAACCACGCGCACGGGAAAATTAAACTGTTTTCCAATGGCCATCGCCTCTTCAAATTCCCGGCGGGGCAAGCTCGCAGAATCGGCAATCGCGGCGAGTGCTTTAGCCCCGAGAGTCTGGTGCGCGATGTAAGCCAGAAAAACGGAATCGACGCCTCCAGAATAAGCGACCAGGCATGAGCCGTAAGACCGCAGCAGGTCCTTTAATTTTTCTAGTTTCTCCGCAGACACAGTTGAAATTGCCACTGCGGCCACTGATTGTCGAGATAGTGGAGGTGACCGTCCGTGCGGACCGGTTGATTAACGTTTAGTGGCAACGCGGCCCAGGTATTCTTCCACATCTTCAACCCCTGCGTCAGGGATGATTTCGCCGTCAATATCAAGCGTTGGGCTTTTCGATTGTCCCGATTTCGCTTCGACTTCCCGGGCGAATTCCTTGTTGGCAATGATGTCTCTCTCCTCGAACGGGATTTGGCGTTGGGTCAGGAGCCGTGTGACTGCCAGGGCCCAGGGGCAACCGGCTTTGAGATAAACAATCGCTTTCATGATGCAATCTGCCACAGGTCCGACAATTTGCATTTTGCGAGCAGTGGGTCGCCCACTACCGCACATTCCTTACCTTTTGCCGTCATACCAAATAGCGCAGGCATCCCTGCTTTTTAAAGTGGAAAACGGGCGAAACAAGGCGCGGGCGAAAAGTCGGAAGTGCGTTCTTTTGGAATAGAGTTTTAACTTACGTCCCGAGGTGATCAATGGGTGTTTATGGAGTATGATCAGCTGTTTGCCCTCTTTGCGTGCGAGTTTCTTCAGCTTCCTGCACAGGTCTATTTCTTCCGAGGCAAACAATTCGCGACTAAATCCATCCACGGTGCGGAACGCATCAGCCTTACAAAAGATGAAGGAGCCAGCCGCCCATTTCATGAGGCGACTCAAACGACTCCATCCCGCCGCTACCAGGTGTGCCGTGAATGGACCTTCGTCGAGCTTCACCGTAACACCCCCCGCGATGTAATGGCCGGTTTGCATCTGGCGTTCCACGTCTGCGAACAGTTCCCGACTCGGGAATGAGTCTGCATCAACAAAAATAAGCCACTCGCCGGAAGCAGCCGCAGCCCCGGCGTTGCGAGCCCGGGAAATCTGGTTGATGGGTTCGAAAACGACCTTGGCTCCTTCAGCCGCGGCGAACTCGGCCGTGCGATCGGTGGAGTTGTTGTTGGAAACGATCAGCTCCGTTTCCCAACCGGTTTCCGAGAATGCAGTCATTGCCTTCTTGATTGCCCGAAGCGATTCAACAATGAGTTTTTCTTCATTAAACGCTGGAACAATCACCGAGAGCTTCATCGGCATCCAATATGAGGTTCTGGTGACGCGAAGCAATCTGGCAGTTTCTTGCAACTGCCCGTCGCACGTCTGTTCTGATCGAGCCATTTACACGCCGAAAACCCGGTAAAGACTTCGCTGCCGCTCCTGCGGAGTAGCCTTTACGCAGATGTCTTCAAAACACCCGCAGCACTCCAATCCCAGGGAAAATCTGCCTCGCACGTAGACATTCGGATTGCTTCCGCATGGCGCATGAGTATAAACGCCGAACTTAGCGGGAACCACTTTATGGAAATTGTTGTTAAATGTCCTTCGTGCAAATCCAGGTACAGCTTCAATGAAGAACCGGTCAGCGGACGGCTGCGGTTTCCGGTGAAGTGCACGAACTGCGGTGCGGATGGAACCGCCGAAGCCAATGAGTATATTCGCAAATCGGCCACGGGCGAATTGGAGCAGGAAAGAATACATAACAATGTCTGGTGGCGAAAGATTCTGCGAAAAGGTGAAGACTCAGACGATTTCACTGCTCCTGGCGGGGCGGATCATCCAGCCGCGCCGAAGCCGGTGATGACAGGGTTGGGTATCGTCGGGGCCTGCATTGGCGGCTTTGCGGGCATGATGCTGTGGTATGGAATCACCGCCTGGAGTGGATGGGAGATTGGCTATGTGGCATGGGCTGTTGGTATCCTCGCAGGATTGGGCGCGCGTTTGTTTGTTCCGAATGGAAACTTCACCATGGCCAGTGTCGCTGCGCTCTGCGCTTTGCTGGCGATCATGGGCGGACAGTTCCTTGTCCTTAAATCAATGTTTGATACTACATCGGAAAGGCTGTTTCGAACTTCATACTCCAAGGGATTGGCCTATGCCAAAGAGGCTGCAAAGGTCGAAAAGGATGCGGAGATCCAGAAACTATTTAAGAAATATCCCATGGCACTGCTGACCTTGCGTGACGAGACGGGCGAAGAAGTGAAATCGCAAGACGACAAAGTGATGCAACTGGCCTATACCTTCATGACCTTCGGTGGCGAGGGTAAGGATGAATCCATGGAGGATTTGATCGGGGAACTGGCGAGCGATCCTGTTACTGCAGAAGAGATAGGTAGATTTCGTGAGGAGGAGATTCCATTCCTCAAAGAGCTCGCCTCGGGAAAGCCCACCGGGAAAGAATTTTATCAAATCATCAAGACGAGAACTGAGGGAACCGTCTCGACGCGTGAGATGATCCTCCAGAGCTGGAGTCCTTACCAGCTGCTCTGGATCTTCCTGGGTGTTGGAAGTGCCTACAAGCTTGCCTTCAACAAATCAGAAACAGAAGACGTTTAAGCAACCCGGCCTGCCCACGATAAATTTTTAATAGCGCCAAAGTTCAGGAAACGACCTGCTTGAAGGGGCGCTACTTGCAGCTCTCCTTTCTTATTTTTTCCCGGTTGGGCGATCCTCTTCGGTCGAGTTAGCCACCGCCTGCGAGGCGCCGGCACGCCAGCCGAGTTCCTGCGCGAAATGATGCGGGCCCCGGATAAAATCGTTCGAGGTTCTCCCTTCGTGTTTGCCTGCCCGATATCCCTGGTGATAGGCATCCAGGTAGGCAGCTCGTTGGGCTGGGTTGTTATCGAAAGGGGTCGCTGCCGGGAGATCAATGTCCTCACTACCCTCCGGCCATGACGCACATCCGGACAGCAGGACAATGGGCAATGCGCACAAGAAGAGGAATCGCATGGCTTTATGTAGCCGTTTCACTCTCGAAATTCAATCATCGGATCTTTCCCGAACCTTGGCAGGGTGGGGGAACGGAGTATTGGAGTATTGGAATCTCGAATCCATCACTCCATTCCCCCGCTCCCGCCTTGCGCTGCTCCCCGGTCTGCTTCACCTTTTGGAACGTTGTCTTTAGCCGCCCGAATGAAAACATTGTTGATGCCCCCGGATTCCCACCACCTGTCCGCGGCGGTGGGTTGGCTGGAATTAGGAAATCCTGGCGAAGCAAAGGATGAGTTGAAGCGAATCTCTGCCGAACTGCAGGAACATCCCGAGGTGCTGGCGGTGCGTTGGGGAATCCATTATCGCCTTAAAGAATACGATGCCTGCCTCACGGTAGCGGAGAGCTTCACCGCGATTGATCCGGACAATGTGCAATCGTGGGTGGATCTGAGTATCTCCCTTTATAAGTTGGGTCGCACGCAACAGGCCTACGACACTCTCGCCCGGCGGTTGGTAAAATTTCCCGCGGAGTGGGCCTTCTATTACAACCTCGCCTGCTACGCAGTGCAACTGGGGCATCTCGCAGAAGGAAGAGATCTCCTGGACCGGGCGATGGCTTTCGGCAATGAAAAGGATGTGAAGGAGATCGCACTCGAAGATCCTGACCTGGAGCCCATTTGGAAGGACATCCGAAAATGACCCTACTTGTCCTTTAGTTCGGTCTCGCCCAGCCAGACTCCGGGGACCTGGGATCGAAGATCTTCGATCTGCTGCAAGTAAAATTTAGAAGGCCCATCGTTGGGACGGATCTGCAGCACGCAACGGAAGCCAACCTCCGCCTTGTCCAACGCTCTCACCTGGTAATCTTTAAGCGCCGCTTCGAACGCTTCACGCCATGGCCTGGTGGCTTCCCGCGCGTCTGCTTTCCCCACCAGTTCATACACTGCCACCGCCCGCTCGAAGCCTTTGAGGCGAAACTTTCCACAATGCCGTGTGGTAAACGCGTCATCCAGCCCGGCCAGTGTTTCACTGGTGATCAGCACACTGGTGTTCAGGTATTTGTTCAGCCCTTCCATGCGCGATGCCAGGTTGATGTTCTCCCCAATCGCGGTGTAATCGATACGAGTTGCGCTGCCGAAATTACCGACGTTTGCCACCCCTGTGTGCAAGCCGACGCGTGTGCGACAGTGCATGGTGGTGCCGTCTTTCGTGCGGTTGATCGCCTGCTCCGCGAGGAGCAGGGCGGCCTCGCAAGCACGCGCCTGGTGATCCGATTGATCCTCTGGCGCATTCCAGAAGGAGAAGATCGCGTCCCCGATATATTTCACCACCGTGCCGTCCGTTTTGAATATGCAATCGGTGACAGCCCCTTCGAAATAGTTATTCATCAACCGCGCCAGTTCGTCGGAATCAACATCCTCGGACATGCTGGTGAAGTTCTCGATGTCGCTAAACAGAATCGTAAGCATCTGTTTTTCAGCGCCCGGTTTCACCAATTCCCTCGTGTTTACCATCTGTTTCACCCGCTTGGGGGAGAGATGCCGCTCGAGCGATTGTTCGAGCAATCGTTTCTCCACGAAGAGGCGGACCGAGTTGTAAAGAATCGACCAGAGCAGGGCGATCGGGATCTGCGCAGCGACGATCACCGCCCAGGGGAACCAATAATGATACTGGAGAAAGAGTTGATAGTTCAGCCAGGTGATCAGCACGGCGGCGCTTACCGCGACGGCGGCCGCCCGGATTGGACGCAGCATCATCAATCCGAGGCCGAAAAGAATTCCACTCAGGGCAATGATCGTTCGCTCAGTTGAATACGAAAAGCGACTCAGCCATTCATTCCGTGCCAGGTTCAGAAATGCCGTCGCCTGCACATCGACACCCCCGATGAATTTGCTTTCTTCCACCCAGTAAGAGAATGGATTCGGGTACTCGTCTTTGCGCTCGCCCGAATATTTAGTGGAATGTTTCGCACCGATAAAAACAACTTTGTCCTTGAAGAAGCCGGGTGGTATCTCCGGCTCCAGCGGATCAATTGCTTTGTAGAAACTTACCGCAGGAAGAACATCGCGAGGGCCGTAATAATTGAGCCAAAACGGCTTGTTGCGCGCAATATTAGTTGTGGCAGGGAGAGCCAGTTTAGCTGCGACCGCCCATCCTTCTCCTGCAATGGTGTCATCTTTATAGGTCCCTATATACTGCCGGATGAGCAGGTCATCATCTGGAAAAACACCAGCGGAACCCAGGGATGAACCGAGATCATCCACCTCATTGTAGAAAAGATCATAGGGCGCATCAAACTTGTAGGCGCCGGCATACCCGGTCGGGACGCGGTCGGCAGCGAGAATTACTTTTCCGTTTTCTTTAATTGCCGCTGCCAACAGTTCATCGCTTTGCGGGTTGGACCCCGGGCCATAGAACACGATATCGAACACCACTGCTTTCGCCCCTTCGGCGGTCAGGCGGCGAAGTAACTGCGCGTGCAAAGCACGATCCCACGGTTTGTCATAGGGTTGGCCCAATTCGGTGTGAGAGGCCTCATCCAGGTAAACCATCACCACTTCCGTCGGTTTCACGATCCAGCGAAAGCGAAAGAGCAGATCGTAACTGCGTTGAACGAACTTCTGTCCCACTGCCGTGGTGAGGAAAACAAAACCCAGCGTGCAGGCCAAACCCACCCCAACCAGCGCACCCCACCAATTGCGACGCAAATCCTCCCAGAGAGAAGGAAAGAAAGCCTCCGACCTGCTTTTCTTCTTGGAACCTGGCTTCTGGGGTGTCATCGCAGCGCGCAGTTATAGCAGACGGGATTCAATGTTAACAAGATAGTTACATCGTGAATGGTGCCTGGTTGCATAGTGGGCAGTCGATTGATCGTCCCCACGACGCAAACCATTCAACCATCCCGCAGGGATGCCAGCCTGTAGCCGGTGGTTGAGCAAAGCGACACCACCGGGAACGAACATCCAAAATTCTCCACACCCTGGAGGGGTGTCACCTCAATCCGAACAGCCATCATCGTGGCACCCCATGGGGTGCGTTCGGTTTGTTAACGCTGGGTCCGGTGGTATCGCGCTGCTCAACCACCGGCTACAAGCTTTGATGCCTCCGGCATCGGACAGGCAAATCCAAAAGGCCGGATCAATTCGCAACCGGTCGATGCAAAATTTAACCATGTAACCCCCAATTAGCGTCCCACCATGCAACCATTAACGATTCAACCATGTAACTTCCCCCATTGGCCCTCCCCACCATGTAACAATGCAACAATTCAACCATGCAACTACCCTAAAAAATTATCGTTAACGTAATCAACCCACCCCCACCGGTCCGACCGCCCCCATTTCCCATTTTCCCCCCAATAAATGCAAAACCCCCTGCAAAAGCCACCGTTCCGGGTTACTCAGATAATTATTTGGCGTGAAAAACGGATCGGCGGAGACGCCAAATAATTATTTGAGTACTTTTCCCATCGTGCGGAGACGTGAAATAATTATTTGAGTAGTCCGCCGA
>JBKJKE010000109.1:0-21536 GCA_046597605.1 Limisphaerales bacterium | reverse complement strand
ACTCGCTGCCAACCATTCCTTGAAACCAACAACAAAACTGTTATGAATCTCCCGCCTCAGACTGGCTGGTTTTGAAGTGCCCACAAGTGGCTGGTTTTGATCTGCCCGATGACAGTGATACGGGACAAAAAACAGAAGAAGCATTAGCGTACACTTTTGAGGATTCGCTGGCGTTAGAGAATTTGGACATCTTTCGCAAAATTAATACAAAGGGTCTTTCTGCAAAATTCCATGCATCCATTAAAGGTGCGACTGATGTCGCTGATCTTGTCGAAAAGCTCTATAAAAACGTTAAAGATGGCGATAAGGGTCAGTTCGCATTAGACGTAATTTTGGAGGTCGATCCTAAAAGGTTGAAAGTCCCCGAGTATATAAACCGCGGATTGATCTGGCTTGAGAAAGAATTAAGAAGAAAAGACGAAAAAGTTCTTTTAGCTGAGGTTCCTGCACCCGTCGCTGAAACTGTGATAGTTGACTAGAAGCATGAACACACAGCCCGAACCCACAGACGACAATTTTGATGCTTCCGTTGATGCCGAAATCAAGTCGTGTCTCTCCCTCGAGCAGCCTTCCAGTTTTTTTGTATTTGCAGGAGCTGGTTCTGGAAAAACTCGGTCTCTAGAGAAGGCAATCAAGTTTGCAACCGAGCAACATGGAAGTTCTCTTCGTCTGCGTGGGAAATATGTTGGAGTAATTACCTACACCAACGCGGCGTCAGATGAGATTAAACGCAGGGTTCAGTTTGACCCCTTAGTGAAAGTTTCGACGATACATAGTTTCATTTGGAATCTGATTGAAGGATTCAATCTCGATATTAAAGAATGGATTGAAGAAAAGCTAAAGTCAGACCTTGTAGCTTTAGCCGATGAGCAGGAGCGTGCGAAAAGCCTCAAGAATAAGACCTCCATTGCTCGTGCAAAACGAATTGAATCGAAGACGAAGCGGTTGGCGGCTCTTAAATCAGTTCGGAGGTTTACTTATAATCCAGATGGAATGAATGCTGCACATGATTCGTTGGCGCATTCTGAAGTTGTCGGAATAGCGGCACATTTCTTAAGTGAGAAAGCGCTCATGCAGCAGATTCTCGTCAGCCGTTTTCCGATCCTGTTAATTGACGAGAGCCAAGATACGAATGCTGGTTTGATGGACGCCTTCATGAAAGTGCAGGGCACCTATCCAAACGATTTTTTACTGGGCCTGTTCGGGGACACAATGCAGAGGATTTTTAATGATGGTAAGCAGGATCTCGGGCGAGATCTTCCGAAAGAATGGAAAACGCCATCCAAGAAAATGAATCACCGGTGTCCGCCGCGTATTGTGACACTGATCAATAAGATTCGGATGACAACAGATCAACAGCAGCAGCGCCCTCGATCTGATCGAGGAATAGGAGTGGTTCGGCTTTTTCTGGTCCCAAGTTCCACAACGAGCAAAAAAGAGCGAGAGGCAGACATTGCGAAGCAGATGGCCCAAATCACATCCGACGCAAAGTGGCTGGAAGCTGATTCTGGTGTGATGAGACTGATTCTGGAGCATCACATGGCTTCCAGAAGGATGGGCTTCGCTGAAATGTTTCAGCCTCTATACGAGGTGGACAAGCTTAAGACTGGATTGTTGGATGGGACCCTGCCGGGCATTCATTTTTTCTCACGGTTTATACTTCCACTTGTTGAGGCTGCAAAGGTATCCGATGAATTTACGATTGCTACCGTGGTGCGCAAGTTCTCGCCGCTTCTCAGTTCCCAGAGCCTGCGTAACGCTGGAGAGGCGCAATTCGAAGTTTTGAAAAAATCCCGTGAGGCAGTCGAGGAATTCTATGAGGTGTGCGGGAAGGAAAAAAGCCCTACATTCGGGGAGATACTCGGCATTGTGGCACGAAACGGCCTCTTTCCGATACCAGAATGCTTCAAATTTTATACGTCAAGGACCCTCGAAGACAAACAGGTCATTCAAGCTGAAGCGGCCAACAAAGCAGCGGAGGAAGAGGAGAAATCTTCAGCATTAGAAACTACTAACGCTTGGGAGCGATTTCTAGGTGTTCCATTTTCACAGCTGAGCAATTATCTTAAGTATGTCAGAGGTGAAGGGGGTTTTGGCACGCACCAAGGTGTCAAGGGCCTGCAGTTCCCTCGGGTAATGGTCATTATGGATGATATAGAGGCAAAAGGTTGGCAATTTAGTTACGAGCGCCTGTTTGGTGCCAAGGCTAACAATGAAAAGACCAGTGATGATCCGGACAGAACGAAAAGGCTGCTGTACGTAACGTGCAGCCGGGCTGAGCAAAGCTTAGCACTAGTTGCTTATTCGGAAGACCCTGACGCCATTCTTAATCGTATGGTTAAGGACGGGTGGTTTGAGGAATCGGAAATAGTCGCAATAAAGTAATGGATGTCTCGTCTTTGCTCTATGATTGTCACGGCAGCAAATTCGTTGATGGGCTGCGGTAAGGGTCTTGATAAGATTCGAATTACCTCTTTCGACAGACTCTTCGTTATCGTCACGTATTTTTGCGGCATGGCGCCCCTCCAACCGATTCCACACTCGGGATACTACGTTGCAGACTTGGCTGGTTTGGGGCGCAGTATTGTCTGCGCCGCTAGCAGAAGATTTGACCTATGCCTGTGAAGCGATGGAAAGAATCGGAACTTTGCCTGTTGGGGACCAAATCAGATCAGGTTTTGGCGCGCCAACTTGGCCGCAGCCTTTCGGCGTTAAAGAATCAACGTGCCATGCGCCGCATTCCACGCTTCCGCGAAGCGGGTCAGCCCAGAGAGTGGCTGCCAACGGAGGATCGACTCCTCGGAACCAAATCAGATAGTGAGATTGCCAGGATTCTGGAGCGGACCATGTATGCGGTGTTCAAGCGACGGAGGAAATTGGGAATTCCGCATTTCATGGATCGGCCATGGACAAAAGCCGATGAGCGTCTCCTCGGGACGCGGAGCGATGAAGAAATCGCTTATCAGCTCGGTCGCCGCAGACGTTTGGTCCGGGAACGGCGTGAACACTTTCGAATCCCGAAATGGCACTATCCTAAACGCGAATGGACCCTGAAAGAGGATCTCCTCCTCGGAACCATGTCGGACCAGGAGACCTGGCCCGTAAACTGAACCGAACTCTCAGTGCGGTCAGCACCAAGCGAGGGGAATGCGGGTTCGACATGCAGAAAAGGCGCCTCGTAGCAGCCGACGTGAGGAGGCTCTCGAATTTTTTCCCGCCGAGTATATTAATTGATCGATGCCGATCTGAGGGGCGAGGTTTGAGCCTCCTGACGTCGGGCTGCTACAATTAGTCGATGTCGGCCGCATTCCTCCTATCCCCCGGCGGAGATTTTAGTCGTCGGATCGTGTTTGCTCCGGGCGTGGTTACAGCTTACAGAGCTCTGAAATTTTATTTGGAACTGTTACCCGGGCCTTGCTTCGTGAGACTCGCTTGCAGCCCGGGCTATCACATGACGGCCTTACAGGCCTTCCGAAGGGGAGTGAGGGAGTTTTGGAGAGGTAAAATGGTGTTTTTTTCGTCCGGGGGGAAATTTTCATTTTTTTTCATTTCCGCACTCCATTTTCCCCCGTCTCTGGCCAAAACTAGTCCAAAACCCCTTTAAAACGTTGGTTTTTGCGTAAACAACAACTCCAAAAAAATATTTTCAGAAAAAAAGCTAAGTAGCCGATTTTGCTACTTAGCGTTTGGTAAAATGGTTGCAGTTGATGAGCGAATTGTCGCAGGTGTAACAACAATAAAAACACCTTGGTTGCGATGGGAAAAAGAGCCCAAAGGACCGTCATCAAAGTTAGTGAAAGGTAATACTATGCGTCAACCACGTCATAACAGTCTCACATCGTTGGTCTCCGGTGGAACTCACGCCAGCGCTGGCGCCGGCGCTCATGCCGTCGCACTCAATCTGGAATTCGGAGCCAAGCTGGCAATCGACGGAGTGCTGAATCCATTGGTCACCCAGCGCGATGCACATACGGTAGCCACTGGGGAACTGGCAACACTCCGCGGTCTGCTTCGTATCCGGCAGGACGAAACCTACGATCTGCTGGTAGGATCTCGGGATTTGCTCAAACGGACCCTGGGCAAAAAATACTCACCGGCCTGGGCTGGAACTGGTTTCACCTTTTCTCTCCAGGTTCCACGTTCAGTGGCAAGTCAGCAGAGCATGGCGGGGACGTTGAAAGCCTACCTGGTAGCGAATCCGACGCTGGAACGCGCAGACCTGATGACGGCTGCGATGATCGGAACGGCGTTGGACGACCTGACCAATGCGGAGAACGCAGTGAAGCTCAAGGAGTCTCAGGTCGGGACGTTGCTGACCGCCCGTAAACAGAAGGAGAAGGCGTTGCGTCTTCGCCTGCGCTGGGTCATCGACGAACTCGGTCGGGTGATCGATCCGCTGGATGATCGTTGGACTGCGTTTGGCTTGAACAAACCAGGCTTGAAACAAACGCCGGGCGTTCCGACCAAGTTGTCCGTCGTGCTGATGAACAACATCGCAGCGTCGGTGAAATGGAAGGGAGCAGCGCGGGCCGAGTATTACCGCGTCTGGATCAAGGTGAACGGGGTGGACCAGGACATGCGCGTGGTAGGCAGCCCGTCGGATCTCGATTTCACGATCGAGAACCTCCCGGCGAACTCGGTGATTCAAATTGCGGTTTCGGCCGTAAACAACGGTGGCGAAAGCGCCCTGAGTGAGGTGGTGACAGTGATTACGGTGTAACCGCAACGAAATGAGACTCCACGATGGGGGACTTCGCGACCGCGAGGTCCCCTTTCTGTTTAACCACAATGGCCACGAATGGGGAAAGAGAAGGAGAATCGGAAAAGAGCTCAGCTGATCAGCAGCAAACGCGGCGGATCGCCCGGGAGAGTGTTCGGGGCCCGATGAATGCAAGGAGGTACCGGACTGCCCGGATAGTCTACGGCGATACGCCAGAGGTTGCCGAAGCCGAAGGAGTAGGGAACGGCCTGGGGCAGGGGGGCGTAGTGAAGGTCGTAGCAATTTTCACTGAGAAATTCGAGAAACTCGTCGTTGTCTTGCCCTCCGAAAAGTTTGAGGAGTTCTGACCGAGTCTCTGGAATATCGACCCTTCGTTGCGCCTCTTCGTTCAAAAGTCCCTCACTTGACGGTCCGTGGTAAGTGCAGAGGTAGGTGTCAGTTTCCACCATGGCGCTGTCCACATGGAAGGAGAAGACATCCGTGGGAACGACGGCTGGATCCTCATCGCGTGAGTATCCATGAATGCAATTGAGGACAGGGGCAAGGCCGTGCTTCCGAAGCAATCTCTGGTCTTGAAGAAGAATATCGATAGCTGCTCTGCCCGCGGCCGTCACCTGGAGGGCATTGAGGCAAGCCTCGTCGAGGTCCTGTATTCCCTCACCTCGGCCAAGGAGTTGCACCACTTCGCTGAAATCACCGGGCAATGTTCGCGGCCAGCAAAGGGCGTTGATACCGTCACCGAACCGGGTTGAGACCAGTTCCTGGAAACTGTTCACCAGCTTGATACGGGGGTATTTGAGCAGGAGGACAGGATTCATGTGGGTGCAAATTAAGGCGGATATAATTTACATCAAGTCGAATGGACCGTTGTTCTACCATCCGTAAGAACAGCTCTGCCAACTCACCGCCTTTGCACACCTGGAGAGAGGGTTTTCCCCAACTCCCGGAAGCGGACCGTCTGGCTAAGCATTGCCGTGGACCCGATTGATCGAATCCGTAAAGCTGTTGATAAAATTGATCTTGGCTTCATCCGACCACGTGAATAATGCCTCTTCCTGTTCTTTGGAAAGGAGCACCGTTCTTTGTTCAGTTTCCATGAGGCGAATCACGGGTATCAGACTGCGCAAGGCCTGATTTGCTTCGCCTTCCACAGGCATAAGCGTCCAGGAACATTTTTCAACAGCTTCCGCGCAGTCGCGCATCAGGATAAAAGCGTTGAGGAGATCCTGACAGGTTTCCGATGGGTCGGGGCCAATTTGACGCAAATGCTCCAAGAGGGCTGTTTTATTTGAATAGATATGAAACTCAAGGAAATCGCATGCCCGCAGGACGAACGCAGAAGTTGCGGTTTTTTGCCTCCCCCAGCTATAGCGCAGATCCATCGTCCATTCGTAAATATCCTCCGGCACAATTCCGACCCCGGCACATAGGTTCAGATGCTTTGCATTGGGTGGCGTGATTTGACCCTCAAACACCAAACTTCCTCGTCCAGCCCAATGCTTTCTTACTTTGTTACTCATGCAAATGCAGAATCACGCAAAGGATATGGTTCGCGAACATTCAGTTCAATAAACGAACGGGATCCTCGATTTTGGCTAAGTCCATGGAAGCGTTTCCACTTCAAATGAGCGACGGATTCTCACGAACGTCCTGATTTCTATTGACGAACCATACAGTTTTGTCTAGTAATCATCCATTCCCTTTGTCCTTGGTAGCCCTAAAACGTCGGTAAATCCTAAACTCATTCCCTAACCCCTATGAAGTATACAAAAATTAAACTGCTCGCCTTGCTGACGACGACCCTCGCTGCGATCGGCGCGCAAGCCCAAACAACTCCTGCCGCACAACCTTCCATCTGCAACCGTGCCTGCTGGGGCGCTCGTGCTGGAAGCTGTACGACCTTACTCGGTTCATTGACCCGGGCCGTCATCCATCACACTGCTGGACCGAGCGATTACACCAGCGATTATGAAACTGGAAAGGCCAGGATGCGTTCCACCCAGAACTATCATATGGATACCCAGGGTTGGTGCGATATCGCCTATCACTTTTTGGTTAACGCAGCCGGCCACATCTATGAAGGTCGCTCCGGTTCAATCGGAACCAGCGGCGGTTGGAAGAGGGGTTCTCATGACGGGTGTAACGCAAATAGCATGGGCTTTACGGCTCTGGGTTATTACCACACTCCTTATAACCACGCTTTCACCCCTGCTTTGCAGGACAGCATGGCCGCTGTGATCGCCTGGAGAATGCCAAGTGGTTGGTCTGCCGCTGGCAGCGGAACCTATTGCGGAGTATCCGTCGGAACTTTGGACGGTCATTACAAGGTCAAATCCACGGCCTGCCCTGGATCAATCATTATCGATCAACTGGGTAACCTCCGTAACAACGTCTCGAACCGCAGATCTTCGGCTGTCAACAATGCTGCTGTTGCTGGAATGAGCTTCCCGAGCACCGTAGTTAAAGGATCCTCCTTCTCTGCCACCGTGACGATGAATAACAATGGAACGACACATTGGACTGGTGAGAATGGCTATAACCTCGGTTCCCAAAATCCGCAGGACAACACCCGTTGGGGAATGGGTCGCGTCGGTTTCGCCGGAACGATCAGCCCGGGTCAAAATGGTGCCTTTACCTTCACCTGCACGGCTCCGTCCACCGCTGGCACTTATCCGTTTGATTGGAAGATGGTGCAGGACGGTGTCGAATGGTTCGGAGCTACGGCAGTCGGAACGATTGTTGTGACGGAACCGAGCAATGCAGTGATTGTTGATAACTCTGCCGCCACGTTCACGGGCGCATGGGCAGTTGGAAGTTCCGCTGCTGATAAATATGGCGCGGACTATGCCTATCGCTCGACCGCTGCGGTCAGCGAACCCGCAACTTTCGTCGCCAACATCCCGGCTGGTACGCGCAATGTGTATGCCTGGTGGGCACAAGGAGCGAACCGTTCCGCAACGGCTCCGTATATCGTCTACCATGCAGCTGGTTCAACGACCGTCGCCAGGAACCAACAAGCGAACGGTGGTTCATGGCAGTCGCTGGGTAACTTTAACTTCAATGCCGGCAATAACGAAGTCCGACTCTCCTGCTGGACCACGACTGGCTTTGTGGTTGTCGCTGACGCTGTGAAATTTGGTGACTAGAATCATCTTCTCCTAAAAAACCCGAGGCCGGAAGAGTTTATCTCTTCCGGCTTTTTTGTTTGGAGACTCGGAGGTAATAGCTTAAAAACAGGACACCCCCCCGGATCAATCATGGATATGATTTTACCAGATGTCATTCAGTTGCCGATTTCTGACATTACGAAATCGGATTGGGACGTGATTATTGCGGGAGCCGGCCCAGCGGGTGGGGCTGCTGCTGCCTCTCTCGCGTCCTGCGGTGCGAGCGTGCTGTTGGTGGATCGCGCAAAGTTTCCACGTGAAAAAATCTGTGGTGATGCACTCGTTCCTGAAGCTATGGCAGCGCTGGACCGGATCGGTCTGCGGGAGATAGTCTCTGCACACGCGATCACGTTGCCGGGATATACGATGGTCAGTCCATCGGGTGCAACAGTGGATTTGAAAAGCCCGGTTACTCTTCTGCAACGGCGAGCATTGGATAGTTTGATTTCTGCTAAAGCGGTTTCCAATGGAGCGGTCTTCGTCCATGGACAATTTCAGAATGCCGAGCGCCTCCCAGACGGAGATATGGAATGCACTTTCGGCGATCGAAAGCTTCGCTCTAAAATTCTGATCGCCGCGCCTGGAGCAGACGTCAGCTCTTTGCGGTCGTTGGGATTCGCATTTCAGTTCAGCAAGCCGGAAGGTGTGGCGATCAGGCGCTATTACCGAAGCTCCGGTGGGCCAGCGCGACCATACTTTTTTTTGAAAGAAGCGTTCTTGCCGGGGTATGCCTGGATCTTTCCATTGGGCGACAATTACTACAACGTGGGCTGCGGCACGTTCCTGACACAATCGAAGAAGATGGATGCCTCGCTCATGAAAGCCTTTGAAGAGTTCCTGGAAGAAGATCCTGTCGCGCGGAAATTGGTGACCCAATCTTCTGAGATGACGCCGGTGCGGGGAGCTTCTTTGCGGTGTGGTCTGCCATCAACTCAGCATGCGTTGCAAGGGAGAATTATGCTCGCGGGCGAAGCGATCGGAACAACGATTACAGGATGGGGAGAGGGAGTCAGCAAAGCGATGGAAACAGGATTGTTGGCAGCAGAGGTCGCGCAAAGCGCGCTTGCGGCAAAGGACTTCAACAAGCTTCAGGATTATCCCAAACGCTTAGCCGCAGAGATAAAGCCCGACATTGATCGACATTCCAGAGTGACGTCTCTCTTCAATCGCACCTGGACGGCAAACTTGCTTGTGAATGTGGCGAAGTTCGCTCCGGGGAATTGGCTGTAGAACTTAATCCGGCCGATTCAATTCGCCATACGCTGTTCCTTTGACGGGAGCGCCGTTGAATGTTCCGGTCGCTTTCATACTGCCCTCCCAAAGAACGTTTGTTTCGATGAATTGCAGATCGTTTTCGGAGGTGAGCGTGATGAGCGTGTTGGTGAGACTCGGGAATTTTATGTCCACCACCTTTTGCCATTTTCCACCGGAGGGGTCTGTGTAGTATTCCCGAGTAACAAAATTGTTGGTCAGGTTGTGAAATTGATCGCCGTTGGCGTCCATATAACCGCAGTGAGATGCGACCAGTTTCCGGTCCTTGTAGAGGTTGAACAACATCAGGTCTACGCCGTTATCCAACTTCACCCCATACCATTTCCATTGACTGAAGTCTTTGACCCAGTCCCATTTGCCCCATTGATGATCAAACCATCCTGTGCCGTTGACCGCTACGGGTGTACCGCTAATGCCAATGGACCCGCTGACAGTCAGATCGGTCAAAGCGTAATAGTGTGAGGTCCCATTCTCGCCCATGGAAATAAATCCATTTCCACCCGGGAGGAATGGCTTCTTGTTCGCCTTGATTGCAAGTTGGACTGCCATGCCTTCGAAGTCATAAGCCAGGCTGTAGCGAAAGGGGGCGTTGTCCTGTTTCCATTTCAGTGAGAGGGACGTTATTGATTGTGAATTCTGGGCGGCGTCCACTCGTTCGTAATAATCTTTCGTGTGTACTTTGTTGGCAGCTTTGTCATAGAGAGAAACAAGGTGTCGGCCTGTGCTGAGGACAGTGATGAAGAACGCATATTGCTTGCCGGAGGCATCGGATAACTGAGCGTTTAGATACCACCATTCAATAGGTTGCTCGTAATGCGCACCTTCATCGCGTGGAAATTCAATGGGGCGTGCCTTGTTTGCAGGAGGCTGCGGCTTTGCACCGATCACCTCGTTCGTTTCGACGATCTGTCTTTCATTGGTCGTCGCCTCTTTTCCGCAGGATGCGAAGAGGATTGGGATAATGAATACGGGCAAGATTGATCTCAGAAGTTTGAACGGCCCGGGTAAACGTAGTTTTTGCACAAAAATTTAGAGGGAGGTTGCGTAATTCCTTAAGCTTTGCCGACGAGGATGCTGAGCATCCCCACCCCGTAGATCGCACACACGATCTTCGCTCGGAACCGGAGTTGAGTGTAAACTTCACAGCTATTGTTGCGCTTGTAAAATGCCACCAGCGAACCGAGCAGAAGCAGCAGGTTGATAACCGACCAGGTCGCAAGAACCGGCGAGATCACCCCCAGCCATGCAAGCAGACCGGAATAACCGATGAGGCAACCGAGCAAAACTACCGCCAATAGCATCGTTTTCTTTTCTCCCTGAACGAGCGCTAGGGTAGGGAACCCTTTAATACGATCGGCTTCCATGTGGGCCAGGACATGAATGAGTTCCAGGGGAAGGTAAAGACCAAAGATGAAGACTCCCATCAAGGCCTCTGCCGTCGACACATGGTTATCAAGACTTGAACCGGCCAGAAAGAATAAGCCGAATCCAAGAGAGTTGAGGAAAAGTCGCCAGAATAGTCTCCTTTTTAAAACAAACGGAGGTGCTGAATGGAGCCAAACTGTCACCGCCAGCAAAGCGACGATTACGAACGTAGTGGTCGAGATCATCCACGCCACGCCCAATGAAAAGATCAGGAAGGCGCAGATGCATCGCACCATCTCGCGGGTAGTTATTGCATCGCCAGCCACCTTCTCTTTGATTTCATCGAAGAACTCGTTCAAGGAATAACCATAGGCGAGGCAAAGGCATGAAAGAGCCAGGCTCATTATTATGAATCCCCACGTTCTCCCGAGGAAGTCGTCCGCGAAAAAGGCTCCGAGCAAAAATACGCCATTTTGGACGGACCAATCTTTGATGCGTAATAGCTGCAAGCCGTATCTCAGCTTTTGTGGCAGGGGAATGGCCGTGTTCATGCGGGGGGTGTTGCTGGCGACTTAGTGACTGCGGAATGCGAGACCGGATTGATAGAGGTTGAGCCGCGAACGTAGTTGTGAGACCAACGCCTCTTCATCCCGTGCCTGGGCCAGAGACACTCCTTCCTCGGCTGTTTTAATGGCTTCCGGAAACCTGCCTGCCTCGGCATAAGCAGCCGCGAGCAGGTCCAAAAACCTTGCGTTATTTCTGCCACCAATTGCACAGGCGCGTTCGGCAAGAACGACCGCATCACGGCCATTCCGAAGCGTCCCGTTATGATCTGTGGCGAGAGCCCACGCGAGATTGGCCATTACTGGAACAGCGTCGGGTTGTAGAATCAGGATTTGTCGCCACTGTTCGATCGCGGCAGCTTTGTTGTTTAATTGCGCTTCAATTTCCGCCAGGCCAAACCGGGCGTCGATGGATTGCGGGCTCAGGCTAACCGCTGTTTTGTAATGCACCAGGGCATCGTTCAGGTTGCCTGAGGTAAAAAGGAGTTGGCCGAGTTGGGTGTGTGCGACGCTGTCAGAAGGGAATCGTTGGACTCGCTGCCGATAGAGTTCGATGGCCTTCGTTGTCTGACCGGACTCCACCAATAACCGCCCGAGATTTGCAAAGAATGTATGATCTGTCGGAGCTAGTTGAACAGCGCTTTGGAAAGCGGCAATGGCTTCATTGGTTCTGCCCAGTGTAATCAAAGCTACGCCGAGATTGTTATGCGCTTTAAAATCGGTGCTATCTACCTTAAGCGCGTTAAAATAATGGCCGATTGCTTCATCCGTTTTACCAAGAGCGAACAATGCTCTGCCTACGTTTACGTGGACCATGCTCAGGTTGTCGCGCCCCTTCAGTGCTTCGCGATAGAGACTCAAGGATTCCTCGTATTTTCCGCGTTCAAAAAGAATTCCCGCCAGATTGTTGTTGGCGGCCCATGATGTTGGATTCTTCGCCAGGTTATCTCGCCAGAGCGCTTCCGGGTTAGCCATCCTGCTCTGGTGCGCCCATGAAAGTGCGGCGAGGGGTGGAGCGAGCAACCCAAAAACAATCACGGGCAACAACCTCAGTTGCGGTTTGGGCAATATCCGTTGAACTCCGTAAAGCGTGGCCAGCACCACCAGTGCGATGATCCCAGGTAGCGCCATGTATTGGAAATGATCTGCCACGGGTGCCATGGACAAAAAGGCCATGTTGATTACGCCGATGGTAGGGCCCAGAGCCAGCACGAAGTAGCCAAGACCAAATAAGCAGGCACGCCCCCAGGTGTGGCTGCGGTTTTTCCAAAAAAAGAAAAACAACGCAACGATGGACAGGGCGGGCAGGTAGGAGACAGGCGAAACAGCACTCACGTTCCAGCGTGGATAATGCATCGTGAGGCCTGCCGGGAGTAAGTCTTTGCCGAGGTAGAACCAGAATGCGCGACCTGCCGTCAGAGTCCGAACCAGTAAGCTTTCCTCACTCGGAAGCACCCCAATCTTCGGAGCTAAATAGTGATGCGCAACCAGGGTTGCGATGCCCACCGCAAAGGCAAACCCGAAGAACGGAGCCACACGAATCACGGTTGTTCGTCCGATCTTTCCATGTTGCCACCACGCTATTAGCAATAGCACCACCGGCAGCACGACCACGGATGACTTGCTGAGTAATCCGAATAGAAAGAATGCAAATGAGAGCCAGTATAAACTAACAGAAACTTTCGTTGGAGATGAGTCACGAACAGGAACCGTTTCAGATCGCAAATAGAACAGCACACTCAGCAGGTAAAAGAACATCGAGAGCGTGTTCTTCCGTTCCGCCAACCAGGTAACAGACGCTGCGCAAACCGGATGCATTGCAAATAGAGCCGCAATAATCCATGACCCGGGCACCCGTAAGCGCAACAAAACTCTCCACAGCAACACTGCATTGAAGGCTTGAAGGACGACATTGGTGGCATGCTGAATTTCCTTCATGGCGCCATGGATCTGCCATTCAATCCAGAAGGTGGTGGCGGTCATGGGAACGAAATCTCCGAATCGGGTCGTGATCCAGATATCCCTGAGGCCGCGCCATCCTTCTCGCAACAAAGGATTGGCAGCAATGACATCATCGTCCCAGATGAACCCGGCCTGATAGGTTGGAATATAAACGAGGAATGTCAGGAGCAATAAGGCCAGAACGCCAATCCATGTTTCTCGAAGAGAAAGAATGGGTGATTTTATCGCTGACAAAGAAGCAGGGTTAGGGGTTTTGCGATGCATTCTTCGGGGATGCACGATTATGAAGGCAAGGCAGCCTGAGATGCAACCTTGATAGACCTGGATGCCAATCGCGCCTGATCGAAACCAGCCCCCGTTTGATTTCGGTCGAAAGCGCAGCACGCCTCTTCGAACACTTGATCGACGGTGATCTGCTGCATGCAAAGATTGTTGGTGCAGCGAGTTTGCCGATTATTGTAGGCGTTGACACAGGGACTACAGGCGATACCGGCCCACAGAGGTGTATTCCGCGAAGTAGGTGCCGAAAATAATTTTGGGGTTTCTGGTCCAAAAAGAGTGATGACCTGAATGGAGGTCAGCGCAGCGAAATGGGCCGGGCCACTGTCGTTCGTCACTAAAACGCTCGAAAACGAATATGCGATAAGCAATTGCCGAAGCGTCGTTTTTCCCGCCAAAGAAAAACAGCGATCCGAACTCACTTCTTTCATAACACTTTCAGCCGCTGTCACTTCATTGGGCGCACCAGTGAATCCGACGCAGGCGTCCGGGTATTTCAACAGAAGAAGCTTGGCGAGATGGACATACCGCTGTAGTTCCCAGCGACGCAGAGGGAGTAAATCGCTGGCGTTCGGATTTAACAAAAAAATGGGCGGCAGTTCTCTGCGGCCTGTTTCCTGGCGCAGTAATTCATGAACCTGCTCCTTTTCGAGGGCAGTAGCAACGAACCTGGGCAGTTCCTCGCCCAGTTGGGGCGGATGCAATGGCAGGGTCGGTAATTGTTCCCGCGGGTTCCGAAGCGCTTCGACCAGCAACTGGAACATCTGAGCTGTGTGCAGGTAAGGATTATACAGCAACCGGTGGGTAAATAGATCTCCCCGGTAAGGCCCGGCGCCGAAGAATGCATGAAACCCAACCCGCAATTTGGCTCCAGCCAGGAAGGTGAACGCTGCGGAACCTCGGGCAAAGAATTCCATATCGATGGCTGCATCCAGTTCCAGCTTCTGAAGACGGACCAAAGCTTTGAACGCAGAACGCGCGAGGACGGAGAACCGCGTGTACGAAATGGGGACGACGTTCTCCTCCGGAATGAGGCGAAGGGCATCGAGAATGAACCGATTGTCATCGAAACAGGCGACGTAAACATTCTCACGTCCGACCATTTCAACCGCGGTGCGGATTGCGGAATAGGCCAAAACGGTGGAGCCTTGTTCCGCGAGTTTGACAAACAGAATTCGACGAAGGGGAGGTGAGGAAAACGTTTTCCGTCCGAAAACTTTCCGAATAGCTGTCAATCCGAAGCAGAGGGGCACGCCAAAATAGCGATCGATCTTCTGGAGTGAAGCAACTTTCATGGGTGATAGCCTTAGACTATAGGGCCAGCATCGACGCTTCAATGTGATTCGTCCGCCTAGCCATTTATAGGCTCAATAATGGCTCGATGCGTAGAAATGCAAATTCTGAGATTGCGGTGTGAGTCTCCGTAAAATGGGAATTTTGACCCTACAAAATCACAGTTTTTTAAGAACGGGATCGCATTGTGACAGTGCATCACTTTGTTTCAGTTTTAAAGCGAATCTCGGTAAAAAATGGAAAGCCCTCCGTTGCAATCTTGTCCGGGAAACAAAAAAACCTACTCAAAATTATGACATCAAAACTCGCTTCGGCTATCGCTGTTGCCACCCTTGGCATCACCGCTAGTTTGTTTGCTCAAACCACTCCCGCTCCCAAGCCATCCATATGTGACCGGGCTTGTTGGGCGGCACGTACCGCGTCCTCATTTACTGAGAATGCCACTCTTAACCGGGCATCCATTCATCACACGGAAGTGGCCAGTCACCAAGATACCACCGGTCTGGAATCTTCGAAATCGATGGTCCGGGGCATTCAGAATTATCATATGGACAACAATGGCTGGGTCGATATCGGTTACAATTTCCTGGTGGACAAGTTCGGCAACATTTTCGAAGGCCGGAAAAACTCCGTTGCCAGCAAACCAAAGGGTGCGCATGACGGCACGAATACGGATAGTGTTGGCGTGTCCTGCATGGGCAACTTCGACACTCAAACGCCTCCCATTGCACAACGTAACTCCTGTTATGATCTCATTGCCTGGAAACTGCCGTCCGGTTGGTCTCCCTATGGTTCCAGCAGTTACGGATCGAAAAGCGGTGTTGGAGTGGTTTGCGGACACAA
Organism: Limisphaerales bacterium; assembly: GCA_046597605.1. Taxonomy (GTDB): domain Bacteria; phylum Verrucomicrobiota; class Verrucomicrobiia; order Limisphaerales; family JACDHS01; genus JACDHS01. The sequence continues at coordinate 6,072 of JBKJKE010000109.1, read as the reverse complement.
GGATGCCTACAATGTCACCAAAAGCTGTCCCGGTGCGATCTTCTACAATAATTATATCACTGCAAACTTCAGCGGAGGCGAAGCGCGCGACTCCGTTGCTTCCCGACGGTCTCCACAATCTATCAACAACGCCTCCTTTGTTTCAAAGAGTCATCCGAGTTCAGTCGTGGCTGGCTCCACTTTCTCGGCCAGCATCACGATGAAGAACAACGGGACCAAAAAATGGCACGATGTCACGAACCACAAACTGGGCTCGCAAAATCCTCAGGACAACTCCCGCTGGGGTTTAACACGCGTCGCGGTTGCTGGCACCGTCGATATAAATCAAAATTACACGTTTAGCTTCACATGCACAGCGCCAACGACACCGGCCGCTTATGCCTTCGATTGGCAGATGCTGGAAGAAGGTGTGGAATGGTTCGGTGGGTCAGCGACCGCCACGATCACCGTGACTGCGGCTGCTGCGAATGTAATTGTAGACAACAACTCCTCTGGATTCTCCGCTTCGAGCAGTTGGACTGCTGCTTCTTCATCCACTGACAAATACGGTGCGGATTACCGCTATCGTTCCACTGCGGCTCTCAGCGATAACGGAACCTGGACCGGCAACCTGCCTTCCACCAAAACCTACAACGTTTCCGCCTGGTGGCCGCAGGGAGCTAATCGTTCCGCAACTGCTGCTTATCATGTGGTCCACGCCGGTGGAACAACGGTTGTAACGGTGAACCAGCAAGCCAATGGTGGAAAATGGAATTCGCTGGGTTCCTGGTCGATGAATGCAGGGAACAATGATGTGAGACTTTCCTGTTGGACGACGACTGGGTTCATTGTCGTCGCCGATGCGATTCGTTGGCAGTAAGTCTTAGCTGCTGTTTAGGTCTCTATCAGCAGAAGAGTGCCGGTGACGAAAATCACCGGCACTTAACCGGAACGAAGCAGTGACTGGAGAATTTAACCAGACACGGATTTTCACGGATGAAAGAGTCTTTTTCTGGAATTAAACAAACTCATCAGGCAGTGAGTCATCCATTTTTCTGGGAGAGGTTATCTTGAAAACATTTGTATCCGTTTTCATCCGTGAAAATCACTTAGTTAAGGGAAACAGAACCCTCATTTTTGTTGGTAATCCAAACCGGTTCGGTTTCAGCCGTGGATATCTCCGAGCTTGTTGCATCATTAGTATTCCACTGATGTTACAGATGAAACCGTGACTGCTTGGCGCAACCAGCGTCTAATCAACCACTTACAATCGCTGGAACGCCAGAATTACGCTCATTTCACGTCGTGCGACGGCGATAATTCTAGATTTCTCGGAGTTTCCCGTCGTGCAACGACGATAAATCTGGAATTACGCACATTTCCCCGCGTGAAACGGGGATAAACCGGAATTACGTCCATTTCCCAACGTGCAGCGAGCGTAATTCTGGAATTACGCCCGTTGCACGACGTGAAATTCCGAGAAATCTAGAATTACGCCCGTTGCACGACGTGCAACGACGTGAATTCTAGAATTACGTACTATTTCCCGGGAAAAGGTTCTGAAAAACCAGAATTACGTCCGTTGCACGTTGGGAAATGACGATAATTCTAGAATTACGCTCGTTGCACGATGTGAAACGACGATAATTCTGGCCGTCGTTTCGTCGCCCAAAGCGCACCCGGACGTACGGTGAAATCCCGTTGAAAATCCCGATCAAAATCACCCATCGACGAGAGTCCCCCGGGGTGCGCGCGTCTCCGGCGCAGCAATAGCCGAGGGGTTTTGGAATGGTAATAAATCGGGGTCTTTTTCTTTGCAGAAATGGCACCAAGGAAACGACAACAGGCTATCGAGCCAAATCGGTCAGAGTGGGTTTGAGAATTGGCCAGGCGGTGAATGCCTTGCGGATTCAAAACCGATCGTTAGTGGGATTCAGTTTCGACGGTGATGTTTTTGATCATGGTTTGGACCAGTTATGTGATGCTTGTTCTAGGTTACGTGTAAAATTCACCAGGGTGAGCAGAAAGAGACAACTAGCTTGATGCTGGATGCGATTACCTGAGAGAATTCAGCCATCCTAGATGAATAACGAACTTTTCCCGGTTCCTGCTCCCCAATTCCTTTTATGAAAGCGATTTCACGAACAATTTCAGTGGCGGGTGCCCTCCTCACGATGACGGTTGGAGCCCATGCTTATGACCTTCGGTCGATGTTGGTTTCGTACTTTCCATTCGAGAGTTCAACGACCGCCGATGCTGCCGGGCTCAACACCTTCACGGGATTCCCCGCAACGAATGCTCCCACTCTGTTAAGCGGAGTCGCACCGCGAGGCAGTGCAGTGCAATTTAACGGCACGAATCAGTACTTGCGTATCGATCACGCCCAGGACAATGCCGCCACGGGCTTCCCGATCTTCCGCGCGGCAAGGTATTCGGTTGCGATGTGGGTCAAAGGTGCGCCACAGCAGGGGAAAAGTGTGTTTTCAGTGGGCAGTTCCACCAACAACAACCCACTGCTTCTTCTCCAAACCGGACCGGCAGGGCTGACCAACAGGTTTAGTGTGTTGGTTCGGACGGACGGTGGCGGAACCGGGGGAACACTGCTCAACAATGTCGCGTCAACTAATGTCGTTTTCGACAGCACCTGGCACCATGTGGCGTGGGTGGACGATAACGGGTCGGTGAAGTTGTACGTCGATGGGAACCTTGATCCCGCTGTTTTCAATTATACCAGGGCAGGAACTTTTTTGATGGATAGGACCCTGGTGGGAGCACTGGCTCGTGCTACTCCGGTGAATTTTTTCAACGGAGCTGTGGATGACCTGACTGTCTGGGAGCGGGCTATCTCCCAGAGCGAAGTGCAACAAGTGATGAGTAACGGCATAGCTACGCCGGTTCCGCCATTGCCACCTTTTATTATAAGTCAGTCGATGAGTGTGACGAAGAACCACCAGGACGCTTTGCATCTCGCGGTGACTGCCGGGGGCACTCGTCCTAATCTGGCGCTTAGTTATCAATGGTATAAAAACGAAGCGCCAGTTCCTGATGCGACAAATCGGACCTATTCCATTTTCAACTTAACGACCAACAATTCAGGGGAAATTTACAAGGCCATCATAACAAGTGACGCAGGGGGCGGTTCCACCACAAGTACCAACATCGTTCTCACCGTTCTCGGGGATGGACCGGTGGATTTGCGGAAGAACATCGTTTCGCATTGGCCGTTTGATTCCCTGACGAACAACTCCGGGGCTTATAGCACGATCGACCTTTACAGCCGCAATGATTTCAACCTAACCAACATGACAGAAGCAAACCTGCAGTCGGGTCAATTTGGCAACTCGCTTCTGTTCGATAATCTCTCCACGACTCATGGTGTCAGGTCGACCGGAGTCCCTGCTTACAACACGAACGGATACAGCGTTTCGCTGTGGGTCAAAGCCAGTATGTTGGATGGTGGAAATGCTGCCGATGTGCGGGTTTACTCTGAAAGCTCGACCAATAGTAATACCCCTCTTTTCACCATTGGGGCAGGCGCCCTGAGTGCCACCCCGGCAAAAATCTTCATCCGAAGCGATGCAAACAGGGAGTTGGTTAATCGGAGTTCTGCCCGTCCAGTATTCGATGGAGCCTGGCATCATCTTGTGTGGACTGACACGAATGGGAATGGAAAGCTTTACATTGACGGGACTCTCGATGAAACCGATTTCACCTATGTTCCTTCAACGTTGACATTGAACAGGACTTCGGTGGGTGCTGTGGTTAGAACGAACGTCAGCAACATGGTCTTTGGTAATATTGATGACGTAGCGACCTGGGACCGGCCAATCAGTTATACGGAGGTTCAGGAGGTCAAGACTTCCAGTATTCCGGTCCCCCTCGGAGCAACTCCGCCGAGTTTCACCTTGCAACCGCAAGGCACCAACGTCTTCACCAAATCGGACGTCACTCTTTCGGTTCTTGTGTCCGGGACAGCTCCCTTTACCTACCAATGGTTCAACGGAACCTCTCCCCTGAGCGGTGCGACGAATTCCGTTTTGATTCTGACTAACGTCCAACTCAGCGACGCAGGTCCATACAAAGTTTCGGTGCAGAATTCTGCTGCAACCACCAATAGTGACATTGCTACCGTCAATATCACCACTCGTCCAGCGCCTCCCACCGCGCTCGCAATCGATTTCAATGAGCGCAACGAAACCGCGGGCTACACACAGGATGGTTTCCAGGGTTTCACCCTGAATGGACCAGTTGGGTCATCGACGGTCCCGCACTCTCGTCTTTTTGGAGGTGTGGAAGTAACGGTTGACGGCAGTGGCACTACTGCAATCGACTCGCGTCGCCGTGTGACGCCCCTTAATTCAGGGGAATTCAGCGAGCAGTTGTTACTCCAGGATTTCGTTTATTCGACCGCCACGAGTAATGCCGTGGGTCTGGATGTAACAGTCAAGTTTCTACAACCGAACCAGCTTTATACTGTCACCATCTGGTCCTTCGATTCACTGAACACCGGAAGCCGAATCTCGGATTGGTACGGTAATGGAGTTTTGTTGAAGGACGACTACACATTCAACGGATCTGTCGCACCGACAAATAACCAGCAGTATCAATTCAGCTTCAACGTGACGAGCGATGCCGACGGAACGGTCACACTGGCAGGAAGGCGCGACGTGAATAATCCCGGAGCGGTGGGCGCGGTGGTGTTCCTGAATGCGTTTAGAATTGAAATTCCGGTGACACGCATCAGCAGCGTGGCGGTGGTCGGTGGAAACGTTCGTGTGACGGTGCAAACACCCGATTCCTCCAAGACACATACGGTTGAGGAAACAACAACCCTGCCGACAGGATGGAGCACTAAAAGCGGTACTACTACGACCGTTCTCAGTCCTACCTCGTTGCAGATTGAATTTCCGAAGCCAACCGGCGCAACTCAGTTTTATCGTATCAATCGTGCGGAATAATTCTGTTACCGTTTATGAATTTTTTTACAAGGATGCGTAAAGCCCGGGCTCAAGCGTTCACATTAATCGAATTGCTGGTTGTTATCGCAATCATAGCAATCCTGGCAGGGATGCTCTTGCCTGCCCTTGCCAAGGCAAAAGAAAAAGCCAAGCGAATATCCTGTCTCAGTAATCTGAAACAGATCGGGGTGGCCTCCATCATGTATGCGGGCGAAAATAACGATTATGTTCTGCCGGTCCGGCAAAATAACGTGCAGGTAGCATTCGATTATGCGATGGGGCCAGCCCTCAAGTCGTTAGGGGTGAGCACGGAGATTACCAACCGCAGCATTTGGAGTTGCCCGGGACGCCCCGCTGGTTATCCCACCAACGAACCCGCTTTTTCCCAGTGGGTGATCGGTTATCAGTATTTTGGTGGTATTATTAATTGGAATGGACCCGGCTACGCTGGACCGGGCTTTAGCCCGGTGAAACTGTCTCGATCCAAACCGCATTGGGCACTGGCCGCGGATACCGTGGTAAGGGTGGGACCCACCTGGGGTACTTTTGCCAATGCGCGTGATGCAGAGCTCTTTGCGGGCTCTCCGCCTCATCGTGACGTGGGCAGTTCTGGTCCGGCAGGAGCCAACCACGTGTATGCAGACGGTTCGGCAAAATGGATTAAAGCCACTGAATTGCGCTTTCTTCATACCTGGACTGGAGCGGCGGTGGGTGGTAGCGGAAGTCGGAATTGCTTCTTTTACCAGGATAAGAGCGATCTTCCGGCCTCTCTGACAACCCGTTGGGATAGTGCTGCGTTGAAGCCTTGAAGAGGCTCAAGCTTCAATTTGTCTTTTGCATAGTGCCCGCGTAGCGGTTACGCGGGCATTTCAATTGGGACTCGTTGATTGCTTTATTCCGCTTGCCGCAACGATTTTTTCCGACATATTTACCCGCCTGACGGCAGGGCGCTTAGCTCAGTGGTAGAGCACCTCGTTTACACCGAGATGGCCGGGGGTTCGAATCCCTCAGCGCCCACCATTTTGAAGATTCAAGAGAAAGAGTGTCCGCGCCAAGCGCGGCTTTTTTCATTTCAGCCAATAGATTCAACGGTTTTGTGAATTCGACGGAAAGAGTTTTTGACCGCAGTTGGCGG
>JBKJKE010000150.1:0-46472 GCA_046597605.1 Limisphaerales bacterium | reverse complement strand
AATTATTTGGCCTCTCCGACGGTTCGGCGGACTACTCAAATAATTATTTCACGTCTCCGCACGATGGGAAAAGTACTCAAATAATTATTTGGCGTCTCCGCCGATCCGTTTTTCACGACAAATAATTATCTGAGTAACCCGGAATGGTGGCTTTTGAAGGGTTTTTGCATTTTTGGAGGGGAAATGGGCGGCGGTGGACGAACGGAGCCACTGGGAACGCTCGATTACGTTAACGATAACAGTCTGGGATTAGTTACATGGTGGAATCGTTGCATGGTTGCATAGTGGGGAGGTCGTTGGCTTGTCGGTCGGACTGATCCTTCTCCCACGGCCCGTTCTCCTCCATGAAAATGGAGGTCATCTCCCGTTCCCGATGTGGAATTTTCGCGCATTCGCTGAAAAACACGAGTTTCCGGCCAGACACTACTTAAAGGACATCGTGATTTTGAAGCAACAAGTCCTCAACTCCCGGTCTGAAACAGGCAGACAGGCCTCCCACTCTGCCGCGCGGTACGCCGAACATTGTGGTTAACTCCACTCCTGTCCTCAAGGCAATGCCGCAACCTTTACGCTAGTTTCCAGGTCCAGTTTGGGGCGCAACACCAAATCGCGAAGGTTGATTTGGGACGCTATGAGGCTTTCAGCCGTTTGTATTTTTGTAAAACGTTCCGCCACGATTCTCCGCATGTCGTCGTCCTTGGTCGGAACGTCCTGGCCGGTGCCGCAACGCATCGCATCGAGGATGTTCTGATAGGAGATCTGTTCCAGGGGGCGGCCTGGATCATAAGCGGCCTCCGCCTTTTCCTGGGTTCTCACTTCAACCAATAACCCGGTAAGCAGCAGCGGTTCGACAATCTTACTTACGAGACGGCTGGGAATGGACAACTGCTCTGAGACCTGAGTCATGGTCGCCGGTTTTTCGCCATTGGCGAAGCGGTCTGCCACGAGGGTCATGATGCGCAATGCCACGAATTCACGACCACGTTCATTGATGTTTTCCGCCTGCTTCTCCTGAAAGTAGGCTTTTCGGTTCTGAAACGCATAAGCCACCTGAGCGCCGAAAAGTAGAATCATCCAGGAGAAGTAGAGTCCAACCAGGAAGACCGGGATGGACCCGAGGCTGCCGTAGATCTCGAAATTGTTTGCGACCTGCCCGAAGTAAATCATGCTGAACTTATTATTTAGATAGAGCAGCAGCCCGCCCACAAAACCACCAACCAGAGCCGCGCGAGTCTCGACCTTCGTGTTAGGCATGAGCCGATAGACAATGAAAAGGAGAACCGTGAAGACAAGCATCGGCACGAACTCCGACATGAGCCCGTTCATAACGTCAGCGCCCGGCACCCAGCCTGAGAGTTCCAGATTACGTTTTGCACTGAAGGTGATTCCAGCCAGCACGAGGACCGGGCCGAGGGTGATGACCGCCCAATATTGAATGATTTTAGAAAGCCAACTGCGTCCGCGCTTGATTCCCCAAATGTCGTTCAACGTGTGCTCAATGGAGCTCAGCAATGAAATCGCGATAAAAACGAGGGCGATCATAGCAGCAATTCCCAACTTGCCGCTTTGTATGTTCGTAATGGAAGAGCGGATGGTACTCGTGACCTGCTGGCGATTGTTCTCCCCTTGCTTAACTTCAAGGTCGAGCTGAGGGGCAAATCGTTGGACTGAATTGTCGATCAGTTCTTCGATTTGTTGACTGACTTGCTTCTGTCCTTCTTCCGTTTTCAACAAAGCGGTCGCAATGCTGATTGCTACGGCCAGGAGCGGGACCAGGGCCAAAAGAGTTGCGTAAGTCAGGGCGGCGGCTCGAACCGGCAAACGATTATGATTGAAGCTGCGCCCAACGAAAGCCCAGAACCGGATGAACTTTTCTCCGAAGGACAATGTCTCCTCGTTCTCCCCGGACCAGCGGTCCTGGAAGCCAGACATCAGCTCTCTTTGCAATCTTTTGATCTTGGACAGCGGTTCCGGCATAAGCGCCAAACTAAGGTGAGAGATCGAAACTTCAAACCTTTAAAAGAAAACGACCTTGCCTGATCTTCACGTAATTGGATCGAGGGAAAGTTCCAACCAGCCCTCCGCCGTACGGGTTGGATAAGCTTTTACCGCTTTGCGGGGATTGCTGAGGCAACTGCCGGTTTTGAGTTCGAACGCCCAGCCGTGCATAGGACAATGAGCCACGCCGTTTTCACAAAAGCCTTCCCCAAGGGAAGCGCCTACATGGGGGCAGGTATCATCAATTGCGAAAAACTCTCCACCCGAGTTAAACACGGCAATGCGTTTTCCCTTAACCTCAACTGTTCTGCCGCTTTCGTTGGGGAGGCGGTTTAATTCAACGACTCGGATAAAAGTAAGCGGTTCCATGTCGCCCGAAGGCGAAGAAAGTTACCGTACAGTGGCGCAAAAGGAAGTTACAACCAGAAGCTCACTCAACGAGGCCCGACCAGGCGCCACTCTGCCTGAATTCTTGCGTTCCGTAAGGTGCCGCTACGGAAGGCTTTGAATCCGCTCATGTATGATATTTGAATCGATCCATCGGTATGATTCCAAACGAGATCGTTTTGACCATTGCCATCCAGATCAGCCAGTGCTCCAAGGTTCCACGCCAAGCTCATCTTAGGTGTATTTAGAATCTGATTACGTTTCACTGCAAAACCCTGCATGAGCCAGACCGCCATGCTGCCACTGTCGTGACGGAATAAAATGTCGATGCCCCCATTGGCGTTGAAATCACTAAGTCCCACAGCGCGCCAACCGGGATTGCTGGGCTTCCCATTCTGGAGCAGAACGTTTTGCACGAAATCACTGCCGCTCATCTTCCAGACAACGATTCGTCCATTGGTGTGCTGCCAGAGAATATCCGGCTGAGTATCGTCATCGAAATCGCTTGCGCCGACCAAACGCCAGCCCGAGGCCATGCGGAACCCGTTACGAAGACTTTTCAAGCCAATGAAGTTTGGCCCGTCCATAAACCAGATCAAGGTTGCTCCGTTGGAGTGTTGCCAAAGGAGGTCGACTTTCGCATCTGAATTGAAATCGTACATTCCGGCCAGTCTCCATTGGGGAGGCATCGAGAATTGGTTGCGCACCGTCGCGCTCCTTAAAAAAGTGCTTCCATTCATCAGCCAGCCGGTCAGTTGACCTTTAGAATTTTGCCACAGAAGATCCACCTTTCCATCCATGTTGAAATCGGGAACAGAGAAGTAAGGGCGAATGCTGAAATTGCTCTGGTTGATGGCAAAGAAAATATGGCCGACTGCCTCGATCTTGATTCGCGCTGACGGGATATCTGCATTTGGGAACAGCACTCGTTCGGAACCGTCGTTGGGGACGTTCGCTGCAAGCGTCACGTTGAAGTGGGCCCCACCATTCGTGGAAAGAAGGATGTTAACGTGCGGGGCGGAAACCGGGGCTCCTGATGCTCCAGCTACATCCCAAGTGATGGTTTGTGCACCATGAAGCGTCTCACCCGAAGTATGCGAAGTGACCTGGAAGGGCCCCGATTCAGTGACTGCAACCTCGGTGTCGGCAGTGGCAATCCCGCTCCGATTGTCGCGGGCCGTTACACGGAAGTGCAACGTGCGGCTGGTCTGTGGAGCGGTTTCTCCGATGCTGGGGGAGTTGTTCAAAATCGACTGGAGCCGCGGGAAGGTGCGGTTGGGATTTGGCGTGGGAGGAAGGGAGCGGAACAACGCACTTTCACCATTGTCGCCTGCGTAAACACTTTGCGCGGGGCCACGATCCCATTGTTCCCAGCAATAAGTCACGGCATCTCCGTCGGGATCGCTCCCACTCGCCGACAGTGTGAAGGCGGTCCCTTTTGGAATGATGAAGTGGGTGCCAGCGTCAACGCTCGGGGGGTTGTTGCCTGTGGGAGTTACGGAGGCGCAATTCGCCCCTGAATCGGTAGTCACAAAGCGCATGATTTCGTCATAGCTGACAGAGTGGAAATAAGGATTGTTGTTTCCCTGGAGATTGTCTCCACCGCAAAAGCCGGCGTACGCCATGATGGTTGAGCCACTCCCCGGTTCGTAAGCGGTGCCAGGGTTCCTGGCAGACCCGCAAAGTCCTTCGCTGCTGTTAAACGTGTGGTTCGCTCCGAACTGATGCGCGATTTCGTGAGCAACGAGGTCGGGAAAAAGAGTTCCGCCAGGTGTCGAACTGCCGAAGCCACCCCGCGCCTTCCATCCGTCGCGGCAAACCACGCCGCTATAAGCCAGGCCGAATGCCCCTGTGTGAAAGAAGTGTCCGATGTCGTAGTTCCCAGCTCCAATTACCGAGTCCACAGTGTTCTGGTTCTCAAGCAATGTGGTGGTGGTGGCGGCGTTTTCGGAATAGGGATCCCGGTCAGGATTAAGAAATATCAAACGATCATTGTTTGCCACTAACTGCAGCCTGATCCCCAACTCCTTTTCGTAGATTCCATTCACCTGGTTGACGGTATGTACGATCGTCGCCATGGCACCGCTGACGGTGCCGCCACAGGATTGTGTAAATTCCCCAATAGAGGCGATCGCAATTCGATAGGTCCGCAACTGGCGACCACCGCGTTCGATGCCACGGCTGGCGAGCTGGGACGCGAGGTTTTTTGGGCCATCCAGAGGCGGCAGGCATTTCAAGGCATCGCTCAGCTCCAGATCCCTCGCCGCCAGAGATATGTAAATCCCATCTTCACCCTTCATGGGTAGGACGTGGATGACATCCTTCGGTGTGAAGATTTTCGCCCGCAAGGTGGACGAGGAAAAATCCAGCTTAACAGTGGTTTGCGGGTCGCCCTTCAAAACGCCACTAAACGATCGTATCTGCGGAAAGCGCGCTGCAAGTTCTGGCGGCATGACATCGGAGTTCTCCACCTGAAACGTTGCGATCGAACCGTCCGGCAGAGGCAATGGAAACTCCATCGCTGCGCCGGTTATGAGGTTTTTTGCGCTTTCCGGGTCGAGAGTGAAGCGTGGGATTGACTCGGAGGCTTGACTCACGCGTTCCCACACAGATCCAGCCGCAGAGTGTGCGAGACCAGTTGCAAAGGCGACGGCCAAAAAGCAGCGAAAGAGGCATTTCCACCACCGACCGGGGGGCAGAAGTGATTCCGTGGCGCTGCATGTTTTACGGAAATACGAACTCCCTGTCTCTTCCCAGTCGAAAATTCCGTCCCAAGACAATGACTTGTTCAAGGACATAAAACTTTGATTCTGATTATGAACCTGTGGAGCCTGGAAACCATCAGGTTTGTCCCTGCGGCGTCCTTGAGAAAACGGGAGCGGGCACCGGAAAGGAAAGTGCCATGTCAGCTGAACCTTGACATCCCAAGGGAAAGGTCGGTCTTCCCACAAATGAACCCAAGACGCCTTTGTGATGCTACTTCCCCGTGGTCCAAATAGAGCTATGGCGAACGCACGCAACAACAGCTTCCTATTTCTTCTCGGCCCCTTGCCTGGTCTGACGGTCGATCAACCGTGCGCGGAGATAGGTATCAGCGGCGGCTTCCTGCCATGCGGTGTACCAAAGGTTACCGAGCATCTGACCGCCGGTAACGAGCTGTTTACGGATGAACGCTTTCCCTTCTTCGCTGGGAGCCTTACCATCCAGTTTGTTCTTCTTTTCCAGAATATAGAGCGGCTCCACCAACTTATGTTGCTCACGAAGGTAACTCATCACTTCGGGGAAAACGTCAGCGTGCTTTTGACTGGGATTGTCCGGCCAAAGAGATTCGGCGTTTTTGATCGCAGGGGCAAGATCCGAGAGTCCTATGCCTGCCTTGCTCATGAAGCCGCTGTCGATCCACGAGTGAAAGGTTTTTCGGGTGGAATATCCTTCAGGATTCTCTCCGACCCAACCGTTGAAATGTTTGGTGCTGTGAAGCGGTTGGGCGGCGTCGCCCACGTAGTGCCCCATGACGCCCATCACATAAATGACGTTTTGCTGCGCATTAAAGATCTCCTCTGGAGTGCCTGCTTCTTCAAAGGCTTTGAGGGTAGAGAAACAGGATTTTAACTTCGCGTAATGCTCCGTAATGGTCCACGGGAGGAAGCCAATCAACTCTCCAGTCTTGTCGTCGTTTTTTGCCGCATTGACGGCTTCGACTTTGCCCGGGTTCTTGTCGCGACCTCGCGCCAGTTGGACCACGAACTCGTAGCGAAAATGAGTTAAGTCCTCAACTTTGATTCCATGGTCCGCGAGGTATTCCAAATCCAGGAAATGATCAGGGCTACTGAAATGCTTTAAAGGCAGGTCTGGACTGTTTCGCCAGCGATCTGGTTCTCCAGCAAGGAAAGCGATTCGCTCAGCGGCTTCCGGCGTGCGAATGAAGCTCGGAAAATTGGTGGGAAGCGATCGGAGGGCGAGTTGATTCACCCAACGGTGCCCTTCGTAATCCCAGGCGAACGTCAAGAAAGTAGCGAGTGAAAAGGCAGCAACCAGCAGCGCGCGAACGAACTTCATTTTTATTCCTTGGCGGCAGGCTCGCTGCTTTCTTCACCTTTGGAAATATCTTTCGCGACACGACGTCGCTTTTCTTCGGGCTTGTCCTCCCGATCTTTGCGAACGGGCTTTTTCATCGCTGCATCGAATTTTGCCAATTGCTCTGGAGTGAGTTCGGTGCGGATCTGTTCTCGAACGCGCTTCACCTCTTCGCGCAACTCCGGCGCGATGCGGTCGCGGATCACTTTGGTTCGCTCGTGGCTTTCCTTGAGGGCGGCGTCAACTCGCTCTTTCTGCTCAGGAGAGAGGGTGACCTCGTTGTTTAGTTTCCTGGTAAATTCCTTTTGCTGAGCCTGCCAGGAATTGGGAGGTGGCGCTCCGGGGGTAATAACGCGGGGGGCAGCGGCTGTTTCTCTTTCAACCGGTTTTTCGACAATAAAATAACCGGTGGCCAATCCGGAAGCAAAGATGACCAGGGTAGCAAGAATCACCTTCCATGGGTTCACTGCCACTCCTCATCAAAATGATCTGCGGCCGCCAGCACCGTTTGCTCAAAAGAATCCGAAAGTGAGTCTGAATCGCGCTGCGCTACTTTGGACCATCCCCCTACCAGCAACATGGCAACGACGCAGGAAGCAGCCGCACGCCAGAGAGCAAGACCCCAGACCTGCCATGCATCCGCCATGGGTCGGCGGAGGTTAGCCATGATCCGCTTTTCGAAAGCATATGGCACTTGATCGCCTGGAGGATTTCGGCGGGCAGCGGCGATCAATTTGGTTTGGAGTTTGGATAGATCCATAGGTCAATTAAATCAGACGGACAGTTCTTAAAGGCGGTTACAGGTACTTTTCTCGGGCCATTTTTGCGACGATTTTTTTCATTTCCGCGCGAGCCCGAAAAGCACGAACTTTCACCAGTGGAACGGACCACCCGGTAAGTTTTGCAATTTCTTTGACCGACCGATCTTCGATCTCCAGGAGGTTGATAATCAGGCGGTTTGCGGGGGACAATTGTTCCAAGATTTTGTTGATCAATTGGCGAGCGGCGTCGGCGTCCTCGCTGGCTCCGGATGGGTCCGCGACAAACCGCTCGAGCCAATCGGTTTCGGGTTCGCTCAATTCCGTAAAAGAGGTTTCCCGGTTTCGCTGGTGGCCGCGCAGGAAGTCATAACAGGTTCGGACAGCCAAGCGCATCAACCAATGCTCAAAAGGCGCCTCCCCGCGAAAGCTGCTGAGTTTCTGGAAAGCCTTGAGGAAAACTTCTTGAACGATGTCTTCCACTTCGCTTTCGCGGCGGGCATAACGGCGAGCAGTCGCAAAAACCCGCGGTTGATACTTTAATACGAGCGGTTCGAAGCTTGCCGAATCGCCTTTCAAGACGGTGGCAATCAGTTCCGAATCGCTAAGTTCCATTTGAGTGATACGGGGGATGTTCGCAAACAAGCCGAGGCTCCGAAAGCAGAAAGCCACTGCCGCGAAGCAGTGGCTTTTGTGCAAAGCGGATTTTAATTACTTCTTATCTTTTTTCTCGGGCGGACCTTTGTGCTCTGGCCCTTTTTCTTCAGGTTTCTCGGGGTGTCCATCCTTGTGTTCCTTATGGTCTTTGTGTTCCTTGTCTTTGTCTTGACCTGGGGCGCCATCACGACGCGGAGGATTATCCTTGTGCAATTCCATCTGCTTCTTGCGGGATTCCAGGCGTTCCAACAGCGTGGTTTCTTCGGCTGTGATGGTTTTGGCTTCCTTCTTCTTCTTGAGTTCGGCCAACTTGCTATCAACGGCGGCGTTCATTTTTTCCCGACGTTGTTCCGGGGTCAAATTGCGCAATTCTTCAGGATTGATACCAAGTTGCTTGGAAGCATCTTGAAAACCCTGACGGCGGCGATCATTCTCACCTTCCGGAGCACCAGTGCCTTGCTTTTCACGCCATTCTTTCATTTTGGCGGCGCGTTCTTCCGGGGTCATGTTCTTGAATTGTTCCCGGGTCTCTTCGCGAGACGGAGGGGGAGTCGCCTTCTTTTCCTGAGCCTGGGCAATGGCTGCCGTCGATAAAACGGCAGCAACAAGGAGATAACTTAGTTTCTTTTTCATAAAGATCGTATTTTTCAACCTACACCTACACTGACGCCGCAAGAGCGCGACGTGTTACATAATATCAGAAATCCTATTTGTAAGGTTCGTGCAGCTTCACGATGGGCGTCTTCTTTCTCATCTTGATATTCAAGAACTCGACACCGATGGAAAACGCCATGGCGAAATAGATATAGCCCTTCGAGACATGCTGGTGAAAACCTTCCGCCACAAGCATACATCCAATCAGGATCAAGAAACTCAAGGCCAACATCTTAATGGTCGGATGACGTTCCACGAAATCGCTGATTTGGTTGACGAAAATCAGCATCACGACCATCGAAATCATCACTGCGGCGATCATGACTTCAATCTGCTTCACCATCCCGACTGCCGTAATCACCGAATCAAGGGAAAAAACGATGTCCAAAAGCATGATTTGAATTATTACTGCAGAAAAAGTGGGAGCTACTTTTTTGGAATGACCATGATCTTCACCTTCCAGCCGCTCGTGGATTTCATAAGTGGCTTTGGCTAGCAAAAACAATCCCCCCACCAATAGGATCAGATCACGTCCGGAAATGGCCACATCGAAGGCTAGTCGCGTGCCTTGCAAGAACGACGCTTCCCAGAACGGGGTTGTAAGGCGACTAAGAAAAGCCAAGCCACAGAGGAGTAGAATACGGGTCCCGAGCGCCAGCATTAGTCCCATCTTACGAGCTTTCGGTTGCTGCTCCTTTGGGAGCTTGCCGCTCATGATCGAGATAAAGATGATGTTATCTATCCCGAGAATAATCTCAAGGAGTGTCAGGGTCGCCAGGGCGATCCAAATCTGAGGATCACTTATCCAATCTAAATTCATCGGGCGGAATCTTTAAGAAACTAAGGCTTCGGTCAATCGGATTATATTGCCTGGTTACCTGATCTGGACCACAGCTTATCCTGCAAACCCGACGTTCTTTCCACTTCCCGGGAGAGCGCCGTGCGAAGGATATGTTCCCGGGCAAGGACGGTTACTGTTTTGCGGGCTCGCGTGATTCCGGTGTAAATCAATTCCCGAGTGAGAATTGGTCGATCGGTCTCAGGTAGAACAATCATTACGTGATCGAACTCGGAGCCTTGGCTTTTATGAATCGTCATGGCGAAGACCGTCTCGTGCTGAGGGAGTCGGCTCGGAAGGACAGAGCGCACTTCGTTATCGGCGTTTAGAAAATAAGCGCGGGCGTTTCCGTCCGCATCTCGTAGGACCACTCCGGTATCCCCGTTATAGAGATTCACGGCATAATCATTGCGCGTGATCATGATCGGGCGCCCATCGTACCATTCGCTACTTTGCCGGATCAAACCCCGCTCCCGCAGCAATCGTTCGATTCTTCGGTTTAATTCCAAAACCCCCATGTCTCCCTCCCTTACTGCCGCCAGCACTCGGGAATCATTGGACCGGGTGAGCATAGTGGCCGGGTCAGAAGCAGATAAGCAGGCCTTAAATCCCGCGACGATTTGCTCTTTGAACTCTTCCTTGAAGCGAACTTCCGGCTGCCAGCGCAATTCCGCGGTCCCTTCGGAAAAGAGCGTTTCCAGTTGTGAAAACCGACCATGGCGCACGGCAATGCTGGCGCGATAAATGGCGCTGTCGCCTCCAAATCGGTAATTGGTTTGCAACTGCACGATACAATCACTCAGGCCGCCCTCGGCAGCGCCGAGCTCCCTGGAGGAGAGCTTTTCCCCGGTGATTCGTTCGTAATCACAATGAAACTTTGCCGAAAAACGGTTTTCCCGCGCGTAACCACAAATGTCGGCTAGAACTGAGCCTGCTTCCACGGACGATAATTGATCTTTGTCCCCCAGCAGAATAACCCGGGCCGATGCCGGAACTGCTGACATCAATTTTGTCATCAAAGCGAGGTCGATCATGCTCGCTTCGTCGATAACCAGCACATCAACGGCCAACCGATTCTTGGAGTCGTGTCGAAAAAAAGGCGAGTCCGGGATCACTCCTAGCAAACGATGAATGGTCAGTGCTTCTTCTGGAATCGCTGCCTTGATGTCGGGCGCGCAGTCCAGTTTTTGCTTGGCACTCTTGATCGTTTCCTGAAGTCGGGAAACGGCCTTGCCTGTCGGAGCCGCCAAAGCAATCCGCAGCGGTTCTCCCTGCTCGAGCAACAATGCCAGAATTTTAAGGATGGTGGACGTTTTCCCAGTCCCCGGTCCGCCAGAGATGACAGTTAATTTGCGGGTTAACGCTGCGAACGCTGCAATCTTTTGCCAATTGAGGGACTGGTCTTTCCCCGAGAAAAACTTTTCTAAACCGGCGCGGAGAGCTCTTTCGTTTACGGAAACTCCTTCCAACCGGTCGCGCAAAGCGGCCGCCAGATCTTCTTCGTATTTCCAGTAACGATGCAGGTAAAGCCGGTTACGCCGGTCGAGAATCAAAGGCCGGAACTCCCCAGGCTGCCCCACCACCTTGGACTTGTGGAGTTCAGCAATCCAGGACTTCAGGGAAAGCCCTTCGATTCGCATGCCGGATTCGGGCAAAAAGGGATGTTTGCAAAAAGAATCCAGTCGCAGACAAACATGCCCTCGTGCTCGAAAAAAACTGACCAACGAAGCTGCCAAAACGAGGTTGTCGCTGCGTTCGTCCGAGTATTTCGCGATCAAACGGCCAAATTGAACGTCCAAGGCGGAGAACGGTGGCTCTTTCCGCTCAGTTTCTATGGTGGCTGGGTCCGTGAACATCGCTTGTAGCAAAAAGTAGCCAAATTTAAGGCAATAAACAACGGATTCATTTTGGAACCCTACAGGCTACCAACCACAGCTTCCTTGGCTGACACAGGCTGAAAAAGGAATCACATACACCCAAATCCATTAACAGGATTTGTGATCCTCACACAGCTCGTCCAGCATCCGACTCTTCCCCTCGCGATTTCGCTTCTGATACCGCGCCTGAATCCTCGGCAACCAATCTTCTTTCATCTCTTTGCTCATGTTCATTCACCCCTTTTCTCGGGTGTCTTTTTTCCATGAGTCAACGAACCCTTTTCTTTTTCCTCTCTTTTCTCCTCCGGTGTCTTTTAATTTGAGTCAACCCGCTATGGCGGGCGCTGTTCATTTTAAATCTTGAACCGTAGTCAATCCCGCATAAACCAAAGAGGTGCCGCTTGCGCCCATTCATCTTTTGCAGACTCCCTTGACCAGCCTGCGCGGGGTTGGTTCGGAACGCGCCGCCCAGTTGGCACGCCTGGAACTTCGCACGGTAGACGACCTTTTGCTCCACAAGCCCCGGCGCTACGAGGATCGGCGGCACTTCAAGAAGATTAATGAGGTAAAGATGGGCGAGGTCACGACCATCTTTGGAAAAATTGCTGCCTGTGGCCTGAAACGTTTCGCGAAGGGAAGCAAATCCATCTTCGAAATTATCCTTAAAGATGAAACAGGGCACCTCCACTGCCGATGGTGGAATCTTCCTTTCATGGAGAAATATTTTCGCGTGGGGGACGATGTCCTCGCCTTTGGCAAGGTTCTCTCGGTGCGACCAAGGACCATTGATCATCCTGAAACGGAAGTGATGGAACCGGGGGAGGAAATCTCCATTCACCTGAACCGTATCGCTCCCATTTACCCCCTCACAGAAGGATTGCCGCAGCGTTGGTTACGCTCTCTGGTCTGGCGTGCCCTGGAAGGATTCGAGAGCAAGATCGAAGAGCCAGCGTTGTCGCTGCCGAGTTTCCCCGGACGAGCCAATGCCATTCACATGCTTCATTTCCCTGTGGAGTTCTCAGATGCCGAGATGGGGCGCCAACGTCTTGCCCTGGACGAGTTTGTCGCCTTGCAGCATGCAATCCAACTGCGCCGCAAGAAGCTGGAGGCTAATTCGAAGGGCCTGCCATGCGCTGGGACAAACGAGTTGATCAAGCAGTTCCTTGCGGCCTTGAGTTTTCAACTGACGGAGGCCCAAACCAAAGTGCTGCGGGAAATTCGCACCGACATGGGATCAAAGGTTCCAATGCGGCGACTGCTACAAGGGGATGTCGGTTCTGGCAAAACGGTGGTTGCTGCGTGTAGCGCACTGATGGCGATCGAGAGCGGATTTAATGTCGCATTGATGGCACCTACTGAAATTCTTGCAACACAACATTTTCACAATTTCCAACGCTGGTTCACCGCGCTGAAGATCCGGGTGGAACTTCTGACCGGTAGTTTCAAGAGCGTGGCCAATTTCGCCCGGGACGAAAAGGAGCAAACCCTGTTGCTCCCCGCCGCCGCCGCGCCAAGCGGTGCAACTCTCTATATCGGCACGCACGCGCTGATCGAAAGCGCCTTTCTTCCCCAGAAACTTGGGCTTGTGATTATCGACGAGCAACACAAGTTCGGCGTGGTCCAGCGCGAAGAACTGGTGCGCAAAGGCAAGTATCCCCACCTCCTCGTAATGACAGCGACGCCGATCCCCCGATCGCTCGGTCTCACTCTTTATGGCGACCTGGATATGTCCACCATCGATCAACTTCCCGGCGGGCGCGGCAAAATCAAAACATACGTCCGCGCGGAAGATAAACTCCCTAAAATCTGGGAGTTCCTGTCCCAGAAGATCAACGACGGTCGCCAGGCGTATATTGTGTATCCCCGAGTGGAGGAGTCCGGTTCCGGCGATTTAAAGGCGGTCACAGCTGAATATGAGAAGTTGAAAAAGCTCTTCGCACCGCACGCTGTGGGACTCTTGCACGGCCGAATGAAGTCCGAGGAAAAAGAGCAAGTGATGTCGGCGTTCCGCAACGATCGCATGAAAATTCTTTTGGCCACGTCTGTGATCGAAGTGGGTGTCGATGTGCCGAACGCGTCGGTGATGGTGATTGAAAATGCGGAGCGTTTCGGCCTCGCCCAATTGCATCAACTCCGTGGTCGTATCGGTCGCGGGGCGCACGATTCTTTTTGCATTCTGGTGAGCCCGGCAAAAAACGCGGAGGCGACCGCTCGATTGAAAATAATGGAGGAAACGATTGATGGTTTTAAAATAGCTGATGAGGATCTGCGCCTCCGTGGACCAGGTGAACTCCTGGGCACACAACAAAGCGGCCTGCCGGGACTGCGCTTTGGCGATTTGTTCAAAGATCGTGCATTGGTTGAGCGCGCTCGCTGGCTTGTCGGGGAATCACTCAAGAAGTAGGAGGCGAAAATTCTTATTGAGGAAATCCTGCGACTGAGGAACTCTCGCCCCCGAAGTTATGAAACAATTATTTATACTCGCTGTTATCGCATTAGGTTTTGTCGGCTGTGCCAAGAAAGACGACACCACCGCACCAACTGTTCCTGACACCAACGCCGTTAGCACCAACGCTCCTGTAACTCCTTGATCGGAGCGGATCTGGTCAGCTTAGATTGAATCACCTGCCGCTTCGGCGGCAGTTTTCTTTTAAAGGGGTGCTTGCCCCGCTTCTGTGCGTCCCGGCTTCCTGCTTGCCTCTCTGCAACATTTAGTGCCGACTTCCACTTTGCAGTTTGGTCTGCTTCCGCACATATTCTTCGCTCATGAATAAGGACGAGGTTGCTGGAATTTTGACGGAGATTGGTACCCTCCTGGAGCTCAAAGGTGAGAACCCGTTCAAAACCAGAGCCTATGTCAACGGCGCGCGGACCCTGGAAAGGCTGAGTGAGCCCTTGGAAAAGATCGTTGCGGAGGGTCGCCTCGGTGACATCAAAGGTTTTGGAGAAGCGCTACAGGACAAGATCACTAAACTCGTCACCACCGGCAGTCTTCCCTATTACGACGAACTTAAGGCTTCGGTCCCTGCGGGTCTGTTGGAGATGTTGGGTGTCCCAGGGCTTGGACCAAAAAAGGTTAAGGCTCTCTATGAAAAACTTCAAATAACGAACCTCGAAGAACTGGAAGCCGCCTGTAAGTCAGGCAAAGTCGCAGGGCTGGATGGTTTTGGAGAAAAGACCCAGCAAAAGATCTGCGAAGGAATCGCCTTTCGCCGGACCTACGCCACTCGCCATCTGCTTTCCGATGCTCTCGTGTTGGCGGAGCCTCTCCTCGATATTTTGCGCAGTCACCCCGATGTCATCCGTTGCAGCACTGCCGGGAGCCTCCGCCGGAACAAGGAAATTATAGGCGACATCGACTTCCTCGCTTCTTCTCGGAATCCACTGGCCATCATCAACTACTTTTGCGAGCAGCCGGGCATTCTCAGCATCAGCGCAAAGGGAGATACCAAAGCGAGTGTTATTCTGCCGGGTGGGATTCAAGCCGATCTTCGGGTGGTGAGCGATGCCGAGTTTCCGTTTGCCCTCGCCTATTTCACCGGGAGTAAAGAACACAATCTCGTGATGCGCCAGCGCGCGATTCAACGCGGTTTGCGCTTGAACGAATACGGTCTGTTTCGTTCTGAGGTGGAAACCCGCGACCCGCAGCTGCTTGTCCCATGTCAGACGGAGGACGAAATTTTTAAGACTCTTGATCTCGCGTTCGTTCCACCGGAACTGCGGGAAGACCATGGTGAGTTTGTCGCTGCGGAAAAGCACGACATCCCCCGCCTGATCGAGTGGACGGAATTGAGAGGCTCTCTTCATAACCATTCCAATTGGAGTGATGGTCGGAACACGCTGGAAGAAATTGCCCGGCACATGGACGATCTCGGCTGTGCCTATTGGGCGATCACGGATCATTCTAAAAGTTCCGTGCAAGCCAATGGCCTTTCCTCCGAGCGGCTTCGGCAACAAATTGGGGAGATCTGCAAAATCAATGAGCGCTTTGCCGCAGAAGGCAATGCTTTCCGACTCTTGTGCGGCTCCGAGGTCGACATCCTTGCGGCGGGCAAACTCGATTTTGAGAACGATCTGCTGGCCGAATTAGATGTTGTGGTGGCGAGCATTCATCAGAGGTTTTCGGAAGGCGAAGCGGAAACCACCAGACGCTTGATCGCAGCAGCAGAAAATCCTTACGTACATATGCTTGGCCATATGACAGGACGCTTGTTACTCGAGCGCGAGCCTTACAAAGTGAATCAGCATGCCGTGATCGACGCGTGCGCGGCGACAGGCACATGGATCGAGCTCAACGCCAGCCCTGAGCGCCTCGATATGGATTGGCGCCTCTGGCATTACGCCAAAGACAAGGGTGTGAAGTGCGTCATTAATTGCGATGCGCATCGCCTTGAGAGCGCAGGCTTCCTGCGACTCGGCGCCGGTATCGCCCGCAAAGGTTGGCTTACCCGCAATGACGTAATCAATACGCTGCCTCTTTCAGCTCTCTTGTGTGAATTGAAGAAGAAGCCTAGCCAAGCCATTTAACCTGGCTTTGCGCCGCAAGCTGCCGGGTGCGGACGCGATCAAGGCCTCGCGGATGGAAAATGAGGTTTGCGCTTACGTCCACAATTGCCGATCCAACGAACGATACTGGATGGCCTCCGAGACATGTTCGGCGGTGATGTTTTCAGACCCCGCGAGATCAGCAATTGTTCGCGACACCTTAAGGATGCGGTCGTAGGCACGAGCGCTCAGGTTCAGGTCGCTCATGGCAAATTTCAAGAGCTCGGTGGTGGGTTCGTCGAGAGCGCATGACTGCTTAAGTTCGCGGCTGCCCATGCGAGCGTTGCAGGTAATTTTCGTACCTGCAAAACGCTTGTGTTGACGTTTGCGTGCGCAGATCACACGTTCGCGAATATCGGCGGAACTCTCTCCCGCTTTCTGGGAGCTCATATCCCGGAATTGAACCTGCGGCACCTCCACATGGAGATCGATCCGATCCAGCAACGGCCCCGAAATCCGGCCGAGATAATTCTGAATTTCTCGCGGCGAACTGCGCGATTCAGAAGGCATCTTTCCGTCGGGAGTCGGATTCATTGCGGCGATCAACATGAACTGCGACGGGAAGGTCATCGTGCCCGCAGCACGGGAAATGGTAACTTTGCCCTCCTCAAGCGGCTGCCGCATCGTCTCTAGAACGCTTCTTTTAAATTCGGGTAATTCATCCAGGAACAACACTCCATGATGTGCGAGAGAAATTTCGCCGGGACTCGGATTGATATTGCCACCAAGTAACCCGGCATCACTTGCTGTATGATGGGGCGCTCGGAACGGTCGCTGGGTGACGAGGGCCTGCCCGGGCTGCAATAGCCCCACGATGCTATGGATCTTCGTCGTTTCCAATGCTTCGTCTAAAGTGAGCGGTGGAAGGATGGTGATCAGTCGCTTGGCCAGCATCGATTTACCCGTCCCAGGGGGACCGATTAAAAGTAGGTTATGTCCGCCAGAGGCAGCAATTTCCAAAGCTCGTTTAACGTTGTCCTGGCCTTTGACATCGGCGAAGTCGAGCGGATCATCCATCACTAACTCAAACAGTTTAGTCATGTCCACCACTGTGGGGATGATCTTTACTTCTCCCTGGAGGAAGCCAGCGGCTTCTCGCAAATTGCGGACGGGGATGACCTGTAGGTCGGCGACGACAGCAGCCTCTGGCGCGTTCTCCGCTGGAACCAACACACCTCTTCTGCCGTCCGCCTTTGCTTTAAGGGCGATCGGAAGAATCCCTTTAACGGGACGAACAGCGCCCGTGAGGGCGAGTTCTCCGACAATGACGTAATCGTCCAGCTGATTGGTTTCGATTTGGCCACTGGCGGCGAGCATTCCGATTCCAATAGGCAGATCAAAACTGGGCCCTTCCTTCTTTACGTCAGCGGGTGCGAGGTTGATCGTCGTCCGGCCCATCGGAAACTTGAAACCCGAATTGGTGAGAGCGGTGCTGACCCTGTCGCGCGACTCGCGGACTGCTGCATCCGGCAGCCCAACTATGACTATAAGCGTATCGCCATAACCATCGTTGACCTCTACTTCCACGGGGTAAGCCTCAATTCCATTCACGGCCGCCGAACATACCTTTGCTAACATTCGGCTGTTATGGCGCAGACCGTAGGAAATCCGCAAACGTTTTCCTCTGGATACGTCAAAAGGCAAGGTTAAGCCCGCGCTTCAAGGAATCGAATGCGACTCGTCTGTGCCGAGCGCAAAGCTTTTCAAATATTTGTCCTGCTTAACGTATTCTGCATGTCCGTCAGCGAATGAAATATTCGCCCCTTCCGCTCCGTGATTGTCGGAAGAATCAGGATAATCTCCCTTGCTCGTTGCCACACCGGCCACAATGTCGTCGGCGTCATACATCAACCAGACGTAAGAAGCATTCGCTTTAGCTCCGACCACATTGTAGTCAGGGCGAGGCTGTGTGGTCTGATAAGTATATCCAGCGAGCATTCGCGTAGTTTTTCGAAAGTTAGTGCCAGCACCTCCCGCCGTTGATCCCCGAAAATATCCAGCCGTTTCATAGCTGTGGTTGGGGATAGTGTTCCCGTCACGTCCGCCCAGGTTGTTATTGAGCAAGTCTTTATGATACTGGGTAGCTCCGTGTAATCGTTCGGAATAACCAGTTGTTCCAGAATCGTCTCTGTCTGTTGGAGTTACCGGGGTCGGTGCCGGGGCTGTCAGACCAAACATTGTCGCCGCCCCCGGGGGACGGAGTGTGTTCTTGGTGGCAGGGCAAATAAAACTCTTTAGATTCGACACATACTTCGGATAGAGCCAATTAAGATCGTCATCCGCGTAATTTTTGACTCCAGTGAACGCTCCCCGATCATCATCGTCGGAATAAAGAACACTCCCCAGGGCGCTCTGCTTGGCGTTATTCAGGCAGGCGATTTTATGAGCGCGGGCTTTCGCCTTTGCTAAAGCAGGCAGAAGCATCCCAGCCAAAATCGCGATGATGGCTATGACGACCAGGAGTTCAATTAGTGTGAAGCCCGTTTTCGGGAAACGGGCCTTCGGTGATGGGGTGTTGTTCATACAAAACCGGCGGGAACGGGGTTAAAATATAGGGACAAACCCTTCGGGAAGCAATTCGCGCAACCAGCAGGGTCTTACTCAAATCTGGGACGCCGCGTGGGCTCGCGGGGAGCGGCTTGCTGAGAACCGGGCAGTCCAATTCTTACCCGGGATGCGCGGATTTCATCTTTCAGTTTTTGCAATTCTGTGACACGTGCATCGATTTTTTCTACCTGCTTCTTCCAGCGTTCGACTTTGTCTTTAACGGTTTTGCTGGGCACGTTTTTGCCGAGCTCGATCAGTTTCTGCAGTTTGTCCCTCTCGAAGTTGCCACGCTGAATTCCATACTGCAGCGGGTCAGCAAAGTCTCCACTAAAGCCTTTTTGAACAATTCCTGTTCTAGCTTTTTCGAAGTCCTGCCGTGTCATGATGACCTTTATAGCATGCCCCGCAGGCTGTGCAATCAGGCGATTCATGTAATATCCTCAGCTTTTCCTCCGGTAAAGGGGTTGTTTGCAGGAGGATTCGTTGCGTTTTTCGGCACAAAAAATGGTGCCAATATCAGGAATACCCAACCGATAATCAGGTGCAGCAAACAAAAAATAAGAAAGCGCACGAGATCGAGAGCTCCTGCTCCGTACAAAAGGATCGCGAATGCCAGGAAAAGGGCACCCGGCAGTTGCGCTGCGCAGGCAATCTTCCAGCTCCCCTTCCAGTCGACATGGCGGTCGAGGTAGAAAGCGATCAATTTAGGAATGCACGTGTAGCCGAATGCCAGGAGCCACCATAGAATAATTAGGAGAATGACGGTCAGCAAACCAGCGGCAGCGAGAATCATCGGTTTCCAGGCACCTAATCCAGGCTCCAATGTAGGTCGGGATAGCGGAACAATCCATTCGGCAGGGTAGGGCCAGCTCAAACAGCCTACCAGGGAGCAAGTCTGCAACTCGCTCGTGCCAAGCCTGATTTGCAAATCACCCACCCCTGTGAACGCAGATTGTTCAGGTTCAATCCCGATAGATAGAAACCTGTTTTCGGCCAAAAGCCGAGGCTCGACACCGTGGATCTGTTGTTTGGAAATCTCAGCGCTGTCAGGCAGTTCCTGGATCGCCGCCAAAAAGACCGGTGCGTAGCAGGTGGCCAGGAACCAGACAACCGTAGCTGCAACCAAAAAGCCAACCGTGAGTTGAACCACCAGAAGACGATTCAATGACGCAGACGCAAAGCGTGCAATACCGGAGGGAGTGATCGGCTGCCAGGCTTTGCGCTCTGGTTGTGCCGATTCACTCATAGATCAATTTCGCTGGATCCCAGCTGATTTGCTGGAGCAACGAACCGCTTATTGCTGAGGTGCAGAACCTGTTTGAGTCTGGGCATTGGGTTGCGGAACCACGGCCACGACAAACGGAAAGCGCATCTTAAGAATGTCATCCACCAGCACTTCGACCTGGTATGTTCCCGGAACTGTGAATTGAACCCCAAACACATTTACGTTGGTCGAAGGCAAAACCGTCTCCTTCAATTCGAAGCGCATCTCCCCTTTAACCAAAACTGTCTTGCCATCCGGGGCAAGGATCCTAACCACTTCTTTGAACTGCCCGAGGCCGGAGTTCCAGCGATTGAACAGGCAGAGGCGGCCGTTAATGGGCAAACCCGGTACGCGGATTACATTGATCACGCCGATCAGGATGAAATTGCCATTGGCTTCCTGGCGGACGTCTTCGCACAGGATTGAGCATTGTAGGTCGGGTAGAATTCGTGAGGCTTGCATAAATTTATTTTGTAGCGAGTTCGGCAGCGCGAACAGTGTTCTGCATCAACAAAGCAATCGTCATCGGACCAACACCGCCGGGGTTGGGTGTGATTTTGCCGGCAACGGGTTGCACGTTGGCAAAGTCCACATCGCCCACCAGTCGTGAGCCGCCTTTGGCGTTCGGATCCGTAATGCGATTCACTCCGACATCCATCACCACGGCCCCGGGCTTAACCATGTCCGCCTTGAGAAATTCGGCGGACCCAAGGGCGGCCACAATGATGTCAGCACGGCGGCAATGTTCCGCAATGTGCCGGCTTTGCGAATGGCAAACCGTCACCGTTGCATTGGCATGTTTGCTTTTCTGAACGAGGATCGCCGCCATCGGTTTGCCGACGATGTTGCCGCGGCCGAGAACGACCACTTCCGCACCAGACGTTTTCACATCGGACCGGATCAATAGCTCATGAACTCCGGCGGGGGTGCAGGGAAGGAAGCCGCTGTTGTCGCCAAGCATCAGCTTGCCAACATTTACCGGGTGAAAGCCGTCGACATCCTTCTCTGGAAGAACGGTTGAGTAGACAGTTGTCTCGCTGATGTGTTTCGGGAGAGGGGCTTGAACCAGAATGCCATGCACCGATTTGTCAGCATTCAGCTGCGCGATCAGGGCAAGCAACTCTGC
Organism: Limisphaerales bacterium; assembly: GCA_046597605.1. GTDB lineage: Bacteria > Verrucomicrobiota > Verrucomicrobiia > Limisphaerales > JACDHS01 > JACDHS01. The sequence goes on along the minus strand of JBKJKE010000150.1, from coordinate 25,744 downwards.
TTCGATCGTGGTGTCAGGAAGAACCTTTGTCTGAGAAACGATACCGAGCCGAGCACTCGTTTTTTCCTTCATCCCCACGTAGACCCGGGAAGCCGGATCCTCGCCGACGCGGACAAATACCAGCACCGGTTGCACTCCGCGCGTTTTCAATGCCGCCACCCGTTGGCTGGTTTCCGAGTGGATCTGCTCTGCTATGGCCCGGCCGTCGATGAGATTGTTCGCCACCATTATTGCTCCAGCTCGATCGCTTCTACTTCGATTACCGGCGTGCTCCTCCAACGCTTGTCGATGAGCTCTTCGCCAGTCACAATCACGCGGCGGCCGACATACAGTTCCAGATCGATCTTGGGAATCGATTTGGTTTTCTTGCTCTTTTCGTCCATCACCTGCTCTTCTGGCGAGTGTAAATAGTTAATCACTTTGCCGCTGTCCCAACCTTCCATTTCGAAATAGCTGGGAGCCTGAATATTGTGCGCGCGACTCACCGTCCCTTCGCGTTTCACAATGCGCTTCACAAATGTCTCGGCAGCGGGTGCCGGTGGTGGGCTAACTAATGCCGGTGCCGGTGCGTCGGAGGCGATTGCCGGAGCCGGCTGCTCGACTACCGGAGCTGGTGTCGGTTCAGCTGCAACAGGCTGCGCTGGCGTGACTGGTTCAGGAACGGTGACTACTTCTGGTGCCGGTGCTGGCTCAACCGGGGCGGGGGACGGAAGCGTGGGTTCTGCAGTAGGCGCTGCGGTGGTGCCTTGTTTTTCAAACAAATCAGCGGCCACGAATGCGCTAGCGTTTGGCGGAGTCTCGATCTGCATCCATGCACCCTTGGTGGTGACGGACTTAACGGCGTCGCCTTTGTTTAAGCGCCCGAGAACACTGTAATTTTCTCCTGGTCCACCACGGAAATTCAAACGCTTGGACTTAACAGCCTTCGTTTCGGCATTGAGGTAGTCGGCAAAAACCCAGACTGGGGTCCCAGACGGAAGGGAAATCCGAAACCAGTTTGTCGGCTCGTCTTTGGCCGGTTTTTTGCGGGTGATCTCTTCGAGAATCGTTACGGAATCGCCTTTGCGAAGCTTGGCCAGGACTTCTCCGTTGAAAGAGGCCTGACCGCGGACATTAATGTTGTCTTTTGCGACGGCCGATCCTATCGGCGCATAGGAGACTTCAGCGTCGTCCTCGGCTGCCTCGGCAGAAGCCGACTTTGGAGGGGCCGGCTTTTTAGCTTGAGCGGAGGCAATGGAGGGAATCAATCCTTGACCGACGATCAGGACGGCGATTGCCAGTGAAAACCCTTTTGTCATCATAATTTTTCCGAAAGTAGAGATTTAATCTCAGATTCTGTCAACGTCCGCCATTTGCCTAAGGGAAGCTCACCCAACTTTATCTTTCCGACTTGCATCCGCTGCAGCCTCTTCACTGCAAATCCCTGCGACTCAAACATTCTTCGCACTTCCCAGTTTTTGCCCTCAGTCAGTTCGAGTTCAACGATGCTTTCTCTCTTGGTCGCATACAGGATATGAGCCCGCTGCGCCTTCAGTTTGTCGCCGTCGTGAACAATGCCTTTTACCAACTCAGTAATGACAGGTGGTTCTACTTTGCCTTCCACCGTTACCACATAGATTTTGGAAACACCATAGCGAGGGTGGGTCAGCTTCAGGCAGAAATCGCCATCATTGGTAAGAAAAAGAAGCCCTTCGCTTTCGTAATCCAGCCTGCCAACCGGGAAAAGATTGCTCCACTCCTTAGGCAACAGATCGAAAACAATGGCGCGGTCATCTTCCCCCTCAGCTTTGCGGGTGGTGATGAATTTGCGGGGTTTGTTGAGCGCAATGTAGAGTTTACGCTTGGCCTTGATCGGCTTGCCGTCCACCAGGACGCGATCATGCTGCGGATCAACCTGGGTCCCTAAAACAGTGACCGTGTCATCATTTACGGAGACACGGCCTTCAAGAATGATCTTTTCACTGGCGCGGCGCGAGGCAACCCCGGCATCCGCGAGAAATTTTTGTAGACGTGTTTTCAAAGTTCGAATCGCGAAGGTGCGTATTTCAAATCCATCGCGGCTAGTTTACCGCAGAATTCGTCACACGCCATCCGCCATTCGGGACCTGCTTACGCGTCAGGCTTGGTCTTGCGCAGGCCGGTGACGCGTTCGCCGTCTTTCCATTGACCGCGCTTCTTCAGAATAGCGACACGTTCGAAACGCTTCAAAACACTACGTTTGCCGCCCATGGCAGCGCTGGCTTTCAGACTAGGATGCTGTGACATAAAATACCTATTTTCTATCCCGCCCTGAAACGAGCGGGGTGTTTTTCTAACACGAGATTATCGAAAAGCAACTGGTTTATGGCCCCTTGGCCTCTTTTCGGCGTTTTTGAGCCAGAAAACACAACCAGCGAGGCCCGTCTACTTCTTTTCCCCTTTTCTTTTGGAGCCATGTCGCCTAGCCAGACCGCTTTCCCCTTCTCTTTTAGAGCCATGTCGCCTAGCCAGACCATTTTCCCCTTCTCTTTTAGAGCCATGTCGCCCAGCCAGACCATTTTCCCCTTCTCTTTTGGAGCCATGTCACCTAGCCAGACCATTTTTCCCTTCTCTTTTAGAGCCATGTCGCCTAGCCAGACCATTTTTCCCTTCTCTTTTGGAGCCATGTCACCTAGCCGGACCCATTTCCCCTTCTCTTTGGAGCCGGGCCGCCCAGTCAGACCGTTTCTATTCAACTCTCTGGATCCGTTCCAGTATCAGGGCAACATTCCCCTTTCTTTCCTGCCGGGAGCTTTTAAGTTTTGCGCGATGAAAGGCATAATCCTTGCCGGAGGGGCGGGTTCCCGACTTTTTCCGCTTACACTGGTGGCGAGTAAACAGTTGCAACCGGTCTACGACAAACCAATGGTGTATTATCCATTGACCACTTTAATTGAGAATGGGATCCGAGAATGTTGCCTTATCTCTACGCCGGCTGACCTCCCCAGGTTTCGGCAGCTCTTTGGCGATGGCCATCAATGGGGTATCAGTATTGAATATCGAGAACAGGCCAAGCCGGCTGGAATTGCCCAGGCTTTTTTGATTGCAGATTCGTTTGTCGGCAAGAATGCCGTCACACTGATTCTCGGTGACAATATCTTTTACGGCGCTGATTCGCTCAAAAGCGCCTTCACAGACTTTCAGAGCGGTGCGACCATTTTCGGGTACCATGTTAACGATCCCGAGCGCTACGGTGTCGTTCAATTCGATCCCAAAGGGCAAGCGATTTCAATCGAGGAAAAGCCTGCCAGCCCAAAGAGCAACTATGCCGTTCCCGGGCTTTACATCTATGACAATCAAGTCCTGGAAATCACGCGCAACCTGAAACCTTCCGCTCGTGGTGAATTGGAGATTACGGACGTAAACGTGGAGTATCTGCGTCGGGGGCTTCTACGGGTCCATCGCTTGAGTCGAGGCTTTGCCTGGCTCGATGCCGGGACGAGTAGCAGCCTGCACGATGCTTCGGCTTATGTGCAGACTATTGAAAAAAGGCAGGGCATTAAGATTGGTTGTCCCGAAGAAGCAGCTTTCCGGAGCGGCTTTCTCTCACAGGAGGCGATTGACCGCTTATTAGAGAACATGCCAAACTGCGAGTACCGTGATTCCTTGAAGCGCGCCGTTGAAGAATTTGTCAGAAACCAGATACAAACATGATCGTTCTACTAGGAGGGACGGGATACATCGGACAAGCATTTGCCGTGGCTTTGAAAAGGCGCGGCGAGCCTTTCATCGCGCTTTCGAGGGCGGAACTTGACTACACTCATTTTGATTCATTGTTTCATTTTCTTCAGAAGAACAAGCCTTCGTTCCTGATCAATTCCGCCGGTTACACTGGTAAGCCTAACGTGGATGCCTGCGAGAACGCGAAGGCGGATACGCTGCAGGGGAATACCTTGTTTCCCCAGACGGTGGCCCAGGCATGCAGTGCTTTGGGGATTCCCTGGGGACATGTCTCTTCCGGCTGCATCTATTCAGGCGCCAAAGTATCAGAGCCTGGATCTGTTCGGGTTGAAAGGAATCTCGTCGGAGTTGACCTCCCTGGTCTAACGGAGCGCCGCATTCTTCAGGGCTTTACGGAGGAGGACGAGCCCAATTTCAGTTTTCGAAATCCCCCTTGCAGTTTTTATAGCGGTTCAAAAGCTTTGGGTGAGGAAGCCATTGCGAACGTTGGCTCTTCTTACATCTGGCGACTGCGCATTCCTTTCGACGAATTTGATAACGGTCGCAATTACCTCAGCAAAATTCAGCGCTACGCCAAGGTCTATGACAACGTCAACTCCCTGTCCCATCGTGCGGATTTTGTGAACGCCTGTTTGGATACCTGGAAGGTCAAGGCACCCTTCGGTATATACAATGTAACAAACCCCGGGTTCGTTACGACGAGGCAGGTGGTTCAAATGCTCGAGAAAGTGCTGAAGCCGAAGCGGGGCTTTGAATATTGGGAGAACGACCAAGAATTTTATCGCGTCGCCGCGAAAACGCCGCGATCCAATTGCATTCTGGACGTTTCCAAACTGGCGCGTGTTGGCGTGAAGATCCGTTGTGTGGAAGAAGCCTTGGACGAGGCTCTCCGTAGCTGGAAGCCGGAATAACGAGCGCTTTGCGCATTTTATTTCTAACGATAACCTACTTTAAATATTCATGCGTCTTCTAGTGACTGGCGGTGCGGGGTTTATTGGTTCCAATCTAATTCACCATATTATCGCCGACCCTGCGATTGAACTTCTGGTCAACCTGGATTGCCTTACCTATGCAGGAAGTCTCGAAAACCTGGTCGCTGTAGCTCATAACCCTAAATACCAATTCGAAAAGGTAGATCTACGCAACAAGGAAGCCGTTCTCCAGCTGGTTCTGAAGCATGAGATAACCCACGTGATGCATTTAGCAGCTGAATCTCATGTGGACCGCTCGATTTCGGGGCCAGGCGATTTTATCCAGACCAACATCGTTGGGACATTCAATCTCTTGGAGGCATGCCGCGGGGCCTGGGCCGGAGCCTTCGAAGGTAAACGGTTTCTCCACGTCTCGACTGATGAAGTCTACGGAAGCCTCGGTGCGACAGGCCTTTTCACTGAACTGACACCTTACGCTCCCAATTCACCTTATTCAGCGAGCAAAGCATCCAGTGATTTTCTGGTTCGTGCTTACTATCACACCTACCATCTGCCCGTGGTCACCTCTAATTGTTCGAATAACTACGGCCCTTACCAGTTTCCCGAGAAACTGATCCCGGTCCTCATTCAGAACATCATTGCGCGGAAAAACCTTCCTGTTTACGGCGATGGACTGAACGTACGCGACTGGTTGTATGTGAGAGACCACGCCGAAGCACTTTGGGTGGTGCTTAACGAAGGCACCCTGGGTGAATCCTACAACATCGGCGGACACAATGAATGGGCGAACATTACAATTGTTACCTTGATTTGCGATCTGATGGACTCCCTTGCGCCTGAGCTGGGGGGCAACTCGCGCCATTTGATCACTTTTGTCAAGGATCGCCCCGGGCATGATCGTCGTTATGCTATTGACGCCTCAAAAGTTAAGAAAGAGTTAGGCTGGGTCCCAGCACACACATTTGAGACCGGAATTCGTGAAACCATCCAGTGGTATTTAGCAAACCAATCGTGGGTCGCAGCAGTGACCTCAAAAAAAGAATAATATGGTCCATAAGGGGTTATCTACAAAAGTGATTGCATCGATTTTTGCGATGCCAGTTTGTATGCCGACAACCTTCCAACAGTCGGTGAATAACCCCCCAAGAACTTTAATAACTTGGAGTAAAGCGACATCGGGGCTTTTACCGAGTCGAATATCAGGATGCTTGTTAGCCTCATCTCAGGCCCGCCCATGGCCTGTTGCTAACCTTGACACCCATAGTTGTTTCCACTATTCACAGCCCTTAATATAAATAACTTTTTAAAAGAAAATCTCTTTTAGTAAGGAACTCATGAATTTCTCCATCGCTAAGGATCAACTCATTCAAGGTTTGCAATCGGTGCAGAACGTAGTGAGCACACGAACCACGTTACCAATTCTTTCCAATGTTCTGATCCGAGCTGAGGAAAATCGAATTGAGCTTACCGCGACCGACCTGGACGTGACCATCACCTGCTCGGTGGAAGCAACCGTGAAGAAACCAGGAACCACCACAGTTCCGGTAAGAAAATTTTTTAGCATCATCCGCGAACTGAGCAGCCCGGAAATAGACATTGAAGTCGATGAAAAGAATGCCACAAGTGTCCGATCGGGAGCGTCGTTTTATAAGATTCACGGGTTGGCCGCTGAAGAATTTCCTCCGCTGCAGAAATTTAAAGAGAACAAAAAGATTTCTGTTCCCCAGCAAAAGCTGAAAAGCATGCTGAAGAAAACTTCATTTGCGATTTCTACAGATGAATCTCGGTATGTCTTGAACGGAATCTTCATCAGTCTGAAAGATCACAAGATGACGATGGTCGCTACCGATGGACGGCGGTTGGCTTTGGTGGACGAAGAGATGGATGTTCCTGAATCCAGCCAGGGTGAGTTCATTGTTCCGACAAAAGCAGTCAATGAATTGAGCCGTCTGTTGCAGGACAAAGGCGACGTGGAAATCAATTTTAGCGGAAACCAGGCTGCGTTTTCTTTGAAGGATGAAAAGGGATCGTCCGTGCTAATACTTACGAAACTGGTGGAAGGCAACTACCCCAATTACCGCCAGGTTATCCCCAGCGAAATGAAGGAACGCCTTCCGCTCATCCGAGATGAATTTCTTCACGCAATGAAACGCGCAGAAATCATGACGAGTGATAAATCGAACTCGGTCAAACTGCATTTCACCAAAAACAATCTTTCCATCACCGCGAACTCTCCGGAGGTCGGCGAAGCCCGCGAAAGCATCGCCGTGAATTACAAAGGCAAAGAGTTTGCGATCGCATTTAATCCCGCTTACGTGATCGAGCCGCTCAACGCGTTGGATACCGACGAGGTCTTTTTGGAACTCATAGACGAATTGAGCCCGGGCGTGTTGAAGATTAACGGACCGTTTCTCTACGTAGTCATGCCAATGCGCTTGAGTTGAAACAGCCTCAACCACGGTTATTTCTAAGTCGCTGCATGAAGACTGAAGCGCTCCCATGCACGAGGATCGTGTGAATAGAGACCAATAACATTTTGCTGCCATGCCTGATTTCCCCGATAAGGTATCTCGCATGAGCAGCGACTACGAAACGCTTTTAGATGCGACGATCCATGAATTGGAGACGTTAAGGCGTTCGGGATCCCAGTTCGTTCGCGTGGAGCGAAACACGCTGCTCGAATTATCAAAACCGGTTTTGCGGCAAACCAAGTTGCCTGCCGTTTCAGTTTCGGAGGCTTTCACGCCAGCTCCCGCGCTCGTACAAGTTGCAGCTTCAGACCGCCCGAGGTTCCGCCCCGACGAGAAAGAAAGTGCGATGGGAGAACTACGTCGCAGGGTCATGCAGTGTCAGCAGTGCTCCAATCTTGTTGCAACCCGAAAGAACATTGTTTTCGGTATCGGCAACGTACATTCGGAGTTGATGTTTGTGGGAGAGGCACCGGGCGCAGACGAGGATGTGCAAGGAGAGCCATTCGTTGGAAATGCCGGGCAGCTTCTGAACAAGATTATCAAAGCGATGGGATACACGAGAGAAGGCGTTTACATCGCAAATGTCTTGAAATGCCGCCCAGATACGACGGGTCAGATTTCCGGTAACAGAAAGCCAACGACCAGCGAGATGGCAACCTGCCTGCCGTATTTGATCGAGCAGATCAACATCGTTCAGCCAAAGGTGATTGTGGCACTTGGAGGAACCGCTATGGAAGGGCTGTTCGGGAGGCCGGTTTACATTACCAAGCTTCGGGGCTCGTGGCACAAGTTGGGCGACATACCCGTGATGCCGACGTATCATCCTTCCTACCTTCTGCACAACGCAGTGGTTGGTGAAAAACGGAAGCTGTGGGAGGACATGCTTCAGGTAATGCAGAAGCTGGCGCGACCAATCAGTGAAAAGCAGCGTAACTTTTTCATTAAAGAGATCTAACTAAGCTAAGAGGGCTGCATAAATGCTTAAAATGGGATCATGATTGCCCGAAGCCAATTCGGTTAAGCTGCTGTGAAAATCTGATCGGAAGGGCACAATAGCACGCCGATCTGTTCGGGGACTTGAGATAGAACACTATTGACTGTCTGCGGGGACTCAAAACCAACCAGAGATGGGCGAATAAAAACCAGCCACTTTTGAGAGAGGGATTGCGCAGGGTGAATCTCAAAGAGAATCTTCTGACCTTGCTGCATCTAAAAATAGAGGTGAAGGGGAGCCAACTTCTGGTATTCTCAGCCCAGGATTCGGTGATGACCTTTACGCGTGGGCTGGAACTTTAAAATCTTGTTTTTGATCAGCGCACTCAGCGTCGGGGTGCCGGCGCACAGTGCTCCGGCTCCCAGCACCAGCGAAGAACTGTCGGAGGCTCTCCTGGGAGAAGAGACGGATCCAGCTTCCGTGTTCATCAGCAGCATCTGGAGAACCGGGGATGGATTGCCGGTCAATGACATTCAGGATGTGCAGGAAACACCTGATGGTTATCTTTGGCTGGGGACATTTCAGGGTTTAGTTCGTTTCGATGGTGTTCGCTTCGAAAGTTTTTTTACCACTCCCGCGGGCGACCAATTTGGCACCCGTTCGGGCCCGCTGGAGTTGGATGGGCAGGGAAATCTTTGGATAGCTCTGGACGAAGCCGGGATCGTGCGTCTCAGCGGCGGTGTCTTCTGTGAAGTCGTTTCAAGTAACGCCGTTTTAAAAGACCGAGTGGTTAGCCTGTGCCGCGACGGAACCAATGGAATGATGTGGGTAGATGCCGACGGAGGGATCGGACGAATCTCTATCAAACAACCGAGCCAGCCTGAACGAATTCCGGGGGGAGGCGCTTCCGGATCTTCGCGATGCGTTCGGGACTATCAAGGTAATATCTGGCTGGCAAACACTCGTAACCTGAAACTCCGACGGGAGGACGGAAAGTGGCGAGACATGGCCGTTCCGGGAACCGCAAGTTTGGTCGTTGCCCCGCGCCGGGATGGCGGTATGTGGATCGCCCGCGATGCGAAGCTGCATTTTATCTTAACAAACGGAGTCACCACCGAGGTCGCCGCCTTTCCATGGAAAGGTGAATCGAAAGTCACACGCATCCTGGAGGATAAACACCGGCGCCTTTGGATCGGAACCGTTGCCAGGGGCCTTTACTGTTACTCAGGCGGAGAGTTTAAGAATGTGGTGCCGATGACCAGCAGCATCTTGTGCCTGCTGGAGGATGAGCAGGACAATGTCTGGGCCGGCACCCGCGGGGGTGGATTGGTGCGAGTAAGAGAACGCCAATTTTTTATGCGCGATCTGCGGAGCGGTTTAAAAGATGAGTTCGTCCGAAGCCTGTCGCAGGATCAGTCTGGCCGCGTCTGGCTCCTGAGCGAAGGTGGCTTAGGCTGGTGGCAGGATGATCAATGGTATCCGGTGGGCGAGCTCGATGGTTGGCCCGACATTGAATCGCTCTGTGTGCTGCCGAGACGGGATGGCAGCGTCTGGGTTTCCACCAGGCGTGGCATATGGCGTTGGCAGGACGGTAAATTCAAAAAGAAAGAGCTGGGGCCGAAAGCACCAAAAGAGCCGGTGGCGGACTTTCTCGAAGATCGACAGGGACGTCTTTGGATGGTGACGGATAATTCAGGGCTCTACTGCCTCCAAGGAAATGTTCTTACCCATCACCTGATGGCGCAAGGCCTGCCGAGCAATCTGATGCGACGAATCATCGAAGACGAAGCCGGTGAACTCTGGGCCGGAGATTGGGAAGGGGGCATTGCGAGGCTAAAGGGGAATCGCTGGGAGATTGTGCGACCCAACAGCGGCCATCGGGATGCCGTGCGTAGTATGGTGTCGGCAGATGGTGCCCTGTGGATTGGCACGAGCGCAGGCGGGTTGCTTAGATTGAAGAATGGAAAGACAAATCGTGTTTCGGTGGAACAAGGCTTGCCCGATGTCTGTATCCAGCAACTCATTTTGGATGGTCAGGGTTCACTTTGGGGAGGCACTCCACACAAACTATTTCGGGTCTCGATGCAGCAATTGAATGCCGTAATGAACGGAAGCGAACCTCAGGTGGATGCCATCATTTATGGCCGGAGTGACGGCTTGCCCGACGTTTCATTTGCTGCGTGGTGCGATCCCCGTTCCTGGCGCACGACAAACGGGGAACTCTGGTTGGCGACAGCCAATGGGGCCATTCATTTTCAACCGGCAAATCTCCGTGAGAGCAAGCCGCCGCAAGTTTTGATAGAGAGAACGCTACTGAACGGGAAAGCGATCGAAAAATCAGCGCTGCAGGAACTCCGTCCGGGCGCAGGCCGTTTGGAGTTTCATTTTACTGCACCCTGCCTAACTGCCCCTGAGCGTGTCCGGTTCCGCTATCAAATGTCGGGCGTTGATTCCGAGTGGGTCGAGGCCGGAAGCACGCGTACTGCGACCTACACCGGGATGCCAGCGGGCAACCATATTTTCCGAGTAATGGCTTCCAGTCCCGAGGGGGTTTGGAGTTCTCAAACTGCAGCCGTGAGTTTAGAGGTGCATCCCTACATCTGGCAGACGAGCTGGTTTTTTGCGCTGGTTGCCGCCACGACAGCAGGAGGTGCGGCATGGACCGTCAGGCGCACGACGGTGAGACGGCTCCAGCGCCGAGTGGAATTGTTGCGCCAGCAACGTTCGGTCGATCAGGAGAGAACTCGCATCGCACAGGACATTCATGATGAACTCGGAGCGAATCTGACCAGCATCGGGCTCATGGCAGACATGGGACGACGCCACCAATTCGATCCCGCTGCCATCAACCGGGAACTGGAACAAATTTCCAAAACAGCCAGGGAAAGCGTGGCGGCGATGGATGCAATTGTCTGGGCTCTCAATCCGGGCAACGACTCGCTGGATCATTTTGCCAACTATGTTGCTCAGTTCACCCGGGAGTTTTTTCGCCCCACCGAATTGAGGACTCGATTGGAGATTCCAGCCGATCTTCCCGCTCAGCCGATGGCGACCGAAACCCGTCATCAACTTTTCTTGATCGTCAAAGAGTCCTTCAACAACATCGTTCGGCATGCGGAGGCGACAGAAGTGAACCTTGAGTTGGTTTGTCATGATGGCCAACTTCGCCTCACGATCGCAGACAACGGCAAAGGTTTATCGGCGAAGACAGTGAGTGCGGGCCAGGATGGATTGGCCAACCTTCGTGACCGGATCGAACAACTGGGAGGAACACTGCGGATGGGAACCAACAAGGGCGGTGGAACCCGGCTGGAGTTTGTTCTCCCGATGTCGAGATTAAGCCCTAAATGATTTTATGTTAATTCGAGTTGCCATGGTCGAAGACAGCAAGCCCTGGCGCACCAATCTGGAGCGTCTCCTTAAAGAGACCGAAGGGCTGGAGTGCGTGGGCAGCTATGGCTCCGGTGAAGAGGCTATTCGGGATCTCCCGGCGAGGCGTCCACAAGTCGTGCTCATGGATATTAACCTGCCGGGCATTTCCGGCGTGGAGTGCACCCGTCAACTGAAAGCATTGCTGCCTGATATCCAAATTGTAATGCTTACTGTGTATGACGACAGTGACAGAATTTTCCAGGCACTGCAGATGGGTGCGAATGGTTACCTGCTGAAGAGAGCTTCCGCGGACGAAATCCTGCAGGCCATTCAAGACGTCCACCGGGGAGGGGCCCCCATGTCGACCTACATCGCGCGTAAAGTGGTGCAATCGTTTCAACGTCAGGCTCCTTCCGCCAAGCCGGACGAAGTGCTCTCCAAACGAGAGGGGGAAGTCCTTGGTTATGTTGCGCGTGGCTATAGCGACAAAGAAGTGGCGGATGCCCTTGGGTTGAGCCCGGCCACGATTCGCAGTTATTTAAAGACGATTTACGGGAAACTTCACGTTCACTCGCGGACGCAAGCGATTCTGAAAACGTCGAAGTAAATCGTCTGCTCGAATATGAAGAACGAGGCCATTTCGACAAAGATCCCTCAAAGCGTTTCCTTCTCCTTTTGACAGGCACCCTGGCAGTCCATTTACCTACTTGGTTCCGTGTCGCACCTCGTTCATCCGAGGGTGTGCGGACATTGGGCAGGGCTTCAGGAGCTTGGGCGCTGGCAGGCGAAATATGTCATGTCTGAAATCGTGCGAGCAGCGTTCTGAGAGGATCAGTCCAGGATCGCTGGGAAATCTTTCCGTCTGCAAATCTCGTCCGGAGCTTTCCTTGGATTGGGCTCTCTTTCATAACCGAAGCAATGGGTCTACAACTTATAGCGACTGCCAAAAGTAATTTCCGGATAGGATTTGATCAGAGTTTTTCAGTCTGATTTACCTTCCGGTTGCGTAACCGGAACCCTTTTCAATCTGATTTTCTCTTCGGTTTTCGGATTTCCCGCCACCCAAGTCATTGATTTCCCATGGTTTTACGCATATTCAGGGGTTTGGCAGAGAACGTTTTAGGCGGAGATCCACCCAGCGACCTCGCGACCAAGAAAGGGGACTAGGGTGAATCCGTGTCTCAATTGACTTTCCTCGGGATCTATCCGGAAATTACTTCTGGCAATCGCTATAATACGCCTGAATGGCGATGTGCCTCTTTCTTCAAGTTGGTATATGCCCTATTTTGCGGGTATATGAGGAGAGCTGCGGTGTGCTAATCTGCTCTCTCTGAAACTAGCTACTCGCATTTATTTGCTGGCATTGATTGCCCTTGGGATATTGCTGGGAAATCTACCTTCGCGCGCTGCAGCCGGGAACCGGCCCAATATTCTTTTTATCTTTATCGACGATATCGGCTGGGGCGATCTTTCCTGCTACGGGAGCTCCGTTACCAACAAGCAGGGGCAGCCGATTACCCCCAACATGGACCGATTCGCTTCCCAGGGCACTCGATTCACCCAGGGTTATGTCGCGTCCCCCATCTGCTCTCCTTCTCGCACTGGGCTGCTCACCGGGATCGAGCCCGCCCGTTACGCCATCTATAGTTTCCTAAACGACAAGGCCAACAACGCTTCTCGAAACATGGCGAATTGGGTCCAGCCGGATACGGTCACAGCGCCGCGCCTCTTCCAGAAAGCGGGCTACAAAACGGGGCAATTCGGCAAATGGCATATGGGTGGTGGACGGGATGTAAATAACGCGCCGTTCCCTCAGGATTATGGTTTCGATGAGTCACTTGTTTCTTTCGAAGGAATGGGAAATCGTATCCTTTACAATAGCGATGGTCTTTCCCAGCAGAATGCAGATGTGCCCGGAACGATTGAGTGGGTTGAATGGTATCAGGGAGCCGGAAAACATACCGATGCCGCCCTGAAGTTCCTGACAAACTCGGTTACTGCCGGCAAGCCGTTTTACATGCACGTGCCCTATAACGACACGCATTCCCCCTACAATGTGCCGCCTGGCCAGGAAGACGACTTTGATCACATTACAAGCGACGTGGATGCAATGACGTTTCTGGGTGAACTGCATAATCTGGACAAACAAATTGGGCGCTTGATATCGGCTGTCGATGGGCTGGGGATTGCGACCAATACCCTAATCATTATCGTAGGCGATAACGGGGCACCCGATGATTCCATCGAAACGCTGCTCCGGCGCAACGGCGGACTGCGTAGTGGAAAAGGGAATCTTTATGAAGGCGGTTTTCGTGAGCCCTTTCTCGCTCGCTGGCCGGGCAGTATCCCGTCAAACGTTGTCAACACCACCACCGCCGTTTCAACTCTTGATCTGCTTCCGACCTATTGCAAGCTGGCAGGCATTCCTCTGCCCAACGCCCCCTTTGCTGGAGAGGACATCAGCGAGGTCCTTCTCGGCAGCACACGCCCTCGAGTGCGTCCTTTGCTCTGGGAATATGGGACTGTTTCAGGCCTGGCGCCGGCGTCGCCGAAACTCGCCATCCGGCATGGAAACTTTAAGTTCATGCGTAATCCAGATGGTCTGAGGCGCGAACTCTATATGATCCCCCAGGATCATGCTGAAGCCACGAACCTGGTGAATCAATTTGCCTACGCCAGCATCGTGACTAATCTCGAAAGTCAGCTGATGACATGGTATGAAAGAACAGTATTGGGCGAACTGGGCGAAACGTATGCCTGCGGCACTTCCAGCTTCACAGGCCCTGTTATCGGTGATGCCTACACCGTTGGCGGCGGCAGTTCCCCCAGCAGCGGTTTCGGAGCAAACGCGGGTGTAAACTATCAAAAAGCCACCCGCTTCACTGGCGGATTGGCTACGAATTTGTTTGGCTATCGCCTGGGCGCAGTCGGCGGAACTTCGCCACGACAAGCATCGGATTTTAGCATCGCCACGAACCGCTTGAGCGTCGCCCCTCGCAATGGCAATGGTCGATTTGAATTTAGCGGGGACGGAATCAGCCCCTACAATTTCGGACCCGTCGTGGCTGGGGCATCCTATGAACTGGCAGTGCAAATGAACATCACGGCCTTGGGCGCGAACTCCCAACGGTTGTCACTCAGCCTTTCTGATACCAGCGACGCCCCAACGCCGGACGTCGATCTTGGATTGCAAATTGGACCGAACGGTTCCGGGGCGCTTCAAGTCAACAAGCGGATCGATTCGGGTTCCAATCCCAATGGTACGGAGGTGAACAGTCGTCTAGCCAACGGACTTCCAGTCGGCGTCCCGATTGATCTTCTCCTGAGGGTAACAGATTCAAACACGAATCTAATTAACTTTGGCTCTTCCTACCAGATCCTGGTCAACGGGGTGGTGGTAGATTCTGGCACTTTCCGTTTCAACAGCTCGACGAGCGCTCGATATCTCATCTTTGACGTGGCAGCACACGATGGAACGGTTCACTACGACAATCTCCAGTGGACAGTCACTGCGGGCAGCAGCACCGGCTCTCTCTGTCGTAAACCCCTCTTGAGCGTGGCTGACTACCACACGGATCCGGAAGGCTTGAAGGTCCGCTTCTTCTGGACGGCGCAGCCAGGGCTCAACGTGTTACCCGAATGGTCCAATAACCTGTTGAACTGGTTCTCCATCACAAATTCCGCGGGACAGCCGGCAAGCACATCGACCGAACATGGTTCTATCCAATGGCTTGAAGTAAAAGCACCTGCGGCAGGTGCAGCCTCCTATTTTCGGTTAAAGGTGGATTAGTCTGCCGTCCCAGAAGACCTGGACCCTTTCAAAAGAGACATACTGGAACCCGCTGGAGAGATCGAAATACCAAAGCGTAATCACCACAGAGTCCCTTTCGCCGCGCAACGCTTGATCTCCTCCTTTTTTCCCTTATCTGATTTTCGGCAAATGTTACCCGGAATATGGGCAATTTTCGTTTGCGCGGGTATTGCACTTTGCTCATAGTTCGCCGTCAGTTCAGAGGTGGGTGCCGATCGTTAGGCGACCTCTCCTGTTCGTTGGGTTTTCCTCAATCGAAGTGCATAAATGAAACCGGAAAAAAAATCATCTGCGGCGAAGAAAAAGATCGAAAACTTAAAGAGTTCAGGCCCGACTCAGCCGTTAGCGGTGAAGAAATCCAGCGCAGGTGAGCCGGCGAAAGCGGAGCCGAAAAAGGTTTCCCGGACGCAAAAAGCAGTTGAAAAAGTGGCGGACGTGATCGAAACCGCGGCCAAAGTTACGAAAAAGGTCGCCAGTAAAGTGAAGGATGCTTCTGAAAAAGTGGAGACTGCCGTCAGTAAGGCGCGGACCCCTGCCGCAAAAAAGAAGTTGTCCATTCCGAATATTTTATTGGAAGGCGACAAGGATGTCGCTGCTCAGCCCAGTGGTCCTGGCCAAAAATTTTCCCTCGGTCTGACGCCCCCCGTCGAAGCTCTCGAGCAAGAACAGGAGTTACCGGAGGCTTATGGAACGAAGCGGCTCATGATCGCAGCCCGCGATCCGCATTGGCTCTATGCTCACTGGGATTTGACCAACGAACAGCTTCGCCAGTACAATGCTCAATCCGCCGATGGACACTTGGTGGTGCGAGCATTCAAAGGGGAAGTGCGCGGCGAACCGGCTGCAGAAGTGCATGTTCATCCTGAGTCTCGCAACTGGTTCATCCATGTTGGGCAAGGAGGATCCAAGTATATGGCCGAACTCGGTTTTTATGATAAAAGCCGCAAGTGGACACGCATTTCTACCTCTGGTGCGACCTTGACGCCGCCTGACCAGATGTCTGACGACACCTCTGTACGTTTCGCAACAATCCCGGTGGATGTCCCCTTTGAGGAGTTGCTCCGCATTGTGAAGGCAGCAGTGGCCGAAAACATTCCGTTGGCGGAAGCCATTCAGCAATTGCGCTTGAGCGGTTTCAAAAAGCTCCCCGAGCCGAAGAAATGGGCGACAACGAACTGGACCCCCGCCCAGGAACGCGCTCTGGCGACTCTCGTTACCATGGACAGCGTGCGCCGGCTTTGGATTGGCTCCCTGGAGATTACTGAACTCGTTCGTCGTCAACTACAGCAGGACGTTTCCTCGATGGCAGCGGCGCAGTTTTCACTCCCCAGCTCCCTCTCGGTTGGCAGTCTCTCCAGTCCATTCGGCGGACAGGAACGGCGCAAAGGTTTCTGGTTCAACGTGAACGCGGAACTTATTATTTATGGCGCGACGGAGCCGGACGCTTCCGTGACCATTGGCGGACGTCAAATCAAACTGCGTCCGGACGGGACGTTCAGTTATCGATTTATTCTCCCGGACGGGCACTACGATTTACCCGCGCAAGCTACCTCGGTGGACGGAGATGACACGCGCTCGGCGCGTCTGCAGTTCATGCGCAGAACGGATTATAATGGAGATGTCGGAGCGCACCCGCAGGATCCGCAAATGCGGGCGCCGCTGGTTCAGAATGTAAGCTGAGATGAACCATGATGCCGAATATCTGCGGCTGCTCTCTATTTTTCACTATGTCTATGCGGGATTGATCGCGCTTGGCAGGTGTGCGGTGTTTGCTCCTATCTTTTTCGGTTTCGCGACATTCGCGGGAGCGTTCCAGAAACCACCCCTTTTGCCGGCATGAGCCCTTATCGAAAAGCTGCTCTTCTCCTGGTGAGATTAACCTCATTTGGTTTGATGTTGGTTGGCGGCCTGCAGCTTGGGGCCCATTTGTTGCTCGTGCGAGCTGGCAAAACACCGCCCGACAGCAATTTGATGATCGCCTTCAAAAGCCTCCCCCTCTTGATAGGCCTTATCTTGCTATTCAAAGGTTCAGCCATTGCTCGAAAATTAACGGAAGATTTTGAAGAGTGAGGAGGCCTGACTACATTCTCGCCGTGAAAGCGCCCGGCGGAGGGCAAAACGGCCCGGATCTGATTTCAATTTTCGCCAAGCCTTCCAAACAACACCCCTGAACATGCAAGGTCACCTCGCCATCGTCTTACATGCGCACCTCCCCTTCGTGCGACATCCTGAACACGAACGATTTCTCGAAGAAAATTGGTTGTTTGAAGCGATCACAGAGACCTACATCCCTTTGATCCAGGTGATGGAGGGCTGGCTACATGACGGCATGGATACCAGGCTCACTTTGACTCTGTCGCCGACGCTTTGCTCCATGTTGCTCGATCCTTTGCTGCAGGGCCGTTACGAACGTCATCTGAGCAGATTGATTGAACTGGCAGACAAGGAACTGCATCGCACGCATTGGGAACCTCATTTCCATCAACTGGCGTCGATGTATCACCAACGGTTCGTCGGCATCCGCGACACTTATTACGGATACGGGCGCAACCTGGTCGGAGCTTTCCGGAAATTTCAGGAACGTGGAAAACTGGAGATTATCACCACCGCAGCGACTCATGGGTTGCTCCCGTTGATGGCTAATCATCCCCAATCCATCCGCGGGCAGATATTCACCGCGCGCGACCATTATCGAAGCTGTTTTGGTTGTGATCCACGGGGGATCTGGTTGCCAGAATGCGCTTATGTGGAAGGGGTGGAAGCCATTCTGCAGGAAGCAAACATTCGCTGGTTCATTATGGATACCCACGGGGTACTGCATGCCCGGCCCAGGCCAAGGTATGGGGTGTTTGCGCCAATCTTTACTCCCAATGGCATTGCGGCGTTTCCGCGCGATCTTGATTCAGCACGACAGGTCTGGAGCCGGCAAGAGGGTTACCCGGGAGATGCCACTTACCGTGACTTTTACCGCGATGTAGGATTCGACCTCGACTTCGATTATGTAAAACCGTTTCTACCATCTCCGGATCACCGGGGATTCACGGGGATTAAGTATCATCGGATCACCAATCAAGGTGGGGACAAGTTGCCTTATAATCGTGAGGCCGCACTGCGCCTTGCCGCAGAACACGCACAACACTTCCTCGATTCCCGCAAAGGACAAATCGCCCATCTTGCGCACGTCATGGAACGTCCTCCCCTGGTGCTTTCACCGTATGATGCCGAGCTCTTCGGGCACTGGTGGTACGAAGGAATCGAGTTCCTCAACTTCTTCGTTCGCAAAGCTTACTACGATCAGGGAGAGTTCACTTTAACCACTCCCAACGATTACCTGCGTCGATATCCCACCCAACAGGTTGCTGCACCGAGTCCTTCCAGTTGGGGCGAGGAAGGATATTGGCGCGTTTGGTTGAACGAGACGAACGAGTGGATTTATCCACATCTGCAAATGGCCCAGGAACGTATGACGGAACTGGTAGACAAATACCCCGCTGCCACCGGTTTGCAGGAACGCGCTTTGAAACAGGCGGCCCGGGAATTATTGCTCGCACAATCAAGCGATTGGCCGTTCATTTTACGTACCGGGACCAGCCCTGATTATGCTCGCAAGCGGGTAAAAGATCACTTGCTTCGTTTCATCGCACTTTACGAGCAACTCACGGAGGACCGCCTGGATGAAGCTTATGTCAGTAAGCTGGAAGCAATCGATAACCTCTTTCCTGACATCAATTATCGCTACTGGGCATGACGCTGCCCAAAAAGAACAAGAACGATTCATCAACCGTTGAAATCTGCATTTTAGCCGGCGGCGGGAGTTCGCGCATGGGCCAGGACAAAGCGGTCTTACTACTTGGCCGAAGAACTATGCTTGGGATAATTCGGGCCGAGGCAGAAAAGGTGGGTGTTCGTGTTCGCACTATTCGTAGAGACAAGGTTGAAGCTTGCGGCCCGCTCGGTGGGATTTTCACTGGACTGGAAAGCGCGAGGGCCGATGCAGTGCTGTTTCTCGCGTGCGATATGCCATTGGTAAACGCGCGATTCATCGGCAAGGTCCTGGCTCGCTTCTCTGGTCAGCCCCTGTTTGTGCAAAGTGAATCGCCAGGATTTCCTTTTGTGCTCCCCCGCGACGCATTGCCGATTGTTGAAAAACAAATAGCCGTTCGTCAGCTCTCTATTCAAAAACTTTGCAACAAACTGGAGGGTCTTGTTTTGGAACCTACCCGCGCAGAAGCACTGTTACTCTACAATGTTAATACACCTGAGGATTTAGCGGGCCTCAGGGAAAAACTTCGAATTAGTCCGGCTTCTTTGCATTGACAAAAAGCCTGACTAGGCATTGATTGCTGTATCCCAAGAAGCCGTTTCCCCCCGAGTGTGGCCTGCCTATCTGCTGCCATGCTTTGGCAATCTAAGGACTTGTTCGAAACCCATTAGTTATTGTTCATGAAAACGCAAAGAAAACACCTGATACAATCTGCACTCGTACTCGCCGCCGCCGTCTTATTGGGCACCGAGGCACACGCCCAGACCACTCGCGCACCCCAGCCGACGATCTGTACACGCTCCTGCTGGGTGGCTCGCGCTGCCAGTTGCCCCGACACCATCGCGGCCCTTACCCGCGCGATCATCCATCACACGGAAAACGCGAATGACTTCAATGTCACGACGTTGGACGGCTCCAAAGCCAGAATGCGCGCCACCCAAAACTATCATATGGATACGCAAGGTTGGTGCGATATCGGATATCATTTCACCGTCGATAAACTCGGCAACATTTTCGAAGCTCGTGTGGGTTCCATGACAGGGATGACACGTGGCGCTCATGATGGTTGCAATGCGGACAGCTTTGGTTTCTCCTGCCTCGGAAACTATAACCCCGGCATCAACGTGCCACCTACGATTATGCGCTCCAGGCTCTATGACGTCATCGCCTGGCGCATGCCCACGGGATGGTCACCGCTGGGTAGTGGCATCTATTGCGGAGTCACCGCTGGACGCATCGACGGACATCGCGTTGTTTCCACCAAGACCTGCCCCGGCGACAATATCTATCAATATATCACCACCAACTATACAGGGGGTGAAGCTCGCACCGGCGTCGCCGCTCGTCGGACACCCGCCACGGTAATCACTGTCGATAACAACGCTGCTGGGTTCACCGCTTCTGCCAACTGGATAGTCGCCACGGCGGCACCAGATAAATTTGGCGCAGACTACCGCTTTCGGTCCACTGCCGCGATTAGCGACGCCGCTACCTGGGATGTCAGCTTGCCCAGCACCAAGAGCTATAGCGTATCTGCCTGGTGGAGCGTAGGAGCAAATCGTTCCACGACCGCTGCTTACCTAGTCGGGCACGCCGCAGGTACCACCACGGTGGTTAAAAATCAGCAGGCCAACGGAGGCTCCTGGCAGGCACTCGGAAGTTGGAACATGAACGCAGGCGCTAACAATGTGAAGCTCTCTTGCTGGACCACCACTGGTTTTGTGGTGGTGGCAGATGCCATCCAGTGGCAGTAAGCGTTTAGGCCCCCTCACACCCCGAGCAGAGTTTTTCTGCTCGGGGTTTTGTTTTTGCCATCAGAAACTAAATCCGATACTGGGGAAAACCCTGATAGTTATTCGTCGGAACATGTAGACCACTCTTCGAACGCAGCCCGATTGGTAGTTTTCACTCTTTGTCTATCATGGCTGCTATATGATTTCCGGTGAGCTTCTGCTCTCACAACCCCGTAAGCACCCCAGCCCGTTACCCGAGTCGCCGCGCATGGCGATTAGCGACGGTGGTCCCCTCCATATTCCTGAGGGTGCCCCGCAAACGTTGGTTGAAGCACTGTTACGAACCGCAAATAATCGTCCCGAGCGCGGAATTCGCTTTGTAGATGCGGATGGGAAAGAGTCCTTTCAAAGCTATCCTGAGCTGCTGGAACGCGCCCGGCGAATTCTCACCGGGTTGCGTAAAGCCGGCGTGAAACCCGGTCAGGGCATCATTCTTCAGATCGATACCCAGGACTTCCACTTCTCATCATTCTGGGCCTGCGTCCTGGGCGGAATGATTCCAGTGACAGTGGCAATCCCGGCAAGCTACAAGCAGAAAGACGGCGTGGTTGCGAAGCTCTATCACACCTGGAAGCTGCTCGGTGGTGCGCCAATTTTAACGAACACACATCTGTTGGAATCTGTCGCCAGCCTGCAGGGCAGCATGGAGATGAACGATCTTCAGATTCTTTCGGTGAATGATTTGTCGGAGAACCCGCCGACAGAAGAGATTCATTCAGTCCAACCTGATGACGTGTTTTTTTATCAGCTAACCTCCGGCAGTACAGGCGTCCCGAAATGCATTCAGGAAACGCATCGGAGTGTCATCGCTCACATCCACGGATCGCAGCAGTTTTGCAGTTATGATGCCAATGAAGTCACCTTGAACTGGCTTCCATTCGATCACGTGGTTCCGATTCTCACGTTTCATCTCAAGGATGTTTACCTAGGTTATCAACAAATTCACGTGAAGCCCGATTATGTTCTTGGTAATCCAGGAGCCTGGTTGGAGCTGATCGAGAAAAATCGCGCCACACTCACCTGGGCACCCAACTTCGGCTTTAAGCGGGCGGCGGATTTCCTGAAACAAAATCCAGATAAGAAATACGATCTGAGTTCAGTGAAGTTCTTCATGAACGCCGGGGAACAGGTGACTGGCCCGGTAGTGGGAGAGTTTCTTAAGGCAGTGGAGAAGTGCGGGGTTCCTCAGACTGCAATCCAACCAGCTTTCGGCATGGCGGAAGTCTGCACATGCATGACTTACACCAACGACTTCTCGATGAAGTGTACACCCCGTCGTTTTACGAAAAGCTCTCTGGGAACCACTCTCGATGAAGTGCGATCGGGAAATGACCAAACTACCGAATTCGTGGATCTGGGTGGACCCATGCCCGGCGTGGCGATTCGAATCACCGATACCAAAAACCAGGTCGTGACCGAACGTGTCATCGGCCGTTTCCAAATCAAAGGCACTGTCGTAACACCTGGCTACCTGCATAACGCTGCAGCTAATGAGGAGGCTTTCGTCGGCGACGGCTGGTTCAACTCCGGTGACCTCGGCTTCATTCTCGACGGGCGCCTTTTTCTGACTGGCCGCGAGAAAGAGATGATCATCATTCGGGGAGCAAAGTTTTATTGCTACGAAATTGAAGATGCCGTGAACAGCGTTACAGGGGTGGAACCCACCTTTTCAGCGGCCTGCTCTGCCATGGATGCCGCGACGGGCACTGAGTCTCTCTCCATTTTCTTTGTTCCAAAAAACGAAGCGGAAGGAGCCACAATTGCACAGGCCATCCGCGAAAAAGTTACTTCCGGATTCGGCATCGCGCCTGGCGTCGTTCTACCTCTCACGCGGAGCACTTTTCCAAAGACCACCAGCGGCAAGATACAGCGCACCCAGATGAAGAAAAACCTGGAGGGCGGAAACTACGCCTCCCTCCTGGCGGAATTGCAGGCGCAATCCAGGGCCGAATTTCAGGCACCAAAAACGGAGTTGGAACAGAAAGTTTCTGATATCTGGCACGACGTTCTCGGCAAAACAGAGTTTGGCGTGAACACCAGTATCTTTGAAATCGGCGGCGATTCACTCAACGCGTCCCAGATCATTTCCCGCATTCGCGAAAAGTTCAGTGTGGCTCTTCCACTGCCATCGATCTTCGAAGATGCCCGCACTATTTCGGGGATGGCGGCGCTGATTGAGAAGCTCAAAGCAAATTCCAAGCAGAGCCAAATGCTGGAACTGAAGCCAATCTCGCGTGACGCGAAATTGTTGGCCTCTTTCGGACAGGAACAACTCTGGATCCTTGACCAGATCGAACCCGGCAGTTCGCTCTATAACATTTCTCGTGCAATTGAACTCACCGGCAAGCTCGATGTTGCTGCGCTTGAGAAAAGCCTGAACCAGCTGGTGGAACGTCACGAGGTCCTGCGCACCAATCTGGTTTTCGGCACTGCGCTGCAACAGGTCATCAAGCCACCTACCCCGGTGAATTTGCGGCAGCTGGATCTGAACGGCACACCCGCGGAGAAACGACATGCGCTAGCGCTCTGCACTGCTGAAAATGAAGCGCGTAAACCCTTTAATCTCGCCAAGGATTCACTGTTCCGGACCACTCTGGTCCGGCTGGACACAGAAGAGCATTTGCTCGTCCTGGTCAAGTCCTGGAATAAATTTGGTACTTTGAGTTCTGTTTATTAGCTGTGGTTTGTTTTGCTTTCCCTGGCGCAGAGTGCAGTGGAGGCGGAGCGGAGCGAGCCGCAACGGAGCTCTGTGCCAGGGAAAGGGTTACTTAGTTTTTCGTATTCAAGTCATGGACGGTTTCGGGTGTTTTTAATCCAAGCGCGGTGTGCGGCCTTCGATTGTTATATAAACTGACTCCTTGGACGGTTGCCTTCCTCGCCTGCGGTTTGGTTTCAAAATTCGCATCCAACCAGTACTCCTGCTTCAGTATCCCATTCATCCGTTCAGCCAATGCATTTTCAGCGCTGTGATTTTTCTCTGTCATACTCATGGTCAGGCCCGCCCCCCTCACAGTGTCGACATAGGCGTGCGACGCATACTGGCTCCCGCGATCGGAGTGGTGGATTGGCTTCTCGCTTCCTTTTAGCCCCTTTAATGCCATGCTCAGGGCTTTCAAAGCGCCTTCCGTTTCCAGCGTTTCGCCTAAATGGAATCCAACAATCTTGCGCGACCACTTGTCCGTGATTAGCCCCAAATACATGAATCCCTCCACCGTCCTTATGTAAGTAATGTCTGCCACCCATACCTGATTTCGGCCCGTCAGCTGACAGCTTTTAATCAGATTTTTAAATACCGGTAGATTCACATCAAAATGTGTCGTTTTGGGCCATTCTGACCGTTTTCTCTCCACCAGCAGCCCCGCTTTCCCCAACTCTTCAAACAATCGATCCCTCCCCATCTTCACCCCAGCCGCCTTCAACTCCACCTGGATCAGGTAGTAGAGTTTTCTTACCCCCAGTCGCGGTTGATGTTTTCTCTCCGCCTGAACCAACTCGATCACCAATTCCAAATCCACTTCCCGCCGATTCCAAGCCTTTCTTCGAGCATAATAATTTTGCGGGGTCATCCCGACTTCCCGGCAAACCCAGGTCACTTTCAACTCAGGATTGTCTGCTACCGCTTTGCGCGCCGCCCTCCAGCATGCTTTTTTTTAAATTCTTCCAAACTCTGATCCATCTCCTCGCAAGCCACTTCCAAAAAAGCCTTCTCCACGGCCAACTCGACATGCGCATCAGCCAGAGCTTCCTTTACTTGACGCAATTGCTTTCTCAACCGCGTGCTCTCATTTACTTCATCACCTTTTTCCACTCGAATCACCTTTCCATACTTTCCACTGCCATATGCCCGCACCCACCGTATCACCGTATCTGTGCCTTTTATGTTGTACTTACGCTGCACCGCAGCCGAACTCATTTTCCCATCCTCAACCTCCCGGACTAACTGCAACTTAAAGCTCTGACTATATCGTATCACTCTCATTTGCTACCTTGATTTTCCTTCTCTCAAAGTACCAACCTATTTCAGGACGGGACCCATCAAACCGTCATTGATGGCTGGTCAGTGGATGTGGTCTTACAGGATCTCAAGGCATTTTACGCGACGGCCACCGGCGAGGAGAGCCCCGCAGTTATTCCACTGAAAGTTCAGTATGCTGATTTCGCGGACTGGCAACGACGTTCTCTTTCTCCCGAAACATCAAAACAACAGATTGCCTACTGGAAAGACCGTCTTTCTGGATCTATTCCCACCTTGAGACTGGGTGGCGCAAACCCGAAGAAGACTGCCTCGTATGAAGCGAAGGTTGAACACCTCGTTCTGGCTCCCGAGATGGTTGCAAAACTGCGCCAGTTCAATCGCAGCCAGGGAACAACGCTCTTTATGACATTGCTCGGGGCCTACGAGTTGTTGTTGGCACACTGCACGAAACAGAACGAGATACTAGTCGGCGCACCAAAGAATAACCGCAGCACACCGGAACTCGAAAAGCTTGCGGGCTTTTTCGTAAACACACTCGTTCTTCGGACAAAGCTGGATCCTGCGAGCTCTTTTCAACAACTGGTCGCCCAGATTCGCGGTGACGCCGTAAAGGCGTTCTCCAACTCCGATGTACCCTTCCAAAAAGTCGTGCAGGAGATGCGCTCCGCCGGCCAAACCTCCTTGTTTCAGGCATGGTTTGGAGCCATCGACACTTTGCAGCCGTTCCAAATGGGACAAGTGGTTGCGAAACCCAATTTCATTTCGCCGGGCACTGCGCAATTCGACCTCGCCGTGTTCATCTCGGAACAAAGTGACACTGTTACCTGCCTCTTCGAGTACAAGACGGATCTGTTCAGTTCTGAAGTGATCAAAGGATTAATCCCGAACTCCGAAATAGAAAAAAGAGTCGCTTTGTGGAAAGGGTATTTGGGATAGGGATTGATGCTTAAACAACCCGATCCAAGCCTGCACAAAACGACTCGCACTGAAATT
>JBKJKE010000162.1:0-4765 GCA_046597605.1 Limisphaerales bacterium | reverse complement strand
TGCCGCCGCATTGCGCGGAGTTGTTTCTCCTCTTCTTGGCTCAGAATAATCACAGTTGCTGACTTGGGCATGCCTTATCTTTATTACTATCCGAACTTATGCAAGTAGATACTAGATCACTAAATAATCAGGGTCTGCCGCGCATTTCATCGTGCGGGGGCACCTCAAATTCTATGCTGTTCCTCGCCTTAAGCGGTTGCTGCTGCTTTCGCAGTCGTGATTCGTTGAGCCGCCAAGTCAGTCCGGCGTTGGGCCATCGATTTAAAGAATTCGTAGCCTTCGCGCAAACGACGCACACAGACATCCTTGTCTTCCAACATCGTTTTGATGATGCGCAGGATGGGTTTCGGACGCAGGTAGTAGGAACGATAGAAGCGTTCTACGTTTTCGTAGATTTCGTCCTTGTTCAATCCCGGGTATTCCAGCGCGGATTGTTGGAAACCATCGCCTTCTACCAGATCGGTTTTATCTTTCTTCGTGAACCAGCCGTTCAGTTTTGCTTGCTCGAATAGTTCGGTTCCAGGATACGGTGCCGCAAGAGAGACTTGCATGGAGAACACATCCAGTTCCTGGGCAAACCGGATCGTTTGTTCGATCGTCTCCCTGGTTTCGACGGGCAAACCGAGGATAAAGGTGCCATGAATGATCACGCCAGCTTTGTGGCAGTCCTTCGTGAATTTGCGCATTTCATCGGTAGTCACACCTTTTTTGATGCGCTTCAATGTTTCATCATTGCCGCTTTCGTAACCAACAAGGAAGAGGCGCAAACCATTATCTTTGAAAGATTTGATGGTGTCATATTCGAGGTTGGCACGGCTGTTGCAGGACCAGTTCACGCCCAGAGCCCCGAGCTTCTTTGCAATTTCACGTGCGCGAGGAAGATTTGCGGTAAAAGTATCGTCATCGAAGAAGAATTCCTGCACCTGCGGGAAGATCTTTTTCATGTAAGCCATTTCGTCAGCCACGTTCTGCGGGGAGCGAACGCGGTATTTGTGACCCCCGATCGTTTGCGGCCAAAGGCAAAACGTGCATTGAGCAGGGCATCCCCGTCCGGTGTACATCGATACGTAGGGGTGCTGCAGGTAACCGATAAAATATTTTTCGATGTCCAGATCGCGCTTATAAACATCCGCCACCCACGGGAGCACATCCATGTTGTGGATTAATTCCCGTTCGCGATTATGAACGATCTTGCCATCCTTGCGGTAGGATAGTCCGTCCACTTCCCCAAGCGGCTTGTCTTCGGCGACTTCTTTGCAGGTGAAATCGAATTCTTTGCGACCCACCCAATCAATTGCCCATGAAGCCTTTAAAGTCTCAGTAGGGAGCACTGCGGCGTGCGCTCCGACAAAGCCGATGGTGGTGGCGGGACGGTTCTGTTTGATGGCTTCCGCAACCTTGCTGTCGTTCTTCAGCGAAGGAGTCGACGTGTGAATGATAACGTGATCGTATTTCTTCGCTTCTTCGAGACACGCCTTGATGTCGATGTCGTGCGGCGGGCAATCGAGCAACTTACTTCCCGGAACCAATGCGGCGGGTTGGGCGAGCCAGGTCGGGTACCAATAGGAAGTAACTTCGCGTCGTGCCTGGTAGCGCGAGCCCGCGCCGCCGTCAAACCCATCAAAGGAAGGTGGAGAAAGGAAGAGTGTTTTGCTCATAGAATCATTTCTGCGATGCTGGAAAATATTGCGGGAGGGCTTTTTTGATCAACGCTATAATTTCGTCTGTTTGTGTCCTGAGTGGATAATTCTGGCCTACGGACTTCCAGTCTTCACCTGGATAATGTTGGGCAAAGAAGTCATCTGTAAGCTCCTGCGCGAAAGGACGGTAGTTGTTGAACGTTGGTTCAAATGCTGCAGCTTCCGCAGTCAACGTGACTAAATCGTGTGTTTTGACCAACCTCCATCCTTTTGCAATCAGAAAGCCCTTTAGAAAACGTTCGACGGCCTCTTGCAGTAGTTCTAATCCAGACGCAGTCAAACCCTCATGAGCCCATGCAAGATCTGCGATTTTCAGTCGATCTTCGGCGAGGTAAAACCAATCAGCCGGATCAGTTTCATCCGACTGTTTACGAAGCATACAGAAGTAGGCCTTTGCTTAAGATATCCTCGTAGAGCGGACTTTTGACCATGAGCCGGTTCGCAATCCGTTCCGGTGTTTTCGAGAGGATGGTGAATGGCGGCGGAACTCCGGGCACCGCATCGAAGGCGCGACGAATCTCCAGATTGCTCTCTTTTTCAGAGCCGATCCCCTGACGAATGACGAGCAGATCAAAGTCACTATGCACTGTGGGAGTGCCGTAGGCGTGGCTACCAAAAAGAATGATCTTCTGCGGATGAAGACGCTCTACCAGCGCTCGCAGGTATGGTTCCAGGCGATGAGCATTCTCATGCACCGGGTATCGAGTATCGTGCAATGCTGGAAAATGCAGTGGCGCGTGATACGCGACCGAGGCTTCCTGCATCTCACTGTGTCCTGGTGTGTTCATCTGAACTGCTGCCACGCGATGTTAGTGGCAATGCCGGTGCCCGAACTATTCCGTGTTCTTCGCGTCGGCAATTTTCTTCAGCAAATCATCCCTCTGCGTAGAGTCCCCGGTACCGCAACCACCACCATTCTCTTCGCCTTCGTGCGAATGGTCATGTGGCTCTTCCTTGCGGGAGAAAACGGATTGTGCCCCGTTCATAGCTGCGCGTGGAGAATTAATGGCCGCCTTGGCTTCAGCGAGATGACCCTTGCCAATGGAAACACCGTTGTAAGCGATTACTTTGTGGCCTTCTGCAAAAGGCTTGGGCTTCGTGCCGAAGTTGTAACTGAAATTCTTCCAGTTATCGCCCCGTTTATAGTTCGTGCCGAGAGCTCCGCTCGGATCGTAACCGCAATGCACCATGCAGTTTTCACAGCGAGGATCGCGTGCGACTCCGTCTACCACACCATACTTCTCCCAATTTACCTTCGACAACATTTCCTGGTAGCCGGGGTAATGTCCGTCGGTCATCAAGTAACAAGGCGCTTTCCACCCACGGATATTATAGGTCGGAATTGCCCAGGCGGTACAGGTCAGTTCGCGTTTGCCAGCCAGAAACTCCTGGTAAACGGGGGTGCCGAAAATGGTGAACATTTTGCCCCAATCCTGAATTTTGGAGAACTTCTGGCGGGTCATGTCCCGGGTGAGGAAAAATTCTTTGGGATCACGAGCAAGACGACTGACCATGTCTTTTTTGGCAGCATCGTAATCGTAGCCTGGGGAAATAGTGTGACCATCGACCCCCATCCAGGAGAAGAACTTGAACATTTCTTCCAGTTCCTGGACTTCGGTTTCCTTGTAAACGGTAGTGTTCGTGGCGACCTGGTATCCGAGAATCTTTGCCATCTTGATGGCTTCGACACATTCCTTGAAAACGCCTTCGCGTTCGACGATCAAGTCGTGGGTGTATTCCAGACCGTCCACATGGACGTTCCAATACATCCAGGTGCTCGGACGGATTACTACTTTGCTTTTTGCGGCCGCGGGATCCTTGGGATTGCGAATGGCTTCGGCATCTTTATCAGTGATCAGTTTCTCCGCCACGAGCTTTTTAACGGTCTCTTCCTGTGCGGGGGAATAAATCGCGGCGAGGTAATCTCTCATTTTTTTCCGCATGAACATGCCGTTCGTGCAGATGTAAACGATGCGGCCCTGGTTCAGGATGCCGGTGACCAATTCTTCGATCTTCGGGTAAATGAGGGGTTCTCCACCGCAAATCGACACCATGGGTGCTTCGCATTCTTCGGCGACCGCGAGACACTTTTCGAGCGGCACCATGTCTTTGAGGGACGTGGAGTATTCACGAATTCGACCGCATCCGGTGCAGGTTAGATTGCAGGTGTGCAAAGGTTCCAACTGCAGAACCATCGCAAACTTGGGTGTGCGACGAATCTTATGTTTGAT
The DNA here is from genome assembly GCA_046597605.1 of Limisphaerales bacterium. GTDB lineage: Bacteria > Verrucomicrobiota > Verrucomicrobiia > Limisphaerales > JACDHS01 > JACDHS01. The sequence goes on along the minus strand of JBKJKE010000162.1, from coordinate 834 downwards.
AATGTGCCCGGCAATCTTTGCCGTGAGCGCCAAAGGAAAACGCATAAAGTTACAGAGACTGAGCTACCGTTCGAACCTGGTCAACTTGAGGATGTGCAGCAATTGGAGCCACTTTTTCCTGCTGCTTGCCATTGTGCAACAAACCCGGCAGGAGAAAGTTCAGCGGTGAAATGCTACGAGAAGCATTCAAGCCTCCGCAGCCCGTTCCGATAAAAACCACCGCCGGAACGATCACCAGCCAAACAACACGCCGAGTCAAGTTCACGCGACAGTATAAAATCGGTCAACTTCGAAGCAACTCCTATTTGCATCTACAGGAACGTACGGGTGTGATTTTTTCCTGGTGAGATAGTAGGAGCGAGGTTACGCAAAACCCCACCGACTGGCCTGTCTCACCCGGAAAAAATCACACCCCTTGCTCCCATTCTCCGGCCAAAAAGATGGGCAATCCGCCGAATGAAGGTAATCGGAGAAGTACCCAAACCCGGGAACGAAGGCGATCGGAGAGGAAGAATCTGGGCGTTCCCTGGAACGAGCGCAATCCGCGTCGGAGATTGTCGGTAACACGCGAAATGGTGGCAATCTGACGCGAGGATTCTCTCCAAAAACGTTTTTGGACCCCTGTCACCGCCGTCACACCCCCCCCAATTCTGTGTTTGGACCCCTGTGACCACGGTAACACCCCTCCATTTCTGTGTTTGGACCCCTGTTACCGCGGTCACACCCCTCCATTTCTGTTGTTTGACCCCTGTGACGGCCGTAACACCCCTCCAAAAATGTGTTTGGAGACAATCCTCGCGTCAGATTGCCTCCATTTCTGGGTGTGACGGCGTT
>JBKJKE010000224.1:0-5454 GCA_046597605.1 Limisphaerales bacterium | reverse complement strand
CAATCGAAACCATACCATCCGTCTTCTCACTCAGCCCCTGCCCCGCAAATAAACACTCATGAAAACACAAGCCTATCCCTATTCTCATTGCCTGATCCGAGCTTGATGCAGCCCTGCGCTGGGCTTGACTAGGTGTTTTGCTCGTTGACTCCACAGGGCACTTCACGAAAGATTAGCGTTCTTCCCGAACGAAAACCCAACGAATACCCTAGACACCACTCAAGAATGAAAAAACTCCTCGTCGCGGCATGCGCTTTACTCGCGTGTACGCAAATAACAAAGGCCCAGTTATACTGGGATAGCAATGCCGGCACTGCGGGTGCTGGAGCTGTTCCCACTGGTAATTGGATTGGTAGTAACTTCTGGAGCACCGATTCCAATGGACTCCTGGCAACAGGCGCATGGTCCAACGGAAGCACTGCCGTGTTTTCGGCCGGAACAGATGCCACTACATTCAACATCACCGTCGATTCAGCAGTCACGGTCGGTGGGATTACGGTCCAGGAAGGAGCCGTGACTATTCTACAGCCCACAGCGGCAACGCTGTTGAACATCTCGGGTGACACTACGGTGGACGTCGGAACGGGTCGCACCTTGACCTCCCGCGCTGTAACAGGAGGAACGGGAAATCTCATTAAGACAGGTGCTGGTTCACTGGTTGTCCATTCCAATGCCACCTACAGTGGAAATACGATAGTTTCTGCTGGCACACTAGGTATAGCTACGACTGCGGCCACACTTGGAAACGGTTCCGGAACACTGTCGCTGGCAGGTGGTAATATGCAAGTTACTGCCTCCAGGGTCAGCTTTCCCTTCGCGAACCAGGTCAACATGTCTGCGGATACAGTTATCTTCGCAAACGGCGCACGGGGCGTTTCTTTTGGAAACGTAATCAATGCCACGTCCGGATCCCTTACCTTATCGAACAACGCAGCAAGCGGTCGCTTTGATGTTCGGTTCAACGGAGGTGGTTTTGACTTTGCTCGACCCATCACTTTTGTAACCACAGGAGCCGCGCCCACCGTTGAAATAAACCTTTGGAGCAGCAACACTTCGCCGGCACAAATTTTCAGTGGAGTCATCTCAGGAAGCGGTAGCGTACGGCGCTCAGTGTCCTCTGGCGGTGAAGGCGGCATCTCAGTCCTGTCTGGCCAGAACACCTATGCTGGTTTGACCGCCGTGAACGGCGGATTCTTCGGCTTCGGCAGCGACTCGACATTTGACGGTGGAGGAATTCTCGTCTCGGGACCCGCAGGCACGAACCGCATCACTATTGCGGATGATTCTGCGGTTGGTCTCATTGCATGGGGCGGTCCTCGCATTGTCGGAAACCTGGTCACCAACGGCTCCGTCATTAACTTGCAGTTCATCGGGACAAACAACCTGACATTTGCTGGTCGCTTTGAGCATGGTGTTTTGGCAAGCCGGACCTATACGGTCACGAACAGCACGGTCACCTTTGCTGGAGTTGTGAATGGTAGTTCTGCAATCACCAAGCAAGGTGACGGAACTCTGGCATTCAATAATGCCAATACGAGCTCGGGTACCATGACGGTTGCGGCTGGAAAAGTTTTGGTCGGCAACGGAACAAGCGGAAGCGCACTGGGAACCGGCAATGCTACGGTCAATGCTTCAGCTATCATCGGTGGCAATGGTTCTATCTCCGGCACAGTTGCCTTGAGTGGAAAAATCACCCCGGGATCGAGTGTTGGAACGTTCGCCAGCGGTAATCAAACGTGGAATACCGGTGCGAGCTATACGTGGGAACTCAATGATGCAGCAGGAACTGTTGGTATCAATCCAGGATGGGATTTGGTCAACATCACCGGTTCTTTAACGATCAACGCGACTCCGGCAAATAAATTCGTAATCGATATCAATTCCCTCGCTGGAAGCGGCGCTGGCTCTGCTGCCAACTTCAACAACACGATTGAATATACCTGGCCGATTGCCAAAACAACGACCGGTATCGTCGGCTTCAGCGCTGACAAGTTCCAGTTGATTGCCACTGGTTTTCAAAATGCCCTCGGCAACGGGATTTTTGTTATTGATACTGCGAACGGGGGAAATGACCTGGTCGTTAAATTCGTCCTTCCTCCGGTTGTAGGCACTGCCCCTCAAGCCCAGAGCGTCGCTCCTGGAGCGAGCGCTTCATTCACTGTTTCCGCCACGGGCTACGGCACGTTGACCTACCAATGGCAGAAAGGTGTCTCTCCGATCGCTGGGGCAACCTTGAGTTCTTACACAATCAACCCTGTGAGTGGAGCCGACGCTGGCAATTACAGTGTGTTGGTTAGCAACATTGCTGGCACTACAACCAGCACATCGGCGACCCTCTCGGTTGCGCCTGACATCGCAGCACAACCGGTCAACCAGACATCATCCCCGGGTGGCCAGGTTAGTTTTTCTGTAACGGTTACAGGTTCATCCCCTTTCAGTTACCAATGGAAAAAAGGTGCAGGCAACCTTGTTAACGGACCCACTATCGCCGGCGCAGACGCCGCGACCTTAACGCTATCCAATCTGACCACCGACGACGCGGGCAGTTACAGCGTTGAAATCAGCAACGTCGCTGGCACAACAAACAGCGCTTCGGCGACTCTCACAATAAGCAGTTTCCCAGTCATCACCAGTGAACCACAAAGCCTCACGGTCGGAGCTGGAACCAATGCGGTCTTTTCGATCACAGCAACCGGAGCAGAACCGCTTGCTTATGTATGGAAGAAAGATGGTGTCACCCTGAACAATGAAGGCAATGTCTCCGGAGCGACTACCGCAACGCTGACAATCACCGGTGCCACCCAGGCTAATGCTGCCAGCACCCCCGGCTACACGGTCGAGGTTTCCAACACTTTCGGAAATGATACGAGCGTCGCCGTCACGCTGACAGTGATTGATCCACCAGCTATTACAACTCAGCCTTCGAGCCTCGAAGTTCAAGTAGGCCAGGCTACTGGCTTTAGTGTCGTAGCGACCGGGACTTCACCCAATTATCAATGGAAAAAAGATGGTGTCCCGCTGTCCAACGACGGGTTCATCAACGGTGCGACCACCGCCAACCTCACATTCACAGCACGGCACAGCGACGCTGGTGTTTACACCTGCGAAATTTCCAACCTGGCAAAAAGCATCACGAGCGATCCTGCCACGCTGATCGTAAACGGGCCTCCATCAATCACGACCCAACCGCAAAGCCAGAGTGTTTCTGCCGCGGGTCAAAACGCGACATTCACGGTGGTGGCAACGGGCTTCCCCTTGAACTACCAGTGGCGTTTCAACGGTGCCGCCATTTCCGGTGCTACGACGAATTCACTGACGATCGTGAACGTCCAAACGGCAAACCTCGGCGCTTACTCTGTCGTTGTCAGCAATACGCAGGCAACCGTCACGAGTGTTGATGCGAATCTCGTAATTGGAACGGTCCTTTTCACTGAGAAGTTTGACACAGCAGGCACCGCCTCCGGGTGGACACTGAACCAGACACCGGATACGCAAGTCACCTTCGGATATGATTACAGCGCGGATGGTATCCCCTCCGCTCCGAACAGTGGTGACAGCTCAACCTTCGGCGTCAAGATGGAAGCAAACCTGGTTGATCCGGCCGCAGCAGCGGGTTTGAGTATTTCACCCGTCGGCCAGAGTTTTCCTGGTGATTTCCGCCTGCGTTTCGATATGTGGATCAACGTGAACGGCCCACTGCCGGGCGGTGGAGCAGGTTCAACTGAATTCCTCAACGCTGGAATGGGAACGGATGGAACTCGCGTCCAATGGTCCGGATCCGGCTCCACGGCACAGGGCCCCTGGTTCGGCGTCGATGGCGAAGGTGGGGCTGGCACCGACTTCCGTGCTCACCGCGGCACGAGCCTGCAAACTACAGCCTCAGGTTCCTATTCGGCTCCCGGTGCAGAGGCTCGTAGCGCTACAAACGCCTACTACCATGCTGCTTTCCCTGGACAAACGCCCCCAGTCTCGCAGCAACTTGCCCATCCGCAACAAACGGGGTCCGTTAAGGTCGGTGCAGTGGGCTTCGCCTGGCGTCGTGTTGAAATGGTAAAAACGGGAAGCGGAACCGGAACGACCAACGTCAGTTGGTTCATTGACGGATTGAAGATCGCCGACCTCGTGAACAGTACGTTTGGCGGCCATAACATCTTCGTGGGATATATGGATTCGTTCTCATCCGTTTCAGACAATCCAGCATTGAGCTTCGGCCTCGTTGACAACCTGGTTGTGGAAACGACACCATATGCTGGAGTACCTCCGACCATCACAGCGCAACCGGCCAGCACCACAGAAAATGCCGGCTCTACAGCAACCTTCACGGTTGCAGCAACTACCCGAGCGGGAACACTGCGTTATCAATGGAAATTCCAGGGATCTGACCTGGTTGGCGCAACCACTTCGACTCTTTCGATCTCTGGTTTGTCCGCAGCGAACAGCGGCAACTATCGAGTCCTGGTGTTTAATGATTCTTCTGCCGTTCTTAGCGCCGTCGCTACCCTCACAGTCATTGATCCTGTGATCAGCGACCAACCGGACAACGTCACTGCTGCGAACGGGGGAATTGCTTCGTTTACGGTCGTAGCCGTTGGGACTGGACCACTAACCTACCAATGGTCGAAGGGTGTGAATGAAATTGGTGGCGCGACTGATGCGACCTACACGATCAACCCTGTTTCGCATGCCGATGCTGGAAGCTACACCGTAAAAGTCACGGGAAGCGCAGGTTTCGTAATCAGCGATACTGTTACCCTTACCGTTGTCGACGGCCCGGCAATCACCTCCCAGCCTGTTGGCGGGACAGTCAACGAAGGATTACCGTTTACGTTCACAGTGGTTGCTGAAGGCGGCCTGCCCTTGAGCTATCAGTGGTATCGTGGTGCTACGCCAGTCCCCGACGCAACCAGCGCGACCCTCACGATTAGCCCAACCTCGGTGGGTTCTGCTGGCGATTACACCGTGGTCGTGACCAACATCGTCGGTACAGCAACAAGCAGTGTTGCGACCCTGATTGTGGTTGATGACGAAACCGCCCCACTTCTGAAGGTGCTCGCACCGAAGTTGAACGGAGTCTATCTGACCTCCTCCTTGCTGCTCACCGGCACAGTGCAGGACGCAGTCGGCATCGGAAGTGTTCAGTATGTCGTGAACGCCGTTGGAGCTCCAGCCTCTGCCGATCTGGTATTTGTTGCTGCTGGTAAAGCCAGTAACTATACCGCCACGATCAACCTGACACCTGGAACGAACGAGGTCTCGGTGACCGGTTACGACCTTGCTGGTAATTCAACGAACACCAGCGTGAAGTTCTTCTATCACTCGGCGAGCCCGCTCACGATTGTGACGAACCTCAATGGCAGCAGCACATGGGGTCCTGGAACCAACGTTGGTTCCGTTCCGAAAGTGTTCCCGCCGGCATTGCTCAGCGGTACCGACCTGTTCGTGGGCCGTACTTAC
>JBKJKE010000089.1:0-5923 GCA_046597605.1 Limisphaerales bacterium | reverse complement strand
ACCACCATCCGGAGAGACTGTGCCAGTGAGGGTTTCAGTTCCGTTCACGAAGTCGAGGGCGACTGTGATGTTCAATTCAGGCTTGTCGGTTCCTTTGTAGCGAGCCTTGGTCCTGATCGTTCCAGTTCCGTCGATCCTGAGCGGTCCAGCGAAACCAATCGCATTACCGTCGATGAACAGCTTGCCGGACAGAACTTTCTTCTCGGACAACTTGATCATCGCCAAACCAGCGCTCTCGAATTTGACTTCGCCGGCCTCAGCGAACAGACCGTTATAGACACCACCGAAGCGGTAGAACGGGTTGCTGATGAAGTTGGCGTTGAGCACCATGTTCGACTGCATTGTGAATGTAGCCGTGAGATTGTTGCTCTGGATTACCACCGGGGTGGCTTGCCCATCCCAGGTTGCGGTCCAGTTGGTGAAGATGTACTTCGGCAAACCGGTTTCCAATGCCTTCAGCGTGTAAGTACGGCCCACAAACAGGTCAGTACCGCTGAGCATCGCCGGCGGGAACACTTTCGGAACGGAACCAACGTTGGTTCCAGGACCCCAGCTGCTGCTGCCATTGAGGTTCGTCACCAACACGAGCGGGCTCGCGGTGTGATAGAAGATATCGGCATCGAAGGCCTTATGTTCGTTACCAGAGAGATCCATCGCTTTGATAACCAGGTGATTCGTGCCCGGTTTGAAACCGGTTGTGATTGTGTCCCACCAATTGGTTGGCTTCCCTGCCTGAACATAAACCAGGTTGGCGACTGGTATGAACTCTCCATCGTTCCACTTGTACTTCAGGGAGGAGAGATTCACCTCGGTCACAAGACCCGTGATCAGCAGGCTTGGGGTGGCGCCCAAAAGAATCATGTTCGCCTTCGGCGCTTTTACAGCGAGAATCGGCAAAATCGCTTCGAGATCGCCGGACACGTCGAGGCTACGATCGAGAGTTGCCGTTGAATAATTAACATTGTCAGCGGGGGTAAATTGCGCGGTCAACGCATGCGTTCCAATTGGTAACCGTTCGCTTCCGTTGACCGGCGTAACTCCTTCGAAGTAGGCAAACGACCCTGCCGCATCCGTGCTCGCGTTCAATGTGGACGCAAGCGTTGTTCCCGCAGCGATCGGAGCCAGCGGACCCCATGTAATTACTGGAGTCGCGCGATCGATGTCTGCCATCGTATCGACTGTCGTGGTCGATAATTGGTAATTGCCGTTGTCAGATCCGGAGAGGCTCAGGCCCACCACCGTAACCGATTTGCCAGAACCAACACTCGCCGTTGCAAATGATGCGGTGCCACCGGACAGGTTCACATCGTCGCTGTTGATTACACCGGACAGTGACCGCGAGGCAATCGTCGCCGCCGTCGTTCCGTCATAGCTTTTATTGTTCACAGTGAGCAGCGGGGTAACCGTCGCTTGAGTGATATCAGCCGTCGTCTCCGCGCTCGTGGAAGTGAGTTCGTAGTTGGCGCTATCCGCACCAACCAGACTGAGTCCAACCGCTGTTGCGGTCTTTCCGTTTCCTGCAGTTGCGTTTGCGAAAGTAGCGGAACCATCGGTGAGAGTCACATCCGTGTCGCCAACGACTCCGGTTAAGCTGCGACTGGTGATCGTTGCGGCAGTTGTGCCGTCATAAACCTTGTTGCCTGCAGTAATGTGCGGGGTCACCAAAATTCCGACAATTTTCGCCGTTGTTGTCGCTGTCGTTGTGGACAATTGATAGTTTCCCGAATCTGCACCCGAAAGTGCGAGGTCAATCGCAGTCACTGTTTTTCCGCCACCCGCGGCAGCCGTGTCGAACGTTGCGGTCCCGCCTGTTAACGTCACAGCATCGCTGCCGAAAACCCCGTTGAGCGATCGCGTGCCAATTGTGGCTGACGTTGTTCCGTCATAGGGCTTGTCGTTGGCGGTGATTTGAGGCTCGACAGTGGCAGGTATGATATTCGCAGATGCCGTCGCACTGGTCGACGACAGTTGATAATTGCCACTCTTCGTTCCGCTCAGGCTTAGGCCTGTCACAGAAACGCTCTTCCCAAGGCCGGCAGTCGCGTTCACGAAAGTTGCCGTTCCGCCGGTAAGACTCACATCGTCTGCACCAAACACACCGGTTAGATTCCGGGATACGATCGAACCCTCTGTTGTTCCATCATAGGTTTTGCTACCAGCGGTTACTACTGGATCAACAGTCGCCTGGCCGATGTGAATAGTGCCGAGTCCGGTGGCAGCATTGTAATTTGCGTTACCCGCAAAACTTCCCTCTACCCCATAGTCACCCGCATCAACGGGGGCACTCGTGTCACCCGGAGTGTAACTGACCGTGGCAGCGCCGAGGTTTGCACCACCCACACCCGTGACAGAAGCAGTCGTTGGATGACCTGCGCCGTTGTAAGTCTCGCCCGGCAGACTCGTCACGTTCACCGTGGGGGTTGCTTTATTGATCGTGAAAACACCTTCCGTCGATTGGAGAACGTAGAGGTTGGTATTCACCGTTACGCCGGTTGTATCAACCGTTATCGGGTAGGTGCTGACATTTTCGCCTGACCCTCTGCTCAAGACCGGGGTTCCACTTAAAACCGTCAGTCCCTCACCGAGATCTAGGTTTTCGTCGCCATTCACAAAGCCGTTAGTTGTCCACGTAAGAACAGGGTCGGTATCGCCAAACGTTTTGCTCGCGGAAGTCGCTACGATTTTCAACGCACGATTCGTGATGGTCAGTGTTCCACTGGCGGTGGTGAAATCATAATGAGAGGACGACAACGCTGCGAGACTGCCGCTATCGACTGTGACGGTCTGGGCACTGGGAGTCGTTGTCACATCCGCCGGACTGCTGGCGGTAACAGAGGCAGCGCCGGTGACATCACTGCTGGCAAGAGTTTCGCCCAAAGCAAAGCCGGTAAAGTTCACGGTGAAGATCGGGTTCGCATCACCATAAGCGCGTGATGTGGCGTCAGGAGTGATCGTCAGAGTTTTCGTGCCTGCGGTGATATCACCGGTTAGATCGGATGCGGCATTATAATCCAGAGTCGCTGGAGCAGCGGCACGCACGGTCGCGGTTCCTACACCGCTAAAGGTTAGGACTCCGTTGTTGATGGAGGCAATGGTCGCTCCGGAATCCAAACTGTAGTTCAAAGCGACACCGGTCGGGGTTTCGGAGGAATCTTTGGAAACGAAGTAGCTGCTCAACGTGACGGAGTCCCCGTAGTTTTGCTCGGGAGCAGCAGTGGCAACGATATGCTGACTGGCCCTGGTCACTGACAATGCGATATCACCACTCGTCGTAATGCCGATCGCATTCCGAACTTCAACTGAATAGTTTCCAGCGTCAGCCCCGTAAACCTTGGCCAACGTCAATGTCGCTGTGGTCGCTCCAGATTTGTTGGGGTCATTGCTGACATTCACCCCGCCTTTTTTCCACTGGTAGCCGAGAACTGGAGTGCTTCCGCCCGTGACACTGAAGTCTGTTCCTTCGCCTCCAATCGCAAAGTTTAAGTCACCGAAAGCAGCCACCTTCGCTGCATTGTTGATCGTAATAACAGGTTTATGTCCGAAAAATACTTGAAGGTTATTGCCGCTGACGCGAACGCAAAATCCTCCAGTGGCACCGACATCAAAACCAGGCGCCACAACGATGACCCTGGCGGGATCAAAATTGAGAATTCCACCGGTCGTCGTAACTACGTCCCAGGAGTGTTCCACCGAGTTATCAAAACCAGTCGCTGCCCCGCCGCTTATGTTGATCACGAACGGTGTGCTTTGAGATGCCGCGATATCGAGTGTCCCATTTATCACAATCGAATCCCAATCAACCCCAGCCGTGCCAGTTGCAGCAGAAAATTCCGAGTTGAGTTGGCCGCCGCTGTTCCAGGTTTCAGATCCTGTGGTCAAAGTGCCCACGCTGGTTCCGGGAGATAACGTGCCGCTGATCGATGCAGCTCCATTTACTGTTCCATTACCAGTGAGAGTCGCCCCGGAAGAAAGAACGACGGAGGATGCAATGGCACCGGAACCTTGCAGCGCGAGAGTTCCTGCAGAAATCGTAGTAGTGCCGCTAAACGTATTTGCACCGGCGAGCGTCAGCGTGCCAGCGTCTTGCTTGGTCAAGGCCCCGCTGCCCGTCGTGATATCACCACCAATTGTGACATTTCCCGCCCCGGCAACGGTCAGGTTTTGCCCACTACCGGTAATACTTCCCAGCGCCAATGTTCCCGCACTTGATTGGAGTCTCGCTGCACCAGCGAGGGTGATCGAGTTAGTGATGGCATTATTTCCGAGCAGATTCGTAATTCCACTCGTGACGGTCAATGCGTTTCCGAAAATTTGGAATCCTCCGTTGCTGAAAGTCATCGAAGGCACCGTAAGATTGCTGATGTCATTCGTGTTTAACTGACGCGTTATGCCATTGAAGATCAACGCGCTTCCGTTGACGGGCGTGGCACCAACCCAGTTTGTGGGGTTGTTCCAATTTCCGTTCGCACCACCGCCATCCCACGTACGGGGGCCGGAATTCCAAGTAACAGAGAGGTTATCATAAAAAACGTTACCGCTCGTGTTACCTGCCTGATCGAAACAAAAGAAGCGACCCGCAGCGTCGAACCGGAAACCATTGATCAAAGCTGGATCGGTGCTGGTATCATAAATCCAGGTCCCACCGTTATCGAGTGACACCTGCACGCGAGAATTATAGGCGGTGGTTTGGGCTCCGGCATCTGTCACGCGAATCAGAAAATTGACCTGGGTCGTTACGTTCGTTCCGGGCCCGGTCGTAGCCATGGGCAAATTAATATCCGCAATTCCGGACGAGGCGGTATCGATACGTTTTTGCATGGTATAAAAGGTATCCCCGGTTGCCCCATGGTAAAGCTGCACACCGAAATCCCAGGTGGTGGCGTCAGATTCAATAGTGCCAATTCCGAATGAAAATCGCGCAGTGCTGGTCGCGTTATTGGCCATCGCGATTTTAACATCGTAACTGACCGGGTTAAGGGGCGATGCATTCGGGATGCCCAGGGCAGGTCCAAAGTTGAAGGCGCTTGTGTCGTTATAAGGCGCCAGAGTGAAACGGCCAATCCCACCATCCTGTTCTACACGCAACCGACCGCCGGAGATCCCGTAAAACGTTGGCGCTTTGGTTGTGACAGTTTGGTAATAACGCAGGTTCTGCGCGAGCGAACCTGTCATACGAGTCGTCGTGGGCGGATTGATGCCAATATTGACACCGTCATTGATGGCAAACCCCTTGGTAGTTGTTGCGGTGCCGAATGCATCGCTGAGCATGGTAGTCGCGCCCATGACCGGTGAACCCAATAACGCCGTAAATATACTGGCGAGGATCGTTACTTTCTGAATTTTCATTATAACTTACAGTGTTGAATGCCCACAGAGAGGTGTTGTTCTTTACATAAACCTGAATACAGCAGCTCAACATATCTCTGCCCAAGGCGAGACACCCAAGTACAGACAATTTGCCTTGGCTAAAACGTTTCGAGACGCGTGATTCAGGAATGGCCAAGGTTTTCCCATATTCTCGGGCAATGTGAAATGCCCTCAAATTGAGGTAGTGGGACCCCTTACAGATCGCTACTACGCCGAAGGCGCAAACCGCTCATCATCGAGAAACTCCCCATGGATGGTGTCCGCGTATTCCATTGCTCTGGCGGATTTTGATTTGTTGAACCCGTTGATTGGATGCAATCGTCGGCCACAAGTTCCCAGCCAAATAGAGGGGTCTGAGGTTCCTCGCTGTTCTCGGTGGAATAGAAGTGAGGCTCGCCCTTATCCTGGCCTTCTCCGGGTTCGCCGTGGCACAGTTCATTCCGAGGCGAAGGCAGAAATCAGGGACGTTTACGGCTAAACGTTCCTACCCTGCGAATGGGGCGATGTGCACGTTTCCGGAGACTTTAAAATGCTTCGAGAAACCCCGGAAACGCGT
>JBKJKE010000076.1:0-21555 GCA_046597605.1 Limisphaerales bacterium | reverse complement strand
CCTATTCAGTAGTCGCAAGATCTGTCGGAGTAGTGAAAAAATTCTCTCGGCACCTCCAAGATCCTGTTTTGACGCCAGAAAATTATCTCAGCACCTCAGAATTCCTCTCGGAATGAGTTGGGAATATTTGCCCGGGATCTACAAGTGGGTGCCTCTGTTTTTCCTCTGTGCGGCGAAGCCGCCATTGGTAGCGGCTGGGCGCGCCCCATCATCTTTGACTGGGAGCTTCCGCTCCATCCACCTTGCGCGTCGTGCGGCATAAGCCCTCAATGAGTTGAAAACAGGCCGACCGGAATTTACTTTTGGCAATCTGTATAGAAGGATTACCGTGATTGGCAGACAAGACGAGATCGTCAGGCACATGCAAAATATCTACACATTTTTTGCCGACGCTCTCCTGCTTCTCCACACGCTGGTCGTCCTATTCATCATCGGAGCATTTGTCGTAATTTGGATCGGCTATTTCAAAAAATGGCACTTCGTCAGAAATTTTTGGTTCCGCGTCGTTCACATGGCACTGATGGGTTATGTCGCAGTTCAAACACTTTCTGGGTTCAATTGCCCACTCACAGTTTGGGAAAACCAACTGCGCGTTAAAGGAGGTGTTGCCCCCCAATATACCGAAACGTTTATCGGACATTGGCTGGGCAAGTTACTCTTTTACGAAGTGAGCCTCGGAGTTTTCGCGGTTATCTACACCGCGTTCTTTGCCTTTGTGGTGCTTACCTGGTTCCGGGTGAAACCAGAATCGCCACGCCATCGACGCCTCCAGGAGAAGTCGGCCTGATCACGGAAGCGCAGGCTGTGGCCAAACTGCATCTCTCCCCGCCCAGATGTCCGCCCCTTTTTTCGCTTTATCGACAGCGGGATCGCCTCCTTCATCTTTTCCATTCATCCCAACTGAGTAGAGCAGATAGGACCCATCACTTTTCAGTTGATAACGCATGGACTGGCCGTCCATTGGGTCGATGGGCACAGCGGGCAAAAATTCCGGGGTGAGCTCGCTTAAGGTTGAAGAAAGCGTTCCATGAAGCAGTTGGTGCCTCTTCAACGCAATAGCTACCATGCAAAACCTCCGCATGGTCTCGTTACGAACTGGCGATTCCGGCACTCGCATAAAGTTGGGAATCGAGATCATCGAAAACACGTATCGGTATTTTTGCCACGAACCGAGCGTTTGCTCACACGAAGTGGAACTTGCAGATATAAAGCGTTGCATCTCACGGTAGTTCTGACTTTTCCTCAGTTGGCGCGCCGCTTCCACATACCCTTGCATGAATCGGAGATAAAAAAGGACATCTTCATTCGCCACCGTATTTCGCCAGACGGTCTCTGCGATTACTTCCCCTGGATGCGGTGTCGCCGTTGGACCTTGCATGGAAAAATGACTTTCCTCGTTTAGAATAGATTCGAAGTTCGCGAGGCCAAAGTTTCGCTCGCCCGTAATCCCTTTTTCCAGGACTTTGAGCAGGTCCAATTGCTCAAGAGATGTTTGCAACCGCTTCAAATCGGGTTCTGTCCAGTTGGTTATTCCGTAGATGGCTTCCCATGTTGAGCTGAGGGCGATGCCAGCAATGGCGACTCGGATCATGGCGTTCACCAGCGTAGGATCATCCGAATGCATGTTGGCCAAAGCGCACAGAGCTTGAATGTCCCGAGTGACAAGCTCGGGAGCCTGATTGTGAATGTTGTTTAGTGCCGACGCCGCAAGCCATTGTGCCGTGGAGCGTTTCAATATAAACGGGTTCTTTGGAAGCTTGGGAAAATTCTTGTACCCACCCGGCAATTGCGTCGGCGCATTCGTTAAATACTCGTGAATGGTGGCAAGATTCTCTGCATTTTTTTCCAGCCCTTGAGCAAGTTCGTCCCAGCCAAATGGTTTTGCGTGGGTTTGACCAGCATTGCAAAGCAACAGAGCACGACCGGGTGAGCCTATATGCATCCACTTGATATTTCCGACATCAAGTTGGCTGCCCTTAAGCTTTTGGGCCGCATCGACGAACACATCGAGGTCGGTCGTTGTATTCGTGGCAGTTGGAACCAGTCCATCCAGCTCAAGAATCTCCCCTTTAGCGCGCAGGGTGGCCTTATACTTTTCCAGTTCAGTCCCGGAATTTTTATTCGCTATAACGAGAAGTATGGCGGCGAGAATAAAGAAGCCTGCGATCCCCAGCGCAATCTTCCAGCGAAGTTTCATTACAAGGTTAAAACCGTGTTCCCGCAAATGATCCGACTCACGCCTCCCGGTACCGCTGCGCCACCGGAAGACGACGTCCCACGCCGAAAGCCCGGCTCGTCACCTTCAGTCCCGGAGCAGCCTGACGCCGTTTGTATTCGCTCAGGTCAATCAGACGAATCACCCGTTTCACCGTGCTCTCCTCAAATCCCATGGCAATAATTTCCGAAGCAGATTTCACATTGACCACGTACTCATTCAGAATCGCATCGAGTATCTCGTAAGGTGGCAAAGAATCCTGGTCCTTCTGATCGGGACGCAACTCGGCCGATGGCGGCTTGGTGATGGATGAATCCGGGATTATCTCCTTCTCGCGATTAATCCAACGAGCCAGGTCATAAACCAATGTCTTGGGAACATCACTGATCACAGCAAGGCCACCGCACATATCGCCATACAGAGTGCAATAACCTACCGCCAGTTCGCTCTTGTTCCCGGTCGTGAGCAGGAGCGAACCAAACTTATTGGAAAGCGCCATCAACAACACCCCGCGAATGCGCGCCTGCATATTCTCTTCCGTAATATCTTCAGCCTTCCCGGCAAACAACGGACTAATCTCCTTCTTGGTCGCCGCGAACACATTCTGAATCGGCAGGACGTCGTACTTGATTCCGAGATTTTTCGCCAGCACTCGCGCGTCATCGAGACTGTGTTGCGAAGAGAACTCCGAAGGCAACGACACCCCATGCACATTTTCCTTCCCGAGCGCTTCCGCCGCGAGAACCGCAGTCACCGCGGAATCAATACCGCCGCTTAATCCCAGGACAGCCGATTTGAATCCACATTTCTCGAAGTAGTCGCGTAACCCGAGGACCAGGGCACGATACAGCTTTTCCTGGTCGGACGGCAGATCGAAAGGAATCACCGAGGGAGATTCGGTATCGGCAATCACAAAATCTTCGGAGAATATTTTCGTCTTGGCCACCAACCCACCGTTCGCATTGAACACCATGCTTCCACCGTCAAAGATCACCTCATCGTTGCCGCCCACTGCATTACAGAAGACCACCGGCACCTTCGCTTTGCGCGCGATGTTACTCAGCATGTCGTAACGGATCTTGTTCTTCCCGAGATGCCATGGGGATGCCGATACATTGAAAAGTATCTTCGCACCGGCATGCACCAGCTCCATGGGAGGATTGCGACGATAGCGACGGTCTGTCCAATAGTCCTCGTCGTTCCAGATATCTTCGCACACGGTCAAGCCCAGCGTGCGATCGCCGAGTCGCACCGGATCGTTCTTTTCGGCCGGTTCGAAGTAACGGTCCTCATCGAATACATCGTAGGTCGGGAGCAACGACTTCACCCGGATGGCAACGATCTTTCCATTCTGCAGCAGGGCCACATTGTTGGTGACCGGTTTGCCCGGACGAATCTTGTTCTCAGCCACGTAACCCAGAAGCATCGCGGTCGGGCCGCTGATTTGCGCAAGACGTTCCAGCATCTCCAGGTTCTGCGCGACGAAGTTTTTCTTCAGCAACAGATCGCGTGGCGGGTATCCGGTGGTGGTGAGTTCGGGAAAGATAACGAGATCAACTTTTGCAGCGGCAGCCTTCTCATACGCAGCTACGATCTTCTTCTCGTTTCCGGCGAGATCCCCCACCGTGGTGTTGATTTGAGCGAGAGCAACTTTCATGAGACAAGAACTTACTGTTTGTTAAAAAAACTCTCTTTGAACGTCCCCGCATCCGTCCGGATTACCGAACCAGTCGAAATCTCGTGACGCTCGAACCATCCCTGGGGGGTTTCCAGAACGTATTGAATGTTCGAGGAACTCGCGGTCACAGAATTCGTGTTGAGCGGTTCCAGTTTGTGGATTTCTTCGATCTTTCCATCCGGATTGATATAAGCGGCCGAAAGCGGAACCAATGTGTTCTGCATCCAGAACGACGCCTGATGGGGACCGGCGAATACGAACAACATCCCCTCGTTTTCCGCCATGTTAGTGCGGAACATCATCCCGGTCTGCACCTCGTGCGCACGATAGGCAAGTTCGGTCTCCATGACCTGGTCGCCAATGTAGAGTTTGATCGTTTGCAATTTAGGCTGTGGGATGCCAACCGGCTTGGGCGCTGCTGCCACAACGGGAGCAGGAGTAGGGCTAGAAGTGGGCGGGGTAGCAACGACAAGAGGGGTCTCGGACTGGTTACAACCAACGAGGGTGAAGCAACCAAACGCAACCAAAACAGCATTTCTAAAGTTCACAGAGCGAACAGTGCTCGCGGCTGACGCAGTTTTCAACTTTTTAGAATGAAGCGCGTGCCGTCCACCTACGGCTTCTGCTTCTTAAGCGCACGTTGCAGCGATTTAAGCAACTCCGTCAGGAGCCGAGGGCATGCAGATCGCAAGAATGATGTAGGCCAATAAACCGATCCCACCGCAAAACAACAGGAGCAGGAATATCACTCGCCAGATCCATGCAGGAATGGGCGTGTGGACGCCGAATCCGGCACAAACTCCGGCAATTTTCGAGTCGACGGTCGATTTCCTCATGCTCTTCAGACGGACTCCAATTTCGTCCCACGACTGCGTTCTATTGGAATGAAAGATCATCACCACCAGGATCGAGGCCAGCAACGCGACAATAATCGTGAGTAAGATTTCTCCGAGATTCATAGATTTAAGAGGACCGTGACCGATTCTTATCAGACCGTTGGCGTCTAGCAATGTTACAACGCTTTCTCAGGCTCCCTCGACGAATATCCTATAAATAAACACTATCGCTGAGATGTGCATCATCTTCTGCCTGGATGGGAGAACTGATCCGCGAGAAAGGTCAGCTGTTCAAGCCCGAAGCGCTGGAGTCCTGCGACTTGAAATTGCATCCTCCAACACCCCGCAGAACATCAGCATGTAACCTGCTAATTCCAGTGCTTCTTCAACGGCTCGGTCGGACTTGGATTCGAGCAATAGAGGGCGTTGCGCCAAAGTTTGCGCCCACAGAACGACGAAGGCAAAGCCAATGAAATAGAGGACAAAGGAGCCCTGCCCCATCTGCGTTCGTAACTGCATCGCGAGAGCACGTCGATCCCAAAGAAAAAAGGGAGCAATCAAAGCCAAACCGACGATCGCCTTATATCCCGGCAGAATCATGGGGTAGAGTGGATGGTTATTGAACTCACGCACCATTGCGACCCCGATCAAAACCGATAGAAAGAGAAAGAACCGGCGGCGCATGTTGTCCCGGATGGCTAACGTCAATAGGCCTGCCAGCGTAAGACCCTGGAAGAGAATCTGGGATACTTCCATGTAGCTGCCTTCAGGAACGACAAAATCCCAACCCTTCTTTGTAACCAAAACATTCAGAAGATGAAACTGAAGGGCAACAATGATTGCGTAAATCATCAATCTGATCGGGAAGCAATTCGCTGAAAGCGGGTTCATGGGTGGGACTTGGACTCCTGCTGTCGCTATCGTGTTTTCGCAACCAGGTTTTGATCGGAGGGTGGAGCGGGTCGCGTCGGAATTTTGGAATCATCCAATAAACCGCTTTTCTTCAAATAGCGGATCACGGCATAGGTTAACATGAGCAAGGCAAGAGTCGAACCGAGTATCTGTAGAATTCTGCGATTTGCTTCAAATCCCCCGGCTGCCCAGACATTTTTCATTAGCACCAGAAGCAGAGCGGCCATCCAGATAAATGTGGTTCCGTACTCTTTTACCATTACTCGCCTCCAGTTGAACTCCATTCCCGTCAGAGTTTTGTTCAACCCTGAGAAACTTGGGACTACGCGATTAACCCGGCTGCAGTAATCCTCGAATTGCTGGCCAAATTTATTTCGAAGAAAATTTTCCTCGGCAGCGATTATTGCCGCATAGGCGAAGATGAAAAACGGAATCGCAACGTAGAAATAAAGTTGGGAGTTCGAAGCAAAGCCGACACCGAGGAGGAGCAAAAAATTTCCGACGTAGAGGGGGTTCCGGCAATGAGCAAATACTCCACCCGTTACCAGATCCTCAGCATAGACCCGCCTGTTCCTCCCTCCCCGAATAATATAATCCAAACCGATGGTAAGAAACCGAATGCCTTGCCCGAGGATGGCAACTATTACCCCAATGAATGCGGCAATCTGAAAATCGGGAAGAAGCGGTTTGCTTCTAAAAAACAGCAGCAGATAGAACAACGGGAAAAGGCCGTTTCTGTATCTGAAGATGACGTTGCCGATCTTAATCATTTGATAGCGATAATTCCGCAGAAGTTATACCACTTGAAAAATACGTCGCAGTGACGGAAGCCGGCGCGAAGCAGCATTTCCCGGTTCTCCAGTAATTTGTAAGGGATCAGAACGTTCTCCAGGGCTTCCCGTTTCTGGGAAATCTCCAGACCACTGTAGCCGTGTCGTTTCTTGAGGTCGTAATAATAATCAATGAACAGCCGGTTGTAGACTGAGTCTTCTCCTAAAACTTTTTCAACAAGGATCAGGCACCCATTTTCATTCAGGCCTTCAAGAATGGATTTAATCAGGGTGTCCCGATAGAGGGGGCGAACGAACTGCAGCGTCAGCACCATCAGGACCATGGAAGCATTCTGGATACAGACACCGCGATTGAGATCCGCGCAAACCAAATCATGCTCCCGGTCAAACCCACGGGCAACGAGTTTCTCACGGCACTTGGTCAACATTTCCGGGGAATTATCCACTCCGATGAGTTTGACCCCTTTGGGAATTGCAGCGTCGAGATTCAAGAGAGTAGTGCCGGTGGAACAACCAAGATCATAGATGTTAGTGCCTTCGATAGCGAAACTCCCGGCAATCTCAGCCACCATTCGTTGGATCTCTTGATAAAACGGAACGGAACGATCCACCATGTCATCGAAAACTGCGGCGACCTTGTGTCCGAAAGCGAAGTCTGCAATGGCTTGGTCTGCTTTGAACACTTCGTCTTTGGCAACATTACTCACGGCGTCAATGAAACACTCTCTCCTTACAAATCCGTTCGCCCAATTATGACAGTGTTGTCATAATGGAAATGTGGGCCTGCGATTGCTAACGCTACCACTGGGTTATAGTCTTGTGCCTGTGCGTGTTCTGGTTGTCGAAGACGAGAAAAAGATGGCTTCGTTTATCCGCAAGGCTCTCCAGTCTGAAGGGTTCGCCGTCGACGTCCTGCATCATGGAGAAGCTGTCCTCGCCACCACCTCTGCCACCGCTTTCGATGTCATCATCATGGACATTATGATACCGGGACCCGATGGTTTAACACTGCTGCGGCAGATGCGGGATCGAAACATCACGAGCCCGGTTTTGTTACTTACCGCCAGAGGTGACGTGAATGATCGAGTCCAGGGACTAAATGCCGGGGCGGATGATTATCTTCCCAAACCATTTGTTCTGGTGGAATTGATTGCACGCGTTCGCGCTCTGGGCCGTCGGATGGGCGAACACCGGCCGGTTCAATTGCGAGTGGGCGATCTCACCGTCGACACAGTGACCAGGGTGGTCAAGCGCGGTAATCGCTTGATTGATCTCGCCCCCAGAGAATATCGGTTGCTGGAGTTTTTGATGCGCACCCCTGGACGTGTTTGTAGTCGCATGGCCATCGTGGAAAATGTCTGGGATTATGATTTCGATCCGGGCACAAACCTGGTTGATGTCTACATCATGCGCCTGCGAGAGAAGATCGATGCGGATTCCGAGATTAAACTGGTCTATACCGTACGCGGGGTGGGCTTCGTTGTGAAAGAAGCCCAATGACCATTCGCACGCGCCTCACCTTTTGGTATGGGGGAGTGTTGTTGGTTTCCACTCTGCTGATGATAGGCGTCCTGTATTTTGAATTAGTTGTAGAACCCGCCTGGGCCAGAGCTGCCGGAGCCACGGCGGATACAATTCCCACGGCGATTGCAGAAATCATTTTTGTCCATGGCGTCCCTACTGCTCTTCTGACTCTGTTCGGAGGATGGTGGCTCTTGAGCAAGGCCCTCGCACCGCTCAACAACCTTGCCTCCGCGGCGGAGAGGTTGCATATCCACAACTTGCACGAGCCCTTGCCACGAACCAACAACGGCGACGAAGTAGATCGCCTTTCCGAAGTTCTTAACGCCACCAACCATCGACTGGAAAATTCCATCAACCAGGTTCGTGAATTTACCCTGCACGCCTCCCATGAATTAAAAACTCCGTTGGCCATTCTGCATGGTGAAATTGAGATTTGTTTAAATGATCCCCACACCACAGCAGTCCAGCGGGAAGCTTACGCCAGCCAGCTCGACGAAATCCAAAGGCTGACCAAAATCGTAGAAAGTCTGACTCTTCTCGCAAAAGCAGATGCGGGGCTCGTCGTTCTTTCCCGGGATGAAGTGGCACTCCACGAACTGGTGCATGATAGTTTTGTAGACACGCAGATGCTGGCACAGCAAAAGAAGATCATCGTCACGCTGGATGTGTGTGATGAAGTAATCGTTTGCGGGGATCGACATCGGCTGCGCCAACTGCTTCTCAACCTTACCGATAACGCGTTGAAATATAATATTCCGGGAGGGAAGGTAGAAATCGCCCTTAAGCGAGACGCTAAATTCTCTGAATTGACCATTGCCAATACCGGTGAGGGCATTCCGCCCGCTATTCTGCCCCGTGTGTTCGATCGATTCTTCCGGGGCGACGCCTCTCATAGCGCCGAGATTGAAGGGTGCGGATTAGGACTGAGCATCGCGCAATGGATTGTTAAAGCGCACTCCGGTGAAATCGAAATCGTTTCCGGCGCAGATAAAATCATCAGAGTAACGATGAAACTTCCTTTGCCGCCGAAATAAAGAGTGTTGCGTCTGACCCAAATGTGTTCACGCACATCTTCCAAATGAGGATCTCCGGCGCAACCTCACACCAATTAACCCGGATATGCCGGATGGTTCGTTTCCGTCAGCGCTTACTCTTCTTGACGTCGACAACTTTACCCGTGCGTAGAAGCTCTGTGTAACCGGTGAGAAGATCGGCTTGGGCAGGCTTCACGCGGGACTTGCGGTTCATTTTAGTCATCCAAATGTCCCACTCCGCCTTCGAATAATCGGTCGGGCTATACCGCTCGTGACATTTTGTGCATTTCATCACGTAGAGCTTGTGCGCCGCATCCAGTTGGGCGCCAGAAAGCTCGGCCGCTTTTGCCGTGACGGACGCCACGGCAAAAGCAGCGCTCAAACAACTGAATACTGTTTTTCCAAATCGCATTAGAAGCTGAAGCCAGCGATAATACGGATATTTACCTTCTCATTGCCTTCCAATTCCAATCGACCATTTCCATCAACATCGGAGTTGAAATTCTTACCATAGATCTGCGGCAGCACAGTCAGCGTTGCCCACCATTTCTCCTGGCGATAATGAAAAGCCGGGCCGAAGTAAACTGCCGTATTTTCCCATTCTTCATACTCGGGCAATTCGTTCTTATCCCGCAATTCAACCCCAAGCCAGAAATGCTTGCTCAGTTCGCGGCTGATACCGAACGTAAACTCCAACTCTCCTTCTACTTCGTCAAAATTATGTTCCCATTCGGTTTCATGGCTCAGGTTCGCTGCCCATTTGTATTGCCCAACCCGTTGACCGATCAGAATCTTTTGCTCGAGACCGGCTTCCTCGCCTGAATAAGAAGGTTCCAGGTAAAGTGTGACGCCGATCTTGTGATCCGCAGGATTCACGATCATCAAACGGTTTTCGATCGAAATACCTTTGAATTCAAATTCAGACTCATCGCTCAAGGTTGCAGGATCACGAAAACTCTCCGCCTGAGTATTCAGGTAAAGGCTCACTGTGTAGTTATCGGTCACACCGTATTCCAGTTCTTCACGCAGCTCCCAGCGATTGTAGTTCTTCTGGCCCACTTTGGCAGTGCGGCCAGCTCGAAGAGTGACCCACTGTTCGAACTCCATTGCGCCTTGTGGAAGCGTTTCAGGTTCGTAGCTGTAAGTGAAGAGTCTTTCGTTCGCCTGGGCACTGAGGCACAAGCCTAAACTGGCGACACCAAGGATCAGTTTGTTGCGTATTTTCATTAATTTTTCGGTCAACGACGTTGTTTGTTCTCGCCTGGACGCCGTCGGTCCGGGGACTTACCGGCCATCCAATGCGGCCCGGAGAATACACACCCGCTCATTTGCCGCTATCGTTGGATTGCTAAAAGTTAGCGGTAAATTGCTCACCCGCACGAAAAGCTTGAAGGGTTGGTTTACCTTTATGCAGAGAGCAACCCGGGAAATGACCATTTGCTATTCCGGCACTTCGGCTGTCTGGTGAACCATGTCAGAAAAAACCAAAAAGCAGTTCGGAGTTTGGCTGAACACTCAGCACGCGACCATCGTAGGCCACAATCCCACCGGCGCCGAATTCATCGTCCTCGGTCATGCGAAAAATCCCGGCTCGGGGGCTAATTCGAACGAGAATGCCGCGAACAATCTCGAAATAACCCTGGTCAAAAAGTATTTCAAGGAAATCGGCCACCATCTGGAAAACGCGAATGAGGTTCACATCACCGGCACCGGCACGATTCAGGAGCAATTCATGCACTACCTGGGCGAAACTCCCCAGTTTAAAAAGACCGTAGTCTCGGAATGCACCTCCAACGTCATGAGCGACGAAAAGTTCGTTGAGTTCGTGAGCAAACGTTTCAAATAAGGTCCCTACGTTCGACTCCTCACGCTCAAGATGCGCCAACATCTTGAGGCGAGCTCACCCCGATTCTCCCTATTTTTCGAGTAACGGCATCAGCATGCCAGTAAACGTGCCTTGAGCCCCAAGCGTTCCTCCACTGTCTGATCAGACGACTTGAGCGTTGAGAATACGCTAACCATGCGACAGCCGCCCCTGCCCGGAGTCCAACCGCAGCTTCGTTCAACCCGGTAATACAAATAACTCTGCGCCCCGCTCCGAGTTATCTACATTCCTTTTTTTGTTAGGCCGTGTGCCGCCCTCGCAAGTAATCATCGCCTTTCATTGGATATGTGAACGACTTTAGACCACGGTATTTTCATTACATCAACTCACGCGAATCTAAAAGACCATAACGAACCCACAAATAACAATAAGCGACAAGATGATGGCAAGCACCCCGATAACTCTCAAGACTCCTCCTGCCACTTTGTTTTTTGTATGCCGGCCGCCGATCAGCATGGCAATGCCAACGCCCAAAACAACAAATGCCATGATCAAGTAAAATAAGATAAACATTCGAAGTGGCCTAATGTGCGAGGTCAGACACAGAGCCCGTGAGGGCCACGCTGACTGCTACGAGAGGAAAGAAAAATCCAGAGCCGTGAAACGGCAAGCGCTGGGGCTCTGTTGTCTGCACCGACATTGTTTGCAATTCCTTACACATGACGTGCGAGCCAGTATCCGGCTTCTATATACGGAATAATCGAGACTTCAGCTCGCCATTCGTTTCCACCAAATTTGCCGTAAACCGCGATTTTCGGTTCGAGGTAGCGAGGAGTTAAAAAGCTCTCCGTTCGATACTTTGAATCGTCAACGAAGAACCCAATGTCACTAGCATGCACAATCTTGTTGCAGGCTTCCCTTACAGATAAATCCTTGGGACTCGCAGCATCATGCGGATTCCACAACTGTCCGGCTGTGAACTTGAAGCGGTCTTTTACATCTTGTGGGGCGTCCCAGAGTTGCTCATCCAAAAGGCGTATCTTGATACTGGATGAGACAAGCGCTGCAACGATCTCCGCCTCCTGAACTTCCTCTGCGAGAAGTTGCGTTGCCGGAATATGGTTTATGTCATCCTCGGAACTCGAGAGGCTCTTGCTGGCGTGGAAATAGCAGAGCACTCGGTAAAGTTCGACTAAGAGGCCATCCTGTGCGAGGAAACGTATTGGCGGCTTAGCATTCGGATAGCGAACTTCTTTCATGTGCTAACGATCAGGTCAGCGACGGGATCCAGCCGCCGGTGACGTTCGATTTATCTCCTGTGCTGAACGGCTGGCTCCCTTTCGCTGCACCGTCTGGTTGTCATCCGCCTTCCTGCTCTCTGCGAACGCACACAAATGATCTGTCGGAATGATAAAACCCCTCTTCGCGGAGCCGAGCGCCAGAAGCCGACCTGAGGCCGAAAATCGGAAGAACGAGGGATATTCCATCATAAACTCATGCCGCACAGTCAAGGATGGCATCTCCAGCAGGCGACATCGCCCGCTACCATCATCACCACGACCATTCACCATGATTATCCGCTCATCGTTGGACCACCCGATAGAACAGCCTGCAATCCCACCAAAGCTCCAACTGTGGCTCGCCACAATGCA
The DNA here is from genome assembly GCA_046597605.1 of Limisphaerales bacterium. Classification (GTDB taxonomy): domain Bacteria; phylum Verrucomicrobiota; class Verrucomicrobiia; order Limisphaerales; family JACDHS01; genus JACDHS01. The sequence goes on along the minus strand of JBKJKE010000076.1, from coordinate 9,088 downwards.
AGAGCTCTTGAGATCGAAAACGTCAAGCGTCTGGGGTGGTGTCCCGTATACGATAGCAAGAAAACGGCCTGACGGGCTAATCTGCGAACCGCACACATCATGCCATGCCTTCGACAACTCGCTTGCGCCTTGGGTGTCAACTGGCCACTGCTGCTGCACTATCGTATACGGAGCAGGCGACGAATCAGAAGGTGGCGCGTATGCGAGAGTATAGACAAAGCGTTTTCGGTCCGAAGTTACTGACAAACCCCTGATCTGACAGTCGCTGTGAACCTGCGAGAAGATCAACTCCTTTGACTTCCACTCCCGGACGGTGAATAAACCAGCCCACGAGACTGACACGACAAATCGTCCACAACTCGAAAAGAACGCCCCCTCGCCCTCTCCTTCCTTCTGATTGCGAAAATCACTGAGCAAGCTTCCTGTCTTGGCATCGAGAACAATGGTGCGGCCAGATGTACCCTTCACGGCCAGAAAGCTACCATCGGGTGAGACGTCAATATGCGAGGGGTTGGCAATAGGGTGAACGGTGAAAAGCGGCCTGCCGTCCTTCAGGTCCAGCACGGATATGTCGCGACCACCGAAGTAGGCAGCCTGGTTCTCGGCGGGTGAGAAAGCGATTTCCCATGCCGTTTTTAGACTGATAACCGATGGGCCGATGTTCTTCACAACGTGTAATGCCAACCAAGTGGTTCACAGGCAAATTTGCCCTGATAAGTAGATATTAGACCGGGTTTTCGGGCTGAACTCTTCAGTTGCCTTTTCTGGAAAGTCAAAGAAAGAATCATCGGATAGAAGCTGATTCGGGTTCATGGGAAGTCAAGTCTCGAGCGGGGCGAAACAGGATCCCAAACTAGTGAACAGTTCGGGCGGAGATCCGACTGCACCATATTCCATTACTCTGAACGTACCTATACGAGCGGTTGTGAGGTGCCAAGCCCGCCTGATGATCCTGGGGTCCAGTGGTTCCCTTACCCTTTCAGAGGGTTTTTCACCGCGTGCAAAACACTCTGCAACGTTTTCGAGGACTTTTCACCGCGTGTAAAACGCTCTGCAACGTTTCCGAGGACTTTTCACCCCGTGCAAAACACTCTGCAACGTTTTCAAGGACTTTTCACCCCGTGCAAAACGCTCTGCAACGTTTCCGAGGACTTTTCACCGCGTGTAAAACGCTCTGCAACGTTTCCGAGGACTTTTCACCGCGTGCAAAACACTCTGCAACGTTTCCGAGGACTTTTCACCGGGTGCAGAACGCTCTAAAAGGACACTCATACCCCAAAAACGTCACTTTCTGCTCAAAAACGCTCAAACGTGACGGTTGCAGCCGTGTCCGCTGCGGCTGATGCTTCGCACACAGCCGCGGTTCGTTCCTTCCGTGCATCACTCCAATTACCCATCACTCCAATACTCCGTTTGCGTTTCCCCCCTCCCCCACTGCTGGATTGACAGGCGGGGGAAGTTCCCATTGTGTTCTGGGCAGTCGATTTGATGAAAATTATTGGCATTATCCCCGCTCGTTTCGCTTCCACCCGCTTTCCGGGTAAACCTTTGGCACCCATCGCCGGCAAACCATTGATCCAGCATGTCGTGGAACAATGCCAAAAGGCCACGAGTCTGAGCGAAGTGGTGGTCGCAACCGATGACCGGCGGATCGCGGAGGCGATGCAACGGTATTGTCGGGTGGAAATGACGGGGAGCGATCATCCCAGCGGGTCCGATCGCATTGCGGAGGTGGCTTCGCGCAGTAATTGCGATGCGGTGGTCAATATCCAGGGGGATGAACCGTTGATTGATCCGGCGGTGATCAATGTGGTGGCGGAGGCGCTACGGGAGAATGAAATGTCGACGGCGGCCACCCGGATCAAGGCGCTGGCGGAGTATGACAATCCCAATGTTGTAAAAGTCGTTGTCAATTCGGCGGGGCGAGCCTTATATTTTTCCCGTCGTACGATTCCATTCGTGCGAGATGCCGCAAGTCGTTCGGCTGCTGAACAACTGGCGGCGTTTCCATTTTTGAAGCATCTCGGTATTTATGGTTATCGGCGGGAAACCTTGTTGCGACTGGTGAAGTTTCCAGTTTCACCATTGGAAAATGCGGAGAAGCTGGAGCAGTTGCGGGCGCTGGAGAACGGGATCCAAATTGCGGTCGTGACAGTGGACTACGACAGCATCGGCGTGGATATGCCGGAGGATGTGGCACGGGTAGAGAAGATTCTGAGAGGCACATAAGAAGCGAACCAAATGAAATACATTTTTGTCACTGGCGGTGTAGTAAGTTCCCTCGGTAAAGGGCTGACGGCAGCTTCCCTCGGCACGCTTCTCGAAAAGCGCGGTCTTAAGATTACCATCCAGAAGTTTGATCCCTACCTGAACGTTGATCCGGGGACGATGAGCCCGTATCAACACGGAGAAGTCTATGTGCTGGATGACGGCGCGGAAACGGATCTCGATCTCGGCCACTACGAACGCTTCACCAACGTGAAGCTGACCCGCCTCAACAATCTGACCAGCGGCCAGGTGTACCAGACGGTTCTCGATAAGGAACGTCGCGGTGATTATCTCGGCAAAACGGTGCAGGTGATTCCCCACATCACGGACGAAATCCAAAACCGCATCATCCAACTCGCGGAACAATCGAAGGTGGATATCGTCATTACGGAACTCGGCGGAACCACTGGTGACATCGAAGGATTGCCGTTCCTGGAGGCGATTCGTGAATTTGCCCTGGAAGTCGGTCCGACCAACGTTCTTTTCATGCACGTGACTTACGTGCCCTTCATCAAAGCGGCGGGGGAACTAAAAACCAAGCCGACGCAGCAATCGGTGGCGAAGCTGCGCGAAATCGGTATCACGCCGAACATTCTGATCTGTCGCTGCGAAAAGCCGCTGGATACGGAATTGCGCCAGAAGATTTCGCTGTTCTGCAATGTGCCGCGTGAAGCGGTGATCGAAGAAATGGATGTCGATCACAGCATTTACGAAGTGCCGCTGATGCTCCAGCGCGAGCGTCTCGATGATTTGGTTTGCCGCTATTTGCATTTGGATACTCCCGCCGCCGACATGACGGAATGGCAGGATATTATTCGTAAACTCATCGCTCCACGTCATCGTGTGAAGGTGGGCGTGGTGGGCAAATACATTGAGTTACAAGACGCGTACAAATCCGTTTACGAAGCGGTGATCCATGGTGGTATCGCGAATGATTGCGGTGTCGAAGTGGTGAAGCTGGATGCGGAAGATATTGAACGCAAGGGAGCGGAAGCGGTGTTGCATGGTTTGGGTGGCATTCTGGTTCCGGGCGGTTTCGGCGAACGCGGGATCGAAGGTAAAATTCTAGCGGCGCAATGGGCGCGGGAAAAAGGCGTTCCTTATCTCGGTCTTTGCCTCGGGATGCAGATCGCGACGATCGAATACGCACGCAATGTGTTGGGGCTGGAGAAGGCGCACTCGACGGAGTTCGATCCGGGCACGGCCTATCCAGTGATCGCGATCCAGGAAGACCAAAAGACGGTGGATAAAAAAGGCGGCACGATGCGCCTGGGTTTACAGGAATGTCGGTTGAAGGTCGGTTCCCTCGCGAATCAACTTTACGGTTCCTCCGTCATCCACGAACGTCATCGTCATCGCTACGAATTGAACAATTGTTACCGCGAACAGCTCGAGGCCAAAGGCCTGGTGATCAGCGGGACTACGCCGAATGGTAAATTGGCGGAGATTGTAGAAATTCCGACGCATCCATTCTACATCGCCTGCCAGTATCATCCGGAATTCCAAAGCAAACCGAACCTGCCGCATCCGTTGTTCAAAGGATTTATCGCCGCGGCGCATGCGCGGCTGCATCAGACGCCGATAAGTTGATGAACACGCGATGAACGTGTTAAACACATTGCAAGCGGAGGCGGATCAGAAAGGATTGGAGTTTTTGATCATTGGTGGCTTGGCAATCAACCAATACGGGTGGTCTCGCGAAACCGCCGATGTAGATATCTTCGCTCGCAAAGAACAGAAGGAAATATGGCTGGCCTGGTTCCAGGAGATTGGATATTCGATCTACCATGACGCAGGAAGCTTCACTCAACTGACCCCACCGCAGAATAGTTCATGGCCCGTGGACTTTATGTGGGTTGCTGATCAGACATTTACCGAAATGTTTGGCGGTTCCGCGACCGTTAAAATGGGTTCCGCAACCGTTCGAGTCCCGAGTCTTGATCATCTGCTGGCGTTAAAGCTGCATTCACTTAAAAACACCAGAATTCATCGTTTTCTAAAAGATTTCCAAGACGTTGTCGGTCTCATCGAAATAAACAAATTGGATCCTGCCTCTGAAAAAATAAGGCATCTATTTCAGAAATATGCTAATGAAGAGATATATGGAAAAGTCCTTCGAGCAACTTCAAAAAATTGAAGCCGCCTTGGCTGCTTTCCGTCCCGAAACGCCGGAACTTGAATTACCGATCGAGCCAAACTTCATTTCATACCCACCGCGAGTCGATCCCCAATTAATGTTTGAGCGATGCGAGGAAATGCTTCAATACCGAACGTCAAACTCGGATTTTGAACGCCAACGACTGGCCGGCAGATGCAATGAGGAGTTCATCCTCTAACGGTTTTCAATGACCTACCCCGAAGCCATTCAGTTCCTCTACGATCTGCAGATGTTCGGGGCGAAGTTTGGCCTGGAGAATACATTCAAGCTCGCGCAATTTTCTGGAAACCCGCAGGAGAAGCTTCGTTTTATCCATGTGGCCGGGACGAATGGGAAAGGTTCCACCTGCGCCATTCTGGAAAGTATTTACCGTGCCGCCGGACTCCGGGTTGGGCTCTTTACTTCGCCGCATTTGGTTTCTTTCGCGGAACGCATCCAAGTAAATCGACAGCTTATCGCCGAGACGGAAGTTGTAAGGCAGGTTTCGGAGATGCGAGAAATTCTGAAAACGTTTCCGCAGGATACCCATCCCACGTTCTTTGAAGTGGTGACGGTGATGGCCCTGAAATATTTTGCAGAACAAAGATGTGACCTGGTGATTTGGGAAACGGGGATGGGTGGTCGGCTGGATTCAACCAATATGGTCACTCCGCTCGCCAGCGTTATCACCAATGTGCAGTTGGATCACCAGAAGTGGCTGGGCGATACGATCGAGGCGATTGCATTTGAAAAGGCAGGGATTATCAAAGCGGGGGTGCCAGTCATCACTGCCGAGGGTAAGCAGGAAGCGTTGCAGGTGATCCGAAACAAGGCGACCGAGAACAGCGCCTCGCTGAAGGTCGTGCAAGCAGACGATGCTAACTCCCAACTTCTAGCGAAAGTGAGATTCCCGCTACTGGGCGATCATCAAAAACTTAACGCTGCACTCGCACTTGCAACAATCGCCGGGTTGCAGAATCAAATCCAAGTCTCGCCGGAAGCCATCTGCACAGGTTTGGAAACGGTATCCTGGCCAGCGCGCCTGCAACTTCTCACGACTCCCTCCAGACATAAAATTCTGTTGGATGGCGCGCACAACGTGGCGGGCGCCGAAATGTTGCGACGGACTTTGGTTCAAACATTTGCCTCCGAGAAGATCACGATCATTCTGGGAATGCTGCGCGATAAACAGTTCGCTGAGATGTGCCGAATGCTCGCCCCCTTAGCTCAGACCATTTACCTCGTGCCAGTGGGAAGTGAACGAACCGTTTCGCCCGAAGAGTTGAAGTTGCTTTGCACGGAAGCGAATCCGAAGGCGGTGGTGCATGCCTGCAGAACACTGAAGGACGGGTTGGAAATGAGTAGGACTGATTCTTTCGTCCTCATTACCGGCTCGTTGTATCTGATGGGTGAAGCGATGGAACTGCTGGGTGTTTCTCCCGCCCGGAGCGAACGGGGTTTGAACGAGTGGAGCACAGACAAGAAATAGCGTTTCGGCATTCCGATGGAGGCCTCAGGCAGAAATCCATGTTCATCCGAATTGATCCGTGCTTAATTCCCACCATGGACCTGGCCGATAACCTCAACGCCATTCAGACGAAGATCGATGCCGCTTGCGCACGGGCAAATCGAAGTTCAAGTGAGATCATGCTGTTGGCGGTTTCGAAAGGGCACCCGCCTGAGACGGTATTGGAAGCATCGAATCAGGGGCTTATCTATTTCGGTGAAAGCAAAATTCAGGAAGCGAAAGCCAAGATTCCCTTGTCTCCCGGTAAATGTCGTTGGCACATGATTGGACATCTTCAGTCGAACAAGGTTCGCGATGCCGTTCAACTTTTCGAAATGATTCAAAGCGTCGACAGCCTCAGTTTAGCGGAAGAGATCGATAAAATGTGCGATAAACAGGCAAAGACTATGCCGATTCTCCTGGAGGTAAATGTTGCGGGTGAATCCAGCAAGTTTGGCTACAAACCGGAACAACTGTTATCTGAATTGGACAAACTCAATGGTTTAACGAAGGTTGAGATCCACGGATTGATGACGATCGCCCCATATGCGACGGACCCGGAAAAGGTCAGACCAGTGTTTCGTCGCTTGCGTGAACTAAAAATGGAATGTGAACAACGATTGGGAGCTCCCCTGCCTCATCTTAGTATGGGCATGAGCGGCGATTTCGAGGTCGGGATCGAAGAAGGCGCGACCATCATTCGCGTGGGGACCAGCCTCTTCGGGGCACGTTCCTACGCGAAGAAGAAGATCAGTGCTGACGCGGAATCAGACTGAGGGGCGGCTCTATTGATTTGGTAATTCGATTTTGACAACATTTTCACCATGGAATTAACAGCAGAGATGTTTCAGCAGGAAATTGCGGAGGCATTGAAGGTTTTCGACAAATACATCGTGTGCGTGGATAAAACGCCCGATGACTGTGAGGCATCTCTCATTTCCTTGATGAAGAAAGCGATTGAGGCCTACGCCAACCGCGGCCCCAATCTCCGTCACGGAATCGCCCTCGATAAACAGATCACCATCATTCTCAGCCAAAGCGATAACGAAGAGCGCCCCCTCTGTGGGATCTATTTCAATCTTCACACTCCCTACCGCAAGAACGGGATCCAAACCCGAAAAACACCGGTGAGTTGAACGTTTAGTGCGCTTCTGTATCCAAGGGACACCAATGAAGATCATTTTTACCCTGATCGTCGCCTGCCTGCTGGTCGGATGCGCCAAGACAAAGGAGCCCGTTTTTGGGGAAACTTTTCCCATGCCTCCCAAAAAGAAGGGAGCAACACAACCGCCCAAAAAGAATAGTGAAAAGACGGAAAAGAAGCCTTCTCCCGAGAAAAAAGCTACTGCTGTCACCAAGAAGCCTGCCACCGCTAACACCTCACCTGTTGTCACTCCTTCGACCGAACGATTCGGCCGCATCGCGCTCGTCAACACCTCGGCGCGCTTCGTCATCCTGAGTTTCCCTGTTGGCGAAGTCGCGGAACCGGAGAAGCGGATGAATGTCTATCGCGACGGTTTAAAAGTAGGCGAATTGCGAGTCACGGGGCCGCAAAGGGATAACAACACGGTCGCTGACATCGTCATCGGAGAACCTCATGTGGAGGACGAAGTGCGAGAGAACTAATTAATTCTTTTCGCCGATCTGTTTCTGAATCGCTTCACAAATCCTGTGACTCCAGCGATCGAGAACTCCCTGGTCATTCGCTTCAATCAGCAAACGCGCCTTGGGTTCGGTGCCGGAGTAGCGCAGCAATACACGTCCCCCCACCGGGTTCACCTCAGACTCACATTCTTTGACCAGGTCCAGCACACCATCCAATTGATCGAACGGAAGTTTTTCACGAACACGCACGTTTGAAACCTTCTGGGGATAGCGCTGCCAGCAAAGGACCAGCTGGGAGAGCAATGCGTTCCTGGTTTTCATGATCCGAAGAATCTGCAGCGCTGCCACGAGTCCATCTCCTGTGGTGCCGTAGTCCCCATAAATCAAATGGCCGCTTTGTTCCCCACCGAAGTTATATCCGCCCCGCAACATTTCATCGATGACGTTTTTGTCACCCACCGGCGTGCGCAAAACCTTCCCGCCCGCGGCTTTGATCGCAACATCCAGACCGGCATTGCTCATCACGGTGGACACCACGGTTTTTTCGTTAAGTGTCCCGAGTCGCAGCATCTCCAAGCCCGTGACTGCCATGATATCATCGCCATCCAGGAGGTTGCCATTTTCGTCGGCGAGCACCACGCGGTCGGCATCGCCATCATGGGCAATTCCTAATTGGGCGCGGTGTTCCACCACCTGGCGACACATCTCCTCCGGGTGAATGGATCCGCAGTTGCGATTGATATTAGTGCCGTCGGGTTGATTGCCGATGACGATCACGTCAGCACCCAACTCTCGCAACACGCAGGGGCTTGATTTGTAGGAGGCGCCATTCCCGCAATCCACCACGATACGAACGCCATCCAGCGTCATCTTCTTAGGGAAAGACGCTTTCGCGAATTCAATATAGCGGCCCAGGGCGTCATCGATACGAATCGCTTTTCCGATCTCACCTGCCGTCGGTCGGATGTTTTCAATAGTCCCGCTGAAAACCAATTCTTCGATCCGATTTTCAATGACATCATCGAGCTTGAAACCGTCCGCCCGGAAAAATTTGATCCCGTTGTCGTCGTAGGGATTGTGGGATGCCGTAATCACGATGCCGGCATCAGCGCGGAGACTTCGCGTCACATAAGCCACCCCAGGTGTCGGAAGAGGGCCAATGAAAAGAACATCCACCCCCATGGAAAGGATCCCGGAAGAAAGTGCGTTCTCCAGCATGTAACCCGAAAGGCGAGTATCTTTGCCGATCACGATCTTATGTCGGCCTTTTCCCCGCGAATGGCTCTCCAGCGTTTTGAAAACATGTGCCGCCGCGCGTCCAAGTTTTAAAGCGGTTTCCGCCGTCACCGGCTCGATATTGGCCCGGCCGCGTACGCCATCCGTCCCGAAGATCTTCTTAGTAATCTGCATGTCCAACTCGGAAGTTAGCTCAGCCAGGGTTCCAAGTGAATCGGGTTTGCCCTGAGGAGGGGGGGGACAGTGTTCAGTGTTCAGTGTTCAGTGTTCAGTGTTCAGTGTTCAGTGTTCAGTGTTCAGTGTTCAGTGTTCAGTGTTCAGTGTTCAGTGTTCAG
>JBKJKE010000019.1:0-9523 GCA_046597605.1 Limisphaerales bacterium | reverse complement strand
TGACATTGAGACTGGCGCGTTGCCAGAGAGCGAACTGGCCGCGTTGTTGCCGCCGTTTGATCCGGCTGAAGTGAAGACCGGGAACATTAAGGACCCGGAGAAGATCGCTGCGAAGATCGCCGAGGCTGAACTAAATCATAAACGGGACTTCATCGAGAAGGCGGCCCTGGATCCGCTGACCGGTCGCGTGGTGGCTATCGGGCTGATCGATGCGGATACGGGACAATTCAGGGTCATCGGTCACGATGATGAAGCGCAAACGTTGCGCGAGTTCTGGGATGCGTGCCGCGGTGAAATGGGGCGTATCAACCAGATGATTGGGTTCAACAGTTTTCAGTTTGATCTTCCCTTTCTGATCCGCCGTTCCTGGAAGCATCGGGTCGCCATTCCGTTTGGCATTCGTCGCGGACGTTATTGGGCCAGCGAGCTCATTGATCTGCGTGAAGGTTGGCAACTCGGCGATCGCATGGTGCGCGGGTCGTTGGATGCGATTGCCAAGCATCTCGGTGTTGGTGCGAAGAACGGCGAGGGCAAGGAGTTTGCCGCGTTGTGGCAGACCGATCGCGCCAAAGCGATTGAGTACCTGCGCAATGATCTGGAATTGACCGCGAAGGTGGCAGGAGTGCTGGGCTTCGCGGCCCTTCCTCCAGTCCTCGAAACAGCGGCGTATTAAATGAGCGCCTCCTCTCCCCGTACCCTCTCCTCCAAAAACCAGTGTGGAGGAGAGGGAGAAAAATTAAGGACGGCTGTACCCAGGGCGGCAGCCACTCCGTGTCTTTGCCCTGGGCTGAAATATTCTTGCCCCTTTGGGGCTGCAGTTAGAACCGGCACAAAGGCCGGTTAGAAAGATGATATGAAGACTTTAGATAAAGATTTTGAAGCGGCCACGGCTGGCATTAATCCGGAGAGCCGGTTCATGGGAGCGGCTCATGGCGGTCGGAATTGTTTCCTGACGGGCATGGCCGGCACCGGCAAGAGCACACTCTTACGTCGGTTCATCAGCGAAACACATTGTCGCGTCGACATCACGGCGCCGACTGGTGTTGCGGCGCTGAACGTGGGTGGAATGACCATTCATCGGTTTTGCGGGATGATGCTGGGGCCTCAGCCTGGGCAATCCAACGAAGAGTATTTTGACCAGCTTCGGCGGGATCCGCGGAAGTCCATTCTCGCTGGGTTCAACCGAGTGAAGCGTTGCCAGGTATTGGTGATCGATGAGATCTCGATGTTGCCGGGTAGGCAGTTTGATTTCGTTGAGTTCCTGTTCCGGCGTTTGCGTGGACCCGATGAGCCGTTTGGCGGATGCCAGATAATTGCGACGGGAGATTTTCTGCAGCTGCCTCCGGTGCGCACCAACGAAGGTGTGCCGTATGATTGGGTGTTTCAATCAGAAGCTTGGCGGGCAGCCGAGCTGAAGATGATCCAGTTGGAAACGGTTCGGCGTCAGGATGAGCCGACGTTTGTTAAAGCGTTGTCGGATTTTCGCAATGGGCGCGTTTGGGGGGAGTGTGCCCGTGTTCTGCAATCGCGGGTGCGGAGCAATCCGCCGTCAACCATGACGCGGTTGTTCACGCACAACGTGCAGGTGGATAAATGGAACGAGTTTCAGCTTTCCGAGTTGCCCGGTGATGAATCCGTCCTCGAAGCCGAGCAAACTGGTCCGGATCTTCAGCGGGAGTTCTTGAACAAGAACCTGCTCACGCCGGCGACTCTGCGATTGAAGGCGGGCGCCATGGTCATGTTCACAGTTAACAAAACGGCAAACGGATCCACGTTGCCGATTTTTGTAAACGGTCAGGTCGGAATCGTGGATAAAATTGAAGTTCGACCGAAGCGCCACCTCTCCTCGGTCCTCTCCCCCAAAGGCGGAGAGGAAGGAAAAATCTGGGTGCGAACGCCTTCGGGTTTAATCGAAGTGGAGCCATTCACCTGGCGTTACTCGAAGGATGAGGACGCCGCCACATTTACCCAGTTTCCTCTCCGTCTCGCCTGGGCGATGACGATTCATAAATCGCAGGGCCTGACGCTCGATGCTGCTTACCTGGACATTCGCGCGGCGCGAGAGCCGGGTCAGGCTTATGTCGCCGTGTCGCGGGTGCGCACGTTGGCGGGGCTCAACTTCAAGGAATGGTTCAAAGGCGTTCACGTTTCACCGGAAGCAATCCAGTTCTACAAGGAGGCTTTGTGATCGAGATTGGAATCGATTTTTTCCATGTCGTGAAACGGCGGCCGGATGGGTTTCAGATCGTGTCCAAAATCGGCTTGGGCACGGACCAGTCTGTTTGGGCCGACGTGGGCTACCTGGGGCTCAGTCGCCAAGCAATCGATGAGATCCTGGAAGAGGATAGAAAGGCAATCGTCGTCAATCACGATGATGGACGGGAATATGTGAATTCACACGCGGTGGTAAAGAATTGCCGCTGCCCCAAGCTACAAAAGCAACTAACCGTGGCCATCGATGAACTTCGCGATCGGCTGCATCCCAAAAACTTTCGGAGATAAATCTGATGAGCGACTTAATTCGTAATGCAGTGAAACGCGAGCGCGAAGCGCGGCGTTCAGTATGCCCTATTGAACGGCATAGCTCACATACCGGGGTTTTCCGGTGCGAGTTGTGCAGCCGGGTGCGGCGGGAGGAACAACGGCGGGAGCTGTATAGCGAGATCTGCATCAAATGCGTGGAGGAGGCTGGGTTCTTAGAGGATTAGCCAATAGATCATCACCAATGCCCCAGAGGTCTATGGAAGAAATCCAACAACATCCATTTCCCGAAGTCACCCCATTGCAGCAATTCACCGTTCGTATGGGTGAGCATGCGTTTTTCGTTCCCTGCGAATGGGGAACGAAAACGCCCATCGTCACATACAAGCATCGGCCGTTTGAAGGAACGAAGACCGAGGCCTACAAGGCCTTGTTCGATTCTGAGCCGACCAATATCGCGATTTACCTGGGGCGTGCGTCGAATGGGTTATGCGCGATTGATTTTGATGCCGATGAGGATATGGCGCTGTTCCTTTCGGTAAATCCGAAGCTGGAAGCGACCACCCGCACGCGCGGCAGTCGTGGCGGCATGTTGTGGATCCGGATTGATGGCGATTTTCCGGAGAGCTGTAATCCGAAGCACAAACATTTCGAATGGCGGGCTGATGAGCGGCTTTCAACCATTTACGGCCGGCATGAGAAAGGGATGGATTACTGCCTCCTGGTGGACGCTTCACCCATCACCGTGCGGTTCGATGAGATCATTTGGCCGAAAGAATGGGAACTACCCTGGAGCGGAGCGGCAGCAAAGAAAGCGGTGGAGGAATTGTCCGTTCAATATGGGCAGCCGTTCTACACGAATAAAGATGGGCGCGTAACCAATATCAATGAGCGCTTCTGGGCTGCACTCTACTCGCGTGAGAACCGGGTGCTGTATGATCCGGATGAAAAAAGTTTCTACGTTTACAACGAAAGTAACGGGCTTTGGGAAATCATCACCCCTGAGAGTATTCGCGAAACGATTTCCAACAGGATTCTGGAGGTCAGCCGGGAGTCGCATCAGTTCACTCTCGAGATTCAAATCACGCAGGCACGGCTAAATGCCGTGGTGAGTGCGTTGAAAGGCATTGTTGAGGCGCGGGGTGCTTTTCAGGCCAAACAACGTTTTATCCATGTGGCGAATGGGGTTCTTCGTTTCTCGCCGAATGGAGATGTTCAATTTGGTCCGTTCTCTCACGACGACTATTCTCGCAACCAATCGCCGTACGCTTTTAATCCGGAAGCGGAATGTCCGCGGTTCCTGAATGAGCTTATTTACCCAGCGGTGGAACCGGAAGACGCGGACTTGCTGCAGCGCTGGGCGGGTCTTGCCTTGTTCGGCTACAACTTGCCGCAACGTTTTCTGATCGTGGATGGTACGCCTAACGGCGGCAAAGGGACGCTGGTGCGGATTATCCAGTCGCTGGTGGGCCTGAACAACAGCTATCAGTTGCGCACAGAATGTTTGCATGAACGGTTTGAAACCTTCCGTTACCGCGGCAAAACGCTTTTGATCGGGCCAGACGTTCGGGGTGACTTCCTCATGCAACGTGGCGCCAGCATGTTGAAGGTGTTGGTCGGGGGCGATCCGATGTCGGCGGAAGGCAAAGGGTCGAATGGTGATTTCCAGATGTTTGGCACGTTCAACATTGTGGTGAGTTGCAATTCACGGCTGCGGGTTCGCCTGGAGGAGGATGCAGGAGCGTGGCGACGACGTTTGCTGGTGGTGCGCTATGAAAAGCCAGCACCGGAGAAACGCATTTTAGATTTTCACAATGTTCTGCTCGAAGAGGAAGGGAGCGGCATTTTGCGCTGGGCACTGGCTGGCTTCGTAAAGCTGCAGGCGGAGTTCGCGGAACGCGGCGATTTCATTTTGACGGAAGCGCAACGTGAGCGAATCAACTCGCTCCTCGCGGAAAGCGAAAGCTTGAAGCTCTTTGTGAAGGAGCGTTTGGAACGGTGCGAAGGCGAGGATGTCACCTGCGCCGAGATCAGCCAGGCGTATGTCGAGTATTGTGCGGACAAGGGATGGAACGCGCTTTCCTCCGCCGTAGTAGAACGATCATTGCCGGACCTTATCCTGGAGCAATTCCATGTAACAAAGTCGCATTCGGTCGAGCGCGATGGGAAGAAGTCGAATCGTGGGTGGCGAAAAGTGCGGCTGAAGCAAACGGGTAGTGAATTCATTTACGCCGATTCATGAGCCTCGACTCCAACAGATTGCAGAACGTCCGCCGTTTGGGAAATGGCATCATCCAAGCGCGTTGTCCCGCCTGTGCCGAAGGTGGAAGCGATAGGTCAGGCGAACATCTGCGCATTTATCCAGATGGCCGATTTGGCTGCTGTGTGCATCCGAAGGATCGTGAGCATCGGAAGCGGATTTTTGCTCTCGTCGGCGTCAACAAACCTGGAACTTTTACGGTACGGGTCAAAGTAGCCGCCGCGGTCTCTCCCCTCCAATCGGTCAAAGCGTCCCTAACCGGTTTTTCCGCTGGGACGCTTGGGACGCCTAAAACCGAGTCGGAAACGACTAGGAAACTGCCGTCCCAAACGTCCCAAGATTTCAGCGGTGAGGAGCTGTATGCACAAAGTAAATACATTGGGACGCTTGGGACGGGTCTTTATGAGTTACGCGGGTATACGCGAGAAGAAATACCGGTAGGTAGAGAAGAATATATAAAGGGTACTAAGGACTGGGAACCTGCCGTCCCAAGCGTCCCAAGCAGTGAAAGTGCTTCCAGCACGCCGATTAAGCCAAAGCTGCCGTTTCTGACCGCTGATGGTTCGCTTCGTATCCCCTTCGACAGTCCGGAGCGGTACCACTGGTGGAAGGATGGCGGTCAGGATCTGGAAGAGACGCTGAAAGAAGTTAAAGAAAGGAGCGAGTGTGCCGATGAGTATTGAATGTTTAACAAAAGCGAAGGGTGTCTTGCCGTTTGAGCGGCAGCCACAAGAGGGCGAAAGAGCGTATGCAGCTTTTCGCGCTTACCTGGAGATGGGGACGGAGCGGTCCATTCGTGATGTTGCGCGGAAGTTAGGTAAAAGTGCCACGCTGATGGGAAGGTGGTCTTCCAAATACGATTGGCCGAGCCGGGTTGCTGCTTACGGGGCGCATTTGGCGGAGGTGGAGCGGCGGGCGATCGAGGCAACCGCCGTGGAGAAGGCCGTGGAGTGGGCTAAGGTTTGGGAGCCGCTGAAACGAGAGGCCTGGCGCGAAGGGATGGAGCTTCTGGCCGAAGTGAAAGAGTTTCGGAAGAAATGGCAGAAATCTTCCCGCCCGCCCGGTTTTGAAAGTTTGATCCGGGCGATGGAGTTGGCGTTCAAATTGAAACAGTTTGCGGCGGGGATGCCCAGTGAGGTCAAGGAGGTTCATCAGACTTTCGACGGGAAGCTGGAGATCGAGTGGGAAGTGGCGTTGCGGAAGGCTTATGGGAAACCGGAGACGATTGTGACCGTTGAACCGGTGGAGCCGGAGGCGAAACAGCTTCCTCCAAAGGAGGGGCGATGACGCAGCGAGATGAATTCCTGGCGGAAGCAATCCAAGCGGGTTGTCCGGAGGATCAGATGCGGAATTTTCTTCGGGCGAAAATTCTCCTGCAGCCGCGCCAGTTACTGGCGTCGGCTGCGGCGCGTTCGTGCGATCTGGCAGATGGGCCAACGGCGGTTGGTTATGGTGGCGCCCGTGGCGGTGGGAAGTCGCATTGGTTGCTCGCACAGATGGGAGCTGATGATTGTCAGCGGGTGCCAGGTCTGAAGTGTTTACTCCTTCGGAAAGTTGGCAAAGCCAACATGGAGAATTTTGAGGATCTGCGGAAACGGTTGTTTGGTCGGTTGCCGCATGAGTTCTCAGCCTATCGCGGGGTTTTGTCCTTTTCCAACGGATCACGGATTATTGCGGGGCATTTCCAGGCGGAGAAGGATATCGATGCGTATCTCGGTCTCGAATACGACGTGATTGGGATCGAGGAGGGGACGACGTTGTCGTCGCGGAAACATCAAGACATCACGACGTGTTGTCGCACTTCGAAGCCAAACTGGCGTCCTCGGATTTACTCCACCACGAACCCGGGCGGGATCGGGCATGCCTGGTATCGGACGAAGTTCATTTTGCCGTTCGCGGAGAGTCGGGAACGCGAAACGCGGTTTGTGCCGGCGAAGGTTGGGGATAATCGGTTCAACAATCCGGAGTATACGAAAGTTCTCGCGAATTTAACAGGTTGGCAGAAACGGGCGTGGTTCGATGGGGATTGGGACATTGCGGCTGGGCAGTTTTTCACAACGTTTCGCCGCGATGTGCATGTCATTGAAGATTTCGATGATTTGCGAGCTCGGGAATGGTTTGCGGCGTTGGATTACGGTTTCACCCATTACACTGTTTGCCTGCTCGGGTGCACCGATGGAGATGGGAATATGTTTATCGTTGATGAGCATGCGGAGCGGCTTTGGTTGCCCCAGCGACACGCGGAGGCGATCAAGGCGATGATCGCACGACGGAAGGCTCCGCAAAGTCGCATTGGCGCCCAGGGATCGAGGAAATTGGAGATTTCAGATTTGAAACGGTTTGTGGCGGGGGCGGATGTGTTCTCCAGGCAGAGTGATGGGAGCACAGTCGCTGCGAATTATGGGAAGCATGGGATTAATCTGCGCGTGGCGAATACGGATCGCATCAATGGCTGGGCCGAGATCCTGCAGAGGTTTGGGGACGTGGATGCCGGGATTCGGCCCAAGCTGTTCATTCATCGGCGTTGTGCGCGGTTGCTCGAGTCATTGCCCTCACTGCAGCATGATCCGAGCAGGCCGGAGGATGTGCTCAAGGTTGATGCCGATGAGGATGGGGTTGGTGGCGATGATGCGGCGGATGCGTTTCGTTACCTGATTGCAACGAAAACGCGGAGTGTGGTGCAGAGGAAATTAAAGGGACTGTAGATTAGAGGCTCCTTGTAAGAACTGGGCTATGTATTTAGTGTCGCTCTCCAGATCTTCCCTGTACAAAGGGGTTCCGACTTATGATAGTCAGCGAAGCCAGACTGTACTTTCTGTTAATCTATGCTGGGACCTTCGTCGATTCTTTCCTGACTTTTGGAACCGTCATTCCAGCGGCTTTGTTCGTGGGACTTTTCAACGGAGGGATTTTGGCTGTCTTCAATTTTGGCGTTTTTTATCTCCTCTGGATGGGGCTTAAACGCTTTAAAAAAGAAACTAAGTGGTCGTCTCGGCGATCGGTCACAGGGCTCGCCGTTGTGATTGCATTGTGCTGGGTGGCACACGGCGTTTACGAGAGCAGACCAGAGCAAAGGTTCCGTCGAATCTTCTTTGAACCTTTACCCGATTTTATTCGGGTCATAGAAGCCAAGGGGGCATCATACGGGATCGATGGAGGTTTTTGGGCGTTTACCTGTAGGAGTTCTTTGGAACAGTCGCGATCATACCTAATCGCGAATGGCTTCAAAGAGGTAGCTGATTCCGAGCAGCCTGAGTATTGGCGGCGCCGCGTAAGCTGGTTCGGACTAAAGTGGGAGCTAGAAGGCGATTACGAAGTCTATTTGCGTGAAGGTCCCGGTAGAGACAAGAGATGGGCTGTTATCGAAGAAAAAGGTCAACACTCCCACTTTGTCTTCTCGGAACGATGACTTCTTGCGGCTGAGCTGCGTTAGCGGCGAAGCCGCCGCTATTTTCGAGGTAGGTTTGGCGGGAGCCGCTGATGATTAGAAGATGTGGACGGTTTCGGTTTCTTTGACTTTGTAGTAGATGGTGTAGGTGCTCCTTTGACCTGGGCGGTTCTTGCGGATTTTGGCGCTGATAAGTTCGGCTTTGAATCGTTGCTTTAGTTTCTCCAGTTCATATTCGGCAGTGGAGCGATCGGGGATGTCGACAAGGGAGCAACTGCGCTCGCGGGTGACGGTGTGTTCCAGTGAAAGTAGATATTGAAGTTTCATAGTGTTGAGAGGAAGGGCGCGTGAGCGCCCCTCCTCGGTGGGTGGTCAGTCTTCGTCGGGTAGCATCACGGTGATGGCGGGCTGTGGGTCGTCGATGTCGAGGGCACTGCAAACGGCGATCAGCTTTACCTGACGGGCGCGGATGTTGTCGTTTCGGACGTAGAGCGGAACTCCGATTCGGTCTGCACCCTCGCGGCTCTGCTGGATGGCGTAGCGGAGCATCCAGACGATGTCCCACAGACGGCCGGCTTCGTCCTGGTCTGCCACTCCCTCCGGAACTTCAACGTAGGCTTCAAAGACTGAGCGGGTGATGAAAACCGGAAACTTGATTCCGGCTTCCTGTGCGGTCTTGGTAACTTCGATCTGCACGCCGTCGGCAACTGCTTGCGCGCGGGTGTAGGTGTGAACGGTGTCAAACAGGGCTAGGATTTCTGGATCGACGCCGTGTGGATTTGAGTTTTGGTTTTTCATAAAAAGTGTGAGTGGTTTTTGCCACCTCTCCCTGACCCTCTCCCCCGCAAGCGGCGGAGAGGGAACAAGGAAAGGCGGAAGTAATCAGGCGGCTCGCATGTCGGCTGGGAATTTCGAGCCGTAGCGCTCGCGGGGATCGTAGGAGGCCGGTGTCTTCATCGGCTGGCCGCAGGGGTGCTGCCATGCCTGGCGCTTGTTGTTCCAATGAAAACCGAGCTGAGAGAGGACTGCGGTAACGGTGCGCGGCTGCTTCTGCCCGAACTGGATCCAAACCCAGTTGCCAACTACTTCGGCCAACTCGAAGAAACGCGGTGCTTCCTGCTGGAGGAGTGAGAGAACCTTATCAGTGGGAAGTGTCCTGTTTTGCCGACGGAGGTCGTAATCTAAACGCGGGAGCTTGTCGCCGGATGCCTTGTCGGAAGAGAGCTGTTCGGATCGGCTCTGGAGCTCTGAACCGGTATTAACTTGTTTGTTCTGAATGGATGTTTGCTTTGTTTTCATGGTCTTTTTTTTGAACTGAGCTGTTCGTCTTCGGTCTATCGCCCTTCACCGAATCAGTGCGCGCATGAGGGCGGCTGGTGGGAGTAGTCTTCAGA
>JBKJKE010000007.1:0-9729 GCA_046597605.1 Limisphaerales bacterium | reverse complement strand
TGACATTGAGACTGGCGCGTTGCCAGAGAGCGAACTGGCCGCGTTGTTGCCGCCGTTTGATCCGGCTGAAGTGAAGACCGGGAACATTAAGGACCCGGAGAAGATCGCTGCGAAGATTGCCGAGGCTGAACTGAATCATAAACGGGATTTCATCGAGAAGGCGGCGCTGGATCCTTTGACGGGCCGGGTTGTGGCGATTGGGCTGATCGACGCGGATACGGGAGAGTTTCGGGTTATCGGCCATGATGACGAGGCGCAAACCTTGCGCGAGTTCTGGGATGCGTGCCGCGGTGAGATGGGACGCATCAACCAAATGATCGGGTTCAACAGTTTCCAGTTTGATCTCCCCTTTCTAATTCGTCGTTCCTGGAAGCATCGGGTCGCCATTCCGTTTGGGATTCGCCGTGAACGGTATTGGGGAAGCGAGCTGATTGATCTTCGCGAAGGTTGGCAGCTTGGGGATCGCATGGTGCGCGGGTCTTTGGATGCGATCGCGAAGCATCTAGGAGTCGGAGCGAAGAACGGCGAGGGCAAGGAGTTTGCCTCGCTGTGGCAGACGGATCGCGCGAAAGCGATCGAGTATCTGCGTAACGATCTCGCATTGACGGCCAAAGTGGCGGAAGTGCTGGGACATGCAGCAGTGCGTGTGGTTGCTGATGTGGAGGCATCATACTAATGCAAACCTCATCAGGTGACTTCGAAGCGGCGGCAGCCGGTATCAACCCGGAGAGCCGGTTCATAGGAGCCGCCCATGGCGGTCGCAATTGTTTTCTGACCGGCATGGCTGGTACCGGTAAAAGCACGCTCTTGCGTCGGTTCATCAGCGAAACGCATTGTCGCGTCGACATCACGGCGCCCACTGGTGTTGCGGCGCTGAACGTGGGTGGAATGACCATTCATCGTTTTTGCGGGATGATGCTTGGGCCGCAACCTGGGCAGACCAATGAGGAATATTTCGAGCTACTTCGAAAGGATCCGCGGAAGTCCATCCTTGCTGGCTTCAATCGGGTGAAGCGTTGCCAGGTGCTGGTGATTGATGAAATTTCCATGTTGCCGGGCCTCCAATTCGACTTTGTCGAGTTTCTGTTCCGTCGTTTGCGTGGAAACGATGAGCCGTTTGGCGGATGCCAGGTGATTGCTACTGGTGATTTCCTGCAGCTTCCTCCCGTCCGCACCAACGAAGGGGTTCCTTACGACTGGGCGTTTCAGTCGGAAGCTTGGCGTTCAGCCGAGCTGAAGATGATCCAGTTAGAAACGGTTCGGCGTCAGGATGAGCCGACGTTTGTTCGGGCATTGTCAGACTTTCGCAATGGCCGCGTCTGGGGTGAATGCGCCCGGGTGTTGCAATCGCGGGTTCGGAGCAATCCTCCCTCAACCATGACGCGTTTATTCACGCACAACGTGCAGGTGGATAAATGGAACGAGTTTCAACTCTCGGAACTGCCCGGAGATGAAAGCGTTTTGGAAGCGGAGCAGACTGGTCCGGATCTGCAGCGGGAATTCCTGAACAAGAACCTGCCCACGCCGGCAACTCTCAGGTTGAAGGCCGGAGCCATGGTGATGTTCACCGTGAACAAGACACCCGCCGGTGCCAACCTTCCCCTGCACGTTAACGGGCAGGTCGGAATTGTTGAACATATCCGGCCGGGGCTAGTGACCGTTCGAGCAGCGAACGGGAACTGCATCGAGGTGGAGCCATTCACCTGGCGCTACTCGCAGGAGCCGGACGCCGCGACGTTCACCCAGTTTCCTCTTCGTCTCGCCTGGGCGATGACGATTCACAAATCGCAGGGACTCACGCTTGATGCTGCTTACCTGGATATTCGCGCAGCACGCGAACCGGGTCAGGCTTATGTCGCCGTTTCGCGGGTGCGCACGCTGGCTGGGCTCAACTTCAAAGAATGGTTCAAGGGCGTTCACGTTTCACCGGAAGCCATCCAGTTCTACAAGGAGGCCGCATGATCGGCATAGGAATTCAATTCTATCATGTAGTGAAACGGCAGCCGGATGGATTCCGGATCGTATCGAAAGTGGGTCTTGGCACGGACCAGTCTGTTTGGGCGGAACCAGCTTATCTCGGGCTCGAGCCAAAAGCGGTGGAGGACATTCTCGAACAGGATCGAACGGCGGTCATCGTCGATCACGATGACGGGCGGGAATATGTCAACACACAGGCTCTGCTGATGAATTGCCGCTGCCCCATTGAACAAAAACAATTTACCGCGGCCATCGATGAACTTCGCGATCGGCTGCATCCCAAAAACTTTCGGAGATGAAATCAGATGAGTGACTTGATTCGTAACGCAGTGAGACGTGAGCGCGATGCGCAGCGTTCTGTATGGCCTCTTGAACAGCATAGCTCCCGTGCCGGGGTTTTCCGGTGCGAGTTGTGCAGCCGCGTGCGGCGGGAGGAACAACGGCGAGAGCCGGATAGCGAGATCTGCATCAAATGCGTGGAGGACGCGGGGTTCTTTGAGGATTAACCGAAAACAATAGCTCAACGCCATGGAAGAAAACCAACCACATTCAATTCCGGTAGTCTCCCCGTTGCAGCGGTACACCAAGCATCTGGGGGAGCGGGCCTTCTTTGTTCCCTGTATTTGGGGAACAAAGACACCCATCCTGACATATAAGGAGCGGCCTTTGGAGGGAACGAAGACGGACGCTTACAAAGCGGTGTTCGATGCGCAGCCAACGAACATTGCCGTTTACCTGGGGAAAGCTTCTGACGGACTTTGTGCAATCGATTTCGATCATGATCCCGATCTGACTGCGTTCATGGCGGCGAATCCGAAGCTCGCTGAATCGTTACGTTCGTGTGCGTCCCGGGGAGCACAGATCTGGGTGAAGATCACCGGAGAGTTTCCGAAGAGTTGTAAAACCGAACACTTCGAGTGGAGGGCGGATGGGAACCTTTCGACTATCTATGGACGGCATGAAAAAGGGATGGATTACCGGCTGTTATGTGAAAACCCGCCGGTGGGGCTGGCGTTTGATGAGATCGTTTGGCCAGAGGGATGGGAACTACCCTGGAAAGACGCCCCGGACGCAAAACTGCGGCAGCTCTATGGCGAGCCTTTCTACACCACGGAAAAGGGTGTGCTCACTGGAATCAATGAGGCGTATTGGGCCGGCCTGCACGCTGAGGAGAATGATGTTCTCTTTGAACCGTCCGAAAGAACGTTTTACGCGTACAACCCAGACACCGGTTTGTTCGAGATCGAATCCGAGGATGTGCTCCGGACAAAAATCTCCACCCGGATGCTGGAAGCCTCGCGCCAGGCTGGCGTGTTTGATTTGCAGAAGAAGCGAACTGCCAAAACGCTGAACAGCGTTGTGTCGCATCTCCGCGGTATCGTGGAGCAACGCAACGCGTTCGCGGAGCGGCATAAAGTTATTCATCTCGCCAACGGGGTGATAACCTTCAAAGACGGCGATGCTGACTTGGAGCCGTTCTCCCCTGAGTATCGGTCACGTCATCGTTCCCCCATCAAGTTTGATCCCGAAGCGAGGTGTGATCGTTTTCTGAATGAACTCGTTCTCCCCGCCGTGCATCCGGAGGATGTGGAACTCCTCCAAAAGTTCGCAGGGATGATGTTGCTGGGCTACAACCGCGCTCAGCGGTTACTCATCCTGGACGGCGAAGCCGGCCGTGGCAAAACGCAGTTTGCCAATGTCATGCAAGGGATAGTTGGCATGGCTAACGTTACGCAGCTCCGAACCAAACACCTCGGGGAGCGGTTC
This sequence comes from Limisphaerales bacterium, assembly GCA_046597605.1. Lineage (GTDB taxonomy): Bacteria > Verrucomicrobiota > Verrucomicrobiia > Limisphaerales > JACDHS01 > JACDHS01. Next base: position 5,985 of record JBKJKE010000007.1, on the reverse strand, counting down.
GAGCTCTATCGTTATCTCAAAAAGTCGCTGCTCGTCGGCGTGGACGTGGAAGCAGATTTCCTCAGCACCAAGGGAGCGGCCATCCTGAAAGGATTGGTCGGGGGTGATTGGTTTGATGCGGAACAGAAAGGCGGGACCGGTTCTTTCCAGATGCAGGGCAATTTCAATGTGCTCATCACTTCCAATGCGCGTTTGCGTGTTCGCCTCCAGGGTGATTTGGGCGCATGGCGGCGCCGTATCAATATCGTGCGTTATGAAGCACCGCCGCCGCTGAAGAAGATCCATGATTTCGGAACGTTCCTGGTGAAGACCGAAGGGAGCGGAATTCTGAACTGGGCCCTTATGGGAGCGCAGAAAGTTTTGTCGGAGATCCCGGATGAAGGTGGCGATTTGGTTCTCACCCCGCGTCAACGGCAGATCGTGGATTCGCTCCTGGCCGAAAGCGATAGCTTGCGCCATTTCCTCGAGGATCGGCTCATTGCCGATACTTACGGGGATGTGACGGTCACGGAGGTGGTCGAGGCCTATGCCGCCTACTGTCCTGAGCATCGGTGGCAGCCAATGCCCATCACCGAGGTGCAAAACAAGCTTGAGGGTCTGATGCTGGAGATGTTCGGCGTCACGAAGAGTCATGACATCAAGCGGAACGACAAAAGCCAGCGGGGCTTCAGCCGGGTGAAGTTCCGCGAAGCTGCGCACGAGGATCCAACATGAGCCTGGACATCCGAAAGCTGGAAAAGGTCGTGGATCTCGGAAATGGCGTCAGGCGCGCTCGTTGTCCGGCCTGTGCTGAAGGTGGCGGCGATCGGAAGGGCGAACATCTTCGCATCTATCCCGACGGGAAATTCGGCTGCTGTGTCCATGCCGGCGATCACGTTCATCGTCAGCGCATTTTTGCCTTGGCTGGTGAACGGGTCCGGCGAGGTATCGCGGTGAAAATGACGGTGGCAAAACAGCGTAGTGCGATTCAAACCGGCATCTTCAGCCGGATCGTTCCTATGGTTTCTCCTGCCATCATTCCGGACGGGCCGGACGGGGGTGTAGAAGTCGAAACCGACTTCGAAGATAGCCGGACGCCACGGACGGGGGAAACCGAGTCAACAGCAAGTGTAAGCAAATCTGATCAATCGGAGCTGTTCGATAAGTCTGAACCTATTCTACGGACGCCCCGGACGCCTTCTTTAAACCCTCGCGTGTATATCAATAAAGAATCTGAAAAGGAGGTAAAAGGTACGTACACGCTAAAAGGGTTTCAGGGGGGCGTCCGTAGCGTCCGTGAGGAAGAAATAGCTGTGGTGGTGGTTCCTCACGCCGAAAAGCCGGGTCGGTTGCCATTTTTGACCGCTGATGGTTCGCTCCGTATCCCCTTCGACAGTCCTGAGCGGTACCACTGGTGGAAGGATGGCGGTCAGGATCTGGATGAGACGCTGAAAGAAGTTAAAGAAAGGAGCGAGTGTGGCGATGAGTATTGAAAATTTGATCAAAGCGGGTGGCGTGTTGCCTTTCGAGAAACAGCCGCGGGAGAGCGAAAAGGCGTTTGCAGCTTTTCGCGCTTACCTGGAGATGGGGCCGCAGCGGTCCATCCGGGATGTTGCGCGGAAGTTAGGTAAAAGTTCCACGATCATTGGGCGGTGGTCTTCAAAGTTTGACTGGCCGGACCGGGTGGCTGCGTTTGGGGTCCATGTCGCGATGACGGAAAGGCTCGCCATTGAGGCGCGGGCGGTCGAAAAGGCGGTGGAATGGGAAAAATTGCATGAGCCGATCCGGCGCGAAGCTTGGAAGGAGGCGGAACTGGGGATCAAGATGTTGCGGGAAGCTCGCGAGCGATGGGAAAAGTCGGGGCGTGTTCCCGGTTTCGAAGGAATGGCTCGAATGCTGGAGTTGGTGTTCAAACTGAAACAGTTCGCGGCGGGGATGCCCAGCGAGGTGAAGGAGGTTCATCAAACATTCGACGGGAAGCTGGAAATTGAGTGGGAAGTGGCGTTGCGGAAGGCTTATGGGAAACCGGAGACGGTTGTCACCGTCGAACCGGTGGAGCCGGAGGCGCTGCCGCCGAAGGAGGGGCAATGACGCAGCGGGATGAATTCCTGGCGGAAGCGATCCAGTCGGGTTGTCCGGAGGATCAGATGCGGAATTTTCTTCGGGCGAAAATTCTGCTGCAGCCGCGCCAGTTATTGGCGTCGGCTGCGGCGCGTTCGTGTGATCGGGTGGATGGTCCTACAGCGGTTGGCTACGGTGGGGCCCGTGGCGGTGGGAAGTCGCATTGGTTGCTGGCGCAGATGGGGGCTGATGATTGTCAGCGGGTGCCGGGGTTGAAGTGTTTGCTTCTCCGCAAGGTCGGCAAAGCCAACATGGAGAACTTTGAGGATCTGCGAAAACGGTTGTTTGGTCGATTGCCGCATGATTTCTCGGCGTATCGCGGGGTTTTGTCGTTTGCCAACGGGTCGAGGATTATTGCGGGGCATTTCCAGGCGGAGAAGGACATCGATGCCTACCTTGGGCTTGAATACGACGTGATTGGGATTGAGGAGGCGACGACGTTGTCGTCGCGGAAACATCAGGACATCACGACGTGTTGTCGCACTTCGAAGCCGAACTGGAGGCCGAGGATTTACTCAACCACTAACCCGGGCGGGATTGGGCATGCCTGGTATCGGGCCAAGTTCATTGTTCCGTTCGCTGAGAGTCGGGAAAAGGAGAGTAGGTTTGTGCCGGCGAAGGTGGGAGATAACCGGTTCAACAATCCGGAATATACGAAAGTTCTCGCGAACCTGACTGGGTGGCAGAAGCGAGCTTGGTTTGATGGGGATTGGGACATTGCGGCCGGACAGTTCTTCACCACGTTTCGCCGCGATGTGCATGTCATTGAAGATTTCGATGATTTGCGAGCTCGGGAATGGTTTGCGGCGTTGGATTACGGTTTCACCCATTACACTGTTTGCCTGCTCGGTTGCACCGATGGAGATGGGAATATGTTTATCGTTGATGAGCATGCGGAGCGGCTTTGGTTGCCCCAGCGACACGCGGAAGCAATCAAGGCGATGGTCGGACGCCGGAAGGTTCCGCAAAGTCGAATTGGCGTCCAGGGATCGAGGAAATTGGAAATTTCAGATTTGAGGCGGTTTGTGGCGGGGGCGGATGTGTTCTCCAGGCAGAGCGATGGGACTACCGTCGCGGCAAATTATGGGAAGCATGGGATTACGTTACGCGTCGCGAACACGGACCGCATCAATGGCTGGGCGGAGATTCTGCAGCGGTTTGGAGATGTCGATGCCGGGATTCAGCCGAAGTTGTTCATTCATCGGCGTTGTGCGCGGTTATTGGAATCGCTGCCGTCACTGCAGCATGATCCGAGCAGGCCTGAGGATGTGCTGAAGGTCGATGCCGATGAAGATGGGGTTGGGGGCGATGATGCGGCGGATGCGTTTCGTTACCTGGTGGCGACGAAAACGCGCGTTGTGGTCCAAAGGAAATTGAGAGGCGTATGAATTCACTCGGGAGTTTGATTTAGTAGAGCTGCCGATTTATCACTTACAATTTCAGTGTGCAAAGGATTGTGGGGATTCACTGACAGCGTGCATGAGCCGTCTGGGCCAATAAAACTATGAAGAAAATTGTTAATTTCTTGTTCCGATCCATAGCTCTGCCAAAACGTGGGAGTTACTATATAAGTGCGCCCCGCCAGTTCGAATTTGCATCTCAAGCGGAACTCCCATTCGCGGTTCCCGATCATTCCAATTTCTTTATCAAGACATATAGCTTTCACCCGCAACCATCCGCGTCGGCGAGCAAGAGCACCAAAGAGCATACTAAAAACCGCAAAGGCAAATCCTATGATAGCGATACTGGCGTAGCTTCCGTTTTTCCGACTGAACATTAACCAAAGTCCCAAAGCGAAAATAAGCATACCGATGATTGCAAACGGGTTAGCTGGTGTCTTCATCGGCTTTGATGGATTATCGTAGGGGATCATTTTGATCCGCCAGCCGGCGTTTTGCATTCCATCTTGAAAATCTCGGAGGCGTGATTTGCGCATATGTGAGGATCTAGTGTGGCTGGCCAGGTATTCCAGAGTGGAGTTATACACTGGCTCTGGTTGTAACACCAGTTCAGAGGCAGCGCCTTAGGCTTGCAGGTGAGTGTTATGGTCAGCGCTTGTGTGAGGTCTGGTGCCGTGGCATCACAAAACGGCTGAGCTGCGTTAGCGGCGAAGCCGCCGCAATTTTTTAGAACAACGTAAGTTGGCGGACCTGGGTGTTGTTCTTAATGGCTTCGGCTTCCTCTTTGGTTTCTGTTGTCGCCAAGACTTTCGCCAAACCGTTGCAGATACACCAGCGCTGGAGGCGTGGCGACCAGCTGATGATGCGCTCGGCTTCTGCTTCACGGATCTCACGAGGATCGAGGTTCATGATCGTTTGCATTCGCGGTTGCTGTCTCGGGCGTCTGCTTGTGCCTGATCGAGAGTGTCAAAGTAGCGGAGGGGTGTGCCACAACGGGTGCAATTAGTCCAACCGCAAGCGCTATAGGCGTTGCGATTGTAACAACGGATGCCGCAAACCGCCCATTGCACGGTGTTCCGGATACGGTAGGCCTCGGCGCGCTGTCGACGGCGGGAGTCCTTTTCCCGTTCTTCTTTTTCCTTCGCTGCTTCGCGGGCGGCTCGCTCGGCTGCTTTGGCGGCGATCTCTGCATCACGCTGGGCCTGCTCGGTGTCGCGGATGGTTTGCTCGAACGGGAGAAAAGTTTGATCTGAGAAGTGTTTCATGATGAGAAATCGGGCGGAGGGTTTTCCTCCGCCCGTTGGTTTGGTCAGTCTTCGTCAGGGAGCATCACGGTGATGGCTGGCTGCGGGTCGTCGATGTCGAGTGCGCTGCAAACGGCTATCAGCTTCACCTGACGGGCGCGGATGTTGTCGTTCCGGACGTAGAGCGGAACTGCAATGCGGTCTGCACCTTCGCGGCTATTCTGGATTGCATAGCGGAGCATCCAGATGATGTCCCACAATCGGCCGGCCTCGTCCTGGCCTGCCACTCCGTCCGGAACTACAACGTAGGCTTCGAAGACTGAGCGGGTGATGAAAACCGGAAATTTGATTCCGGCTTCCTGTGCGGTCTTGGTGACTTCGATCTGCACTCCGTCGGCAACTGCTTGCGCACGGGTGTAGGTGTGAATGGTGTCGAACAGGCTTAGGATTTCAGGGTCGATACCGTGTGGATATAAGTTTTCGTTTTTGTTGTTCATGGTTTTGTTACTTTCATGTGGTCGTAACCGTCGAAATAAACGCCCTTGCGACGGGTGTCTTCCCGCTCGCAGTGGGCTTGTGCCTCGGCTTCGGTGAGGCCGGTCTTGATGGTGCGCGGGCGTCGGCCAACGCTCGGGTGGTAGAAACGCACAATGCGGAAAGTGCGCGGCTCGGTGGTATAAGTAGGTTTCATAAAAAGAATGCGGCGGTCGTAGACCACCGCTACAGGTGTTAGGCGGCTCGCATGTCGGCTGGGAATTTCGAGCCGTAGCGCTCGCGCGGATCGTAGGAGGCGGGCGTCTGCATCGGCTGGCCGCAGGGGTGCTGCCATGCCTGGCGCTTGTTGTTCCAATGGAAACCAAGCTGGGAGAGAACGGCGGTGACTGTCCTCGGCTGCTTCTCGCCAAACTGGATCCAGACCCAGTTGCCAACTACTTCGGCCAACTCAAAGAAACGCGGTGCTTCCTGCTGGAGCAGTGAGAGAACCTTGTCAGTCGGAAGTGTCCGGTTTTGTCGACGGAGGTCGTAATCTAAACGCAGGAGCTTGTCGTCGGATGCCTTTTCGGAAGAGAGCTGTTCGGATCGGCTCTGGAGCTCTGAACCAGTATTAACTTGTTTGTTCTGATTGGATGTTTGCTTTGTTTTCATGGTCTTTTTTTTGAACTGAGCTGTTCGTCTTCGGTCTATCGCCCTTCACCGAATCAGTGCGCGCATGAGGGCGGCTGGTGGGAGTAGTCTTCAGA
>JBKJKE010000216.1:0-28604 GCA_046597605.1 Limisphaerales bacterium | reverse complement strand
ATCGAAACCATACCATCCGTCTTCTCACTCAGCCCCTGCCCCGCAAATAAACACTCATGAAAACACAAGCCTATCCCTATTCTCATTGCCTGATCCGAGCTTGATGCAGCCCTGCCGCGCATCCGGCACATGAAAATGAGGCGCTCGACATCAATGCGGCCCGTTTCGATACCCTGGCGACCGACCTTGTTGCCCGCATTGCGGCGGTTGACGCGGCTGCGGCCACCGTCATCACCCTGGCGCAGGCCCGCGATGCGAAGGCTAAATTGCTCAACCAGGAGCTGCGCACGTTACTCAACAAGCTGCGCGTGTCGTTCGATCCGTTTGCGGCCATGTGGGAAACAGTTGGATTCAACCGTCCCGGTTTCGCCTCGCTGCCAACCGTTCCGTCGAAACTGAGCGCTGTGCTCATGGGAACGTCGGCCTTGATCAAGTGGAGTGCATCGAAACGCGCCGTATCCTATCGGGTCTGGAAAAAGGTGTTGGGTGTGGATGAAGAGTTCGTTTTCGTGGAAAGCCGCGATGCACTCGACTTCCTGTTTGAAGGGTTGCCAGCCGGGAAGACGATTCAGATCGTGATCTCTGCGGTAAACAGCGGGGGCGAATCCGCGAAATCGGAAGTGGTCACGGTTGTGACTGCGTAACGATCCGAACCTCGCGTATTGTAGACGATAGAGAATCCCAACATGAGGATAATAGCAAAGCCGCCCGGGCAATCGGGCGGCTCTTTTGTTGTGGGATTTTAACCACGGATGGACACGGATTGGATATTGGGATTGCTGATGGGAAATCGCCGCGTCCTTTGATGCTGGATGATTTTGTGGTTTAATTCACTGAGGAAGAGCGGATTCAAGAAGATCCCAATCTGTACTATCCTCAAGAAGCGCACATTCATAACAGGATTCTAAAGAATCCCCGACAAGACGGACCGCGGCTGTGTCCGAAGGATCCAGCCGCAGCACGTTGCATCGGTAGCCAGCCTCAATCACTCCTATCTCCCACCCCGTTTCCATCCGCTGCGGCTGGTGCTTCGCACACAACCGCGGTCCGTCCTTGCGGCTTCGCCGCGCTGGGGCCATCCGTGTTTATCCGTGGTTAAGTCCCTTTCCAAACTGCATCGTTCCGGCTTAGGACGTTAGGATTTCAGGGGAATCGGGCGAGTCCACTAGAAAGTGTTTCTTCGCGAAAGCGTACCCTTTTGTGTGTCTCTGGCACAGGGGCGTAGGATTTCAAGTGTTAGTTACGATTAGCATCCTGTCTTGTTCCTTAACGCGTTGACCTATTTCCGGACACTCTGATACACATCTGTCCGTTCCCAATGAAACCCGTCGCGCAGGTGCTCTCTCTTTTGTGGCATTTGCGGGCAAACGTACCCGTTCCACATACAAACCCTATGAAACTCAAAACCCACCTGAGCCTGGCGACCCTGGCTTTGGCTCTCCTGCCTGGAGTATTTAAGGCCCAGGCACAATCCGGGAGGCAAGCGAATGCCATCTGGATTCGAGACAGTGCCAAGGTAATCAACCTGACGTATCATACATCGGGCACTTCAGCCTCTGCTTCGACGGCGCGACAAAACATCGTCGACACCGCGAAATGCTTGCGGGCACAAACGAGCTGGTACGCGGATCCTGGTACGACCTACGTCTGGCTTCATTCGGGAATGTTGAGCACGATCAAGACGTTGGCCACCACTTACGGCTACTCGATGCTGGTGACTGAATACGCCGGGGGGGATCACAGCTCGAGTTCATATCACTATCGCGGAACAGCTTTCGACGTTAGCTCGATCAATGGACGTGGTGTGAGCTCGAGTAATCCTTACTGGCGCAGTTTCAATCAACGCTGCCGTGATCGCGGTGCGGTGGAAGTCCTGGGCCCCGGTTACGCAGGCCATGACACGCATGTTCACAACGCGTGGCCGAGTGGTGGGTCCTCCAGTGCAGCAGGTGGTTGCATCACGGAAGTCAGTGCTCCGAGCGGACTGAATGCCACGACCGTTGACAATGACACCATCAAGTTGACCTGGAACGACAACTCTTTCATTGAAACCAGCTTTACCGTGCAGCGCAGCAGCTCCTCCAGCACTGGTCCCTGGACAACGTTGACCTCTTCGTTGGGTGCCAATACGGAAAGCTATACCGTGAACGGTTTGGCTGCGGGCACTCGCTATTGGTTCCATGTGCGTGCGCAAAACAGCCAGGATACTTCTCCATGGTCTGGGGTGGATAATGCCGTCACCGCGCAGGTCAAACCTGCCGCGCCTTCCGCCCTGGTGGCGACGGCCACAACCGACGTGCAGATTAACCTTTCATGGACGGACAATTCCAATAACGAAGCAGGATTCCGTATCTTCCGTTCGACCGACAATGTCACATTTGCACAGATCGCCACTGTTGGCGCCAATGTGAAGACCTACAGCAACACCGGTTTGAGCGGTAACCGCCGGTTTTACTACAAAGTGCTTTCCCACAACTCCGCTGGTGTATCGGCTTACTCCAACACAGCGAACGATGTGACTCCGCCGCAGGCTCCGACCGGTTTGACCGCTGTTCCAGCGGGCAATACGGCTACCACCTGGAATCAGATGAACCTCACCTGGACCGATAACGCGAGCGCAGAAGCCGGCTTTAAGATCGAACGCGGGACCGCGGCCGCTGGACCGTTCACCCAGATCGCCACGAACACCGCCAGTGTTCGCACCTACCTGGATACTGGTCTTGCAGCCAACACGACCTATTACTATCGCGTGCGTGCCTACAACGCGAATGGCAACTCCCTCTATTCCAATACGGCGAGTTCTCCAACCGGCAACGCTCCTCCAGTGTTGACTGCCATTGGCACCAAAACGGTTGCAGGCGGCAGCACATTGGCTTTCACCGCAGCGGCAACTGATCCGAACAAGATTGTTACCACCACCACCTTCCAGACCTTCCAGAGCTGGAACCAAAGTGCGAAAAACGACACAATCTTTTTCCATCTGCCTCTCAACTCCGCTTCCACCAGTGCTTTCCAGGATACTTCCACGAATTATTCGTTGATCCGCACCAACCAGCCAACCGGCAACGGAAGTACGGCCACCATGAAGGTCGGTTTCGGATTGAAGGCCGGCATGGCCGACGCATGGGTGCGGTTGAACACGTTCAACACACAGACCAATCCTAATCCGACGATCGCGTTGGATCAGCTCCTCCGGTTCAAGATTCATTCCAGCAAGAACATCAAAATCGGCCTGGGAATCCGTGAGACTGGCACCACGGCTGCCTATGGCGCAAATGGTGGCACCACGGGTGCAATCGAATGGGTTGGAGTGACCAACGTTATCAGCGGCAATCCAGTTCCGAACAAATTGGTGACTGCGAATACCTGGACCACTCTGAGCTACAACATTCCGTTCGAACCTCAGGCTGCTTTCACGGGCGATGGCATCTTGCCGCAGACTAGCACCAAGGGGGTGTTGGAACATCTGATTCTTCGTGGTGAAGGTGGTTCTGGTGCCTACGCAGTCTATTTCGACGACTTCGCGGTTGTGGCTCAGAATACGTTGGCCTTCACGCTCGATGCAGGCGCTCCCGCTGGAGCAACCATCGAAAGACGCACGGGTAAATTCAAGTGGACCCCAACGGTTGCCCAGGCCGGAAACTACAACATTACCGTCCGTGTGACCGATCAGGGTGGCGCGCAGGATTTTGAAACGATCCGGGTCAGCGTTACTGGTATTGGCAACAATTCTCCGCTGCTCGCAACCATCGGAAACAAGACAGCTCAGGAAGGCGCTGCCTTGTCATTCACCGCGACCGCCACAGATCCTGATGCAGGACAAGCTTTGACCTTTAGCCTTGTAACCGGTGCTCCGGCCGGAGCGGCAATCAGTGCGACGGGCGCTTTCAGCTGGACTCCCTCTGAAGCACAAGGTCCGGGTAGCTATCCGATCACCGTGCGTGTGACGGACAATGGTTCACCAGCGTCGAACGATGTTGAGACAATCACTGTCACCGTCCAGGAAGTGAACACCGCTCCAGTTATTGCTGTGATTCCTGACCAGGCCGTATCCGAAAGCAGCACCTTGACGGTTACTCCTTCGACCACTGATTCTGACGCTCCCGCAAATACGTTCACCTACAGCCTCGTGAATGCTCCGGAAGGGATGACCATCAATTCCACCACTGGTGTGATGTCGTGGACTCCGAACGCAGAGCAGGGTGGCGAAACGGTGCAGGTTACTGTGCAGGGGCGCGACAATGGGGTGCCACAGTTACTGGCGGAACGGACCTTCAATGTGTCGGTCGGAGAAGTGAACACCGCGCCGGTCATGCACGTTGGAACTGCGGTTTTCCGGGCGCAGCCAATCAGCGACTTCGAAGGCTTCGGAGCAGGAGCCTACAACGGCACCATCATGTTCCGTCAGCCAAGTTTCTCGTCGGCCACGACGAACCACCTCGATGCAACTCCGAACCTTACTACCACAGTCGAGGAATTTCCGGAAGGTATTGACGGTATCCGTACGGTGTCCTCGAGCTTCAGCTTCAAAGCGACAGCTGTAAACCCATGGTTGCGTTTCACAACGTTCAGCACGAACCCCGGTAACTCTGTGCCGAACCCGACCGTTAGCCTCTCTGATACAGTGCGCTTCAGCATCTACTCTGATCGTGCGATGAAGGTGGCTCTCGGTATTCGTGAAACCAGCACCTCCGCTGCAGTCGGCCTGGATGGTGGAACGACTGGACCACTTGAATGGGTGGGCGCAACGTTGAATGGCAGCAGTCCGAGCCCGACTCGCACCATCGCGGCAAACACCTGGACCACGCTCGAATTCAATCTGCCGAGCGAAACCGTGGTGGCATACCCTGGATCCGGTAACGGCATCCTTGCAGCCGCCAGTGGCAAAGGTGTTTTGGAACATCTTGCTTTGGTCCCTGCTGACGGTTCCGGCATCTATAACATCTATGTCGATAATTTCGAAGTGGTGGCTCCGAGCGCACTCTTTGTGGTTGATACAGGTAAAACGATCGTCCTCACCAATGGTGCAACCGACATCGACATTCCTGTGCAGAACCTCACGTTCAGCCTCGAAGCCGGAACACCTGAAGGGGTGAGCATCGACTCCAAAACCGGCACTTTGGAATGGACGCCGACTCCGGCACAGAGCCCAAGCACCAACATCATCGGTATCCGTGTCACGGACGACGGTGTGCCTGCCCAGAGCGATGTGGAATACGTCACCATCACGGTGAATAAAATCAACACCGCTCCGCGCCTGGTCTATTTCTACAAAGAATTTTTCATCACTCCGGGTGAAACGTTCGAATATCAGGCTTCTGCAATCGACGAAGACGTCCCAGCGGACACCTTGACCTACAGCATGCCAGTGGCGCCGTCGGGCCTCGTTTTGGATTCCGCCAGCGGAATGCTGACCTGGACACCGAATAATGCGAATGGAACGAATTACCTGACCATCCGGGTTTCCGACAACGGCACTCCCGCCCTCTGGGACGAGTTGACCCTGGTGGTTGTGGTCTCCGCGACCAACAGTGGACCGACCCTGAGCCTCAGCGCGGCGCGTGTCACTGAACAACTGTTCACCTTCGAGTCGTTTGCCAGTGGAACGGCCAATGAGCAGGTCTTGTTCAAGAAACCATCCAATTCATCAACCACCAGCAACTACGTCGACATGGTAGCGACAAACTACACGACGATCACCAGCACGTTCCCGGCTGGAAACTCCCGCGCAGGAAGCAAAGTACTTCGTGCTGATTGGAGCTTCCGAACCGGCACGACCGATTACTGGGTCCGTCTCAATACGTTGAACACCGCGTTCCTGCCGAACCCGACGATCAATGCGAGCGCCCGTTTGAAATTCGATATCTACACCACGAAAGCATTGAAGGTGGGATTAGGTATTCGCGAAACGGGAACGACCGCTGAGAACGGGGCCAATGGCGGAACGACCGGGACTATTGAATACGTGGGTTGCTCGAGCAAAGTCGGCACCACACCGGTTCCGGTTCGCTCCCTGGCGGCGAACACATGGACCACGCTGGAATTTGATTTCCAGACTGAACCGATGCAAACGCTGACCGGCAACTCCATCATGTCCGCTGGGCAGCAGGTTCTGGAACACCTCATCCTCAAGGGTGAAGGCGGGACAGGAGCTTACTCCGTGTATATCGACAACTTCGAAGTTGTAACGAGCACAACATTGCCCGGCAACGTTGTCATGAAAGCCGGAAGCACCCTCGCATTCACCGCGAGTGGAACGGATCCGGAAAGCAACCCGCTGATCTTTGGCCTGGAAGAAGGCGCTCCGCTGGATGCCTCCATCAACAGTGCCAACGGATCGTTCCTCTGGACGCCGACGGTTGGTGCTGTTGGAACAACCAATGAAATCGCCGTCTTCGTTGAAGATGCCCCTCCTGGGGGTTACCAGACCAAACGTGATGGTAAGATCGTCACGGTCGAAGTCTATGGCGACACACTGGCAACTCAGTCTGTGGGAGATAGTTCCGTGGCAATTGGCGAAAGTGTCAGTCTGCAATGGGATGCCACGCCGGGTGCCACTTATCAGGTTCAGTTCAAAGATTCTGGTTCAGAAACCTGGAGCAACGTGGGCGAGCCGATCGTGGCGACCAGCTCAAGTGAATCTGTGGTGTTGGAAAACGGCAACAATGCCGGTTCCTATCGCGTCGTTGAAGTTTCTTCGGCCTCGATTGACCAATAAGTAATCCTTCACAAAAGGTCCATCCTGCGAAGGCGGGATGGACCTTTTTCGTTAAAATGAGCTTCATAACACATTGTAGTTCCGGTAATTTCCCCTACGCCCGTCCCTATGAAAAAGCCCCTACTTCTCGTTGCTATCGTTGGTTTCGCAGCCGTTATCTTTCTCGCCACCCGCGATTCAAAAACAAAACCGGTCAACCTTTTGCCGCCGGTCGCGAAGGCGGCGGAGGCATCTAAAGAGAGAAGCTCTAATGCTACGAACGAGCGGGTCGCATCGGCGTTGCCGAAACGGGAATACGTGGCCAATCCGGCCGACACTCTTGAAATCGCAGCGCTTCGAAAAGCTTTGTCGGCGGAGAATCATGACGGATTGCAGGCGGCGTGTGACGCCCTTAAAGCCTACATCGAAGCTCATCCTGAACGAGTCTCAGAATTCATCGAGTTCATGCGATCAGAAAAGGATGAACATGTGCTGCGGCAATTCGCTTTAGTCCTCGCTGGAACCGAAGTGGGGTTGCTGGAAAACGAGGAGATCATCAAAACGGCCATCGAGCTGGCTAAAGATAGTGCTTTCGAACAAAGGCAACATATCATGCTGCATCTGATGGCTGATTTTCCTCAAATGAGGGACGACGTGCTGGCTGCAATCCTGAGCATCACTCAATCCGATCCGAACCCCCAGGTGAAAACCAGCGGGGTGGTGACGCTGGCAGATTTGACGGAGCGCTTCCCGGATCACGCAAGTGCTCTGCTGGGTGAGATTTGGCAAATCTCTAAAACAGCTAAAGACCAGGAGGTGTTGCTTTTCACATACCAGATGCTCGCATTGCATAAAGAGCAACTAACACCAGACATGTTCTCCATGCTGGGAGACCGGTTTAAAAATGAAAGTGATCCTTTCGCGGGCAACCTGATTGCGTGTGCACTTTTTGCGGCCCCGGAAGGGGTTCGTAATCAAGCGCTGCAACATGCACAGGCGGCTTTTGATGCAGCCGTGGATCCGCAAGGGAAACGTGATCGCCTGTTTGATCTCGTCTGCATTTCCCAGGGAAAGCAGATTCCTTTATTGGAAAGGCTTTCGCCTGGAGATTCCTTGATCAATGCGGATGCTCGCGAATATCGGGTGGTCGTTAACGGACCCTTTGAACCGCAGGATCTCTTAGGGATCAAAGCTTCGCATGATGGAAATCATGCGTCCTGCAGCCATCCCGAACATCAAAACAACTGATATAATAATTCCGCCGGAAGCCCAAAAAGAAACCGCCAGCTTGCACTAAATGCAGCCGGCGGTCCTGTTTCACACGTAACCGTGTGGGCGATTCTTACTTGTTAGCTTCAACGATTGTTCCGTCTTCACGAACCATCAGTGCTTGTTGTCCGTCTGCGAACTTCACTTCATAGACGGTCTTGCGATTGATTTCGCTAACTTGAGCGTTGCCGCCACGGGTCTTGATTGCATTCTGGACTGCGGTGGGCAGCGTGCCCATGCGGACCTGGGTCGGCTGTACGGACGTTTCAAGTGTGCTGCTGGATTCTGCGCCAGCAGCTTCTGATGACACATTGACTTCGGCGCTTGCGGCATCCGCATTCGCGTCGGCATCTACCTTTGCATCAAGGTTGGCAGAGGGGCCTTCGGTCAGAGCCTGGGCTCCACCGCGAACTTGAGGTTCAGCCTGGATCGTTTCGCGACGGATTTCAGCGCTCGTGTCTTTTGCTTCTGCTTTGATTTCAGCACCGGCTGGGTCTGTCGAAACATCGTTGGAAGTTGTGACTTCGGCCGTTGCTTCTTTGTCAGCGACATCGGTGTCAGCTTTCACTTCAACCGCGGCAGAATCATTGGAAACATCTGCGTCGGCTTCCACCTTGGCATCAAGGTTGGCGGACGGGCCTTCGGTCAGTGCTTTAGCACCGCCGCGGGCTTCTGGTTCAACCGAGATTGTTTCACGACGGATTTCGGTGCTGGAGTCAGCATCTTTGGACAGATCCGTGTTGATTTCAGTTTTCACTTCAGCTCCGGCTGCTTCGGTTGAAACATCGCTGCTTGAAGTGGCTACTTCGACGCTGGCGTCCTTGTCCGACAGATCTGTGTCAGCTTTGACTTCGACACCAGCAGAATCATCAGAGAGATCTGCATCAGCGTCGGCATCGAAACGCGCATCCAGGTTGGCAGAAGGTCCCTGGGTCAGTGCTTCAGCACCGCCACGAACCTGTGGTTTGACCAGAATGACCTCTTCGCTACGAATGTCTGTATCGGAATCCGCTTTGATCTCTGCGCCGGCGGCTTCACGGGAAACATCGGCATCAGCATCAAACCGACTGTTCACGGATCGGGATTGTGCACCAGCGGCGTCTGCCGAAAGGCTTAAATCTCCAGCGCGGGCTTCGACCTGTGCTTCGCGATTGGGGCCGGCGGTATTATCGACACCGGCAGTCCAGTTGCGATTGTGAGCGGTGTTTTCAAGAATGGCTCCGTCTTCACGGATGTGAATCTTCTGACGATTATTGTCGGCAGCAGCATAGGTCACTTCATACACCATGCTGCCGGAACGACGTTCCTGGTCGACATCGACGATTTCAGCATCGCCAATTTGCTGACGAGCGGTGCTTTGGATATTGCCTGGAAGTTCCTGAAAACGGGTTCCAGCCATGTCTCCGTTTGAGTTTGTCTGGCAACCGGACACAAGGGCGGCGGCTGCAAGAGCTGCGATCATTGTTGGTTTCTTTTTGAACTTTGTTTTTGTCATACCTAATCATCGCCCTGATCGAACAATTGCCAATCAGGCAACCCTCCCCATAGATGCATCAGGCGAGAAGATGAACACAAAAAAACTTGGTCCAGCGGAAGGGTAGGGGCTGCGATACAGGGCGACCTCAGCGGGCGGTAGGGGTGTCAGCTTGGTGCATGGTTTTGCCTCCTGCAGAGTTACTGCTGGGGATTGGGCTTCAATGAAGGAGCCGGTGACGCGGGTTGAACGGTGCTAAGGATTTCTCCCGACTGGAGGCGGGTAATGATTTGTTGTCCTGCTTCAACTTCACTTGCTGACCTCAGCACTTTCCCGGACGCCTTGTTTTGAGTGATGGAATAGCCCCGAGCGAGAACGTGTTCCGGGGAGAGCAGTTGGAGACGCATGGAAACTCGTTCAAGCCGGTTGCGTGTTTTCTCGAGCTGGCGTCGAACTTGTTCATGCAGGCGCTGACGTTCTGAATGCAGAACTTCTCCACGAACTTTGAGCAGGCGTTCAGGATGAACACGAGCGAGTCGTTCCTGCAGATTCTTCGCGTGTAACGCGGATTTGTGCAGATCGTGTTTCACGCAACGCTGCAAGCTGATCTGCAAATCGTCCACGTGTTGAAGCTTCTCGTTGAGCCACCGGCGAGGATGCACCCGGCTCAATCGTTGGTTCACTTGAGCTAAATTTCGTTTTTCCCTTTCCAATCGCTGGCGAGTTCTCTGACGCAACCAGTCGCGAGCCTCCGTGACGAAGCGATACTTGGAAAAGACACCTTCCGTAATGAGTTCTGCAGCAGCGCTGGGAGTTGCGGCGCGGAAATCCGCGACGAAATCGCTGATCGTAAAATCTATCTCGTGCCCTACCGCGGAGACGATAGGAACGTTGGAATGAAAAATAGCGCGCGCAACCGCTTCTTCATTGAATGCCCAGAGGTCCTGAAGACTTCCTCCGCCCCGGGTGATCAGGATGAGGTCGAGAGAGTTCTTCTCAGCGAACAGGTTGAGCAGTCGGATGGCCGAGGCGATTTCCCCGGCCGCTGGCCCTCCCTGGACGGCGCATGGGATGAAGATAATTTCAAGGCCCGGGTTGCGTCGCTCAATGACATGCAACACGTCAGCGATCGCCGCGCCCGTGGGAGAGGTGACCAGGCCTATCCGTTGCGGGAAACGGGGCAGGGGACGTTTACGTTCCGGTGCGAACAATCCTTCCGCGTGCAGCTTTAGTTTTAATTTCTCAAATGCAATCTGAAGTGCCCCGATGCCTTGCAGTTCAATCGCGGTGACACGCAATTGATATTGCCCTCTTGCTTCATAAACCGTGATTTCACCGCGGACAATCACCTTCTGCCCATCGCCAAGCATAGAACGGTCTTCCACCGGTTCGCTTCTAAACAAGATGCAGCTCAATTGGGCAAAGGCGTCTTTCAGGGTGAAGTAAAGATGACCGGAACTTTGGGCGCGGAAGTTGGTGATCTCTCCAGTGATCCAGACTGTGCCGACCTGTTTTTCCAGCAGACGTTTCACCTGAGCTGTGATGTCACTGACCGACAAGACTTTGCGAAATTCTTCCTGCGGAAAGAGTTCATCACCGAAATCCCATTGAGATTTATTAATCTTGGACATCTGGCTTCTACGGCTGAAGCGCTTCCGCAATGCGTTGAATCTTTGTGGCATGGCCCGTCGCCGGATCTACTTCGATCAAAGCGCCGTGCAATTTGATATCGCCGGAGGCAACGCCGAAACGTTGCGGGGTGTTGGCGAGAAAACGTTCGATAATGGGATCGATTTCGCGGCCCAGGATGCTGGTTTGCGGCCCGGTAAATCCGGCATCGCAAAGAAAGGCGGTGCCGCCAGGAAAGATTTGCTCATCCGCCGTTTGAACATGTGTGTGCGTCCCCACCACTGCGGAAACCCGCCCGTCCAACATGCGGGCAAAGGCGATCTTTTCTGAAGTGGCTTCCCCGTGGAAATCGACAAAAATGATTTTCGTTGTCAGGCGCAACTTCTCGACCTCATTGCGACCAGTCAGGAAGGGATTCTCCAATGGCGGCATGAAAGTGCGTCCCTGGATGTTCATAACGGCGATCGGAGGTAAGCCATCCAGTCGCAGGATGGTGCTGCCCTGGCCAATTACCCCAGCTGGGTAATTAAGCGGGCGCACAAAACGAGGGTCGTTCTCTAACAAGATGGTTACTTCTTTTTGATCCCAGAGATGATCGCCCATCGTAATGACGTGGACGCCCGAATCGTAAATCTCTTTGGCGATCGCCGGAGTAATTCCAGAGCCGCCGGCCGAGTTCTCGGAGTTTGCGATGACAACGTCGACCCCGTGCTGCTTCACCAGGAGGGGGACCAGCTCTTTCACCGCACGTCGGCCGGGTGCCCCTACAATATCTCCGATGAACAAAATCTTCACTCGCAGGAACCTAGGAAAAAGAGCGCCTCTTGTCGAATGCCGAGTGGGAGCGAAGCGATGGAGTAAAGTATTTCGTTTAAAGCATTTCCTAAACGTGCAAGCTGCGGGCAAGTAATGCCGTTTGCCCTCACATGAAAAAGATCCGCTGGGCCACTTATCTACTTCCTCCGTTGGGAATGATCTACCTCTGGCGCAATCACGACGTGCGATTCGGAAGGAAGATTTTCGGGACCATCGGCATCCTGTTCTACTCGGTGCTTTATGTCGGAGCGATCCTTGGCGCTCTGATCTACTTTGGGCCATTGCAATTGGAATGGCAGGGCGGCTTTCCCCCGGTGCTTACCTTTTCGAAAACTCTTCCGAACTACGCTGCGGTAGAAGCGCATCGGACCTCCTCTGCCAAAGCAGAAGGAACTAATATCACGCGGCGGGGATCCTCCTATTGGAATGGCTTCCGTGGACCCAGGCGCAATGGTATCTACGACGAGCAACCCATCTCGACCAACTGGCCGGCGACTGGCCTGGAGGCTCTTTGGAAACAACCGTGTGGTTCCGGCTATGCCTCGTTTGCAATTGCGGAGGGACTCGCCTTCACGATTGAACAGCGGCGCGATAAGGAGGTGGTGGTTGCTTACGATATCAAGAATGGATCAGAAGCCTGGGCGCATAGCTACAGCGCTCGTTTCGATGAACCGCTCGGGGGTGAAGGTCCACGGGCGACTCCCGCCTATGATAATGGCAGACTTTATTCGGTCGGTGCAGAGGGAGAACTCATCTGTTTCGAGGCGAGCGATGGTAAAGTTTTATGGCAGGAAAACATTCTTCGGAAGAACGCTGGGGATCTTTTAATGTATGGTATCGCGGGGTCACCGCTCATTGTTGGACATATGCTGATCCTTTCCCCGGGAGGAGCTCCCGCGAAGTCGACCGTTGCTTACAACAAAAACAATGCAGAACCGATCTGGAAAGCGCTCGACGATGGAGCGACTTACAGTTCGCCCATGCTCGTTGAACTAGCGGGCCAACGGCAGTTGATCATTGTTAATGAAAAGCGGGTTGTCGGTCTCTCTGTCGAGAAAGGGGAATTGCTTTGGGAACATCCCTGGAGCGTTAACGCCGGAAATAGAAACATCGCACAACCGGTTATGCTCAGCACGAATCGATTCATGTTGTCGGGTGGATACGCAACTGGTGCCCTGGCGGTGGAGGTAACTCGAACCGGAGAAAAATTCGTGGCGCGGCAGGTGTGGCGAAACAAGAACATGAAGAACAAATTCAGCAGTTCGGTTTTTCATGAAGGGTTCGTTTACGGATTGGATGAAGATATTCTGGTTTGTCTCGACGCCGAGACCGGCGACCGAAAATGGAAGGATGGCCGTTACGGCTATGGTCAATTGGTGCTGGCAAGTGGGCACCTCATTATTCTCACGGGCGATGGCCAGTTGGCCCTGGTAAAAGCAACTCCCGAAGGGCACCAGGAGCTGAGTCGATTTCAAGCCATTCGAGGAAAAACCTGGAATCACCCGGCCATGTCAGAAGGGAAATTATTCATTCGCAACATGGTTGAAATCGCGTGCTACGATATTGGATTGAAATGAAAAGGGTTGGTCATCGATTCTTTCTCGGCGCTTGCTTCCTCCTGCTGGGGGTTGCGGTTCCCTTTATCCAACCCGTTTTGGCGGAGCCCACAGGGACGAATCAATTCTCCCAACCGATCATCAAAGAACTTACCCCCGGAGTATTTCAGGTGGGCAGTGTTCAGTTGAACAAGGAAGAGCGAACCATCACATTCCCTGCGACCCTGAATATGACCAACGGTCCCGTAGAATATCTGTTAGTGACGTCGGTGGGGAAGCTCCACGAGAGCGTGCTTCGAACTACCGTGGATCCAATGCACATCCATCTTGCGGCATTGCTGCTCGGTGCGAAAGGTGCAGGGACAAATCTCACGGTTCAGCAGTTCAATACAAAAGAGATTCCGGGGGAGAAAACCGCTTTATCGTTGAGTTGGGCATCGGCGAGTTCAGATAAGAGTTTGCGTGCGGAGGAGTGTGTACTCAATTCAAGCACGGGACAAAGAATGTCACAAGGTGCCTGGGTGTATAATGGTTCACAGGTTCACGGTGGAGCTTTGGTCGCACAACGTGATGGCCTGGTGATTTCGATTATGTCTGATCCTTTGGCGCTGATTAACAATCCGCGACCCGGACGTGAAAACGACGAGATATGGCAGGTCAACTCCAACTCAGTTCCGCCCTTGAACAGTCCAGTAAAGTTTGAAATTCAATTTTGAAATGTGAATAAATGAAAGCGATTAAATATACCAGGAAGACCTTGCGGTGCAGTTGGCTCGCCATGCTTGTTTCTCTCGCTCCGATCTATGCGATCGCAGCGCAACCGACACCTCCTGCGCGTGAAGCTGAACTCTCGATCAAGAACGAAGTGCAACGCTCGATTGATCGGGGCCTGGCGTGGTTGGAGAAGAATCAGAATACAAATGGAACCTGGTCCACGGGCGATCAGCCTTCGCTCACCGCTTTGGCCTTGCTCGCAGTCGAAGGGAATCCTTCCCGACGGGAAGGCGCTGCACCCTCTTTTGTTCGGCGCGGGTATGCTTATTTGGAAAGATGTGTTCAGCCCGATGGCAGTATTTACGACAAAAAGGAATACCTGACGCACAACACTGCGCTCTCTCTATTAGCTTTTGCCGCTGCCCGGAATGAAAAGTATCAACCGATCATTCGCAAAGGACGGGCCTTTTTGATCGGGTTGCAAGGGGACTTCGGCGAGGCGGGCAAAACAGACAATGTGTTCGATGGAGGAGTTGGTTATGGCTCCAAGTATGAACACTCGGATATGGCCAACACCCTGTCCGCACTCGAAGCGATGTATTACACGCGGGAAGCGATGAAAGACAAATCAGCGGGCACAGAGAAGGATCTGAATTGGGCCGCTGCGATCGAGTTTCTGCAAAATTGCCAGAATCAATCCTCCCACAACAAGCAGCCCTGGGTTTCTGATGCGCCAGAGAATAAAGGTGGCTTCGTTTATTATCCGGGACACAGCATGGCAGGTGGCGAAACGAACGCTGCTGGGCGAGTCTCACTGCGCTCTTATGGCAGCTCCAGTTACGCCGGGCTCTTAAGTTACATCTACGCCGACCTGAAGCGTGATGATCCCCGCGTGAAAGGTGTGTATGAATGGCTGCAGCAGAATTACACACTTGCCGAAAACCCGGGAATGGGAGAGCAGGGGTTGTATTATTATTATCACACGATGGCCAAAGCTCTCAGCATCCTTGATGTGAAGGAGATTAAGTTGGCGGACGGAAAGACCGTTAATTGGCGAAAGGAACTCGCGCTGAAGTTAATCAACCTGCAAGGAGGCGACGGTTCGTGGGCGAACGATAACGGGCGTTGGTGGGAGAAAGATCCGGCCTTAGTGACTGCCTACTCGATCATTGCTTTGGAACGCATTTATCGCGGTCTCTGATTCACAATTCGAAAGGGTAAAGAAATGCAAATGATTACAGTCGCCAATTGTTCCAGTCTGGATGAAGCGCAGGGCTTGAGAATGTCACTTGAAGCTGCCGGTATTCCCTCGTTCATCCCGGATGAATTTTCTTCGGGTGTTGCGCCTCATCATTTTCAAACTGCGAGCGGAGTGCGGTTGCAGGTTCTTGAAGAACATGTGGAAGAGGCTCGAAGGTTGATTGAGCAGGGGCGTCAATAGAGTTCACTGGGAGTGTGGTAGCCATGTAAGCACAAAAAAGGGCGATTCAAAGTGAATCGCCCTCTGAAATTTTCGGACCTATTTGGCCGCTGCCGCAGGAGCTTCCACAACCGTTTTAGGTTGTGCAGCTTCCCACTCCTTCTTGCTGACCTTCTTCTGTTCATGGATGTGAACGAAGGTTCCTTTCTTATTGCCCACCACGATGTCCGGCATTTTGTCCCCGTTGAAATCTTTTACCACGACCTGCGTGCCGACCCCGGAGTTGTCATCGATCTGGTGTGGCACAAATGCCACACTCTTGTCGTCGTTGCGAGTCAGCTTGAACCAATAGAGGACCGCGGCTTCATTGGGTTCTGGATCACCCTTGGAACCGTGTGCCCAGAAGCGTTTTCCGGTGATGATGTCTTTCAGCCCGTCGCCATCCATATCCACCAGATCCATGGCATGCAGTTGAGAGAAGGAGACGCCGTAACTGTTTCGTTTGCCTTGCTTGTCGAGAATGATGTGTTCCTTAAAGGAGATTTCACCGTCTTTCTTGTCGGCAAGTTGTTCGTGCCACGAGAGGCCGTAACCGTGGGCGGCGAATCCGGTGATGACATCGTTACGCCCATCTCCGTTGACGTCATACGCATACATCTGTGCGCCACCCATCCCCGGGGCAAAAGGGTATTTGTGCTCTTTCCAAAGTGGATCACCTGCAAGAGAGGCGGGCTGTTCCCACCAACCGTCGCGTTCCAGGAGATCGGCCCGTCCGTCACCATTGACGTCGCCGATTCCCAATCCGTGTGTGAAGCGATGATATTTGTTGTCAGGAGAAATGGAATGCCAGGTCCAGGGCCCGGTTGGGTTAT
This sequence comes from Limisphaerales bacterium, assembly GCA_046597605.1. Classification (GTDB taxonomy): domain Bacteria; phylum Verrucomicrobiota; class Verrucomicrobiia; order Limisphaerales; family JACDHS01; genus JACDHS01. The sequence goes on along the minus strand of JBKJKE010000216.1, from coordinate 12,157 downwards.
TCCAGTCCGGAGCAGAATAACCAAGAAAGCCTTTGGAAGAACAAATGATCTCAGGTTTGCCATCGCCAGTGAGGTCGGCGAAAGCGGGAGACTCATTGTCTGTCACGTCGAGCGCCACGTGGCGTGTCCAATGTCCCGGTTTTCCCTTGGAGTTCTCATACCACCAGGATTGTTCGCCCGGGAAGCCAAGTACCATAATATCATCCCAGCCGTCCTGGTTGAAATCATGGGAGTAGGAGAGGAAGTTCTTCGAGTAAGTATTGTTTACGCCGCGCGCTCCTTCGAAGCCGGGGATCTCCTCTTCCGTACCGTCTGCCTTCTTCGCCTTGAACTTTTCTGTGGCAGGATAGAACTCGTGACGGGTTTTGAAATCGGGCCCTTCATACCAGAAGGGACCGGAGACGACGTCCTTTTTACCGTCTTTATTGAAATCCCCAAAGTTCGCCCCCTCCGCCCAGAACTGATCGGTGAGCTGAATCTTCTTAAAAGAGTGCAGATGATAATCTTTAGCGGAGACGGCCATCGCTGTGGCCATCAAAGCCAGCGGAACGAAGAGGTGATTCATGGGGTTATCTCTGGCAGTTATCGTTTGCCGGGTCAAGTTTCGGGTGCAGCGACAAATCACGGTGTGCAACGACGTCCATCCGCGGATAGGCGGCGACGCACGCTGTGCGGCGAGATCCATCCGCGGGATAGGTGGCGACGCACGGTGTGCGGCGAGGTCCATCCACGGGATAGGTGGCGACGCACGGTGTGCGACGAGGTTCATCCGCGGGATAGGTGGCGACGCACGGTGTGTGACGAGGTCCATTCGCGGGATAGGTGGCGACGCACGGTGTGCGACGAGGTCCATCCGCGGGATAGGTGTCGACGCACGTTGTGCGGCCGTCTAATTTGCCGTAGCCGGTAGCATTCTGCGGAGAGATTCCTGAATTTCGAAAGTTGCCGGCTGTGCCTACACGTTCATTGACTTGAATTTCTGAACCCATTAGGTTCACCGCCGCATGAAGCGTTGGTCTGTTCAAATTCTACTCATTTTAGTCTGCCTCCTGGCTTTTCCATCCATCTCGCCTGCACCCCTGGTGTTTCGCCCTGGAGAAGGTTGGACCTATGAAAAAGCCGACGGAGAAGGGAAGTGGACCCGCACTCGGGCCAAGGATCAACTGGAAGTAGCCCAAACCGCTTTCGACGATGGGAAGTATGACATCGCTTTCAAAGCAGCACGTCGCGTGGTGAAAGTCTGGCCCCTTTCCGATTACGCCCCGGAAGGGCAGTATCTTTTAGGTCGCGCTTACGAGGCCAAGAAGCAGGACGAAAAGGCTTTCAAAGCATACCAGGATTTGTTGCAAAAATATCCAAAGGCTTCCAACTACCAGGAAGTGTTGGAACGCCAGCATGAGATCGCCCTGCGCTTTCTTGATGGGCAATGGTTCAAATTGTGGGGTTACATCCCGTTCTTCCCATCGATGGACAAGACGGCCGACATGTTGACGAAAGTCGTCAAAAACGGCCCCTACAGCGATGTCGCTCCAAATGCACAACTGGACGTTGGCGCTGCCCGCGAAAAGCAGAAGTCATACGGACAAGCTGTAAAAGCTTACGAACTGGCGGCCGATCGCTACAGCGATCGCAAGGAAGTGTCTTCCGACGCGCTGTTCAAAGCGGGGATGGCTTATCACAAGCAGGCGCGCACGGCTGAATACGATCAGAATGCTGCCGCACAGGCGATTGCTGCATTCACCGATTTCGTGACGCTTTATCCCGAAGACGTCCGGGTCAGCGACGCTCAGACTTTGATTGAAGGCATGCGTTACGAACAAGCGCGCGGTAGCTACGAGATTGCCAAGTTCTACGAGAAGCGGAAGAAGTACGAAGGCGCCGTGATTTATTACAATGAAGTGCTGGTGCAAGATCCGAATTCATCCATGGCCATCCTCGCTCGCCTGCGTATTGATGAATTGAAACGTCGTCTTGAGGAGAAATAATGCGCACTTCTGCCATGCGGTTTCTGAATTCAGCCATCCTGCAAAAAATTTGTCTCTCGGTATTACTGGCGAGTTCTGCGGTGACATTTTCAGGCTGTGCCGGCTACAAACTCGGCCCAACCAATGGAACAGTCGCTCGGGAAAAATCGATCCAGGTAAATCCTTTCCGCAATGAAACGCTGGAAGCCCGCCTGACGGATTACACCACGCATGCTTTACGCAAACGGCTTCAACAGGATGGCACGTTCGAATTGAACACGAAGGATGAAGGGGACGTAATCGTAAACGGAGTGATTACAGACTTCCGCCGCTCGGAACTTTCATTTCAACCGAGCGATGTCCGAACGGTGCGCGATTATTATCTTTACATGACTGCACGGGTGACTGCGGTTGATCGGAGCACTGGAAAGATGCTGCTGGATCGTGCGGTTACTGGCCGGACCTCCATTCGCGTCGGTGCCGATCTTGATAGCGCGGAGCGTCAGGCTATCCCACTGCTGGCCGATGAACTCGCAAAGGATGCGACTTCTTTGTTGGTGGATGGAACCTGGTAAGCTCTGCTGAGACGGATTCCCACGGTAAAAGAGCATTGATTCCTCTCCATTTACCGGCACGGCCCTACCCAAATTCCGCACACATTGGCAACGGTTGAATCGGTGGGCGCAACCACGTTGTGGTTGTTGTCCTTTTTACTCATCCCATGGTAGCTCGCGCCTCGCAACCATGGGCTTTGTGCTGGAATCCCTTTCGGATTCAGGAGCAATCGACGTGTGGGTGATTACAATGGCTGGAGCGATAGGCTGTTACGGCAGTGACCTGAAGCACTACGGGCACCTCGACCTCGGTTCACGTTCCTTAAGAGAAATGGAACTCGTTACTGCGCGATCTTTTCCAGCTTCGCCGCGTATTCGGGATAGTATGAACGCATGCAATCAGGGCAAAAGCCGTGGGTGAATTCCGCGTTGGAGTAGCGCTTGATGTAGATCTCCACCTGCTGCCAATATCCTTTGTCGTCTCGAATCTTCTTACATCCCGCACAGATCGGAAGTAACCCGTTCAAAGTCTTTACTTGCGAGAGAGCCAGTTGCAGTTCAGAAAGGATCTTTTCCCGCTCTGCTTCTGCCTTCGTAAGATCGGTGATGTCCCGCGCAATGGTCGATGTGCCGATTATCTGACCAGATTGATCTCGAATCGGGGAAATGGTGAGCGAAAGATGAAAAGGTCGGCCATTTTTTCGTATTCCCAGAGTGCGATATCGGCGAAATTGCTGCCCTTGAATCACTTTACGATGAATGGGCAACCTTTCGGTTTCTTGCTCTTCCGGGATCAGCTTGGTCACCGGTTTGTCTTGAATTTCGACAGGGGTGTACCCAAACATTTGTTCCGCCGCGGAATTCCAGCTGAGGATATATCCATCGATCGAGCTGCTGATGATGGCGTCATCAGAGGAGTCAACAATTGCTGCGAGGTGGGAACGAGCCGCTTCGGCTCTGCGAAGTTCCCTGCGTTCCTCGACTTCACGCAGCTCTCGCTGAATGGCGGGAACGAGCCGGGCTAAATTATCTTTTAGCAGATAGTCGTGAGCTCCGGCCTTCATCATTCCGACCGCCACGTCCTCTCCGATCATGCCGGAAACTATAATAAAAGGGATGTCTTTGCCTGTTTCTTTGAAGAGCCGGAGGGCGGTGATTCCATCAAAGCCGGGCATGCGATAATCACAAATTATCACATCCCAGCTCTGTGAGTTAAGGGCATTGAGAAAGCCCTCGCGAGTGTCGACCCGCGTGAATTCAGGGACGTAATTGCCGCAGCGAAGTTGGTGAATCACCAGCAACGCATCGGCTTCGGAATCTTCAACAATAAGAACTCGAATGGCGTCGGACATAACAAATACAGATCAATGCATTCCTGCGAAAATTAATAAAGCAGACACGACGCCACTCTCGTCCATTTTCCCTACGTCTTCACCTGATTGAGGGCTGAGTTTTCTACTGCAAAGTAGCTCGGGCGACGGGCGGGTTATCCCGATAAATCGGGCTGGTGAACCCGGCGGCAGAGACCAGTAGTCTTGCTCCGGACAGGTCATGCATCAGTCCGCGGATGCGGGTTTCTGATGTTTGTAGGCGGTCCAGCTGTCGCTTCCAACGAACGATTTTTGCCTGGACTGTTTTTGAATCGATGGTTTTTCCTGCGTTAATCAGCTTTTTGAGTTTCTGTCTTCTGAACTCAATTCTCTGAACCCCGTAGTCTAGTGGATCTGAGGCTTGAAGTGTGAACTGTTCCTTCTCAACCGATAGCCGATAGGCTTCGAACTCTTTTCTCGTCATAGTTTCCCCTTTCGCCGGACGTTTATTGTGGATGCGAGGCTAGAGTAATGGTGTAGTGCGAAAAAGGAACATAAAAATGTAAGAACTTATTCACATAAAATGCCATGGCTGCATTTTGTGTGCGCTTTTTATGCAAAACCAGGTCAGCTTGCAGGACCTGCGCTCAATCGGCTACTTCCCTGAATGTTTACATTAAGCAAATCCGCTGATAGAAAGCGCCTCGTGTTGAATGACTCGCAAATCTGGAAGTCGCTGGTAAACGGAAGTCAGCTTACGCTGATCGCTGGTCCCTGTGTGATCGAAAGCGAAAAGCTTTGTTTCAAAGTGGCTGAATCGTTGAAGAAAACTTCGGCCAAACTCGGTTTTAATTACGTCTTTAAAGCGAGCTTCGACAAAGCCAATCGTTCGTCCGGCAGTTCCTTTCGCGGACCAGGCATTGAAGAAGGCTTGAACATCCTCGCTAAACTCCGACGTGAGTTGGAGTTGCCTGTTGTGACGGATATCCACACCGAACAGCAGGCGAACGCGGCTGCTGGCGTTGTAGATATTCTGCAGATTCCAGCATTTCTCTGCCGCCAGACCGATTTAATCGATGCCGCCATTCGCACGGGCAAAATCGTCAACATCAAGAAAGGGCAATTCCTCGCTCCGACAGATATGGCGAACGTGGTGAAGAAAGCCGAGCTGGCCGGCGGCAAGAAAATCATGCTCACAGAGCGGGGCACAACATTCGGATACAATAACCTCGTGGCGGATATGCGCTCCATTCCGATCATGAGCCGCTATGGGTATCCCGTGATCTTCGACGCCACTCACTCCGTTCAGCTTCCAGGTGGAGGAGGAGATCGTTCCAGCGGGCAGCGTGAATTCGCCCCGGTGCTGGCGCGTTGTGCCATTGTGGCCGGAGCAAATGGTTTATTTATCGAAACCCATCCGGACCCGGACAAAGGTTTAAGCGATGGGCCCAACATGATCCCGCTGGCCGAAATGCCCAAGTTGATCGCTGGCTTCCTTAAACTTTTCGCCGCTCGCTAATGACCACCAAACCAAACTCCGCTCGTCGCCTCCCGCTCACTCCCGCTCTATTGAAGAAATTGGCGAAGGTGAAAATTTTCCTCTGTGATGTGGATGGCGTTCTCACCGATGCTACGGTGTTCATCACAGAAACGTCGGAGATCAAACAGTTCCATATCCTGGATGGACTCGGTCAGATCCTGTTGCAAAAAGGCGGAATTAAGGTGGGATGGATTTCCAACCGGCCATCTGTCGTAACTGAAAAGCGCGCCAACGAGTTGAAGGTGGATTTTTTGTTCCAGGGAAAGACGAGTAAGATCGAAGCCGCTGAACAATTCTTAAAGAGATCCGGTCTTAGTTTCGCCGATGTCTGTTATGTCGGCGATGATATCGTCGATGTTGGATTGATGAAAAAGGCGGGGGTGGCGATCGCAGTGGTTAATGCGGTTGCGGAGGCCAAGGATGTTGCGGATTACATCACGGAGAAGCACGGGGGCAAAGGTGCGGTGCGAGAGATCGCGGAACTTATTTTGAAAGCTCAAGATAAGTGGAATGCGATCGTGCAGGATTTCGTCCATAAATGAACTGAATGAGTTTAAGATTTTTTAAGGTTCTATTGGTTGCGATGGTTTTCGGATTGGGCGCATCGTTTGTTTTCGCCAAAGATCCGAGCAATGTCAGTGCTAAGGGGATTAATTTGCATCAATGGGATCGGACGGAACTCAAAGCTCACATTTTAGCGGATACGGGCGTTCTGGTTCCGGGCGGGCAGGGGCTTATCTTTGCTACGAAATTCCAGATGTTCAGCTTTGGTCCAGGTGGAACAAATGATGTGGAAGTTATCATCGAGGCGCCGGAAAGCTTCCTTGATCACGAGAATAGAAAGGCGTGGTCCGAAGGAAATCTCAAAGCCTTCAATGCGTCTACCAATTACATCATTGAGGGTAAGGGGTTCATCGTGCAGCGAACCAAGGGAGGTTCAACCCTCGAGATATCCAACAACGTCCATACCACCATTCGAAGGGAGAGTGCGACTGGCCAACTCCTTCCGCCCGTACATATATTTTCCGATTACTTTCATTTCGTATCGGTGGAAGTCGATGGACCGGACAAGCGCGTGGCAAATTACAAACAAAATGTGCGCGTGGAAGATCCGGAGATGCAGCTTACTTCCGGAACGTTGCGAGTGATCATTCCCTCAGGCACCAACGAGGTTCGAGATATCGTTGCCCGCGAAGATGTCAGGATACGAAGCAAAGTCGATGGCAGCGTCGCCACCGGTCAATACGCCTATTACTGGAGTGATCAAACGAACGAGCTGATTAAGCTCTCGGGCAGTCCCGTCTGGAAAGACACGAAGAACGAAGGTCGTGCGGAACAGTTTATCTTCGATCGTAAAAAGAACATTGTTTACGCTTTGACCAACGCAGAGATGAAGCTGCCACGTAATGCCATGGCATCTCCTGGTCTCATCCCAACCGACAGCAATAAGAAGCCTGCGGTGGTTACTACAAATGAATTCGTGAACATTGCCGCGGAGTACTTTGAGATTGCGCTCCCCACCACCAATCGTCCCGCACGCAGCCTTCTTGCCCGCACGAATGTCGTGATCGTGAGCCCGGCGGATAAAACACGCGCAACCGCCGATACAGCAACGTTCGATGATGCAACCGGCGTTCTTCTTTTGACGCGAAATGCGGTTTGGCAGACGGGCGATACCATCGGCAAAGGTGATGCGATCACCATCCACCAGACCAATAGGACGTTCCGGGCGGAAGGCAACGCCTCGCTTCGCCTTCCAGTGAATAGTGCGACCAATCAATTCATGGAGATTCGTTCTGCCAATTATCTCCTTCGCACGAACGTCGCCATTTTCAAAGGGGGGGTGACCGCAGCTTTCCAGGACGGGAAAGCTCCCAGTTCCCTTACATGCGATGATCTGGAGGTTTTGATTCGCAGCAACGAAGTGGAAACGATCATTGCCAAAGGAAATGTGGCAATGACACAGAGCCTTTCCCCTGGAGCGAGTCGCACTCTGCTCTGTGAAGACATGACTATCCAGCGCTCCATCCTGACTGGGACCATCCAAAGCTTGTTCGCGCAACGCGAGGTCTCACTTATCGAGAAGCTGACTAACAGCAGCAAAAAATTAACAGCAGAACTCGTGACCATGAATTTCGGGAAGACCAATCAGTTGGAGAGTTTGCTCGCCCAGCAGCAGGTGCGAGTGGAGCAGGCGAGCAGTTGGGCGACGGGCCAGCGCGCAGTTTATGTGGCTAAGGAAGGGGCAGAGCTGTTTGAAATCACTGGCAATCCGCTTGCCCGAAACTCCGAGGTCGACTCGAAAGGGAAAACGAATAGTTACATTATCCGTGAAGCTGAAATCCTGCGCTGGGAACCGAGCAGTAGCCAGTTCAGCGCCAGAGGACCTTTCGAGATTCAACCAGACTGATTTGATCCGCACGCAAAACGACTTATGGAAGATTCACTGTTACGGACCGACAAATTGGTAAAAGAGTATCGCGGTCGTCGCGTTGTTAACGGGGTTTCGATTCACGTCGGGGCAGGGGAGATTGTGGGCCTGCTTGGGCCGAACGGCGCGGGCAAGACCACCACCTTCAGCATGGTGGTGGGAGTGGTGAAGCCGGACAAAGGAGAGGTTTTGTTTAATTCCCAGGAGATCACCAGCCTGCCCATGCACAAGCGTTCCAGGTTGGGCATTGGTTATCTTACTCAAGAGCCTTCCGTGTTCCGGAAATTGACCGTCGAACAAAACATTCTCGCGATCCTTGAAACCTGCGACGTTTCTCGGGAAGAGCGTGCCGTGCGACTCAAGTATTTGTTGGATGAACTGGACCTGGCACGCTTGGCCAAAAGCAAGGCCTACACTCTCAGTGGTGGCGAGAAACGTCGCCTCGAGATCACTCGCGCACTCGTGACCAGCCCGAAGTTATTGCTGTTGGACGAACCGTTCAGTGGCATTGATCCGATTGCGGTTTATGAAGTGCAAAAGATTGTTCGAAGGTTGAAAGAACGCGGTCTAGGAATTTTGATCACCGATCACAATGTTCGCGAGACGTTGAAGTTGGTGGATCGCGCCTATTTGATTCACAAAGGCGAAGTTGTTTATGAAGGTCCGGCCGATCAATTGGTGAATGATCCGAAAGCCCGTGAAATTTATCTGGGTCCTGAATTCAATATGTGAAGAATTCAGGTAGCCATCTCTCCCCTGCATGAAACGAGACGTCATTACAGTTGAACGGTTCTACACCGAACAAGCCAGTGCTCTTGAACTCAAGCTGGTCGCCGGTGCGACCGGGCTGAAGCGAGTGATTCGCGAGCCAACCGTGAATCGCCCAGGCCTTGCGCTCGCCGGCTTTACGCGCTACTTCGCCAACAAGCGCGTCCAGGTCATCGGCAACGCCGAGGCGACCTTCCTGAAATCGCTAAAACCCCAGGAGCGGCAGCAACGTTATCGGGACCTTTTCGCCTTCAAGATTCCCTGCGTGGTTTATTCGCGGGATATCAAACCCGACAAGATGCTGCTCAAAACGGCTGAAGAAGTGGGCGTTCCCGTCTTCATTTGTCCCTTCATCACGATGAAGTTTATCAACCTGGCAACCCTTGCCCTGGAGATGCTCTTCGCTCCGCGCGGAACTGAGATCGGCAGTATGGTCGATATCCTCGGGATAGGAGTGATCGTCCGCGGAGAAAGCGGCATCGGCAAAAGTGAAACGGTTCTCGCGTTGATCGATCGTGGTTACAGTCTCGTCTCTGATGATATTACTCGGGTGACATTGATTGATGGTCGCGAGGTGGTGGGAACGAGCGCTGAGTTGACCCGCAACCACATGGAAGTTCGCGGCATCGGCATTATCAATGTCGCCGCCATGTTTGGTGTGAAAAGCATTCGTTCCGAGAAGAGAGTGGACCTGGTAGTGAGTCTTCGGTCCTGGAACGAGGTTCCAGATGTCGACCGCCTCGGGATGGAAGAAGAATACGTCAAGATCCTTGCCGTGGATATTCCGCACATCACGATTCCAGTCCGCCCGGGACGCGATCTTGCCCGATTGATTGAAGTGGCGGCTTTTCAGACAAAATTGAAACAGTCGGGTTACAATGCTGCCAAAGAGTTAAACGAGCGGTTGATTTCACAAATGACAGGTAATAAACCCTTGTAATTCGCAAGTTTGAAAATACCTTTACCGCGCTAAAATCGATGAGTGTCGCAAAGAAACCCGGGAAGAAAACAGAGCAACGTGAATTGACCGTCCAGAACAAGCTGGGCATTCACGCGCGCCCTGCCGCCATGTTCGTGAAAACGGCGAACCGTTTTACGTGCGATATATTCGTTGAAAAAGACGGTGAGAAGGTCAACGGCAAGAGCATCATGGGCCTCATGATGCTGGCCGCTGGTCCCGGTAGTAAGATCACGATTTTCACTGAAGGCGACGATGGCACTGCTGCCTTGAACGAGATCGAAGCGCTCCTCAAGCGCAAGTTCGACGAGGAGTGATCGGGGCCGGATCCTTTCTAAATTCTGTTGTCTTCAGCTGTAGTTATTCTTCCGATTGCTTCCTGTTCCCTTCTGTGGACTGTATTCCTAATACCTTCACGGGCTTCGGCAACGGTTGCGAGCTGTTCCTGGCCAGACAATTTGTTTGGCGATATTTCCTGGTGTCCAGTCCCGCGGTTTGAGGAAGCAGGAGCTTCCGCTTCATGAGCCTTACCGTGCCTCTGCTTTGCCCTAACTAAATGGCCGTGGGCCGCAGGAGCGCAGCTGCTTTTAATTAGTTTGAACGTTCTGTGGTGATTTCTTTCAAACCGTAGACTGCCGGGAAACGCTTTGCTAGTATGACGCTGCAAACGCGACCGCTTTGGGTTCTGAGTTTTAGCTCCGCACGCTTAATCAACGGGAAAATTTGTGAATACGAAAAAAGAATTCCTCTCACCGGGGGCATTAACAGGCCAGGAGTCATCGGCTTCGGCAAGCGCTTTTACGTTGATCGAGCTGCTCGTGGTGATTGGGATTATTTCGATCCTCGCCAGTATGTTGCTCCCATCGCTCAGTCGCGGGCGCGAGCGGGCCAGGGATACGCAATGTATCAACAATCTGCGCCAGATCGGGATGGCCGGGAAAATGATGTGGGACGATAATGGCTCCAGGGTTCGGCGAATCTCGGGTGGGGAAGATGCTGAGATCCCGTGCTGGACTAACAAATATGGTTTCGCCACCAACCGCTCCCTGTATACGTATATTAAATCGTCCCAGGTCTGGCGTTGCCCGGAAGACCAGGGGAAGCGGGATTGCGAATCAGAATGTGAACAGCGGTTGGCTCCCACCGCGTGGGATGATCGAGGGTTTAGCTACGAATTCAATACGGGTCGTCCGGACGGATTCATTCCTCCGGTCACGCTCGAGCCGGTCGCCGGAAGCGTGTTCGGTAAAACGGAAACATGGTTTCCTGATCCGAGTCGCTTCATCCTCATGTTTGAGCCACCGGCAAAACCGCAAATCTGCCACCACATCACCCCCCACTATGAGCCGCAATGGTATCAATGGCATCGCCGGCGGGTGAAATCAGAATTTGCGGATCCGCGGCTTGCTCCCGCTCTTTTCTACTCGCCGGTACTTTTTGTGGACGGCCACGTCCGCATTCACGACTTTACGAAATCGCTGACGGAAGATCCGTATCATCCATACGAACCGACTAAAGATTGGATGTGGTACAAACCTGTGCCTCCGGTGCTGCCGCTGGCCTCTTCGAAATAAGCACTTTCATGCAACCTCTTATTGCTCGCCAACAGGAGCTTTCCAGTCTGGTCCGCGTGAGCCGCGCATTGGCTGAGACGTTTGCTTCAGCTTCACCCGAGAAACTTGGAGCATTGGGAGAATCCATGTTCTGTGAGTGCGTGCAGTGCGGGATTTTCATCAACGGCAGGGAACTGATGCAGGTAGAGGCAATTGATCCCGACACAGGAGAAGAGGGCAAGCTGAAGCGATTGCGGATGGGATATTGCGCGCGGAAAGGGTGCAACTCGAAATCCTATCGACTCGCTTTCCACAAACACCCCGATCTGGACTGGAACGCGGTTCTCCCGCAAATCGATGGTCATGTGAAGCAGCAACTCGAGCAGGTGCACAAGGATTCGGGAGTCGTAGAAGCCAATAAACGGGTCCAGCAGTTGCAATTAGCGAAGAAGGTCGCGATTTGGGTGGCGGTGTTGCTCTTCCTGTTTGCGCTGCGCCAATATTACGTGGGCGGAACCATCCCGGTGATCCGCCAGGCCGAGAAGTTCAAGGTGGAGGTGATGACCAACGCGGCACCGCATGAGCCGGAGTATTGAAGGTTCTTCGCTATTTTCAGTGGAATACGATTTAGCCACTCCCGGAGGGAGTTTTGATAATAGCCCATTGGCTTGAGCCATGGGTAATCGACAAAGCTGCGTCAGAGTCCCGACGGGACGGCTGAGTCATTCCCAAAGATACCGTTCGTCGACCTGAATTTTGCGCTTCCTCAAAAATGTCAGAAACTCCTCCTGAAAACTAATCGTCTAACGCTCGCTGGTCGGCAAAGGTTTCATGCACCCACTTGGATGATCCTCCCTTTATCAGCTGCATTACTTTAGCGATTGGCATGGTTGAAGGAAGGGACAAAAGGACAAATAGGAACTCACATAGGACAAAGGCCCATTCAGCCGTTCCTTCGGAACTTAATCAATGCGTCGTTTTTCCCAGGGCTAAAGCCGCTGGGCTAGTATCAAATATCCCTTCGGGATAAAATCTGTTGGAGGTCCCAGAGTGAATGCCAATTGGCATTCCACCGGAAA